>NZ_AEJB01000562.1 GCF_000331005.1 Streptomyces turgidiscabies Car8
CCTTTTCGTCAGGTCCGTCGAGGCTCTAGCCGATCCAGAGCTGGTAGGTACCGCCGTCGTGCTGGCCGTTCGCCGGGACGACACGGGGTTCCCAGCGCCAGCCCGTGCTGGGCTTGCGGTGGTGGAACTCGACCGACCGGCCGGCTGTCCACCAGTAGCCCGCGGCCGTCGTGCAGCCCTTCGGCGGGATCTCCCAGAACTGGGAGCCGACCCAGTCGCCGTGCTGGTTCTCACCGACGAAGTAGAACTTGACCGTCTCGGTCGAACCGCTGCAGACCTTCAGCTGAAGGTACTTGCCGCCGTCCGCGGAAGCCGTCGCGGGCATCGCCAGCGCACCGACCGCAGTGGCCCCGGCGAGAACCGCCATCGTGATTTTCCGCTTGATTCCGTTCATGGAACTGCCACCGTTTCTTTCGCGCGCCGGGCATGCCTTCTCGGGCATGCCCGGCGAAAAGGAGAGGGGAGGGAATTGCGTGGGGAGAATTGCGTGGGAGGGGAATTGCCGGAGCGGAAATCAGCGGCCGCAGTGCTCGTTGCGTTCCTGCTGCGTCATCGGCGCGTCCTTGAAGTTCGCGTAGCCGCCGTTCGACTTTCCGACGTCCCAGCCCGACTCGGTGTAGTTGTAGACGTACCAGTCGAAGTGACCCCAGTGACGGTTCTTGTACTGGATCTCGTACCAGCCGGTGGCCTTGCGCTTCGGGGTACCCCGCTCCACCCAGCCCTTGTAGCCGGCGGGGACGCTGGTCCCGAACTCGACCTTGTCCATGTGGCTGCGTTCCCACGTGCGGTTGTAGCTCGTCTCCAGGCCGACCTCGAAGACCTTCGCGAATCCGGCGGAGGCGGTGATCGTGAGGCCGACGGAGTCGGAGGATCCGACCGTCTCCTCACCGCCGACGGTGAGGGTGTTCGCGTTCGTCGCGCAGTTGTACACGGTCGGTCCGAGGTGGTGGCTCGGGCCGGTGTACTCCTGGAAGCTCTGCGGGTGGAACACGCAGAGGCTGGTGCTGACGTTGCAGGTCTGCAGCAGTTCCTTGGGGGTGGGGTTGTCGGCGGCACTGGCCGACGGAGCCGCGAGCAGAGTGGCGCCGACAGCGATGGCGGCCACCGCCCCGGCGGTACGGGGCAGGCCCTTCTTGGACACGAAGCTGCGAGGTGAGAATGCCATGGCCCATTTCCTTCCGGAGAGCTGATGCCTGTGGGGGGAGTTCCACCGGCTGAGCCCATTCCACAGGCGGGGCCGGGCCGGTTGATCAATGCGCGATCAGAAGGCGGCCCAGAGTTTCCTGGGGGGTTCATCAGAGTCGGATCAGAAGAAGGGGGGATACCTCGTCGCGAGGCGTGGCCACTTGATTTTCGGCCAACCCGACCGGATCCGACCGGTCTCATATGCGGGGGCGAACAGATATCCGAGTGCCGCGTCTGGCCTGAGCGTCCTCTGTGGCCGGCGGGGACGGGGCGGCCCGCCGGAAAGGCGTCAACGGGAAGACCAGGGGCCGGAGTTCAGGGCCTCCGGGGTCATTCACGTGCCCGTTCGGTGATTAGCAGGGATTACCGGGCGGTACCCCCAATATGGCGGAAACCGCTCAACTCAGGGCTTCGCTCTGTCACCATCGACGCCATCGCAAAACCAGGGGTCCGGAACGCGGCGGGGGGGGCGTGCCATGGGACTGCTAGGCAATGAGCTGGCGTTCGCACAGGCGCTGACCGCCCAGGAGCGCGAGGGCGTCATGGCCCTCGGTAACCCGAAGCACTTCGCGGCCGACGCCCATCTCCTCACCGAGGGCGACCGGTCCCAGCATGTCCTGATCGTCGTCAGGGGGTGGGTGACCGTCTCCGTCGCGACGGACCGGGGGGCCACCCGGCTGATACTCGGGCTGCGCGGTCCCGGTGAACTCCTCGGGGAGATGGCCGCGTTGGACCCGCATCCACGCAGCGCCACCGTCCGCGCGCTGGGGCCGACCCAGGCCCAGGTCATAGCGGGGGACGCGTTCCGCAGGTTCCTCGCCGAGCACCCCCGGGTGAGCGGGCTGGTCATACGCCAGCTCACCTTCCGGCTCCGCAGCGCCGACCAGGAGCGGTCCGCGCTCGCCTCTCTCACCGTGCTCCAGCGTCTGGCCGGACGGCTCACCGAACTGTCGGGGTCGGGCGGCGCACCCCGTGGCCCGTACGCCCCGCCGGCTCCACCGGCCCTGTCGGCTCCGGCGGCCCGGCCCGGTTCCTCGGTGGTCCAGCTGGCCCAGGACGAGCTGGCCGCGAGCATAGGAGCCACCCGGGAAGCCGTCGCCAAGAGCCTGCGGCTGCTGCGTACCCAGCGGATCGTGCGGACCGGCAACCGGGTCGTGGAGATCCTCGACCCCGACCTGCTCGCCCTGCTCGCCGACGGCCACACGGACACGGAGGCGCAACAGGCGTAAATCCCCAGAACCTCCGCCCCGTCGTGTGTAAACGGCTACAGACGCCCCTCGCCCCGGGGCCGACTCTGGAGGGGCGACCGAACAACGATCGAACGCACCATAGGGGGCACGGGGTGGACGGCGACGCCATGGAACTCACCGAAGCGCGCTACGAGTTGGTGATCAGCGTCGACGCCCGGCGTTCCGGGCAGTACGACGACATCGACAAACCAAGGATGCGGGCCCGGATATACCGGGTGGTGGAGACGGCGTTCACGCACGCCAAGGTGGCGCGGGACGCCGTACACATGGAGGACCGCGGGGACGGCGTACTGCTGTCGGTGTCGGCGGGGATCCCGGTGTCCCGGCTGCTGGGGCTGTGGCTGGTCGAGCTGCACGAGAACCTGCGTGACGAGAACCGGTCGCTGCGGGTGCCGCTGGGCCTGCGGATCGGTATGCACGTGGGTCCGGTCCGGCACGACGGGCGCGGGATCAGCGGACGCGCCGTCGACCTGGCCTGCCGCCTCGCCGACTCCGCCGTGGCCCGGGAGTTGCTCGACGCCGAGGGCGCCGACCTGGTCCTGGTGACCTCCGGCTGCCTGTACGAGGACGTGGTGAGCGGCGGCGGCAAGTACATCGAGCCCGAGCGCTACGTCTCGGCCCGCCTCCCCCTCAAGGAGGGCGAGACCACCGCCTGGTTCCATCTGCCGGGCAGAGCGGCGCCCCGGCTGCCCGTCGCCGCCCCCGCCCCGCCCGAGCCCGCACCTCGCCCCGACGAGCCGAGCGGGGTCCCGCCGCACGTCGGCAGCCCGGACGCCGGGACCACCTACAACGCCCGGCGCGACATCCAGGTGCACCGCGACAACACCTACCGGGACGTGCACTTCGAATCGAAGGGCGGGGGCGAGTGAGCGACGACCAGCAGTCGGACGACGCCCCCGAAACCCCCGACCAGCACCGGCCCGAGGGCAGGACCGACGACCGGGAGGGCGCCGAGGAGACGGACAGGAAGCAGGACGGCGAACGGGACGACAAGGAGGACGAACGGGCCCTCGCCGCCGAGCAGTTCAAGGCGTACACCCGCGCCCCCTTCGCCGAGGAGCAGGGCGAGGACGGCCCCACCGACCTCGCCTCCGCCTCCCGTACACGCCGCGCCACCCGGACGCTCTTCGAGTCCGGCCGCGACCTCACCAGCGTCGACCGCTCGTTCTTCAACAGCGCCCACTTCGGCGACATCGTCCTGGGCACCGACGCCCGGCTGCACGGCCCCGCCTTGCGCAGCGGCCCCGTACCCGCCGACGAGTTGCGCACCCTGCGCCGCGCGCACGTGGTCCCCGAGGGCTACGTAGGACTGCGCAACGCGTTGCGCGCCCGCCGTCTGCTGGTGCTCGGCGCCGCCCCCGGCACCGGCCGTACGAGTACGGCGCTCTCCCTGCTCGCGGAGGTCACCGCCGACGCCCCCGAGGCCACGGGCAGCGAGGCCGCCGCCGGTTCGCCGGTGCGCCGGGTCGACCCGGACGGCGTACGGCAACTGGCGGGCAAGCTGGGCGACGACGACTTCCCGGGCCGGACCGGCTACCTCCTGGAACTGCTCCTCACCCGGCCCGGCGCGCTGCCCCCGGACGAGCTGGACCTCGACGAACTGGCCACCGCCCTGGCCCGGTTCGAGGCCTTCGCGGTGCTCGTCGTCACCGTCGGCTCGGCGGCCGGCCCGCTGCTCGCCGGGCGCTACGGCATGCTCTGCCCACCCGCGCCCACCCAGGAACTCCTCACCACCCGCCTCCGGGAACGGCTGGAGAGCCATGTCACCGACGCTCCCGAGGACACCGTCGGACTGGAGGAACTGCTCGCCCGTGCCGAGGAGTTGGCGCGGAGCGAGGAGGTGGTGGACGCGGTCGGGCTGAAGGACCTGCGGCCCGCCGAGGCCGAGCTTCTCGCCTCGCTGCTGGCCGGCCGGCTGCTCGGTGATCTGTCGCAGGCGGAACTGCTGACCGGGTGCCGCCGGCTCGCCGCCGACCAGGCCCAGGAGTGGTTCGCCGGTGTGGACCGCGCGCTCACCGCACCGGCGGGAAAGGGCGCCGAGGACGGGGCGCGAACCCCGCGACGGCCGGGCACCGCAGCCCTGTTCCACCCCGTGGCGTTCCGGATCGCGCTCGCCGTCCTCGGCGGGGCCTCGCACAGCGCGGTGTCCTCCGCCGCACATCTGCTGACCTGGGAACTGTCCGTCCAGTGCGACCCCGACCACACGCCCGCCCGGCCCCTGTTCTGCGACGACCCGGAGGCCGATGTCGCCCTGTCCCGGGCCGAACTCACCGACGGCGAGGTCGAGGTGGCCGGGGCCGGGGTGGCGGCTCGGCTGATCTGGTACCGGGGCGGCGCCCTGCCGTCGGCGGTCCTGACCGAGTTGTGGGAGCGGCACTTCCCGGTGCGGGCGCCGGTCGTGCGCTGGCTGCGGCTACTGGCGGACGACCAGCGGCCCCAGGTGTGGGTGCGCGCGGCGGTCGCCGCCGGGGAACTGTGCGTACGGGACTTCGACCACGGGTTCGCCGAACTGGTCAGGCCGCTCGCCGAGGGCAGCGCCCACCGCAGGCTGTTCGCGGCCACGATGCTGGACCAGGCCGCCGGTCACGCCTCGCACCGCAAGGCCGTACGGAAACTGGTCGAGGACTGGAGCCGGTCCGGGACGTGGAGCCTGCGCTCGACGGCGGCGGCGGCGCTGGGCTACGGCAACTGCGCGGACTCGGCCGGCGACGCGCTGGACGCGCTGGCCCGGATCGGGGTCCGCGAAGACGGGGGGCAGTCGCTGCGGGCCGCCGCCGCGTTCAACGTCGTACGGCTGCTGGCGCTGCCGGACAGCGAGCAGGCCGTGACGGTACTGGGACGGATGGGCGACTGGATCGCGCACAAGCGCGACGGCTACCAGACGCTCGGCCTCGCGGCCACCGTCTGGCTCGCCTCGACCAGGGTCGACAAGCTGCTGATCGACGAGCCGGCACCCTCGCTCGGGGAGCGCGGCGACTGGCCCCTGGCACTCGCCCTGGCCGCCGACCGGCCCGAACTCGCCCTGCCGATAGCCGACTTGATGTGGACGGCACTGAACACGGCCCGTTCCAAGGACGTGGCCACGGACGCGCTGGAGAGCATGCTGCGCACTGCCGTACGCAAGGACGGCACGGAGTGGACGCGGCCCGGGCTGGCGGCGCTGCTGCCCGCGCTGGCCGCCGAGGAGACCGACCGGCGGCGGCTGGACTGGCTGCTGCGCCGAATGATGAACGATCCGGACGACCCGTTCCCCGACACCCTGGCGCGCTCCCTGTGGTGGCTCGCCGTCGGACGGCGGAGCCGGAGCGGCCAGGAGGAGAGAAGCCATGGCTGAGAACGACGAGGGACCGGCGGGCCCGTTCCTGACCGAGTACGCGCCGAACGGTGTCCAGCCGCAGGTGAGCGCCCAGAAGGCGCTGGTGCTGTTCTACCGGAACGGCGGCCACAGCGTGGTCACCGTGACCGGGACCCGGCATGTGGACAAACGGGCGCTGGCACGGCCGTACAACATCTGCGAGATCGCGCTCGGCACCTATCAGACGACGCTGGAGATGGAGCTGCCTGCGGCCGGGGGCACCAGTTTCTTCAAGGCCGAGGTGGACATCCACTGGACGGTGGACGACCCGCATCTGGCCGCCGTGCAGGTCGTCACGGACATCGCGAAACGGCTCACCGCACCCGTTCTGGAGCGGCTGCGTGAGGTCACCTCGACCTACCGGGTGCACGAGGCCGAGCAGGCCAACCGGGCCATCACCCGGGAGTGCACGGGCGGACGCTGGGGTGAACTGGGGGTCGAACTCGGCCTGAAGGTACGGCTGTACGTCCGGTTGCGCGTCGACGACCGGGCCATCGAGTACATGAACGGCATGCGGGACGCGCACGCCTCGGCCGAGCTGACGCGGGTGCACCAGGCACGGTTCAGATCCATGCTGCAGGGCGGGCAGCTGGAGCAGCTCAGCTACATGCTGGCGGCCCAGCCGACGGAGGCGAAGGACTTCCTGGAGAAGATCCGGCAGGAGGGCCGGCAGGACGAGAAGGAGCGCGTCGACCGGCTGTTCGACATGGTGGAGAGCGGTCAGATCCAGTCCAACGACCTGGAGACACAGGCCCTCCACCTCCTCAACCAGGGGCGGCTGGGCGGGATCACCGGACCGATCGGCTCACTTCCCGCCCGCCGCGACGGACGCACCGGTACACCCACTCCCGAGCTGGAGCCGTCCGACGCCGAACCGTTCACCCCTGACTGGGTGGCGGACCGCCCGCCCGTCCGCCCCGGGCGCCAGGACCCCTACGAGCCGCCGCACCGCACA
>NZ_AEJB01000563.1 GCF_000331005.1 Streptomyces turgidiscabies Car8
CGAACCGGCCGGCGCCGACACCTTGCGGGTGGCCCGCCGACGCGTACGTCCCTTGGGAGCCGCGTCGTCCTGCACCGCGACCGGCGTCTCGGCGACGGGCGCCTCGACCACCGGGTCCTCGACAGCCATGGGCTCGGCGTGAGCCACGGCCTCGGGAACCACGACCGGCGTCACCTCAGGCACCACGGCAGCCGCCACATCTGCTTCCGCTTCCACCGGAGCCTCGGCGACGACGGACTCGGCCGTGACGGCATCCGAGCCACGCCCCTGCGACGAACGCCCGTCGCCGCGGCGCGACTCCGCCCGCGGCGCCCCGGCCGGAGCCGAGGCCCGCCTGCCGGCCCGCCGCCTCGAACGGCCACCGCGGCCGGCCGCGGCCTCCGCCTCGGCGGCGCTGCTGTACAGCTCCTCGTCGGGCACGAAGACGGGCGCCGACAGCGCGACGGGCGCCGCGACCTCGGCCGCGACCTCCGCCTCGGTCTCCTCGAACGCGTCGGCCTCAGCCTCGTCAGCCTCGTTGTCGGATCCGTCGACCAGCACATCGTGCTCGTGGGTGTGCTCGCTCTCGGCACCGCCACGGCCACGCTTCTTGCGCTTGCCGCCGCCTCCGGCGGAGGTCGGCTGCTCCATGTGCACGATGACACCGCGGCCGTTGCAGTGGACGCAGGTCTCGGAGAACGACTCCAGGAGGCCCTGCCCGACCCGCTTACGGGTCATCTGCACGAGCCCCAGCGACGTGACCTCGGCCACCTGGTGCTTCGTACGGTCACGGCCCAGGCACTCCAGCAGACGCCGCAGCACCAGATCCCGGTTCGACTCCAGGACCATGTCGATGAAGTCGATGACGACGATGCCGCCCAGGTCGCGCAGCCGCAGTTGGCGCACGATCTCCTCGGCCGCCTCCAGGTTGTTCCTGGTGACCGTCTCCTCCAGGTTGCCGCCCTGGCCGGTGAACTTGCCGGTGTTGACGTCGACGACGATCATCGCCTCGGTCTTGTCGATCACCAGCGAACCGCCGCTGGGCAGCCACACCTTGCGGTCGAGCGCCTTGGCGAGCTGCTCGTCGATGCGGTACGTCGCGAAGACGTCGACCTCGGAGGTCCACTTCGACAGCCGGTCGACCAGGTCCGGGGCCACGTGGGACACGTACCCGTGGATGGTCTGCCAGGCCTCGTCACCGCTGACGATGACCTTGGTGAAGTCCTCGTTGAAGATGTCGCGCACGACGCGGACGGTCATGTCCGGCTCGCCGTACAGCAGGGTCGGCGCGTTGCCGCCCTTCGACTTCTTCTCGATGTCCTCCCACTGCGCCTGGAGCCGCTCGACGTCACGGCGCAGCTCGTCCTCGCTCGCGCCCTCGGCGGCGGTGCGCACGATGACGCCCGCGTCCTCCGGGACGATCTTCTTGAGGATGGTCTTCAGACGCGCGCGCTCGGTGTCGGGCAGCTTGCGGCTGATGCCGGTCATCGACCCCTCGGGGACGTAGACCAGGTAGCGGCCCGGGAGCGAGACCTGGCTCGTCAGACGGGCACCCTTGTGGCCGATCGGGTCCTTCGTGACCTGCACGAGCACCGACTGGCCGGACTTCAGCGCGCTCTCGATGCGCCGCGGCCCGTGGGCCATCCCCAGCGCCTCGAAGTTGACCTCACCGGCGTACAGGACGGCGTTGCGCCCCTTGCCGATGTCGATGAACGCGGCCTCCATGGAGGGCAGCACGTTCTGCACCTTGCCCAGGTACACGTTGCCGACGTACGAGGTCGACTGCTCCTTGTTGACGTAGTGCTCGACGAGCACGTTGTCCTCAAGGACACCGATCTGGGTGCGGTCGCCGTACTGGCGTACGACCATCACGCGTTCGACGGCCTCGCGGCGGGCCAGGAACTCGGCCTCGGTGATGATCGGAACGCGTCGGCGTCCCTGCTCACGGCCTTCCCGGCGGCGCTGCTTCTTGGCCTCGAGGCGCGTGGAGCCCTTGATGGACTGCACCTCGTCGCTCGGGTGCTCGTCCCGCTTCGGACGCGGCTCACGGACCTTGACGACCGTGCGCTCGGGGTCGCTGTCGCCCAGCACCGGCTCGCTCTCACCGGAGGAGTCACCGGCACGACGACGCCGACGGCGCCGGCGACGACTGCTGGCCGAACCGGAACCGCCCGGCTCGTCGCGCTCGTCCTCCTCGGCGTCCTCGTCCGCCTGGTCGGCGGTGTCCGCAGCGTCCTCGGTGTCCTCGGCGGAACGCGTGGCCTGCTCGGCGGCGTAGTCGTCGTCACCGGACTCGCCCTCGGAGTCGGCGGACTCGCCACGGCGCCTACGACGGCCACCGCGGCGGCGGCGCCGACGCGAACCGGGGCCTTCCTCGTCGCCGTCGTCGTCCGTGTCGGCACTGTCCTCGGCGGACTCGTCGGCGTCGTCGACGCTCTCGGTGTCCTCCGGGTACGTCGGCTCCTCGACCACGACGGGCGCGGCGGCCACGGGCTCCTCGTCGCCACCGCGACGACGGCGCCGACGGCGCGGTGCGTGCTCCTCGACGGCCTCGGCGACCGGAGCGGCCTCGACGACCTCTTCCTCGACCGCGAGCTCCTCGACGTCTTCGGCAGCCTCGGCGGCAGCCGCCGCGGCGGCCCGCTCGGGCGTCTGGAACATCGGCTCGGTGAAGACGGGCGCCTGGAACACGGCGACCGCGGGACGCGCGGGACGTCGTCCACCCTCGCTCTCGCCGTTCTGGACGGCGGGCGCGGGTGCGGAGAACCCGACGGCGGCCTTGCGGGCGACCCGACGGCGCCCACGACGCGTCCCGGCCTCCTCAGCGACGGGCTCGCTCTCGGGCTCGGCCTCCACCTCGGCCGGAGCCTCGGCGACTGCTGCGGGCGCCTCTGCCGCGGGAGCTTCCGGGGCGGCTGCCTCGGTCTCGACGGCGGCGGGCGCGGAGACACGGCGCGTGGCCCTGCGACGGGCACGCGGAGCGGGCGCCTCGGCGGCCGCGCTCTCCTCGTCGCTCTTCTCGCCCTGCTCGCCGCTCTCCTCGGCAGTCGGGGCGGATACGGCGGCCACGGCCGGTTCGTCAACGGCTGCCTCGGCAGCCTTGGCGGGCGCACCGGCGGGCGCGGACGCGCGCCGGGTGGCCCGACGACGCGCACGAGGAGCGGGCGCTGCCTCTTCCTCGGCGGGTCGCTCGGTCTCAGCGGCCTGATCGGCCGCGGCGACCTGGTCGACCTCTGCGGCCGGTATGGCCGGCGCGGTGGTCTCGGCCGCAGCGGCGGCCTCGGTCCCGGCGACAGGCGGTCCCGCGGGGCGGGACGCCGCACGGCGCCGACGGCGCGGCGGCAGTGTGTCGCTGGGGGTGTCGTGTGCGGAACCCTCGGTGGGCTCCGAAGCGGGTTCGGTCGGTTCGAGCATGCGGGCAGTTCTCCCGTCAGGCTCCCGGGCGCCGCACCCGGTCCGGCTTGGGTGCCGGTGACGTCCGCGGCTCGCGCAGTGCGCGGTGCCGCCGTCCGGGGCGCGGGCGCCGCACGGGAGCTCTCTGTGTCCTGTCTCGCCGGTTCCGTACGCCATGTTGCGTACGGCCTGGCGAAAGTCTTGTGGTCGGTGCGCTGCCCGACCCAGGTGGCTCCCGAGTCCGAGGGCGACGCTACGACGTCCGTCCCTTCGCGGGACCTTCCTTACGCCGGCGCCTGCGACGCGGCGGCAGTCGGAGTGGCCATGGAGAGGGCCACCGCTGCCTCGCGGTCGGGCGAGAGCGGGTCGGTCACCGTGCCGGTCTCTTCATCGAACAGCCCCTGCGCCAGCCTGGTCACCTCAGCGGGGACCGGCGGCGCGAGGTCGGCCACGGCGCGAAGACCGGACAGAACGTCGTCGGGTCGAACAGCAGGCGTCACGTGCCGAACAACCAGCCGCAGTATCGCACAGGGCTGGTCGGTCGGCCCAGCAGGGGGCGCGGCGCCAGCCGCTCCCGTGGAGCCGACGCTTGCGGCGGGCTGTGGACTGTGCGTCTCAAAATGACTTTCGACACGTGCGTCGACGCCTGCTTCGCGTACCTCGAGGTGCGCGACCGCGCCTCGGGCGTCGAAGGTTCTCATGCCGTTCTTGGCGAGGCGCTGGACCTCGACGGTCTCGGCGGCGTTGAAGGTGTCGGCGGCGCGGCGCGCGTCTTCGGGCGCCACACCCTCCAGTCGCAGCTCCCATACGGAAGCCGTGAGCCGGTCGGCGAGCCCGGAGGTCCGGGCCTCGACCGCGTCGACGATGTCGAGCCCGGTGGGCAGCGACTCGTCGAGCAGCTCACGCAGCTTGTCGGGATCGCGCGCTTCGGTGAGCGCGATCTCCAGGTACTCCGCCTCGCTGCCCGTGCCGGTGGGTGCGGCATTGGCGTACGACACCTTCGGATGCGGCGTGAACCCCGCCGAGTAGGCCATCGGCACCTCGGCACGGCGCAGCGCACGCTCGAAAGCGCGCTGGAAGTCACGGTGGCTGGTGAACCGGAGGCGGCCACGCTTGGTGTAGCGCAGTCGGATGCGCTGCACCGCGAGTGCGGGCGGCGGGCCTTCGGGCTGTCGCTTGCCCAGTGTCGTTCAGTCCTTCGTGAGTGCGGTCGTACTGCTACCTAGAGTACGTCCGTCGGCGCTTCCTGGTTCCCGCCGGGGCGCGGGGACCGCCTGCGGGCGCTCCTCCTTCGTCTCCCCGAAGAGCATCCGGCGGAAGTCGGCGCGGGCCTGCCGTGCCGACTCGCGTGCCGTGGCCAGCGCCTGCCGGGTGACCCGGCCCACACTGCGCGCGGCATCGGCGGCGGGCCGCAGTACGGCGTCCCGGACGAAATGTCCGACGGGCGTCAGCACCACCTGGTACGCCCAGCGCACAGGCTCCACGAAGATCCACCTGAGGAGGGTCCCCAGGAACCGTCCGACGGCGAGCGAGATGTACCCGGCGATGCGCCAGGCATGTCCGAGCGCGGCCCCGACCTCGCGCCCGACCACGGCGAGGGCGCGTCCCAGGGGCGTCAGGACCCAGCGCCACAGGGCGAGCGCGGGCAGCACCAGGAGCAGTCGCAGCACCCAGTGGAGGACGAACCCGATCCCCATGAACCCCATGGTCACGAGCCACTGAAGCCCCTGGGCGCACCAGGCGATCGCCCTGCCGACCGGCGTGAGGACCCACGCGTACAGCCACTTCGCGGGTACGACGACCAGGTACCGCGCGAGCCACGCGACAACGGCGTACAAACCGAGCCCGACGGCGGCGATGCCCGCCCCGATCCCCCTGAGCGCCCAGAGCAGCCCGTGCCCGCCGGGCGTGAGCACGCGCGCGTAGACCCACGCGAACCCTGCGCCGATCCCCCGGAACACCCACAGCACGCCGTGTCCCACCGGCGTGAGCACGCGCGCGTAGACCCACACGAGCCCGGCGCCGACCCCCCGGAACACCCAGACGGTCCCCTGGCCCAGAGGCGTCAGCACGTGCTGGAAGAGCCACACCAGGGGCACGACGAGGAGCACCTTCGCGAGCCACCCGAGCGCCGTGCCCAGGGGCACGACGACGTACCGCCACAGCCCGACGAACGGCCAGATCAGGACGGCCCGCGCGACCCAGCCGAGCGCCCGCCCGAGGGGCCGCAGCACCGCGTCCGTGAGGAGGCGCCAGCCGGCGGCCAGCGCGTCCCACACCATCCGTACCGGCACGACCAGCACGAGCACGACGATCCGCACGGGGAGGCGAATCGCGACGACGAGACACCCTTCGGGCTGCCGCTCGGGCTGCCGTGCCTCGGCGGCCGGTTTCTCCAGATCCATACCGACGTAGACGCGCCAACCCCCCGTCCGGATGCGGTGTATCCGAAAAGTGACCAGGACGAGGGACACCGGCCGTAAACATACGACTTTGACCCTGCCAGGATGCGTGCATGCCGAACACGCCGAGCAGGCTCAACGGGCTGGCCGAGTACTGCGCTTCGACCATCGGGGAGCATCACTGCCCCTCGGTCTCGACGGCGGTCGTGGAACACGGCGAAGTGGTCCTGGCCGAGGCACACGGCCTCGCGGACATCGCCTCGGGCCGCCCGGCCACCCCCGGCACGGCCTACGCCCTCGCCTCGGTCACCAAGCCGATGACGGCGACGGCGATCTGCGTCGCGGCCGACCAGGGCCTGCTGGACCTGGACGCCCCCGTACCGGTGTCCATGGCGCGCGGCCAGGGGTGGCCCGCCCCGACCGCCCGCCAAATACTCCGGCACCGGGGCGGCTTCGGCGCCCACTACGACTTCCACTACGGCGGCCCCGGGGACGGCGACCGGATCGACGCGACCCCGTACGCGATACCGCACCGCGCCCCGGACACCGCCTTCGAGTACGCCAACCTCGGCTACCGGGCCCTGGGCCGGCTTCTGGAGGAGGCGACGGGCCAGGGGCTCGCGGACTTCGTACGGGAGCAGGTGTTCGAACCGCTCGGCCTGGGCGCCCTCCATCTGGGCCCCACCTACCCGGGCCCGGCTCCCTGGGCGACGCGCTACACGCCCGACGGCCGCCCTTACCCGCCGTACTGCGACACCAGCCACCCCGGCGCGACCCTCGGCTGGGCACCGGCCGCCCAACTGGCGCTCTTCGCCCAGTCGTACGACCGTCTGCTGAAACCGGAGACGGCGGCGGCCGTCCGCGAGGCCCGCCCGGTCAACCCGGGCCTCGGATACGGGCTCGGCTGGTGCCTGTCGCGCGGTACCGGCCCCCTGGTGCAGAGCCACGGCGGCGGCATGGGCGGCGTCGCGGCGATCGTCGTGACCGTGCCCGAGCAGCGCCTGTCGGTGTCCGTACTGACCAACAGCACCGACAAGACGGCCCGCGACCGGATCACCCACCACATCCTCGACACCCTCGTCCCGGGCTTCTCCCCCGGGTCGATCTCCCCCTTCACCGACGACCCGGCGCGCCCTGTGAACCTCCCGGCAACCGACTGGCGCGGCTCGATCAGCACCCCCGAGGGAGACATCCCGGTGTCGCTGACCCTCTTCCCGGAGGACGGCCGGGCCCGTCTGCGGCTGAGCGGCGAGAGCGCGGAAGCCCCGGCGAGCGCGTCTCGGACCTGTGACCTCCAGGCGGCCTTCCCCCTGCAACTCCCCACAGCGGACGCCCGGATCAACAGCCCGGCCCTGTCACTCCACCTCCACCACGACAACGGCACCCTCAGAGGCGTGGCGCGGGCCCACAAATCCGGTGACACGGAGGGCCTGCTGGGCAACCTCCTCACGCACCCCTGCCAACTGCACCCCCGCTGAACCCACTTGGCGCCCGGCGCACACCTGCTTGACTGCCGCCCATGGCGAAGACTCTCGGTGTACCCAGGCCCGACCAGGCGTCCTACATGCTGCGCGCCGCGTCCGAGGAAGCCGGCCGGGCGTACAAACGGCAGCTGCTCGACCTGCTGGACCTCCGACCGGGCCACACCGTCCTGGACGTGGGCTGCGGCCCCGGCACCGACCTGCCCGCTCTCGCGGAGCGCGTCGGTGCGGCCGGCCGGGTGATCGGGGTGGACCAGGACCCGGCGATGCTGGCGACGGCCCGTGAACGCACCGCCGCCGCGCACACGGTGGAGATCCGGGAGGCGGACGCACATGCCCTGCCCGTCGCTCCGGGGACGGTGGACCGCGCCAAGATCGACCGGGTGCTGATGCATGTGCGGTCCCCCTCGGAGGTGCTGGCCCAGCTGCACACCGCCACCCGCCCCGGCGCCCGCGTCGGTCTGGTGGAGCCCGACTGGGACACCCTGGCGGTGGACGCGGAGGACCTGGAGACGAGCCGCGCGTTCACCCGCTACACCACCGAGAAGGTGGTCCGCCACGCCACCGTCGGGCGCGGCCTCGCCCGGCTGGCGGTCGGGGCGGGCTTCCGCGTCGAGACCGTGCTCGCGACCACCCCGGTCTTCACCGACTTCGAGCACGGCGACCACACCCTGGGTCTGGGCCGCAACACGCAACAGGCCGTCGCGGACGGCCACATCGACAGAGGCCGGGG
>NZ_AEJB01000564.1 GCF_000331005.1 Streptomyces turgidiscabies Car8
CGGCCGGGCAACGCCTCCTCACCGCACTGACCCGCCGGACCAGTACCACGGCCCCGTACGGCGCGGGAGACGAACGCACGTACCTCACCTCGGTCGCCGTACTGGGGGTCCGCGCGGTCGACGAGCCCGATCTGCGCGCCGCCTTCGCGCACCGGGAGCCCCAGGACATCCTGCGCGAACGGCTGCGCTGACCCGACTGCCGCACTGTCCCCGGCGCCCCAGGGGTGTGCGGGGGGCGCACAGGAGTGCTCGTGGCGACACCGGGCGGCCGGTGCTTGCCTTCGTCGACCGCCGCCCGAAACATCCCTTCTGTTGCCACCGAAGGGATACGCGATGCGAGCTGCCGCCCTCTACTCGGCTGCCCCGGCCCCGGCCCTCCCCTCCAAGCCCACGGCCATCGGGCCCACCACCGTGGTGGACCTGCACGGGCACCAGGGAGACGCGGCGTACGCCGATGTGGTCTACGTCGGACGCCCCATGTTCCTCGGCGGATGGCGCCTGTATGGCCACCCGCTCGCCAACCCGAACCGCGTCCGTGACGGCGACGCCGCCAAGGCCGTGGCCCGCTATCGGGTCTGGCTCGACACGCACGCCGAGCTGCTCGCCGAGCACCTGCCCGCCCTGCGCGGCCGGCGGCTGGGCTGTTGGTGCCCGCCGGACCAGCCCTGCCACGCCCGTGTGCTGGCCGAGCTGGCCGACGCACTCCCCCACCCTTCAACGACTCCCGAGTCCCGGACGGAGCTCCAGCCGTGACACCCCCCGACCAGTTGCCCGCCTGGTACAGCCAGCAGTTGCCGCCCCCGGCGCCGCTGGTTCAGCACAACGGGCTCACCCTGCTCGTCGCCCACTCCGGCCGAGTGGTCCCGGTCATCACCACCTCGACCGCCCTGATCCTGGCCCGGATCTGGCACGAGCAGGGCGCCGCGCACAGCGTCGGCAACATGGCGCTGATGCTGGCGCTCGCCGCCGGATCGTTCGCAGCCGCATGCGTCTCCGCGGTCCACCGCAACGGCGATCCCGCCACCACAGCCGTGGCGTTCACCGGAGCCGGAGCGTTCGCCCTGCTCGGACCCGTCGCCTACACCGAGTCGTGGGCCCTGTCCGCACTGCTGTGGCTCGTCGCCACGGTCCTGGTCTACGTCGTCACAGCCCGGCACTGGCGCGCAGCCCATCAGCTGCGCGAGGCCCGCGACCACGAGCTCACACTCGCCCGACTCGACAGCGCCACCACCGTGGCGACCGCCGTCATCGCCCACGACGCCAAGGCCCAGGCGCTGGCGTACGGACTGACCCTCGCGCGCGCCGTCGAGCAGCGTATCCAGCTCGACCCGACCACGTACGACCACGCCGTCCTGCAAAAGGCCGGCTTGCCCGAACTCCCCGCATCCGACCACTGATCACAGGAGAGACGCCGATGGCCACTGACCCCCGGGCGACCAGCACCATCACCTACGAGACCCACCAGCGCCGCGCGGTCGAGCCGGACAGCACCGTCCACGCCGCCAAGTACGCCGGAGATCGGCAGCACTTCACCCTGGCCTGCGCCGTCTACCCGATGCCCGTCATCGAGCGCCTGGTCCACGACGGGAACGTGTGGACCGTCACCTGCGACGGATGCCGGAACGCGCTGGCCGTCATCATCACCTGCCCGCTCTGCAAGAGCCCCGGCGCCGAGGAGTTCGGCCTCCCCATCCCGAACACCGGCGACTCTGCCGACTGCGCCGGCTGCACGAAGTGCGGGCACACCTGGGGCCTCGACCCCGGCGCCAACGGCGCGTGCACCGAGTGCGGCGGCTCCGGCCACACCGCACGCGGCACCCTCCGCGATCCGCTCTGTGCCTGCACCGAAGAGGCCAACGAGGTTGAGGAGGCCGCCAAGTGATCCGCATCATCACCCGCTCGACGCGCCGGTACTACGAGGGCAAGGTCGAGGAGGCCGGGAAGGTCCCGGGGCTGGAGTTCCAGCTCAAAGAGGCCCAGGAGGATGTGGCCACGTGGAAGGCCCAGTCAGGCGACTACGAGCAGCAGCGCGACGAGGAGCGCGAGCGCACCACCCAGGTCACGGACGAGCTGCACGAGCTCCGCGCCCGACTCGACGGACAGCAGAACGAGTTCACCCGCCAGCTCCGCGAGGCCAGTGAGCCCGTCGCGGCCCTGCTCACCGACCTGATCCACCGGGCGGAACACCCTGTCGAGGGTGCCGACTTCCGCAAGGAGCTGGCCCTGCGCGTGGTCGAGAGGTGGAGGGAAGGCCTGACGCCCGAGGACCACGACAGCCCGATGGGCCTGATCCTGCGCATCATCACGGACACCCGGAAGCCCGGCGAGATCGTCGCCGAGGCGCCGGCCCAGGCCGCCCTCCTGCAAGCCGACCACGACGACCCCACCAGCGACACCCACGAGGCCCGCCTGTACGCCCTGCTCACCAAGACCGAGGAAGACAACAAGTGACCCCCACCGGAGACGACCCGATGAGCCGCGCCACGAAGAGGCTCGCCCTTTTCGGAGCCCTACTCAGCGCCTTCGGCGAGATCCATCCGTTTTGCGACCACTGGGCGCAGGGCAGCGAAACCGCGCGCTGCAAGCGGCTGTACGGCTTGCATCCCGTCTACCGCGACGGAGTCGCCGTGGGCGAAGAGAAGGACGACCGCAGCGGCGAACCGACGATGACGGCGAGTGCTCGGGGCCGCCGTGCCGTCCTGTTTCATGTCACCGCATACACCGCGATCCAGACCGGCGCGGCTGTCGCCCTCACCCGAGCGTTCGGCTACCGCGTTCCGGTCCCTGCGCTGGCCGCAGGCGCCGCGCTCAACGGCGTGACACACGCGGCCATTGACCGGGGAGCCCTGTTCCTGTGGCTCGTCGGCAAAACAGGCCAGACTGGATACGTCGAGCACTGCGAGGCCGTCCGCCTCGATGCCGACGGCACCCTCCGGACCGAGAGCAACGGTCCAGGAACGGCATGGATCGAGTTAGATTCCGCCCTGCATCGCGTGATCGGAGTGGGCGCCGCCGCCGTGACCACCTGGCTCGCCACACGGAGGCAGAGCTCCCAGTAGGGGTCCCTCCCAGCACGAAGCGCCCGACCGGAAAGGGGTCGGGCGCTTCGCTGTGTCGTAGTCAGGCGTCGCCCGAGGCTCGCGGTTTCATCGCCGCCCTGATCCGGTGCTCGGTGCGGCTGAGGTACTGCAGGAACTCCCGCAAGACCCCTTCCGCAGCCGCATAGTCGGCCTTGAGTGCCAGGGGGAGAAGGCCGTCCCCTGTTCCGTCGTACACGCCTTTCTGGTCCTGCAGGAGGCCGTGCAGCGCCTCCAAGGCGCGGGTGCCGTCGTTCTCTACGACCTCCGCGTCCTCGATGTCGTCCTTCTCGTCGCTGCCCTTGCGGGCCGAGGGCACCACCGCCGGACTCTCGGAAATGACGAAGCCCCGGTGTTCCGCCGCCTTCCGCAGCGCTGCCGCCGTGCGCTTCTTGCCCGTCGAGTCAACGTCCGCGACGACCAGCTCTGCCTTGGTCCTCCCACCTTCCACGCCGTCCTCGGCGTACACCTCCATCAGCGGAGCCAGCACTTTGGCCTGCGAGGCGTTGAAGGGTTTGTCAGAAATTTCTGACAGTGGGGCCACCGCGAGGAGTCGGGACGCATCGTCGACGAGTTCGTACACGTGGCCGCGCGACAGGTGCAGCCGGTTGTCCGCGTACGTCTCCAGCGAGGTGAACTCAGGATCCTCCTTGTAGAGGTCCTCCTCGATGAGGACGCGCAGGGCGGCGCCCGTTTCGACCGTCCAACGCAGCTTGGACCAGGCGATGCTCTTGGACTTAGTGACCTCAGCCGCCATCAGCGCGGCCTCGACCGCCTTGAGTCGTTCCTTACGGTCGACCGGCAGCTCCGCGGGGTCGATCGGCACCGCGTTGTACGGACGGGGCCTGACCAGGTCCGTGGCGTACGACTCTTCTTCGTCGTCGTCATCGACGTCCAGCGCCGATCCGACGTTTCTCACGACGCCTCCCTGTCGCCGAACAGGACGCCGGCGATCTGGTCGAAGTCCCGGGTAGCCGAGTCTTTCGGTGCGTGGAGCCGGGTCGGCTTCTCCTCCCCCACTGCCTCCTTGACCTTCACCGAGGGCCGCACCGGGGCAATCACGGCGTCAGGGAAGTCCGTTGCCAGCTGGATGGCTGTCGCCTTCATAACCGCCGACCGGGCCCACTCCGTGAGAATCAGCGCCATCACGTACAGCTTGGCGTTGTACGCCTCCTGAACCTTCCGGATGGTGTTGTAGACGTCGCCGACGCCGAGCGTCTCCATCTTTCCGGCTTCGGTGGGGATGATCACGGCGTCCGCCGCCACGAGGGCCGCCACGGTGAGCGTGCCCAGGGTGGGCCCGCAGTCGAGCAGGTTGAGGTCGATGTCGAGGGAGCTGGACTGGATGCCGCGAGCGATGGTCAGCTCCCGCCCCACAAGATCCCCATCCTTCTCGACACCGCCCAGCTTCGAGCCGGCGGGGACGACATACAGGCCCTTGAAACGCGTTGGGTAGGTGGCTTCGTCCAGGGTGCACGTTTTATGGAAGACGTGCGTTAGGGAGCGCCGACGCTTCGGGTCGAGACCCTCCGGATAGATCGGCTTCAACCAGGCCGACAGGCCCGCCTTCTGCGGGTCCACCCCGATGACCCGAACGACCCAGTCCCGAGCCGCCGCAGCAGCTCCGAGCTCGGCCACCGTCGTCGTCTTCCCGACGCCGCCCTTCTGATTCGCCACCGCGATGGTCCGCACGGTGGTGCCGGGTCGGAGCGGCTGGAACGAGGACGGCACCCGGAGCTGAGCTCGCCACTTGACCCACTCGATAGGTTCCTCCCAGCTGGCCACCGTGGGCAGATGCCAGGAGTAGCCCGACAGCGGGGGGATGGGTACGGTCTGTGCTTGTGTGACTGACATAGCCCGCACCGTAGCGGGTTCCACGTACGCGCGGCCCGTCTCCACCAGGAGCCCGGCCCGCGCAAGGTATTATGCGAGAGATCAACTGCAGGCGGAGCGCACGACGGGCTCGTCGACGCGTCGCCGGAGGCTCTCCCCGAGCTGTCCGCGCGCTACCGGCCGACGCGTCCCCCCGCTCGACCGTCACGGTCGGCGCCCCGGTTAGTTGCACCTCCAGAACCACGCGGAGCCCGCCGCCACGGTGTGAGAGCCGGGTCGGCTCGCTCGCCTGCAGGGCCGTGCACGCCCTCAGCAACGGCAGCAGCACATCCAGAACGTCTTGCCCGAGCTCCCGATCGTCCGTCATTACCCGAAGCTGCACCATCAGTTCGTCACCTCACTCGTGCCGTCGGCCACCATGACCGCCGTGGCGTACTCCGCCGCGTACCTGCGTCCCATGGACCGCAGGCAGCCGAGCACCGCACGGCAGTCATCAGCGGCCCTGTGACCCCCGTCCAGGGCTTGCCAGGTGTTGCTGCCGTGGTACTCGTTCCAGTCGCCCACAAAGTCGCTGTACGGGATCATCACGTCCTCGAACCGCATGACGTCGAGCCAGGCCGCCACCTGCTCACGGGCCTCAGCGAGCGCCCGCACCCGCAGATCCTCCGCCACTGTTCCCGTGCCCTCGGTCTCCTCGGCAGCCTCCCGGGCCGCGCGGTCGAGGAAGTGGAGCATGAGCTCGTGCCGCAGCCGGTTGACGTCGTACACGTCGTTGTAGATCAAGCAGCGCTTGCCGTCGAGCAGTCCGGTCAGCTTCACGAGCACGTCGGAGAATGTGGGCGCCGAGGCGACCATCGCGTCCGTGATGCCGTGGAACTCCGAGTTCGGGATCGGCTCGCCCGGGTTGAGGAGCGTGTCGAGGAGGACCTCCCCGCGCGAGTTCAGCACGGCCAGCTCGACGATCCGCGCCTCTTCGTGCAGGCCCGTCGTCTCGGTGTCAAGGACCAGGATGTCCGGGTCGACGAGCGCGGCCGCGGCCCACCGCTCGCGCTTCTCGGCCGCCAGCTGCTCGGCCTCCCGCCGTTCCTTCTCCCGCCGCTCGTACTCCGCCCGGTACTTGGCGCGCTCCTCCGCGTCCCGCCGCTCGTTGGCCTCGGTGCATGGCGGACACCGTGTCGGCCAGTGCGGAGCCCTCGACCACCAGGTCCTTTCCGCTCCCTGGCCCTTCTGATAGGCCCGCGCCTCCTTCTTCGTCACGAGCTTCACGGAACAGTCGCCCCCGTAGCCGTCCCCCGGGCACACGGTGACCTTCTCGACCCACGCCACCGCCTCCTGGCGCTGCTCGTCGAGCTGCTTGCGGCGGCATCCTCCACAGCGGTGATGCACCGGGAGCCGCCGCTCGGACACCTCCCGGCAGTCCCAGCACGTCCGAGCTTCCCGGCGCTGCTGCTCGGCACGAGCCTTGTCCCAGCACACCGAGCACCGCTTGCTGCGCACGATCTCGTTGCGGACCTTGCCGCACGTCGGGCAGGTCCGCCGCTTGGCCATCCGGGCCTTGGTCGACGACGGCAACGGCCGCATCTTCTCCGCGCCGGCGGGGTCGTACAGCGGGATGTCGCCGTACTTCCGCGTCTCGATGTACGCGAGGACCGGCTGTCCCTTGACCAGCTTGAGTCGTTCTTCACCGAGTTGGGTCTGCGTACGCAG
>NZ_AEJB01000565.1 GCF_000331005.1 Streptomyces turgidiscabies Car8
GGCGGATCGCCAGTTCCACCGGGGAGTACGTCTCGTCCGTACGGTCCAGCTCGTAGGGGGCCGTCGGGTGCAGTGGGGGCTGGGCCATGAAGCGGGGGCGGGTGCCGTGGTGCGGTTGCGCCGCGTGGACCAGGAAAGGGTGGCAGAGGTACACGTCGCCGGGGCTCCCCGTGGCGTACGCCAACGGCCGGTGGGCCGAGGCTGTCACCAGCTGCGGGGCTATCTCCAGACCCGAGACACCTTCCTCGCCGTACGGCTCCAGCAGTGGGGGTACGTCCAGATGGGAGCCCACCCGGATACGGGTCGGGGCGTCCGCCTCGTCGACCTCGGTGAACAGGAACAGCATCAGCAGGGACCGGTCCCGCGAGCGAAGGTTCGTGTACGGCCAGGTCGCGCCCTCGGGGGAGTAGCTCCCCTCGATGTGCCAGCCCGCGTCGTCCGGTTCCTCCTCGTGCGGAAACCGCAGCGGAAAGCTGCCCAGCGAATAGCGTGACGCCCAGCGGCCCTCGCCCACCAGCGCGTCGAACGCCTCATGCAGCACAGGCGTGTTGACCGCGGCGGCGAACGGGCCCTGCGCCATCTCCGACACCCAGTGCACGGGCTTCGTCCAGGTGCCAGGGTCGTCCGGGTCGCACCCCGTCTCCCGCCACAGTATCCGTGCGCAGTGTTCGGCGACACGAGGCGGGAAAGCGCCCTCGATCTTCACGAACCCGTCTTCGAGGAAACGCTTCACAAGCTCATCGTCCATCCGGACATCGTGGGGGAGAGGGACTGTCCCGCGCACCTGGTTTTTGCCGAGCGGGGTCGAGAGGGGATTCCTGTTTGCCGTAACGGCAACAGAACTGGCCGGTTCGGCGAGGTCGGAGCAGGCTGGTGCCAACGACAACGGGAGGCCCGCACACCATGGCCCATCAGCACCGGCACGATCATGACCACGACCAGGCGCCCACCCCCGCCCACAGTCATTCCCACAACCACGACGACATCGACTTCGCCACGATGATCCCGCACCTGGAGGGGCAGGCCGAACTGTTCGCGCCCCTCTACGCCGACGCCCTGGCCTGGCTGGCCGGGCAGCAGCCCGAACCGGGGCTCATCGTCGACGCGGGCAGCGGCCCCGGCATCATCTCGGGCTTCTTCGCGAAGGCGTTCCCCGAGGCGCGTATCGTCGCGGCCGACAGTTCGGTGCCGCTCCTGGAACGGGCCCGCGAGAACGCCGAACGCTTCGGCTCCGCCGACCGCTTCAGTACTGTACTGGCCGAACTCCCGGGCGGACTGGGTGAGTTGGAGTATCCCGCCGATCTGGTGTGGTCGAGCAGGGCCGTGCACCACGTCGGGGACCAGCGCGCCGCGCTCACCGCGCTCGCCGCCGTACTCGCGCCGGGTGGCACGCTCGCCGTGATGGAGGGCGGTCTCCCCGAGCGGAACCTGCCGCGCGACCTCGGCTTCGGGCGCCCCGGCCTGGAGACGCGGCTCGACATGGTCGAGCAGTACTGGTTCGGCGAGATGCGGACCTCCCTGCCCGGTCACGTGCGCGAGACGGAGGACTGGCCGGCCCTGCTCACCGCCGCCGGCCTGCGCCCCTCCGGCACCCGCTCCTTCCTTCTCGATCTCCCCGCCCCGCTCACGGACGCGGCCCGCGCCTATGTGATCGGTGTCTTCGACCGCCGCCGCACGATGTTCGCGGAGGAGCTCGACGCCGACGACCGCGCCACCCTCGACCGCCTCCTCGACCCCGACGACAAGGCAGGCCTGCACCACCGCCCCGACATCTTCGTCCTGGCCACGCACACGGTGTACACGGGCAGCAAACCGCAGACGTGACCGCGCCCGCCCGGGCTTGACTTCGAGGGCGCTTCAAGTGATGGACTCCCCGCTGTCAACCGACGCGCACGGCTTATGCGTGCACATGCGTGGCACACACAGGGGGCAGACACCATGACCGACTCACCCGTCGCACTCGTCACCGGCGGCGCCAGCGGAATCGGCGCCGCCGTCGCACGGCAGCTGCTCGCCGCCGGCCACCGGGTCGCCGTCACCGGCCGGGGCCAGGAGCGGCTGAACGGCTTCGCCGAGGAACTCGGGCGCCCTCAGGGCTTGTTGACGATTCCCGGGAACGCGGCACAGTACGACGACGTGCGCGGCGCCGTCGAGACGACGCTGAAGGAGTTCGGGCGGCTGGACACGGTCGTCGCCAACGCCGGGTTCGCCACCCACGACTCCGTCGCTGAGGGTGACCCGGCCGGCTGGTCCGAGATGGTGCTGACCAACGTGCTCGGGCCCGCCCTGCTCATCAGGGCCGCGATCGACGCGCTGAAGGAGACCCGGGGCCGGATCGTGCTGGTCGGCAGTGTCGCGGGGTTCGTCAACACACCGGGCAATCTCTACGGGGCGACCAAGTGGGCGGTGACCGGCCTCGCCGAGAACACCCGCCGCCAGGTCACGGAGTTCGGCGTCGGTGTGACACTGGTGGCCCCCGGGCGCGTCGAGACCCCCTTCTGGGACAGCTACGGCAGCCTGCCCCCGGGGCATCTGCTGACGGCCGACCAGCTGGCCGACTCGATCGTCTGGGCGATCCAACAGCCGGAGGGAGTCGACGTCAACACCGTCGTCGTACGTCCGATCGGCCAGCCCAACTGACCTGGGAGCGCCAACGGGGCGCGGAGTGGGCCGAGTTGTCCGG
>NZ_AEJB01000566.1 GCF_000331005.1 Streptomyces turgidiscabies Car8
CTACTTCCTTACTGGGTGGCGAACTTGGTGCTCACCTTGTCGTACACGCCCTTGGCGACCTTGCCCAGCCGCGGGCCCGCCAGCCAGCCTGATTTCACCGGGCCGATCGAGGTGTTGGAGACAAGGGCCGGGTCGCCGTCCGGGCCCGTGGCGACCCAGCCGCCGCCGGAGGAACCGCCGGTCATGGTGCAGCCGATCCGGTACATGGTCGGATCCGACCTGACGATCGACAGGCGTCCCGGCCTGTCCTGGCACTGGTACATCGTCTCGCCGTCGAACGGGGCCGCCGCCGGATACCCGGTCGCCGTGATGCTGTCCACCTGCGCCACGGCGGGCGCGGCGAAGTCCACCGGCAGGGCCGAACCGACCGTCTCCTCCAGTGACTTGCCGCTGCCGCCCTTCTCCGGCGTCACATGGATGACCGCGAAGTCGTAGGGTGCTCCGTCGCCGCCCGTCGAACCGCCCTGCCCGATCCACTGGTCCGAGGTCTGTGCCCAGTCGGCCCACCAGACGCCGTAGGGAGCGATCTGCGCGCGGGGAGTGTTCTCCACCTCGGCGCTCGATCTGCCCGCGTCGTTGTACGACGGCACGAAGGCGAGGTTGCGGTACCAGCCGCCCTTCTTGCCGGCGTGCACGCAGTGACCGGCCGTCCAGACGAGGTTCGACTTCCCGGGGTGAGCGGGGTCCTCCACCACCGTCGCCGAACAGACCATCGTGCCTTCTGGGGCGTCGAAGAACACCTTGCCCGCCTCGGGCACGTTGGCGTGGTAGGCGGGCGGCACGGCCTTGGCGTCCACCGCCGCCGGCGTCGGGTCGGTGACGCCCTGGTCGCCCGAGAGGTCGCCGGCGTCGACGCTCTTCTCCGGGTCGTCGGCGTCCCGCATCCGGTCCGTGTTCCAGAGACCCTCGATGATGGGATTGACGTAGTCCTCGGCCTCGCGCAGCCAGTCGTCCTTGTCCCAGTTCTTCCAGGCGCCGTTCTTCCACTTGTCGATGTCGATCCCGTGCTCTTTGAGCTTGTCCCTGAGCCCGTCCGGGATCGTGATCTTTCCGGTACCTGCACCGGCGTTGTCGTCGGCCGCCGAGGAAGAGGCCTTCCCGCTCGCGTCGGAGCTCCCCGAACCCGAGCCGCAGGCGGTGGCGGTGAGCGCGAGCGCCAGAGCGAGGCCGACGGCGGCCGGCGCGGGGGAGGTTCTGCGGCGCCCACCGTTCCCGTGGCGGGTGATGAAAGGCGGGCGTATGCGTCCCATGATCTGACTCCCCCTGGCGTGGTCCAACCCTGTGCTGTCCCCGCACGGCATCACACACTATGCGGTCGCTGTGGGGGACATCCGAGGGAACGGCAACGGTTTCGCTACGGCGGTCTGATCTGCGGATCGCCCGCCGGCCCGCCGGTGTGACGCCTTGGCACGGCTGTTCCCGGAGTGCCGAGTCCGTCGTGCTGAGGCGAAGACGCCGCCGCGGTAAGGATCTTGAGCCGACCCGTGACTCCTGGGGTGTGCCGGGTGTTGGTAACGGGAGCGGTGTATCGCCGAGTTGGCGGCGGCGGGGCGGCAGAGCAGTGGACCAGCGGGGAGTTGGGGCGTTGGAGTTGCGGGAGTCCATGGAGACAGGGGAGTGCACGGGGGCGCGCGGGGCGCACGAGGGGATCCTGCGGCGCCAGTCGGCGCGTGAATCGGCGGCACGCACCTACGCGCGCGCCCTGCCGATCGTGCCCGTCCGGGCGCGGGGGCTGACGATCGAGGGCGCCGACGGCCGCCGCTACCTCGACTGCCTCTCGGGCGCGGGGACACTGGCCCTGGGCCACAACCACCCCGTCGTGCTGGAGGCCATCCGCAAGGTCCTCGACTCGGGGGCGCCGTTGCACGTCCTCGACCTGGCGACCCCCGTCAAGGACGCCTTCACCACCGAACTGTTCCGGACCCTGCCGACCGGACTCGCCGACCACGCGCGCGTGCAGTTCTGCGGACCGGCCGGGACGGACGCGGTGGAGGCCGCGTTCAAGCTCGTGCGCGCCGCGACCGGCCGTACCGGCATGCTCGCCTTCACCGGCGCGTATCACGGCATGACCGCCGGTTCGCTCGGCGCCTCCGGCCACGCGACCGACATCCAGGTCGCCCGGCTGCCCTTCCCCCAGGACTACCGCTGCCCCTTCGGGATGGGCGGTGACCGTGGCGCCGAACTCGCCGCCCGCTGGACGGAGTCCGTCCTCGACGACACCAAGTCGGGTGTGCCGTCGCCCGCGGGCATGATCCTCGAACCCGTCCAGGGCGAGGGCGGGGTGATCCCGGCGCCGGACCCCTGGATGCGGCGTATGCGACGGATCACCGAGTCCCGCTCGATCCCGCTGATCGCCGACGAGATCCAGACCGGCGTCGGCCGTACCGGCAGGTTCTGGGCGGTGGAGCACAGCGGGGTCACCCCCGACGTGATGGTGCTGTCCAAGGCGATCGGCGGCAGCCTGCCGCTGGCCGTCGTGGTCTACCACGACGACCTCGACGTCTGGGAACCTGGCGCCCACGCGGGCACCTTCCGCGGCAACCAGCTCGCCATGGCAGCCGGCACGGCCACTCTGGCCTACGTACGCGAGCACGGCCTCGCCGAACGCGCGGCCGTCCTGGGCGCCCGTATGCTCGCCCAACTCCGGCAGCTGGCAGCTGAGTTCCCGATCATCGGGGACGTGCGCGGACGAGGGCTGATGATCGGGGTCGAACTGGTCGAGCCCGGAGCGGAGCGCGGGCCGGGAGCCGCTGCGGACTCCGCCGACGGGTACCGGGACGCCGACCCGGAGATCTTCCCCGGGCCGGCCGACGGCGGGCCGCGTCCCGCGGCGCCCGAACTGGCCGCCGCCGTACAGCGGGAGTGCCTGCGCCGGGGCCTGATCGTCGAACTCGGCGGGCGCCGGGCGAGCGTCGTCCGCCTGTTGCCGCCGCTGACCATCAGCGACGAGCAGACCGTCGCGGTACTCGACCGACTGGCCGACGCCGTGGCAGCGGTGTCTCGCGGTCACACCCCCCTCGGCCGTCCCCGTGCCGGCCACTCCGAGCGAGCGGGCTAGCCAGGCTCCGACGCCCGCCAGTACCGCCCCTGGACCCCTACCACCCCGGTTCGTATCCCCCCCCCCGCACGCGCAGTCGAGCAATATCCCGAGGACTGGTCTTGAACAGCACCCCCGTACCCGAAGGCCGTTCCCACACCGTCCCCGCGCGCGGTTCCGGGCCCGCGCGGGAGACGGTGCCCCGCCAGAAGGGAACAGCCGGCGGCGCCGAGTGGGCACGCGGTGCCACAGCCGACCTGCTGGAGCACCTGGATCCCCACACCGCGGCCCAGGCCGCCGCCACCGAGAACCTGCTGCGCTGCTGGGTACGGGAGAACGACCTCACCGCCCCCGAAGACGGCACCCTCCGCATCCCCCTCCCCACCAGCGGCACCGCCCTGCTGGCCCCGGTCCACTACTGGTCCCCGACCGGCTGGCACCGCTTCGGCCTCCCCCACCTGGCCGACGCCCCCGCAGGAGCCCCGGCGGCGGACGCGGTCACCGTCGCGACGCTGCTCGCGAGAGAGGCGTACGACGGCCCGCAGCCGGTCGGGACCGGTGCCGACCCGGCGACCGAGGCACCCCCGGCCCACGCGGACGGCACGTCAGCCGCCGCCGAGGCCGCCGCTGAAGCCGCCGCCCCGGCACCTCCCGCCCCCTCCGTCCTGCCCCCCGACGCCGTCGACCTGGTCGCCCGGGTCGCCGACTCGGTCCGACGGACCGCCACCTTCATCAGCGACCGTCGCGCACAGCCCGCCGACGGCCCCGACCTCTTTCTCGCCGCCGAACAGGCACTGCTGCTCGGTCACCCGATGCATCCGACCCCGAAGAGCCGTGAAGGGCTCGCCGAGGCCGAAGCCCGGCTCTACTCGCCCGAGTTGCGCGGCTCCTTCCCCCTGCACTGGCTGGCGGTGGCCCCCTCCGTCCTCGCCACGGACTCCGCCTGGACCGAGCGCGGCCGCCCCATCCGCGCCGAGCAGCTCACCGCGCAGCTCATCGGCGCCGCACTGCCCCTGCCCGACGGCTACGCGGCTCTCCCGCTGCACCCCTGGCAGATCCGCGAGACCAGGCACCGCCCGCAGATCGCCGCTCTGTTCGAAGCCGGGCTGCTCCGCGACCTCTGCACCCACGGCTCCCCCTGGTACCCCACCTCCTCCGTGCGCACGGTCCACCGCTCGGGCGCCCCCGCGATGCTGAAGCTCTCGCTGGGACTGCGCATCACCAACTCGCGGCGCGAGAACCTCCGCAAGGAACTCCACCGGGGAGTCGAGGTCCACCGGCTGCTGCGCGGCGGACTGGCCAAGCAGTGGCAGTCCACGCACCCGGGCTTCGACATCGTCCGCGATCCGGCCTGGCTCGCCGTCGACGACCCGGACGGCCACCCGGTCCCCGGCCTCGACGTGATGATCCGGCACAACCCGTTCCACCCGGCGGACGACGTGTCCTGCATCGCCGGTCTCGTGTTGCCCCGGCCCCGCGCCCACCTGGGCGACGCGGCAGACCGGCGGTCGGCCGGTCCGCTTCTGCGGTCCCGGCTGGCCGAGGTCGTCACACGTCTCGCCGGGAAGACGGGCCGCCCCCGAGGCGCCGTGGCCACCGAGTGGTTCCTGCGCTACCTGGAGCAGGTCGTCCGGCCCGTGCTCTGGCTGGACAGCGAGGCAGGCATCGCCCTGGAGGCCCACCAGCAGAACACCCTGCTCCTCCTGGACAGCGACGGCTGGCCCAGGGGAGGCCGCTACCGCGACAACCAGGGGTACTACTTCCGCGAGTCCCGGCGCGGTGAACTCGACGCCCGGCTGCCCGGCATCGGCGAACAGAGCGACACGTTCGTCTCCGACGAGGTCACCGACGAACGCTTCGCCTACTACCTCGGCATCAACAACGTACTGGGCCTCATCGGCGCGTTCGGCTCCCAGCGCCTCGCCGACGAACAGCTGCTGCTCGCCGCGTTCCGGCGCTTCCTCGGTGACGTCGCCTCCGGCCCCGCCCGACTGCGTACGACGCTGCCCGGCCGTCTGCTCGACTCACCCGTCCTGCGCTGCAAGGCCAACCTGCTGACCCGGCTCCACGGCCTCGACGAGCTGGTGGGCCCGGTCGACACCCAGTCCGTGTACGTCGCCATCGCCAACCCCCTTCGCCCCTGACCTCCCCGGCACCGGCGACGACACCGACTCCCTTTCACCCCCGAGGAACACCCCACACCCCATCTCCTGAGAGGAGCGTCCCGTGCCTTCTGCCGACGCGCGCACCGACGCCCGTACCGACCGCCGAACCACCTCGACCGCCGAGAGCGACAACGAGGCCACGCTGGAGCTGCGTCTGCCCGACGAGTTCCTCGCGCTGTACGCCGGCACGGGCAACGCCGCGGACACCGTCCCCCCGGCCGACGACGACCTCCTCGACCGCATCGGGGAATGGGGGCCGAGGAGCACGGCCGCAGGCTCGTTCAGCCTCCTCCCCGTACAACTTGAGCGCGATCTCCCCCTCGTCGGGCGCTGGATAAACGACCCCACCGTCGCCACCTTCTGGGAACTCGCCGGCACCGAACGCGTGACCGAGGCCCATCTGCGGTCCCAGCTCGACGGTGACGGGCGCAGCGTCCCCTGTCTCGGCGTGCTGGAGGGCACCCCGATGAGCTACTGGGAGATCTACCGCGCCGACCTCGACCCCCTGGCCAGGCACTATCCCGCCCGTCCCCACGACACCGGGGTGCACCTTCTGCTCGGCGGTGTCGCCGATCGCGGGCGTGGACTGGGCGGCGTCCTGCTCAGAGCCGTCGCCGACCTCGTACTCGACAACCGTCCTCGCTGCGGGCGCGTCGTCGCGGAACCCGACCTGCGCAACACCCCCTCCGTTTCGGCCTTTCTGAGCGCCGGTTTCCGGTTCTCCGCCGAGGTCGACCTGCCCGCCAAGCGGGCCGCCCTCATGGTTCGGGACCGGGGCCTGCGCGATGCGCTGTAGACCTCCTGCGTCCCGCCCTGCCCCACCGTGCTCTCCCGCCTTGACCACCCGATTGTCAGTGCCGCCCCGTAGGGTGGTCGCGCTATGACGAAGCCCTCACTCCCCGAACTCCTGCACGCTGCCGTCACCGCCGTCGGCGGTACGGAGCGCCCCGGCCAGGTGACCATGGCCGAAGCCGTCGCGGAGGCGATCGACGACGGTTCCCATCTGCTGGTCCAGGCAGGCACCGGCACCGGAAAGTCGCTCGGCTACCTCGTACCCGCGCTCGCGCACGGGGAGAGGGTGGTCGTCGCGACCGCGACCCTCGCGCTGCAGCGCCAGCTCGTGGAGCGCGACCTGCCCCGCACGGTCGACGCCCTGCATCCGGTCCTGCGCCGGCGCCCCGAGTTCGCGATGCTCAAGGGCAGATCGAACTACCTCTGCCTGCACCGCCTCCACGAGGGCGTACCGCAGGACGAGGACGAGGGCCTCTTCGACCAGTTCGAGGCCGCGGCACCCACCAGCAAGCTGGGCCAGGACCTGCTCCGCCTGCGTGACTGGTCCGACGAGACCGAGACCGGCGACCGTGACGGCCTCACCCCCGGCGTCTCCGACCGGGCCTGGGCACAGGTCTCCGTCTCCTCCCGAGAGTGCCTGGGCGCCTCGAAGTGCGCGTACGGAGCCGAGTGCTTCGCCGAGATGGCCCGCGAGCGGGCCAAGCTCGCGGAGGTGATCGTCACGAACCACGCGCTGCTGGCGATCGACGCCATCGAGGGCGCGCCCGTCCTCCCGCCGCACGAGGTGCTGATCGTCGACGAGGCGCACGAACTGGTCTCGCGGGTCACCGGAGTGGCCACCGGTGAGCTCACTCCGGGCCAGGTCAACCGTGCCGTGCGCCGGGCGGCGAAGCTCGTCAACGAGAAGGCCGCCGACCAGCTCCAGACCGCGGCCGAGGGGTTCGAGCGGGTGATGGAGCTGGCCCTGCCGGGCCGCCTGGAGGAGGTCCCGGAAGACCTCGGGTACGCGCTGATGGCACTGAGGGACGCCGCCCGCACGGTGATCTCCGGGATCGGCGCGACCCGTGACAAGTCCGTCCAGGACGAGGACGCGGTCCGCAAACAGGCGCTGGCCTCGGTGGAAAGCGTCCACGACGTCGCGGAGCGGATCGCGAACGGCTCCGAGTGGGACGTCGTCTGGTACGAGCGGCACGACCGCTTCGGTGCCTCCCTGCGGGTCGCCCCGATGTCGGTGTCGGGCCTCCTCAGGGAGAAGCTCTTCACGGACCGCTCCGTGGTCCTCACCTCCGCGACACTCAAGCTGGGCGGCGACTTCAACGGCGTCGGCGCCTCTCTGGGCCTCTCCCCGGAAGGCACCGCGGGCGACGACCTCCCCCAGTGGAAGGGCGTCGACGTCGGCTCGCCGTTCGACTACCCGAAGCAGGGCATCCTGTACGTCGCCAAGCACCTGTCGCGCCCCGCGCGCGACGGCGACCGCGGTGACATGCTCGACGAGCTCACGGAGTTGATCCAGGCGGCGGGCGGGCGCACGCTCGGCCTGTTCTCCTCGATGCGGGCGGCCCAGCTCGCCGCCGAGGAACTGCGTTCCCGCATCCCGGAGTTCCCGATCCTCCTGCAGGGCGAGGAGACGCTCGGCGAGCTGATCAAGAACTTCGCGGCCGATCCGCGGACCTGTCTGTTCGGCACGCTGTCGCTCTGGCAGGGCGTCGACGTACCGGGCGCCAGTTGCCAGCTGGTCGTCATGGACAAGATCCCGTTCCCGCGCCCGGACGACCCGCTGATGAGCGCCCGCCAGAAGGCCGTCGAGGACGCCGGGGGCAACGGTTTCATGGCCGTCGCCGCCACCCACGCGGCCCTGCTCATGGCTCAGGGCGCCGGCCGCCTCGTCCGGGCGACGGGGGACCGCGGTGTGGTCGCCGTACTGGACCAGCGCCTCGCCACAGCCCGGTACGGGAGCTACCTGAAGGCGTCCCTGCCGGACTTCTGGTACACCACCGACCGCAATGTGGTCCGGCGCTCGCTGGCCGCGATCGACGCGGTCGCGAAGCAGACGGAGACCACCGAGCCGGTAGTGGAAGAGGCAGAGGCCGAGCAGGCGGAGGAGGCGTA
>NZ_AEJB01000567.1 GCF_000331005.1 Streptomyces turgidiscabies Car8
CATCTGACCGGAGACACGAGCCTCGTCGACGAGTTCCGGGACAGGCTCGCGGGCGAACGCCCCCTCGCCGAGGCGGACGGCAGCACACCGGTGCTGATGGGCCACTATCCGTCGCCGGTTGCGGCGGAGGTCCGCGCCCGCGCTCGGCAACTGCTCGACGGCCGCCCGCTGACACCGCGCATCGCGGTCCCGGACGACGCGCTCTTCCGGCAGATGGCCGAAGTCTGTGTCGACGACGAGGTCGGCGAGGAGTACGTCGCCCACCTGCGGGAGCAGGGCGGCTTCGAGGCGGCTCGGCGGAGTGTTGCCCAGACAGGCACTCCTCCCGAGGATTTCAGCGTCGCGATCATCGGTTCCGGGATGATCGGTCTGAACGCCGCGATCAAGCTCGGCCAGGCGGGCTTCCGTTACCAGGTCTTCGAGGAACGCGACGACCTCGGCGGCACGTGGTCGCGCAACACCTATCCGGGAGCCGCGGTCGACACCCCGAGCCACTTCTACTCGTACTCCTTCGAACTCAATCCCCGGTGGTCGAAGTACTACCCGACGGGACCTGAGTACCTCGAGTACCTGCGAGGCGTGGCCGCCAAGTACGACCTCTACTCGCACATCGCCTTCTCCACCAAGGTTCTCGGCTGCACCTGGCACGAGAACGACCAGGTCTGGGAGATCTCCGTCCGACACAAGGACGGCACCGTCCGGACGCGCCGCGCCAACGCGGTGGTCACCGCCACGGGTGTGCTCAACGGGCCGTCGACCCCGGACATCGAAGGTGCGAGTTCGTTCATGGGCACGATGATGCACACCGCCGAGTGGCACCACGATGTCGACCTGCGGGGCAAGCGGGTGGTCGTCCTCGGTGCGGGTTGCACGTCCGTACAGGTCGTCGCCGCCGTCGCCGACCAGGTGGAGTGCCTGGACATCGTGGCGCGCCAGCCGCACTGGGTCATTCCTGAAGGGCAGGTATCCGCCGGCGTGCCCGACGGCGTGCGGTGGGCGCTGGAGAACATCCCGTACTTCCACCAGTGGTTCCGGACGAAGACGTACTGGTGGGCCGCGGACAAGGGCTGGCCCGTGCCCCGGATCGACGAGGACTGGTATGCGACGCACGTGTCGGCGTCCCCGGCCAACGACGCGGTGATGCAGGCCTGTCTGCGCTATCTGGACGAGGCGTTCGCCGACCGCCCGGACCTCAAAGAGAAGCTGACACCGGACTTCCCGCCATTCGCCAAGCGAATCGTGAAGGACCCCGGCTTCTTCGAGGCCGTCAAGCGCGACAATGTGACGGTGCACCGGGCCTCCTTCCAGGAGATCCGCCCCGACGGTATCGTCACGACGGAGGGGAAGTTCCTCGCCGCCGACGTCATCATCTGGGCCACCGGCTTCAAGCTCGAATACCTCGGTTTCCTGGACGTGGTGGGCCGCGGCGGCGTCAGGCTGGCCGACGAGTGGGCGGAGCAGAACCCGCGGGCGTATCTGGGCATCACCGTTCCCGGCTTCCCCAACTTCTTCGTCACGGCCGGCCCGAACGCGGCTCCCAACCATGGCGGAGGCCACAACGTGACCAGTGAGGAGCACGTCCACTACACGGTCGAAAGCCTCCAGTACCTGATCGAGAACGGCCACTCCTCGATGGAGCCGACCTGGGAGGCGACCGAAGCGTACAACCAGCGGGTCGACGAGGAGCTGGACAAGACCGTCTGGAAGCACGGTGGATCGGCGGGTGGCTACTACCGCAACAAAGCCGGCCGAGCCTGGGTCAGTTGCCCCTGGCGTCTGGTCGACTACTGGGCCATGCTGCGCGCACCCCGGTCGGAAGACCACACGTTCTCCACACGCCGTACGCACTGACTTGACCGACGACAGGG
>NZ_AEJB01000568.1 GCF_000331005.1 Streptomyces turgidiscabies Car8
CCGCCTTTCGTGCCGTCGCGCTGTTGTGCTCTCGTGCCGGTGGTTACGCCAGACCGCCGCTGATCGCGTTCACCAGCTCCCCGTTGCTCGTGTCTCCGCTGAACTCCCAGAAGAACGCGCCGCCCAGGGACTGGTTCTTGGCCCAGGACATCTTCCCGGCGATCGTCGCGGGGGTGTCGTACGACCACCAGTTGTTGCCGCAGTACGCGTACGCGGTGCCGGCGATCGTGCCGGTGGCCGGGCAGGACGACTTAAGGATCTTGTAGTCCTCGATGCCCGCCTCGTACGTGCCCGGTGCCGCGCCGGTCGCCGTGCCGCCGGGGGCGGACTGGGTGACGCCGGTCCAGCCTCGGCCGTAGAAGCCGATGCCCAGCAGGAGCTTCGCCGCCGGGACGCCCTTCGCCTTCAGCTTGGCGATGGCGTCCGCGGAGTTGAAGCCGGCGGCCGGGATACCGGCGTACGAGGTGAGCGGCGAGTGGGGGGCGGTCGGGCCGTCCGCGTCGAAGGCGCCGAAGTAGTCGTACGTCATCACGTTGTACCAGTCGGCGTAGGCGGAGGCGCCGCCGTAGTCGGCCGCGTCGAGCTTGCCGCCGGAGGAACCGTCGGCCGTGATGGCCGCGGTGACCAGGTAGTTCGCCCCGAACGTGGTACGCAGCGCCGACAGCAGGTTCTTGAAGGCCGGCGCACCTGAGGTGTCACAGGTCAGGCCGCAGGCGTTGGGGTACTCCCAGTCGATGTCGATGCCGTCGAAGACGTCCGCCCAGCGCGGGTCCTCGACGACCGCCTTGCAGGAGGCGGCGAAGGCGGCCGGGTTGGCGGCGGCCTGCGCGAAGCCGCCCGAGTAGGTCCAGCCGCCGAAGGAGTACAGCACCTTGATGTTCGGGTACTTGGCCTTCAGCTGGCGCAGCTGGTTGAAGTTGCCGCGCAGTGGCTGGTCCCAGGTGTCGGCCACGCCGGAGACCGACTGGTCGGCGGTGTAGGCCTTGTCGTAGGCGGCGTAGGTGTCGTCGACGGTGCACTTGCCGTCCTTGACGTTGCCGAACGCGTAGTTGATGTGGGTGATCTTCGACGCCGAGCCCGAGGTCACCAGGTTCTTGACGTGGTAGTTGCGGCCGTAGACGCCCCACTCGGTGAAGTAGCCGAGCTTGACCTTGTTCCCGGTGGGCGGGTCGGTGGTGCCGCCCGTGGTGCGCACGGCGACCGCGCCGCTCACCGGTCCGGTCTGGTCGGCGGTGTCCCGGGCCTGGACGGTGTACGAGTAGTCGGTACCGGCGGTCAGGCCCGTGTCCGTGTACGAGGTGGCCGTCACCGTCGCGACCTTGGTGCCGCCGCGCAGGACGTCGTAGTTCTTGATGCCCTTGTCGTCGGTGGCCGCGCTCCAACTCAGCTTCGCCGAGGTGTTGGTGACGCCGGAGACGGTGGGAGTGCCGGGCGCGGAAGGGGCGTTGTCGCCCGGGACCGAGCCGCCGTCACAACTGCCGCCGTTCAGCTTGCAGTTGGCGGGGGAGCCGGAGCCGCTGCCGTTGAAGCCGAAGGAGACGGTGGCGCCGGGGGCGAGGGTGCCGTTCCAGGACTTGTTCCTGGCGGTCCAGTGGGCGCCACCGGAGGTGACGTCCGCGTCCCAGGCCGAGGTGACGGCCGTGCCGGAGGGGAAGTCCCACTCGACCGTCCATGAACTGATCGACGTGGTACCGGTGTTCTTGACCGTCCACTTGCCCTCGAAGCCCGTTCCCCAGTCCTGGGTCTTGGCGTAGGTCGCGGTAGCCGATGAAGCCGCAGCGGCCGCCTGTGTCGGGCTCGCCAGGCCCACCAGGGTGGCGAGCGGGAGCAGCAGGGTTGTCAGGCCTGCCGTACATCTTTGTCCGAAGCGCATGCCGCGCCTCCTTGGAGGTGTCAGGGGGGCGCGACTGAGCCTTCGCACCCACAGTGCCGCGAGAATAGGAAGGTCTGGACCACGGGTCAATAGGTCTGGACCACTTCGCGGAAAGCCTCCCCCGAACCGCTAAACCCCCAACTCCTGCGCCAGCACCGCGGCTTGCACTCGGCTGCGCAGCTCCAGCTTGCCCAACAGGCGGCTGACGTGCGTCTTCACCGTCGCCTCGGCCATGTCGAGACGGGTCGCGACCTCCGCGTTGGACAGTCCCTCGCCGAGACACGACAGCACCTCGCGCTCGCGCCGGGTGAGGGCGTCCAGGACGGCGGGGTCGGCCCTCGGCTCCCGGGCCGGCCCGGCGGCGAACTCGGCGATCAGACGCCGGGTGACCGCCGGAGCGATCAGGCCCTCGCCGCGCGCCACCGTCCGGACGGCGTCGATCAGGTCCTTCGCCTCCGTGTCCTTCAGGAGGAAACCGGAAGCTCCCGCGCGCAGCGCCCCGAACACGTACTCGTCGATATCGAAGGTGGTCAGGACGAGCACGTCCGCCAGGCCCTCCGCGACCACCTGCCGGGTCGCCGACACCCCGTCCAGGCGCGGCATCTGAATGTCCATCAGCACCAGATCCGGCCGTAGTTCACGGGCCAGCGCCACCGCCTGCTCCCCGTCCGACGCCTCCCCGGCCACCTCGATACCGGGCGCGCTGCCCAGGATGAGGACGAGCCCGGCCCGTACGGCCGACTGGTCCTCGGCGACGAGCACCCGGATCGCCCGCTCCCGGTCCACCCGACCTGACTCCGTCATACGCCTTCTCCTCCTCCTTCTCGTTCTGCCACTCGTTCCGCCTCGGTGAGGGGCAGCACCGCGCGCACGGCCCAGCGGGCGCCGTCCGGCCCCGCCGTGAAGGTCCCGCCCAGCAGCGCGACCCGCTCCCGCATCCCCACCAGGCCGGCGCCCGAGCCGGGCGCGCGCGGGCTGGCGTGATCGCCGTACGGGCTGGTCACGGCGACGCTCAGCGAACAGTCCCGCCGGGTCAGCGCCACCGAGACCCGGCCGGGGGAGGCATGCTTGAGGGCGTTGGTCAGGGACTCCTGGACGATGCGGTACGCGGCCAGCTCGACCGGCGCAGGCAGGACGGCGTGGTCGGTGTCGGCGTCGAGGGTGATGTCCAGGCCGTTGGTGCGGGCGCCGTCGACCAGCGCGCCGAGGCCGTCCAGTGTCGGGGCAGCCGCCGGTTCCAGGTCGCCACCGCTGTCGCGCAGGATGCCGATCAGGCGGCGCATCTCGGCCAGTCCCGCCACGCTGTTCTCGCGGATGACGCCGAGGGCCCGCTTCGAGGTGTCCGGGTCGTCGAGGGAGAGCGCGGCCGTGGAGTGGATCGCGATAGCGGAGAGGTGGTTGGCGACCAGATCGTGCAACTCCCTTGCCATCCTTGCCCGTTCGGAGGTCACCGCCTGGGTGCGGTCCAACTCGGCCAGCAGCGCGGTCTGTTCGGCACGCAGCCGGGCGGAGACGGCGGCGTCGCGATGGTTGCGCACGATCAGGCCGGTGGCGGCTGGAGTGAACGCCACGATCCCGACGACCACACCGACGAGCAGCGCCTGCGGCACCCGCCAGACGGCGAGGGGCACGATCGCGGTGGCCACCGAGAGCAGCCCGGTGATCCAGGGGACCCGGCGGGCGGTGGCGGGCGGCCCGTACAGGACGGCCGCGTACACGAGGTCCGTGAACATCACGACAGTGACCAGGTTGCCCTGCGTGAGGACGTCCACGGTCAGCGCGCCCGTACCGACCAGCAGGCCCGTACGCGGACGGCTCCGCCGGAGCAGCTCGCAGCCGGCGGTCACGACCAGCGGCAGCAGGATCGGCCAGCGCCCGTCCAGGAGGACGAGCGGGTCACGGGCCGTGCGGGTGCCGAGACCGACGCCCCAGATCAGCAGACCGCCGAGCAGCCCCGCGAGCGCGATACGCACGTCGTCGCGGTGCGGGCGGGGGAGTCGCTGGGCCATGCCTCCATCCAACACGGCCCGGACGCCGCCCGCCTGATCCTCGGGAACGGTCCCGAACTGCATCTTTCGATGTACCGGGACCTCCTCACCGCCGACGACGAATCGGGCACCGCCGGCCGGGAGCCTGGAGGGAGGACGCATTCCCCTGGGAGGAGCGAGTCGTGATCGTCGCGTTGATCATCGCCTGCGAGGTCGGCTTCTGGGTGCTGCTGGCGCTCGGCCTGACCGCGCGCTATCTGCTCAAGTGGCGCCGCACCGGCGTGGCGCTGCTGCTCTGCGAACCGCTGCTGGAACTGGTGCTGTTCGTCGTCACGGCGATCGACCTGAGGAACGGCGCCGAACCCGGCTGGGAACACGGCCTGGCCGCGCTCTACATCGGCTTCACGGCGGGGTACGGCCACTACACGATCCGCTGGCTCGACGGCCACGTCGCCCACCGCCTGGCCGGCGGCCCGCCCCCGCAGAAACCGCCCCGGTACGGCATGGCCCGGGCCCGCCACGAGGGCCGCCTGTGGCTGCGTACGGTCGTCATGGCCGCGGTCGCGTGCGCGCTGCTCCAGGGCGCCGTCTGGTACGTCGGCGACGGCGACACTTCGTCCCTGCGGTCCACCCAGGGGGCGGCGCTCCGGATGGCCGGCATCCACGGTCTGATCGCACTGACGTACACGATCTGGCCCAAGAAGGCTCCTGGCGGGCCCTCAGACGCCGAGAGCGCCGGCCGGGTCACCTTCGAGAAGCAGAGCGCGCGCCGATGAGCGGGGCGACGAAAAACCTGCTGGAAGGCGCCGCGACCCTGGTGATCGGCCTGGTGCTGTGGCAGTTCGCCGGGGGAGTCGATATTCCCTTCGTCACCCTGACGAAGGTGGGCGTGGTCCTGATGTGCGTCGGCGGGGCACTGCTCCTGACAGGACTGTTCCAGAGGGCACGCCCACCGAGGGGCAAGCCGTAGGGAGATGAGGTCGCGCGGCCTCCTCAGCGTTCCCCGCCCGGAACCCAGAGCACGTCCCCGACCTCCTTGTTGGCCGTGCGGGCAAGAATGAAGAGCAGGTCCGACAGGCGGTTCAGGTAGGTCGCGGTGAGGGGGTTCATCACCTCCGCGTGGACCTCCAGCGCCGCCCACGTGGAGCGCTCGGCCCGGCGTACGACCGTGCACGCCTGGTGCAGCAGGGCCGCGCCGGGGGTGCCGCCGGGCAGGATGAACGAGCGCAGTTTGTCGAGGCCTTCGAGGAAGTGGTCGCAGTCCGCCTCCAGCTTGTCGATGTAGGACTGCTCGACCCGCAGCGGAGGGAACTCCGGGTTCTCGGCCACCGGCGTCGCCAGATCCGCGCCCACGTCGAACAGGTCGTTCTGCACCCGGGTCAGCACCTTGACGACCTCCGTCTCCAGCCCGCCCAGCGCGACGGCGGTCCCGATCACCGCGTTCGCCTCGTTGGCGTCGGCGTACGCCGAGATCCGCAGATCGGTCTTGGCGACCCTGCTCATGTCCCCGAGGGCGGTGGTGCCCTGGTCGCCGGTTCTGGTGTAAATGCGCGTCAGATTGACCATGCGGCCAGGGTAGTGACGACCTGCCCCGACCGCTCGACCAGGACCTGTCCTAGCCGTCCGAGGGGCCGAATGAGCCACGTCGGTGTGATGTCCGCCTGATGAGACGTGACGCGCATTACTTACCGGTCACACAGCCCCTCACGAGCGCTAGGGTCCGCCGAAGAGGCCAATGCACGAGGTACATAAACAGCGCGTCAGGGGAGTCGCACAGTGGCACGGAAGCTTGCCGTCATCGGAGCCGGCCTGATGGGTTCCGGCATTGCCCAGGTCTCCGCCCAGGCGGGCTGGGACGTCGTACTGCGCGATGTCACCGACGAAGCGCTCACCCGTGGCACCGACGGCATCAAATCCTCGTACGACCGGTTCGTGGGCAAGGGCAAACTGACCGCGGCCGACGCCGAGGCCGCCCTCGGACGCATCACCGCGACCACCGACCTGGACGCGGTCGGCGACGCCGACATCGTCGTCGAGGCGGTGTTCGAGAAGCTCGAGGTCAAGCACGAGATCTTCCGCGCGCTCGACAAGATCGCCCGCGAAGACGCCGTGCTCGCCTCCAACACCTCCGCCATCCCCATCACGAAGATCGCCGCCGTCACCGACCGCCCGGACCGGGTCGTCGGCGCGCACTTCTTCTCACCAGTGCCGATGATGCAGCTCTGCGAGCTGGTCCGCGGCTACAAGACCAGCGACGAAACCCTCGCCACCGCACGGGAGTTCGCCGAGTCGGTCGGCAAGACCTGCATCGTCGTCAACCGGGACGTCGCCGGTTTCGTGACGACCCGGCTGATCTCGGCGCTCGTCGTCGAGGCGGCCAAGCTGTACGAGTCCGGTGTCGCCACCGCCGAGGACATCGACCTCGCCTGCAAGCTCGGCTTCGGGCACGCCATGGGCCCGCTGGCCACCGCCGACCTCACCGGGGTCGACATCCTGCTGCACGCCACGAGCAACATCTACACCGAGTCCCAGGACGAGAAGTTCGCTCCTCCGGAGCTGATGCGCCGGATGGTTGACGCCGGTGACATCGGCCGAAAGAGCGGGCAGGGCTTCTACAAGCACTGAGCAGTACCGGGCGGTACCGACAAGCGCCGAGACGTATCGCCGCACAGCAGTACCGCACGTAGTCAACAGGTACGGAAACCGCACGAACCCCTGGGGTATCACCCTGTGGGGTGAATTGAGTATCGGTTCGCTCACAGACGGCAACCTGACCGCCCCAAAGGCAGTCAGACGTTGCATCACCTACCGACGCGGAGCACGACACACGCACTCACGGGAGCGCATATGTACATCAGGGGCGACCACGCCGAGCTGGTCGTCGGGGGCCGCCTCGACGTCCGCAGCGCGGCGGACGCCCGTACGGTCCTGCACACGGCCGTCGACACAGGCGTCGGCGATCTCGTGCTGGACCTGTCCGAGCTGGACTCCTGGGACGCCACCGGGCTCGGGGTGATCATGGGAGCCCACCGGCGGTGCGGGCGGTGCGGCCGGCGGCTGGTGCTGCGCGACGTACCACCGCAGATGCAACGTTTGCTGGTGGCCACCCGGCTGCACCGGATCCTGGCGATCGAGGGCGGCATCGGGGTGGAGTCACTGCCCAGAGTGTGAAAACGCGCTTCGCGCACAATCCTCACGACACTGTGACGTCTCGGACGGCGCGGTACCCCGGCCTGTCATAGATACTGTGCGAAGGTTTAGGGTTCGGTCGCCCGCTGCCTGACATCCCACGAGCGGGCCCGGACCAGAAGCGACAGCGCAGTGTGCAGCAAGGCCGGGAGGGGCCTGGGTCCCGTCGACCCGCACACGACGCTTTTGGGGGGCTTGAACCTTATGGACCCGAACAGCCAGGGCTCCGAGGAGTACGGCCATGACGCCGACGGCAGCACGCCGCGTCAGCGCCCGCCTCGCGACGCCCTCACAACCGACTTCGGTCAGCACACGCCGGCGCTCGCCCGCACGGCGCAGCTCGTCTCGGGTGACTATCTGCTCACCGTCAACCCGGTCGACGGCAGCGAGATAGAGGTCTGCCCGCCCGGCGAACGGCCCGGCCGGCCCGTCAAGCTCACGGCGGCCGAGCGCACCGAGATCACCCGCGCCGCGCGGCCATCCGTACCGCCCGGGCCCGCGCGGCCCGAACTGCCGCTCCTGGAGCGCGACGGCGAGCGCGAACGGCTGGTGCGGCTGCTGGCCCGCGGCCGTTCCGTACGCCTCACCGGCCCGGCCGGCTCCGGCCGCACCACACTCCTCGACGCCGTGGCCGCCGACTGCGCCGACCTCGCCCCCGACGGCGTGGTCCGCCTCACCGGCCTCCACCGCACCCAGACCGACCTGCTCTACGACCTCTTCTACGCCGTATACAACGCGCCTCTGTACCGGCCGGAACCGGACGAACTGCGCGCCCTCGTCCGGGAGGCCGGCGCGGTCGTCGTCCTCGACGACGTGGAGTTCGGCGGCGCCGCGCTCGACGAACTCCTCGACGCGACCCCCGAGTGCGCCTTCCTGATCAGCGCCACCCCCGACGTACCCGCCCCGTCCGCCGACGCGCTGATCGAGGAACTGTTCCTCGACGGCCTCGACCGGGCCGGCGGTCTGGAGCTCCTCGAGCGCGCCGTCGGCCGGGTCCTGACCGAGGAGGAGGCCAACTGGGCCGGCGACCTCTGGTTCGAGTCAGAGGGCCTGCCCCTGCGGTTCGTCCAGGCCGGCGCCCTGCTCAGGCAGCGCGACGGACTGCGGGCCCGCGCCGACGCCTTCGACGACTTCGGCGTCTTCGAGGACGTCCCGGCCGACACCCCGGTCGACGCGGCGTTCGACTCCGGCGACGAGGACGACGTACCGCTGCCCTCGCTCGCCGAGGGTGCCGCGCCCGCGCCGCTGCTCGCGTCCCGGCTCAGCGCGTCCGCCCGGGACACCCTGCGGTTCGCCGTCGCGCTCGGCGGTGAGGTGCCCCACCAGGCCCATCTGCCCGCACTGGTCGGCGACACCCACGCGGACGCCGCCCTCGGGGAGCTGCTGGGCTGCGCCCTCGTGTCCCCGGTCGGCTCCCACTACCGGCTCGCGGCCGGGGTACGGACCCAGCTGGAGGCCGCCGGATACGGCGAGGGCGCCCAGGACCGGGCGTTCACCGCCGCCCAGCACTACGCCTGGTGGGCAGGCCACCCGTCCGTCACCCCCGAGCGGGTGAGCGCCGAGGCCGACGCCCTGCTCGCCGCGCTGGCCGTCCTGGTCCCCGAGACCACGCCGCCGGGGGAGGGCGAGGAGAGCACGGCCGTGCAGCTGGCCCGCACGGCGGCGCCCGCCTTCGCGGCCGGCCTGTACTGGAGCGCCTGGGAACACGTCCTGCTGCTCGGCGCCGAGGCCGCTCGGCTCGCCGACGAGGTCTCGGAACAGGCCTATTTCCACCATGAGTTGGGCATCCTCGCGCTCTGCGGCGAACAGCTCGACCAGGCCCGTACGGAGCTGGAGGCCGCCATCGGCCTGCGCGGCGCCGTCGCCGACAAGCGCGGCACGGTCGCGGGCCGCCGTGCCCTCACCCTGGTCGCCGACCGGGCCGGTGACACCCCCGGCCCCGGTTCCGGCCCGGGTTCCACGGCGGGCGAGGAGGTCCCGGACGCGCGGTACGAGGAGTCGGCGTCGCCTCCCGGTGGCGTCCCGGCGGTCTTCGGGGCCGCCGGTTATCCGCCGCTGCAGCCGTCGGGCACCGGTTCCGGTTCGGCTTCCGGTACCGGTTCCGGCTACGGGGGCGGTGACTTCGCGCCGACCGTGATCGCGTCCCGGTCCGGGGGCGGCGGGGCGCACAAGGTGTCGGGCGTCCAGCGGCTCGTGGGCGGTGCCCGGCGCAACCTCGTGGCGGCCGGCGCGGGCGCCCTGCTCGCGGCCGTGCTCGGCACGGTGGTGACCCTGGGCGCGACGTCGAACCCGGGTGACACACCGTCCGACCAGGTGGGCGTCAACCCGTCCGCCAGCGCGGGCAGCGACGACGACAGCCTGGGCGCCGACAAGGCCGACAACGGCGACGGCGACAGCAACGGCGACACCGGTATGGCCACCAGCCGCCCGACCGACCCGGGTCCCGACGGGACGATGGGCACCTCGGACGACCCGACGCCGCCACCCACGGACGGCGAGGAGCCGTCGGACGACCCGACGGGGACGAAGACACCGGGAGGCGGGAGCACCGGGGGCGGGAGTACGCCGTCCACGTCGTCCTCGCCGTCCACGTCCGCGTCGCCCACCTCCAAGCCGTCGACGCCGGCCTCCCCGACGCCGACACCGTCCGGCTCGACGTCGCCTACAGGGACCCCGACCGGGGGGCCGACCGACGACCCGACCCCGTCGCCGTCCACCCCGGACACCAGCGACACGGCGAGCGGCCCGGCCACCAGTCCTGCCCAGACGGTTGTCGCGAGTGATCCGGCGAGTGCCCCCGCCGACACCACCGCACCCGCGTCGACCGCCAGTACGGCGCCGGTGAT
>NZ_AEJB01000569.1 GCF_000331005.1 Streptomyces turgidiscabies Car8
TAGGGGCGGCGGGGGCGAGGAGAAATCTCTACCGGAGCCCGAACGTCGTCAGGACCGCCGCATGGTCGGAGGGCCAGTCGTTGTCGGCCACGTCGGGCCACAGCCGCACAGCCCCACTCACCACCACCCGGGAATCCAGCACCCGCAACCCCCGCCCGTTGTGCAGCACGAAGTCGATCCGGTCCTGCGGCTCGCGCCGCCCGCTCCCGTCCTCGTGGTCGACGTGGATCGGCGACCAGGTGTGACCGGGATCCCGGACCGCGTCCGGGTGGGCCTCCCGGTACGAGTCCCGCAGCCCCGCCTCCTCCGCCGCCTTGGTCACCGGCCACGCCACCCCCGGCCAGTCCAGATGCGAGGGCGTGTTGAAGTCCCCGACGAGCACGACAGGCGTGGAGCCGTCGGCGGCGGAGTCGCTGATCCGGCGCAGGATCTCCCGCAGCTGCTCCAGCCGCCCGCTCTCACGGGCGACCAGCTCGGCCGCCGGGAGCCCGTCGAAGTGGGAGTCGTACGGCCCGTAGGGCGCGCAGTCGAGGTGGGCGCTCCAGACGTCGGCCGCCAGCCCGCCGTCCAGCCGGATCCGTACCCCGGTCGCCCCGTAGAAGCCGACGTCCGGGTCACCCAGGCGGGCGCTGATCGGGTAACGGCTGATGACGCCGAGGTTCGGGCCGGCCTGGTGGTGGTGCCAGCCGAGGGCTTCGGCCAGTTCCTGGGCGGAGGTGCCGTGCGTCTCCTGGAGGCCGACGACGTCGGCGCCCGTCTCGGTGATCACCTTGAGCTGCTTCTCGCGGTGGTCGGCGACCTGCGTGCCGCCGAGCCAGAGGTTCCAGCTCAGCACCCGGAGTTCACGGGTGACCATGGCGTCGAGCTGCGCCACGGTGACGCCGGCCAGGCTGGTCAGTACCGTCCGGCCGGGGGCCGCCTCGATCGGCGCGAGTGAGGGGACGGCGAGCACCGCGCAGCCCGCCGCCTCGGCCGAGGTGACGCCGGTCTCGGTGTCCTCGACGGCCACGCAGGCGGCCGGGTCGACACCCAGGGCGTGGCAGGCGGCGAGGTACGGATCGGGGGCGGGCTTGGTGTGTTCGGTGTCGTCGGCGGTGACGGAGACCGCGAAGCGGGCGGCGCCGAGCGCTTCGAGCACGGTGTCGGCGACGGCCCGGGGGGAGGCGGTCACCAGGGCGGTGGGTATGCAGGCCCGGGCGAGCGCGTCGAGCAGGTCGAGGGCGCCGGGGCGGGGCACGATGCCGGTGCGGACCCGGGCCGCGAACTCCCGGTGCAGTTCGGCGGCGAGGCGGCCGGCCTCCGCTCCCGTGGCGGCGGCCAGCCAGTCGGCGGTGTGCTCGACGGGCCGGCCGAGCACGTCGGGCTGGTCCGCCACGGTCAGCGGCCTCCCGGCGACCTGCTCCACCGCCTCCCACCACAGCCGCTCGGTGTCGACGAGCGTGCCGTCCATGTCGAACAGGGCTGCCTGGAGGTGGAGTTGGGGAACTCCGGGAGTGTCGGAGGTACGGGGGGTGTGGGGGGTCACGATTCTCTCTCTCACAAACTCTCGTTCGTCACGGGCGGTTCGCGCGCTCGGCCACCAGCACCGGCCGCTCCGGCAGCGACACCCGCACGGTGGCTCCCGCGCCCAGCGTGGCGGCCTCGTGTGCGGGCAGGTCGGCCTTCACCTCGGTGCCGTCCCCGAGCCGTACGGTGATCCGGGTGACCGCGCCGAGGAACGCCGTGGCGACGACGCGTGCGTCGCCCGCCGGGTCGGCGCCGACGCGCACCGCCTCGGGCCGGACCAGTACGTCGACCTCGGCGGTGGCCGGCGCCTCGCCGTCGACCGGGAGCCGCTGCCCGAGCACCTCGACCGTGCCGGCGGCCAGCCGCCCCGGGATCCGGCTCATCGTGCCGACGAACTCGGCGACGAAGGCGGTGGCGGGCCGACCGTACAACTCGGCGGGGGCGGCGCACTGTTCGAGGCGCCCGGAGTGCATCACGGCGACCCGGTCGGCCATGGACAGGGCCTCTTCCTGATCGTGCGTCACGAACAGGGTGGTGATGCCGAGTTCCTGTTGCAGGCGGCGGATCTCCTCGCGCAGGTTCAGCCGTACCTTGGCGTCCAGCGCCGACAGCGGCTCGTCGAGGAGCAGTACACGCGGACGCAGAGCCAGGGCGCGGGCCAGTGCGACGCGCTGCTGCTGGCCGCCGGAGAGCTGGTGCGGAAAACTCGCGCCCTTGTCGGCCAGGCCCACGACGTCGAGCAACTCGGCGGCGCGGGCGCGTCGTTCGGACGTACGCACCTTGCGCATCCGCAGTCCGAAGGCCACGTTGTCGAGGGCGCTGAGGTGCGGGAAGAGGCTGTACGACTGGAAGACCATCCCGGCGTCCCTGCGGTGGGCAGGCACCCGGGTGACGTCCTCCCCGTCGACCAGCACCTCGCCGGAGTCGGGGTGTTCGAACCCGGCGAGCATGCGCAGCGCGGTGGTCTTGCCGCAGCCGGAGGGTCCGAGCAGCGCGAGCAGTTCGCCCGGCCGTACGGCGAGGTCGAGTCCGTCGAGGGCGACGGTCGGGCCGAACTCCCGGCGCAGGCCCCGGAATTCGACGGTGGCGGCCTTGTCGAGCGTCATGTGGTTCATCCCTTGGCGGCGGCGGTTCGGGAACGCCCGCCGAGCCCGGCGAGCGCGAGGAGGAGGGCCCAGGTGACGAACAGGCTGAGCACGGAGACGGCGACGGACAGCTGGGCCTGCGAGCCGCCGACGCTGTAGATCCACACGGCGAACGGCTGGAAGCCGAGCAACTGGGCCACGGTGAACTCGCCCAGCACCAGGGCCAGGGTGAGGAAGGAGGCGTTGAGCAGGGCCCCGCGCAGGTTGGGCAGCACCGCCGTCACCAGCGCCTGTACCGGGCTCGCACCACAACTGCGGGCGGCCTCCACCAATGTGCGGATGTCGATCGCGCGCAGCCCGGCGTCCAGTGCCCGGTAGACGAAGGGCAGCGCCATCACGACGTAGGCGAGGACGAGGACGACGGGGAAGTCAGGGTTCTGGATGGCGACGAAGGTCTGGAACAGGGGCGTACGGGAGAGGTGTTCCGGCCCCCACTTGAGGACGGTCGAGATCCCGGCGACGAACGCGATCGGCGGGACCACCAGGGGCAGCGAGCAGATCACCTCGACGACCGGCCGCAGCCGGGGTGCGCCGAGCCGCAGGGCGACCATCGCGGGCACCATCAGCAGCAGGACCACGGCGATGGTGGCGGCGGCGAGTTCGAGGGACAGCGTCAGGCCGGGGAGGAAGCCGTCGGCGCCGACGATCTGGCTGTACGCGTCGAAGGTGACGCCCTCGCCCGGAACGTCGACCGTGAAGATCACGGAGGCGGCGAGCGGGACGAGGAAGTAGACCGCGGCGCCGGTGAGAACCACCCCGCGCCACAGGTTCAGGCGAGCCATCGCGCGCTCCTCCGTTGCAGGGGCAGGTACACGGCCATGACGAGGCCCGCGATCAGGACCATGTCGAGGCTGAGGGCGAGCGCCACGTTCTCCTGGCCCACCAGCACGTTGCCGGAGATGGCGTCGGCGATCTGGAGGGTGACCAGCGGGATCGAACTGCCCACCATGGCGGCGGCGGTGGCGTACGCGGCGAAGGCACTCCCGAAGAGGAGTACGAACCCGCCGAGCAGCGAGGGCAGCAGCACGGGCAGACCGACGTGCTGCCAGTACTGGACGTTGGTGGCCCCGTTGTTCCGCGCGGCCTCGCGCCACTGGGACCGCAGGCCGTCGAGCGCGGGTGTGATCGTGAGGACCATCAGCGGAATCAGGAAGTAGAGGTAGACGATCACCAGTCCCCAGAAGCTGTAGAGACTCCAGCCCTTCTCCGTGAGTCCGAAGTGCCGTGTCAGCACACCGGAGTTGCCGAGGGTGGCGACGAAGGCGAAGGCCAGCGGCACTCCGCCGAAGTTGGCGAGGACCCCGGAGGCGGTGAGCACCGCCTCGCGCAGGGCCCGGAAGCGGGAGGTCACCACGGCCTGGGCGAGCAGCAGTCCGAGGACGGTCGCGATCAGCGCCGACACGGCGGACAGCTTGACGCTGCCGATCAGGGCCGTGAGATACGCGCCCTGGAGGGAGTCGGTCAGATTGGCGGTGGTGTACGAAGTGGCGCCGGTGGCCTGGTTCTTGACGGTGAAGGCGCCGTTCAGCATCGCCAGGGCGGGCACCCCGAAGGCGACCGCCACGAAGGCGAGCAGCGGCAGTACGGCGAGCCAGCCGGGGGCGCGACGCCGCCGCTTCAGGGAAGCGGCGGGCGCCACGTCGACCCGCGTGAGGGTGGCGGTCATCCGGAGACGGCCTTGCCCCAGCCCTCGGCCAGCACGGACTTGGCCTTGCTCTGCTGGGCCTCGGTCGGGAAGGACGGTGTGCCGGAGACCTTGGGCAGCTTGGCCGCGGCGGCCTTGTCGAGGGTGCCGGCCTTCTCCATGGCGGTCATCAGGGCGGGCCTGGCGTAGCCCTTGAGCCAGAGGTTCTGTCCCTCGGCGCTGTAGAGGTACTCCTGCCACAGGCGGGCGGCGGCCGGGTGCGGGGCGTCCTTGTTGATGGCCTGGGAGTAGAACTGGGAGAACTCGCCGTCGCTGGGCACGGACACCGTCCAGTCGACGCCCTTGGACTTGAACTCGTCGGCGTATCCGGCGTTGAGGTAGTCCCAGTCGATGCTGATGGGCGTCTCGCCCTTCTCGACGGTGGCCGGGGTCGACTCGACGGGCGTGTAGTTGCCGTTCTTCTTCAGCTTGGCGAAGAAGTCGAGGCCGGGCTGGATGTCGTCGAAGGAACCGCCGCTGGCCAGCGAGGCCGCCCAGACGCCGGCGAAGGCCGAACCGGACTTGGTGGGATTGCCGTTGAGGGCGACCTGCCCCTTGTACTGGGGCTTCAGCAGGTCGGCGAAGGATGTGGGGCAGGTCTTCACGCGCTTGGCGTCGCACCCGATGGAGATGTAGCCGCCGTAGTCGTTGAACCAGCGTCCCTCCGGGTCCTTCTGCCCCTCGGGTATGTCGGCGAAGGAGGCGACCTTGTAGGGCGCGAGCAGCCCCTGCTGGGCGGCGCTCAGCGCGAAGGAGCTGCCCAGGTCGAGAACGTCGGGTGCCCGGTCCTGCCCCTTGCGGGACGTGACGGCGTTGATCTCGTCCTGGCTTGCCCCGTCGGGGTTCTCGACCTCGATCTTGATGCCGTACTTCTTCTGGAAGCCGTCGATCAGAGCGCCGTAGTTGGCCCAGTCGCGGGGCAGCGCGATGGCGTGCAGCGTGCCCTCCTTCTTGGCGGCGGTGACCAGCTTGGCCAGACCGCCGAAGTCGGCGGCGGAGGTCGCGGTGGCCGCGTTCTTGCCGTTCGCGGTGGTCGACGTGTCGTCGGGGGCCGCGCCGCAGGCGGTCAGGGCGAGCGCGGCGACGACGGCGAGGGCGCCGCCACGGACGGCTGTTCTCGGCAGGGTCACGGTCACGGTCTCTCCAGGGGTACGCACGAGGGTTGAGGTGGTGCGGAGAACTTGTCTGAACAAGTTGACTTCAGTACGCCTTCCGGTGGTATCGCCCTCGTGAACACTGGCGAAACCCTGGCCACCGATTTCCTGCACAATCTCGCCGACCGTGGACGGTGCGTGGATGTCGATTACGCTGGTCACACTGTGCACAGCCACGAACTCAGAGGGGAAGCATGACGGCGCGACACGAGGAGATCGCCGACGAGCTGCGCCGGGCGATCGACCGCGAGCAGTACACGGTCGGCAGCCGTCTGCCTCCGGAAACAGAGCTCGCCGCCCACTACGGCGTGGCCCGCGGCACGATCCGCCAGGCGGTGGCGGCCCTGACGGCCGAGGGCCTCATCGGTTCCCGCCAGGGCGCCCGGCGGGTGGTCCTGGCCAGCCGCCGCAGCCAGACATTCGAGGAACTGCGCAGCTTCGCCCAGTGGGCCCGCGCGATGGGCCGGGAGGCGACGGGCCAGGTGGTGCACCAGGAGTACCGCCGGGCCACGACGGAGGACGCGATACGCCTCCAACTCCGTGAGAAGACAAAGGTGTTGCACGTCCTGCGGGTACGCGGCCTGGACGGCGAACCGGTCCTTCTGGAGCGGACGGTCTATGCCGACTGGATCGCCCCGTCCGTGGAACCCATCGAACCGGACTGCCCCTCGGTCACCCAACGCCTCTTCGAGGACACGGGTCTTGTCTTCGCATACGGCGAACACGTCATCGACGCGGTGGCGGCCGGCGCCCAGGACGCCGAACTCCTGGACATCCGCCGCACGAGCCCCCTCCTGCGCGTCCGCCGCGTGACGACGACAAGGGAGGGCCGCCCGGTCGAATGGTCCGACGACCGCTACCGAGGCGACGCGGTGAGCTTCAGCGTCCACAACTCCATCGAGAACAACGCCCTGGCAAGAAAGCCAGCAGAGTAGGGCAACTTGTAAACGGGGTCGGGGACAGCGCCGCCAAGGGGCGCGGGGAACTGCGCGACCAGCCACAACGAACCCGCACCCGCCAACGAACCCTTCAGAGCCCCCTACGCAGGCGACCCCGAAGAAAACCTCCGCAGCAAAGGCGACAGCACCAACACGGACTTCGTCCGCTCCACGAACGGCTCCCCGGCGATCCGCTCCAGCACCCGCTCGAAGTGCCGCATGTCAGAGGCGAAAACCTGCACCACCGCATCCGCCTCCCCCGTCACGGTGGATGCGGCCACCACCTCCTGGTACCGCTCGAGCCCCCGCCGGATCGTCTCCGGCGAGGTGTTCCGCCGGCAGTAGATCTCGACGAACCCCTCCGTCTCCCACCCCAGCGCCGCCGGATCCACCCGCACGGTGAACCCGGTGATCGCCCCGCTCTCCCGCAACCGGTCCACGCGCCGCTTCACCGCCGGCGCGGACAGCCCGACCAGCTGCCCGATGTCCGCATAGGAGCGGCGCGCGTCCTCGGCGAGGGCGCGCACGATCCGTTCGTCGAGATCGTTCAGCACGGCCGCGTCAGCCCCAGCTGGCGTGGAGCGGCTTGCCCTCCGCGTAACCGGCCGCGCTCTGGACGCCCACGATGGCCTTCTGGGCGAACTCCTCGAGGGAGTTGGCGCCGGCGTAGGTGCAGGAGGAGCGAACGCCCGCGATGATCGAGTCGATCAGGTCCTCGACGCCCGGACGGGCCGGGTCGAGGAACATCCGGGACGTCGAGATGCCCTCCTCGAACAGCGCCTTGCGGGCCCGGTCGTACGCCGACTCCTCCGACGTACGGTTGCGTACCGCACGCGCCGACGCCATGCCGAACGACTCCTTGTAGAGGTGCCCGGCGGCGTCCTGCTGCAGGTCGCCCGGGGACTCGTACGTCCCCGCGAACCAGGAGCCGACCATGACGTTGGACGCACCGGCGGCCAGCGCCATCGCGACGTCGCGGGGGTGGCGTACCCCGCCGTCCGCCCACACGTGCTTGCCGTACTTCTTCGCCTCGGCCGCGCACTCCAGGACCGCGGAGAACTGCGGCCGGCCCACGCCCGTCATCATGCGGGTGGTGCACATGGCGCCCGGTCCGACGCCGACCTTGATGATGTCGGCGCCCGCCTCGATCAGGTCCTTGACGCCCTCGGCGGCCACGATGTTGCCGGCGACGATCGGGACGTCCGGGTCGAGGTCGCGGACCAGTTTGACGGCGTTGAGCATCGACTCCTGGTGGCCGTGGGCGGTGTCGATGACGAGGGTGTCGACGCCCGCGTCGAGCAGCTGCTGTGCCTTTCCGGCCACATCGCCGTTGATGCCGACGGCGGCGGCGATCCGCAGCTTCCCGTTCACATCCGTGGCCGGCGTGTAGAGGGTGGCACGGAGGGCCCCCTTGCGGGTGAGGATGCCGGCGAGCCTGCCGTCGGCGTCGACGGCGGGCGCGTACCGGCGGTTGGCGCCGTCGAGGCGGTTGAAGGCCTCGCCCGGGTCGATGTCCGCGTCGAGGAGCAGCAGGTCCTTCGACATGACCTCGGAGAGCTGGGTGAAGCGGTCCACCCCGGACAGGTCGGCGTCGGTGACCACACCGACCGGCCGCTGCCCGTCATCGACGACCACTCCCGCGTTGTGCGCCCGCTTGGGCAGCAGGGCGAGGGCGTCGGCGACGGTCTGGTGGGGGGCGAGCACGATCGGCGTGTCGAGCACGAGGTGCCGGCTCTTCACCCAGGAGACGACCTCGGTGACGACCTCGATCGGGATGTCCTGCGGGATGACGACCAGCCCGCCGCGCCGGGCGACCGTCTCGGCCATCCGGCGGCCCGCGATGGCGGTCATGTTGGCGACGACCAGCGGGATCGTCGTGCCCGTGCCGTCCGGGGAGCTGAGGTCCACGGCCTGCCGGGAACCCACGGCGGAACGGCTCGGGACCATGAAGACGTCGTCGTACGTCAGGTCGTACGGAGGCTGGATGTCATTGAGGAAACGCACGTGCTGCACATCCCGGTCGATCAGAGGTGGCCCCCGGACAGGACAGCCAGGGGGAAGAGCACGTACCTCATTGTCCCATGCCCGTGACCTGAAACCGCCTGGTCGGATCGTCCAGACGGATCGCGGGGCGGCTGGTGGCATCCTCCGGCGGACCACCGGCCGGAGAGGTCAGGCGAGCACCATCACCACCGCCAGCCCCGTCTCCGTCTCCCGCCAGCTCGCGGCGGCGTCGGCGAAGATCTCCTGGAGGGTGTTCCACTCCTCGGGCCGGGCCGCCGCGTACTCCTGCCAGTTCCGGACGAGGAGGAGCCGGCCCCGGCTCGCGGGCCACCACTCCAGGTCGCCGAGGCAGTCCGCCAGCGCGTCCCAGTTCGCGCCGAACCGGTCCGGGAACCGCATCGCGGTGGCACAGGCCGTCATCAGCCCGGTCTTGTCCGAGACGCCGGTGAGATCGAGGTCGACGGCCTCCCAGCCGGCCGTGCGGGCGCCGTCGAGCGCTCGCTGTGCCGGCAGGGCGGCGGGCCAGGACAGGACACCGGCGGGCGCGGTGCCCGCGAACACCGGGGCGAGCGGGTCGGTCATCTCAGTACCGCCGTGCGGAGTCGCGAAAGGTCGAAGTGATCATCGCTGTAGTAGATCCCACCGGCCGCCCCATGACAACGAGGACCCGGGCGACAACCTTGGCGAGGACCCGGGCGGCAGCCTCCCAACAGGACATGTCGATCAGCGGGTCGTTCAATGAAGAGGACCGGCCAGTCGTCGGCGGGAGCCGCGCATGTCATCGTCGACAGCAACGCCAGTACCAGTACCAGCACCGGGGGACGGCAAGAACCCGCGCGGGAGACTGCGCCGGCTGGGCGAGTGGTGTGCCCGGCACTTCGTGATCGTCATCGTGGCCTGGCTGATCGCGCTCGCCGCGCTCCAGGTACTCAACCGTTCCTTCGGCGGTGAGTACTCCGACAACTTCTCCCTGCCCGGAGTCCAGTCGCAGCAGGGCCTCGACGTACTGAAGAAGCACGATCCGGCGGCCGGCGGGTACGGCAGCCAGATCGTCCTGCGGGACTCGGCCAAGCCCCTGACCTCGGTCTCCACACAGATGTCGCAGACCGTCGCCGACCTGCAGAAACTCCCGCACGTCCTGTCCGTCCAGAACCCGCTGCCACCGCCCGGCTCCCAGCCCGCCGGCAAGCAGACCGTCGGACCGCTCTCCGGCGACGCGAAGACCGGCTACGTCACCATCCGCTTCGACGTCCAGCCGTCCACCCTCGACGACGACTACCTCGACGGCGTCGACAACTCGGTGAAACCGCTGCGGGCGGCCGGAGTGCAGGTCGAGTACGGCGGACCGCTGGGCGAGCTGGCCCGGCCCGTCGCCGACGACCGGATCAGTGAGCTGATCGGGTTCGCGGTGGCGATCGTCGTCCTGCTGGTCGGCTTCGGCAGCGTGCTCGCCGCCGGCATCCCCCTGCTGACCGCGCTGATCAGCGTGATCGGCGGACTGGCCTGCCTCGGGCTGCTCGCGGCGGCGTTCACCTTCGCCACCGTCTCCCCCACGCTGGCCACGATGATCGGCCTGGGCGTCGGCATCGACTACGCCCTGTTCCTCATCACCCGGCACCGGCAGAACCTCATGGACGGCGACGATCCGGTACGGGCGGCCGGCCGCGCCACCGCCACCAGCGGGCGGGCCGTCCTGGTCTCCGGGTGCACGGTGATCGTCGCGCTCGCCGGCCTGTCCGTGTCCGGGGTCGGCTTCATCGCCAAACTGGGCGTCGCCGCGGCCGTGACGGTGGTCTCCGCGGTCGTGGGCGCCCTCACCCTGGTGCCGGCCCTGCTGGGGCTCATCGGCCACCGTATCGACCGCTACCGGGTGCGCCGCCCGATCGCCGAGGCCGCCGCCGATGCCGACGAGGCCGAGGGGCACGGCACCTGGCACCGCTACGCGCAGCGCGTCGAGCGGCGCCCCTGGTGGTTCCTGGCGGGCGGGGTCCTCACGGTGCTGGTGCTGGCGATCCCGGTGCTGTCCATTCAGCTCGGCCACATCGGGGACGGCGCCGATCCGAAGTCGTTCACGGACCGGCGGGCGTACGACATCATGGCCCAGTCGTTCGGGCCCGGCTCCAACGGCCCGCTGACGGTCGTCATCGACCAGACGAAGGTGCCCTCCGACCAGCGCTCGGCGCTCGCCTCGAAGGCGTCCAAGGCCCTGACGGACGTACCGGGCGCGGCCACCGTCACTCCCCTCACCGCGACGAAGGACGGGGATGTCCTGGTCGGCACGGTCTACTCCAAGGCGGCACCGCAGAGCGAGACGACCACCGACCTGACGAACCGCCTCGTCGACGACACCCTGCCCGGCGCCGTCTCCGGCACGGCGGCGCACGGCTATGTGACCGGCACGACGGCCGCCCAGGTCGACTTCCGTGACATCGTCGCGAGCCGCCTCCCGCTGATCATCGGCGTGGTCGTCGCCCTCGCCTTCCTGATCATCCTGGCCGTCTTCCGGGGCCTCCTGGTGGCGCTGAAGGCGGCCGTCCTCAACGTCCTGTCGATCGCGGCCTCGTACGGCGTCGTCGTGGCCGTCTTCCAGTGGGGCTGGGGCGGGCCCGCGCTGGGCGTGACCGGCAAGGTGCCCATCGAGAGCTATGTGCCGATGATGATGTTCGCCATCATCTTCGGGCTCAGCATGGACTACGAGATCTTCCTGCTCTCCCGCGTCCACGAGGCCTGGCTGCGCACCGGCGACGCGCGGGCGTCCGTGGCCCACGCCCTGGAGATCACCGCCCGGGTGATCACCTGCGCGGCCCTGATCATGGTGAGCGTCTTCGCCGCGTTCGTCGTGAGCGACAACGTGGTGGTGAAGATGCTCGGCCTGGGCCTGGCCGTGAGTGTGCTCATCGACGCGACGGTCGTACGACTGCTGCTGGTGCCGGCCGTCATGACCCTGCTGGGCGCCCACGCCTGGTGGACGCCCGGCTGGCTCGACCGGATACTGCCGCACGTCGACGCGGAGGGCGGAGACGGCGAGGAGCACGACTGAGGGCCGCCGAGTCCCCGTACGCGCCCCCTGGACAGAGCCTGAACAGAGCGGTGCCCGGGCCCCCGAAGGGAACCCGGGCACCGGCAGGTCGTCAGATCCCGTCCGGGTCCGCCCTGTTGAGCGCCGGCTTCGGCGTCGGGCCCGCCGTCATCAGGTAGTCCGCGGCCGAGGTGTCCGTGACCAGGCTGGTGACCAGCCCGGACCGCAGCACCGCGTCGATCGCCGCGGCCTTGCGCTGTCCGCCCGCGATCGCGACGACCTCGGGAACCCGGCGCAGCTGGTCCGTCTTGACGGTGATGCACCGTTCGCCGAGGTCACGGCCGACCCGGCGCCCCTCGGTGTCGAAGAGGTGCGCGGACATCTCGGCGGCGACACCCAGGGACGCGTAGTGGCTGCGTTCCTCGTCGCTGAGCATGTCGTGCACCGTCGAGATACCGGCCTCCCAGGAACCGATGGAGACGCAGGCGACCGTGACCTTGTCGAAGTACTCGAAGGCCCGCGCGATCCCGGTCTGGCTGCGCAGTGCGGCGGCGGTCGCCGCGTCGGGCAGCAGCATCGGCGCGTAGATCGGGTGGGCGTCGCCGCCGGACACCTGGGCCGCGCGGCGGACCGCCTCGACGGAGCCGCGCTCGGCGGTTCCTGCGTCGTACACACCCGTCAACTGGACCACCGTGCAGGGCGGCAGCCGGTCGAGGGCCGCCGCCATGTGGATGGTGGACCGGCCCCAGGCGAGGCCCAGGACATCGCCTTCGTTCACCAGTTCGCCGAGCAGATCGGCGGCCACCTCACCGAGGTTCTCGGGATCGGGCGACTCCTCCGCATCGGCCGGGGACTCGACCACGACCGCGTGCCTGAGGCCGTACCGGGCGCGCAGCGCGTCCGAGCGCTCGGCGTCCAGTTCGGCCGGGACACGGATCTCGATCCGCACCAGATCCCGTTCGAGAGCGGTCTCCAGGACCCTGGCCACCTTGAAGCGGCTCACGCCGAACTCCTCGGCGATCTGGATCTTGGACTTGCCCTCAAGGTAGAAACGGCGGGCCATGGCCGCCGCCTGCACCAGCTCAGCGGGCCCCATCCGCATTGCTGACCGGCCCGCCGACATACCCGACACGACGATCTCCTCACTGCTCTTCACTTCGCTGCTTTTCACATCACTGCTGTTCACATTCTGGATTCGCCGTTCATCCTGTCAGATCCCGAGTGCTTGATCTGCCCAGAAGTACGTCGTTCACGTTCCCTTGGCTCAGTGGCCGCACGCCCAGGACGCACCGGCGGTCGCCGCCAGCGCCTGGGTGCGCAGTGCACGTACCGCCTCGGCCGGGTCCGCGGCGCCGTACACCGCCGATCCGGCGACGAAGACATCGGCGCCGGCCTCGGCGCAGCGCTCGATGGTCGAGGCGGCGACGCCCCCGTCGACCTGGAGCCACAGCTCAAGACCGTGCTTGCTGATCAACTCGCGGGTGCGGCGAATCTTGGGGAGCATGATGTCGAGAAAGGCCTGGCCGCCGAAACCCGGCTCGACCGTCATGATCAGCAACATGTCCAGTTCGGGCAGCAGGTCCTCGTACGGCTCGATCGGAGTCGCGGGCTTGAGGGCCATGGAGGCCCGGGCGCCCTTCGCCCGGATCTCGCGGGCGAGCCGCACCGGAGCGGCGGCGGCCTCGACGTGGAAGGTGACGGAACCCGCCCCCGCTTCCACGTACTGCGGCGCCCATCGATCGGGGTCCTCGATCATCAGGTGGCAGTCCAGCGGGGTGTCCGTCGCCCGCGCGAGGGACTCTACGACCGGCACACCGAGCGTGAGGTTCGGTACGAAATGGTTGTCCATCACATCGACGTGAAGCCAGTCGGCCCCTTCGACCGCCTTCGCCTCCTCGGCGAGTCGGGCGAAGTCGGCGGACAGGATACTGGGGTTGATCTGCGCGGCCATGCCCCCAGACTGCCATGCCCGCCGGGGGTTGCGCGTGCGGGTCCGTCCTGGCAAGGGTGGTCAGCAACCTGCGGGTCGTCCGCGGTCACTCGCGCCCACGCGGCGCAGCCGCACGTGTCACCGCCCCGCGCCCCTTACCCGGACCGGTCGAGGTGGGTATGAACGGGAACCGTAGGACCGCGTACCTCGTCTGCGGGCGGCGGGCCAAGTGGCTGGTGCTGGCCCTGTGGCTGGTGCTGCTCGTGCTGGTCGGGCCCTTCGCCCAGAAGCTCACCGACGCGCAGGACAACGACGCCGCCTCCTGGTTGCCGGGGTCCGCCGAATCCACCCAGGTCCTCCATCTCTCCGAAGACTTCAGGCCCGAGCAGATCCCCGCGATCGTCGTCTACGCGCGCGAGAGCGGCCTCACGGCTGCGGACCGGGCCCGGATCACCGAAGCCACCGGCGAGCTGAAGAAGCTGCGGGACCACGGCATCCGGGGCGCGGAGACCCGGGGCCCGGTGTTCGACCGAGCCACCGATCCACGGGCCGCGCAGGTCCTCGTACCCATCACGATGGACGAGAAGGGCTGGGAGCGGATCGCGCCGGCCGTCGACTCCATCAGGGCCGCCGCCGGAACCGGTGCGGCCGGGATGGCCGTGCACATCACGGGCCCCGGCGGTACGTCGGCGGACTTCTCCAAGGCCTTCGAAGGCATCGACTCCACGCTGCTGGTCTCGGCGATGGCCGTCGTCATCGTGATGCTGCTGCTCACCTATCGCAGCCCCACCCTGATCCTCGTCCCCCTGCTGGGAGTGGTCGCGGCCCTGTTCACCGCGCAGGCGCTGATCTACTTCCTCGCCCAGCACGCGGGTTTGACGGTGAACGGCCAGAGCGCGGGCATTCTCACCGTGCTGGTGTTCGGTGCGGGGACGGACTACGCCCTGCTCCTGGTCGCCCGCTACCGGGAGGAGCTGCGCCGACACGAGGACCGCCACGAGGCGATGGCGCTCGCCCTGCATCGCGCGGGCCCCGCCGTTTTCGCGTCGGGGGCGACGGTCGTGCTCGGCATGCTGGTGCTGTTGGCCGCCGAGATGAACTCGACCAGCGGCCTGGGCCCGGTGGCGGCGATCGGGGTGGCGGTGGCCCTGCTGGCCATGATGACGCTCTTCCCCGCCCTGCTGGTGATCTGCGGCCGGTGGATCTTCTGGCCGGTGATTCCGCACAACGGGTCGCCCGACCCGACCGAACGCGGCCTGTGGGCCCGCATGGGCCGGCGCATCTCCGTTCGCCCGCGCATGATCTGGGGCATCACGGCGGCGGCCCTGATCGCGTGCTCGTTCGGCCTGATGCAACTGCGCGCCGAGGGGCTGAGCAACGCCGACGCGTTCACCGACAAACCGGACTCGATCGTCGGCCAGGAGGTGTCCGCACGCTACTTCCCGGCGGGCAGCGGCGATCCGCTCGTCGTCATCAGCGACCAGGCACAGGCCCAGGAGGTCCGCCGGGCGGTCGCCGGGACGCGGGGGGTGGTCCCCGACTCCCTCGGCCTGCCTCCGGGCACGAGGCCGTTTTCCGAGGGCAAGGTGCTGTTCGAGGCCACGATGACCGCCCCCGCGGACAGCGAGGCCGCGAAACAGACCGTGGAGCGGGTCCGGGACGCCGTGCACGCGGTGCCGGACGCGGACGCGCAGGTGGGCGGCGGTACGGCGGCGCTGCTGGACATGGACAGAGCGACGACGCACGACAATCTGCTGATCATCCCGCTGGTCCTGGGAGTGGTCCTGCTGATCCTCTGTGCCCTGCTCCGGGCACTGATCGCCCCGCTGCTGCTGATCGGCACGGTGGTGCTGTCCTTCGCGGCGGCCCTGGGCATCAGCGCCCTCGCCTTCCGTCACCTGTTCGACTACGCGGGTGAGTCGACGGACTTCCCGCTGTTCGTCTTCGTCTTCCTGGTGGCGCTGGGCATCGACTACAACATCTTCCTGACCACCCGTATCCGTGAGGAGGCGGCTCGCCAGGGCACCCGCAAGGGCGTGGTGACGGGCTTGTCGACGACCGGCGCGGTCATCACCTCTGCGGGCCTTGTCCTGGCAGGCACGTTCGCGGCCCTGGGCACGCTGCCCATGGTGGCGTTCGCGGAGATCGGCTTCGCGGTGGCCCTGGGCGTGGTCCTGGACACCCTGGTGGTCCGGTCCGTGCTGGTCCCGGCGCTGTTCCTGGACGTGGGCCCGATGGTCTGGTGGCCACACCGACGCGCGCGGGAGGACGGCGTACCCGGGGCCGCCAAAACCTGACCGTCGGGCCCTGCGGGGGCGAAACGGAGGGGACTCTGTCGCTGCCGACCGGTCGGTACATCGGCGACGACCGCTTCATCGCCGAGGCGCCGGTTCCGTCCCGCCCCGCCCGAATGAGCAAACCTCAGGTCGTCCGACGCACCGACGACCAACGACCGGCGGTCACCCGGTCCGGCGGATCAGGGCCAGATACATGGCGTCGGTCCCGTGCAGATGCGGCCACAGCTGTACGTCGGGGCCGTCACCGAGGTCGGTCACGCCCTCGAACAGCGGCCGGGCGTCGACGAGTTCGGCGTGCGGGTGCTGCTTGAGCACGTCGTCGACAACCGCCCGGGTCTCGGCCAGGTGCGGCGAGCAGGTGGCGTAGCCGACGATCCCGCCGACCCGGACCGACTCCAGGGCGGTGGTCAGCAGCGCGCGCTGGAGCGGCGCGAAACCCTCCAGGTCCTCCGGGCGTCGCCGCCAGCGCGCCTCGGGACGCCTGCGGAGCGCCCCGAGCCCGGTGCACGGCACGTCCATCAGTACGCGGTCGAAACTGCCGGCCCGCCACGGCGGCCGGGTCCCGTCCCCGACGACGACCTGGTAGGGGCCGGGATTGCCGGCCAGCGCCTTCGCGACCAGCCCCGCCCGGTGCGGCTGCTTCTCGGAGGCGAGCAGCGACGCACCCCGCTGCGCGGCGAGAGCCGCGAGCAGCGACGCCTTGCCGCCGGGCCCGGCACACCCGTCGAGCCAGGCCTTGTCGGGCCCGTCGACCGGAGCATTGGCCAGGGCGAGCGCGACGAGCTGACTGCCCTCGTCCTGCACACCCGCGCGCCCCTCCCGTACGGCCTCGATGGCCCCGGGTTCCCCGCCTTCGGCGAGGCGCACGGCGTACGGCGACCAGCGCCCCGGCACCGCGGCCTCCTCGTGGAGCAGCTCCTCGGTGGTGCCCCGCCCGGGCCGGGCGACCAGGGTGACCTCGGGCCGTTCGTTGTCGGCGGCGAGCAGTTCCTCGATGCCGGCGCGCCCGCCCCCCAGCGAATCCCACAGCGCGGAGACGACCCACCGGGGATGTGAGTGCACGACGGCGAGATGGTCCTCGGGATCGTCGTCGTAGGGCGGCGCGACCCGCTCGATCCAGGCGTCCAGATCGTGCTGGGCGACCTTGCGCAGCACGGCGTTCACGAACTTGGCCCGTCCGTCGCCGAGGACGACCCGGGCCAGTTCGACGGAGGCGGACACGGCGGCGTGCGTCGGGATGCGGGTCCCGAGCAGCTGGTGCACGCCAAGGCTCAGCACATCGAGCACCGGCGGGTCGACCTCGCGCAGCGGCCGGTCGACACACGCGCCGATGACGGCGTCATAGGTCCCCTGACGCCGCAGCGTCCCGTACACCAGCTCGGTGGCGAGAGCCGCGTCCCGCCCGTCGAAGTCCCCCTTCGCGCGGGCCGCACGAAGAAGCGGCGGCAGCACCAGGTTGGCGTACGCGTCCCGCTCGTCCACGGCTCGCAGCGCCTCGAAGGCGAGGATGCGGACGGGGTCCTTCTGGGGCCGACGGTAGGGCTTGCCGGGCTTGTGGGGCCGACGAGGCTGCTCGCTCACGAAAAAGGTGCTCCGGATATGGGAAAAGGGGTGCGGTTTCCAGCGTACGTCGTGTCCGGCCGGCCCGAATCTCGCGGTACCGCTACGGGCACGGGCCGGACGAAGGCTCAGGCTCCGAGCACCTCGCCGTCGGCGATCCGCACGCCTCGCGCCCAGTCGGCGGCGCGCATCGGCTTCTTCCCCTGCGCCTGCACCCACAGCAGCTCGACGGCGTACGACCCGGTGCCCACGTACACGTTGTTCTTGCCGACGGAGAGCACTCCGGGAGCGAGATCGGTGCGCTCGGGCACGGGCGTGACATGGATGAGCTTGAGCCGTTCGCCCCGGAACACGGTCCAGGCGCCGGGTGCGGGGGTGCACCCGCGCACGACCCGGTCGGCCCGCAGAGCGGGCACGGACCAGTCGACGTGGGCGTCCTCGACGCTGATCTTCGGCGCGAGGGTGACGCCGTCGGCGGGCTGCGGTACGGCCTTCAGGGTGCCGTCCTCGATACCGTCCATGGTCGCGGCCAGCAGCCCGGAGCCGGCGAAGGCGAGCCGTGTCAGCAGGTCACCGCTGGTGTCGGTGGGCCGGACCGTCTCGGTCACCGTGCCGTAGACGGGACCGGAGTCGAGGCCCTCCTCGATGAGGAAGGTGGAGGCACCGGTGATCTCGTCGCCGGCCATGACGGAGTGCTGCACGGGCGCGGCACCACGCCAGGCGGGCAGCAGCGAGAAGTGCAGGTTGACCCAGCCGTGGGCGGGGATGTCGAGGGCGACGCGGGGCAGCAGGGCCCCGTACGCGACAACGGGACAGCAGTCGGGCCCGATCTCCCGGAGCCTCGCGAGGAACTCCTCGTCCCTGGGCCTGGCGGGCTTCAGCACCTCGATCCCGGCCTCCTCGGCCCGCTGGGCCACGGGACTGGCGACCAGCCTGCGTCCCCGCCCGGCGGGCGCGTCGGGCCGCGTGACGACGGCGACCACTTCATGCCGTTCCGACCCGATCAGGGCATCCAGAGCGGGAACGGCGACCTCAGGGGTACCAGCGAAGACAAGCCTCATGGGTGGGCGTGGGCCTCTCGGACGGGATTCTGCGGGCAGCGCACCAGTCTATGACCGCACTCCAGGGGGGGCGTACGCATATGCCCCTACGCCCCCGCACCGTGACCACTCACGCAAAATCGCGTTGGTCAAGAAAGAGTTGACCAGAAGGGTTGACCACAACGAGCCGCACATCGCGCGGCCCGATCCCTTTCAACGCCGGTTCGAGAGGCTTGTTCATGGCCGACCACGCAACCCACGACGCCCAGGCTCGGGCCAGCCTGCACTTGCTGGTGCGGGACATCGAGCGGGTCCGCCGGCAGGTGGACGCACTGCGCACCCTCACCGCCCAGTTGGGCAACGTCTACCGCCCGCGCCGCTCCGGCCCCTCCACGGGCTTCGTCGTCTACGGGCGGGCCCCCGCTCCGACCGTCCGCCTCGCCCAGGAACTGCGGGACAGCGTCGAAACCCTGGTCACGGCCGCCGTGGACTTCGACCGCTCACTCGGCTTCTCGTGGGACGCGGTGGGCTCGGCGCTCGGGGTCACCAAGCAGGCCGTCCACCGCCGTTACGGTGCCCGCCGCGCCGCCGCACAGGCGGCGGCCGACGCCGAGCGCGCCACGGAGACCGCGACGACCCGCACGGTGGGTGTCGGGACGGTCGGCGGGGTCGGCACCGTCATGCCCACGGTGCCGACGGTCCCCGCAGCCCGCTCGATGCCGACCCAGCCGACGGCAGGCAGCCCCACCCTCCGCGACGAAGCGAGGCCCACGGCCTTCCCCGGCCCGCGCAACGGCTGACCAGAACCACCGCCCACCCCACCCTCTGCCCTCCCACACCCACCCGGGAGGGCAGAGGCATGCCCGCCCCACGCCTTTCCGGTCAGCCCCCGTGACGAGTCCCGGTAACCACCGCACGCCGCCCCCACCACGCGTAGGACAGAGGCATGCCCGCGCCCGTCCGCCCAGCCCCCATCACACGGCACGGCCACCACCGCACTCCAAGCCTCGCCGCACGCAGCGCAGAAGCACGCCCACCCGTCTCCGGGCCCGCCCGTACGCCGGTCCCACCCCGTCGCCCGACCTCAACTCCCGTCCGGTCCACCCAGCCCCCGGCCCCTCCTCGCCGGGGCGATGCCCCGGCCCTACGCCAGTCCCACCCCGCTCTCCGAACACAACCCCCGCCCGTCCTGTCTGCCCCCTGCCCCCTGCCCCCACCTCACGCCGGGACCCACCCTGCACCAGCCCCACCCGTATCCAGTGCCCTTGCGCCCAGCCCTCACCCGATGTCGGGCGGATCGATCCGCACCCACACGCTCGCCTCCCCACCCCGCCCCGCCCGAGCCATCCGCGCGGCCTGGGCCGCCTTCAGCGCTGCGGCCAGCGCGGCCCCGCTGCCCGGCGGGACCCGGACCAACGCCCGCTCCCACTGCTCCCCGGGCGGCGGCGCCCCTGTCCGCCGGGGCCGCCCCGCCGCCGTCACGGGCAACGGAACCGGCCCCAACACCTCGGCGTCTCCTGGGAGTTCGGCCCCGGCGAGGAACCCGGCGACGGCCTCCGCGGTCCCGGCGACGGACGCCATCCGGGACACCGGCGGAAACCCCAGCTCGGCGCGCTCCGCGAGCTCCCGCACGGCATGCCCGACGGGATCCCACCGCACCAGCGCCTGCACCGGCCGCAGGGTGGGCTCGGCGACCACGACGACCGTCCCCCCTGGCGCCCCCTCCCCGCGCACGCCCTGCCCCCGGACCAGCGCCGCAGCCGCCATCCACCGCCGCAGCGCGTCCTCCCCGGCCCGCAGATCGGGCCGCCCGAGCATGGCCCAGCCGTCCAGCAGCAGGGCAGCCGCGTATCCGCCCTCGGCGACGGGCTCGGCGCCCGGCGTGCTGACAACCAGCGCGGGCGCCCCCGGCACCGTGTCGAGCACATGCTCACGCCCGGACGTCCGCACCGGCACGGCCGGAAACGCCCGCCCCAGTTCCTCGGCCGTCCGCCGCGCGCCGACGACCTGCGCCCGCAGCCGGAACCCCCCGCACTCCGGGCAGTGCCAGCCGGTCTCCTCCCGCCCGCACCACGCGCACCACGGCGCCCCGGCGTCCCGCGCCTCCAGCGGCCCGACGCAGTGCCGGCACCTAGCGGGTTCCCGGCACCGGGCGCAGGCCAGCCGCGGTACGTAGCCCCGCCGGGGCACCTGCACCAGCACCGGCCCGTGCTTCAGCCCCTCCCGCGCCGCCTGCCAGGCGAGGGTCGGCAGCCGCGCCGCCCGGGCGGCCTCGTCCCGCGCGAAATCCCCGTCTCCCACCGTCCGTACGAGCGGGGCGGCCGCCCGCACCTGATCCCGCCCGGCGACCAGCGGCCGGGCCCAGCCGCTCTCGACGAGCTGCGCGGCCTCCACCGTGCAGCTCCAACTCCCCAGCAGAAAGGCGCACTTGTCCTGCGCGGCCCGCAGCAGCAGCACCTCACGGGCATGCGGCTGCGGGGCATGCGGCTCACTGTGGCTGTCGTCGCCGTCGTCCCAGATCGCGACCAGCCCCAGATCCCGGACGGGCGCGAACATCGCGGCCCGGGTCCCGACCACGGCCCGTACAGCGCCCCGCCGTACGGCGAGCCACTCCCGGTACCGCTTCTCTGGCCCGGCATCAGCGGTGAGCACCGCGTGCCGCCCCTCCCCCAGGACAGTGGTCAGGGCGGCGTCGACACGCGTGACGGCGCGCCCGTCCGGCACGACCACCAGCGCCCCGCGCCCGGAAGCGAGCGTCGCTCCGACGGCCCGCGCCAGCTCCTCGCTCCACTCGGATCCGGGCAGCGCGTTCCACACGGCACGCGGTGCCCCCCCGGTGGCCAGCGCCTCGAGAAACGCGCCCCCTCGCTCGTACCGCCCCCAGGACCCGGCGTCCGGCACCCCGGCCACCGGCAGGGCCGCCGGGGAGGCCGCCTTCTCGGCGCGAGCGTTCCTCGGCGGGACGGCCAGTTGCAGCACGTCGGCGAGACTGCCCGCGTACCGGTCGGCGACAGTCCGGGCCAACGACAGCAGTTCCTCGCTCAGCACGATCTCGGGCGACACCACCTGTGCGAGGGCGGCCAGCGGCCCGGAGTAGTCGGATTCGGCGAGGCGCTCGACGAGGAAACCGTCGATGAGCCCCCCGCCCTCACGGCGCCCGTCCCGCACCCGATGCCGCCCGGCTCCGAACCTGACCCGTACGCGCACCCCGGGCTGGGCCTCGGCGTCGAGTTCTTCGGGCACGGCGTAGTCGAAGTACCGGTCGAGATGCAGCACACCCTTGTCGACGAGCACCCGCGCGACGGGCAGCTCCCTGGCCAGCGCGGCCCCCCGCCAGGTCCGCGGCTTGGCCCGCGGGACCTTGGCCTGCCGCACGCTTTCCCGAATCAACGCAAGCTGCTCGGGCGGCGCCCCGTCGGCCCCGCGGTCCCCGCCGCTCCCCTGCCCGTTCTCGCTGCTCACACCTGCATTCTTACCAAACGCCACTGACAACGAGCGGCGCTCGAACTCCCGAGATCAAGTCGGCAGCGGCACGAAATTCCAGATTCACCGCACGCCCGAGGGACGCACTCCACCGAAGTACCCGCGGCCTGCGCACCGGAAGATCACCACCGTACGAAGCGGGCTCACACCCCCGCCAGCCATTTTCCGACGCGCAGAGGCCCGGCGCCCCCATGGGACACCGGGCCTCGACAACCGAGCGCGGCCGGGGCGCGGACCCTACAGGCCGACAGCCTTGCGCAGCGCCTCGACCCGGTCCGTCCGCTCCCACGTGAAGTCGGGCAGCTCGCGGCCGAAGTGGCCGTACGCCGCCGTCTGGGCGTAGATCGGGCGCAGCAGGTCGAGGTCGCGGATGATCGCGGCGGGGCGGAGGTCGAAGACCGTCGTGATCGCGGCCTCGATCTTCTCGGCGTCGACCTTGGCCGTGCCGAAGGTCTCCACGAACAGGCCCACCGGCTCGGCCTTGCCGATCGCGTACGCGACCTGGACCTCGCAGCGCGAGGCGAGGCCCGCGGCGACTACGTTCTTCGCGACCCAGCGCATCGCGTAGGCCGCGGAGCGGTCGACCTTGGACGGGTCCTTGCCCGAGAAGGCGCCGCCGCCGTGCCGGGCCATGCCGCCGTACGTGTCGATGATGATCTTGCGGCCGGTGAGGCCCGCGTCGCCCATCGGGCCGCCGATCTCGAAGCGGCCGGTGGGGTTGACCAGCAGGCGGTAGCCCTCGGTCTCCAGCTTGATGCCGTCGTCGAGGAGTGCCTTCAGCTCCGCCTCCACCACGAACTCGCGGATGTCGGGGGCGAGGAGGGAGTCCAGGTCGATGTCGCTCGCGTGCTGCGAGGAGACGACGACCGTGTCCAGGCGGACCGGCTTGTCACCGTCGTACTCGATGGTGACCTGGGTCTTGCCGTCGGGACGCAGGTACGGGATCGTCCCGTTCTTGCGGACCTCGGACAGACGGCGCGAGAGTCGGTGCGCGAGGTGGATCGGGAGCGGCATCAGCTCCGGGGTCTCGTCCGTCGCGTAGCCGAACATCAGGCCCTGGTCGCCGGCACCCTGCTTGTCGAGTTCGTCTTCGTCGCCCTCGACACGCTGCTCGTACGCCGTGTCCACGCCCTGGGCGATGTCCGGCGACTGCGAGCCGATCGACACCGACACGCCGCAGGAGGCGCCGTCGAAGCCCTTCTTCGAGGAGTCGTAGCCGATCTCGAGGATCTTGTCGCGCACCAGTTGCGGGATGGGCGCGTAGGCCTTGGTGGTGACCTCACCGGCCACATGCACCAGGCCGGTGGTGATCAGCGTCTCGACGGCGACTCGGGACGTGGGGTCTTCGCGCAGAAGCGCGTCGAGAATCGTGTCGCTGATCTGGTCAGCGATCTTGTCGGGGTGACCTTCGGTCACGGACTCCGAGGTGAAAAGGCGACGGGACACAACGCTCCCTGTGGTTGCAGCGGCTGCTGGCTGATCATTGGCGGACGAATCGGGAGCTGCGCCCGGTGTCGTCCGAGAACACTTTATCGGTCGCACTCGCCGATCGGCCCCTCCGTCTCGTCTCTCGGAAGCGCCGTGACCTGCGGCACGGGCATTCTGCCCAGTCACACGCGGTGTACGCCAGGGTCGCCACGCCCCGAAGTACGAGGTAGGAGGGATGTCGCGTGTCTGCCGGGACGGCGGAACCCTTCACTCGAGACGACGGGCGACCAGATCCCACACGATGTCGGCCAACGCTTCCTTCGGCCCGTGCGGCACCTGGGTCTCGCTGCCGTCGGCGCCCAGCACCACGGCCTCGTTCTCCTCGGAACCGAAGGTGCGGCGCTCACCCACCTCGTTGACGACCAGCAGGTCGCATCCCTTGCGTCGCAGCTTCGTACGGCCGTTGGCGAGGACGTCGTCCGTCTCGGCCGCGAAGCCGACGACGACCTGGCGCGTCCGGGCGCGGTCGGCCGAGATCTCCGCGAGGATGTCCGGATTCCGGATCAGGGTGACGGGTTCGGGGTCCTCGCCGTCCTTCTTCTTGATCTTTCCGGCCGCGTAGGCCGCCGGGCGGAAGTCCGCGACCGCGGCGGCCATCACCACGGCGTCGGCGTCCGCGGCCGCCTTCAGGACGGCCTCGCGCAGCTGGACGGCCGTCCCCACGGGCACGACGTCCACACCCGCCGGGTCCGGCAGGGCGGCATTGGCGGCGATCAGCGTGACCCGGGCGCCGCGCGCGGCGGCCGTTCGGGCGAGCGCGTACCCCTGCTTGCCGGAGGAGCGGTTGCCGAGGAAGCGGACCGGGTCGAGGGGCTCGCGGGTGCCGCCGGCGCTGACCACGACGTGCCGCCCGACGAGGTCGGGTTCGCTCACGCCACGGGCCAGCACCCGGCGGCAGACCTCGAAGATCTCGGCCGGATCGGGCAGGCGCCCCTTGCCCGTGTCGACGCCGGTCAGGCGCCCGACGGCCGGTTCGACGACCAGGGCGCCGCGGCGGCGCAGCGTCGCCACGTTCTTCTGTGTGGCCGGGTTCTCCCACATCTCGGTGTGCATGGCGGGGGCGAAGACGACAGGACACCGGGCGGTGAGGAGGGTGTTGGTGAGCAGGTCGTCGGCGAGGCCGTGGGCCGCCTTCGCGAGCATGTCGGCGGTCGCCGGGGCCACGACGACCAGATCGGCCTGCTGGCCGATGCGGACGTGCGGGACCTCGTGGACGTCGTCCCAGACCTCCGTGGAGACGGAGTGGCCGGAGAGCGCGGACCAGGTCGCGGCGCCGACGAAGTGCAGGGCCGAGGCAGTGGGGACGACACGGACGTCGTGACCCGACTCCGTCAGTCTCCGGAGCAGCTCACAGGCCTTGTACGCGGCGATGCCGCCACTGACCCCCAGTACGACCTTCGGCTTGCCCACCGGGCCTCCCCTGACTCGACACGCGACGCGGCACCTGACTCGGTACGGGTCTATGACACACCACAGGCCCGACAGTCGCGCTGTCGGGCCTGTGGATAAACCAACCAAAAGTTGAAAATACTACTGCGCGGGGCCCTCAACGGCCTCGGACGTCAGCAGACCCGCGTTGATCTCACGCAGGGCGATCGAGAGCGGCTTCTCGTGGACGTGGGTGTCGACGAGCGGACCGACGTACTCAAGGAGGCCCTCGCCGAGCTGCGAGTAGTACGCGTTGATCTGGCGGGCACGCTTGGCCGCGTAGATCACCAGGCTGTACTTCGAGTCGGTGGCTTCGAGGAGCTCGTCGATCGGAGGGTTGATGATGCCCTCGGGCGTGGAGATGGAAGAGGACACGCTCTGCCTTCCGAAAGGTGGGATGGGATCGAGAACGATCACACAACTTCCATCAAGGCTAGCAGCTCGCGCGCCACGTCCTCGACAGAGGTGTTGACCAGGGTCTCGTCGAACTCGGGCTCGGCGGCCAGTTCGATCTTGGCCGCCTCCAGGCGGCGTTCGATCACTTCGGGCGATTCGGTACCCCGCCCGGTCAGTCTGCGCACCAGCTCCTCCCAGGAAGGAGGAGCCAGGAACACCAGCAGAGCGTCCGACATGGACTCGCGGACCTGCCGGGCGCCCTGGAGATCGATCTCCAGGAGGACCGACTCGCCGGACTCCAACCGCTCCAGCACGGCCGCACGCGGCGTGCCGTAGCGGTTGCCGGCGAACTCGGCCCACTCAAGCAGCTCGCCATTGGCGATCAGCTTGTCCATCTCCTCGTCGGTGACGAAGAAATAGTGGACTCCGTGCCGCTCACCGGGGCGTGGCTTACGGGTCGTCGCCGACACCGACAGCCACACCTCGGGGTGAGCCTTGCGCATATGAACGACGACCGTGCTCTTGCCGACGCCCGAAGGGCCGGAGAGCACGGTCAGTCGCGGACGTACGTCCGGGGGCTCGGGGGTCGTCCCCCGGAATGTTGCAGCCATACGGCGATTATTCCAGGAATCCCGGGGTGCCAGGACTCAGGAGCCGGTGCTGCCGAACTCGCGCTCCAAGGAGGCGATCTGGTTGGACCCCAGGCCACGCACTCGGCGGCTCTCGGAGATACCGAGTCGCTCCATGATCTGCTTGGCGCGGACCTTGCCCACGCCCGGGAGCGATTCGAGCAGGGCGGAGACCTTCATCTTGCCGATGACGTCGTTCTCCCGGCCCTGCTTGATGACCTCGTGAAGAGAGGCGCCGGAGTGCTTGAGTCGATTCTTGACCTCGGCCCGCTCCCGGCGAGCCGCGGCGGCCTTTTCGAGCGCGGCAGCGCGCTGTTCAGGGGTAAGGGGCGGAAGAGCCACGCCTACGTCACCTCGGATGTCGAACTGTCGGATACGGACCGGTGAGGTAGCTAATCGCCCCTCACCTGGTGAGCTACGAACAACATGCTCGCTCGTTGACTCTCGTCGGAGACTAGCGGCCAAGTCCGCCAGAGTCAGCGAGAACAGCGGAAAAGTCCTGGTCAGCCTTTGCCAGCTGGGACATTTCGGTCAAACTGCCCTGGATTTGAGAATGTATTCAGTCTCAAGGCGTCCTGAAGTCAGTCATCGGATGACTCCGCCGAACTGTACGAATCCTCAGGTGGCGGCGACAGCGGCCCGGATCTCGTCCGCGAAGCGGTCCGACGCGTCCCGCAGCGCCACGAGTTCGGGACCGTGACGCAGAACACCTCGGCTGACGTTCGGGACCACGTTCCGCAGCGCCGGCCCGAACACCCCGGGGAGATCCGCCGGAGTCGCCCCCTGCGCCCCGACGCCGGGTGCCAGGAGAGGCCCGTTGATGTCGAGGTCGTAGGACGAGAGGTCGCCGAGTGTGGCCCCTACGACCGCGCCGAAGGAGCCCAGCGGCCGCTCCCCCGCGTTCTCGGCGGCGAGGTACGCCAGCATGGTCGCGCCGACGTTCAGCCCGTCCTCGCGGACGGCGTGCTGCACCTGACCGCCCTCGGGGTTGGAGGTCAGCGCCAGCACGAACAGGCCCGCGCCGCTCTCCCGCGCGAGGTCGACCGCCGGCTGGAGCGAGCCGTAGCCGAGGTACGGGGAGACGGTGAGCGCGTCCGAGAACAGCGGGGCGCCCTTCTCCAGGAAGGCCTCGGCGTACGCGGCCATGGTGGAGCCGATGTCGCCGCGTTTGGCGTCCATCACGACCAGCGTGCCGGCCTCCCGCGCGTCCTGGACCGTCTTCTCCAGCACGGCGACGCCGCGCGACCCGAACCGCTCGAAGAACGCGCTCTGCGGCTTCATCACCGCGACCCGCCCGGCCAGCGCCTCGACGACGGTGCGGCTGAACCTCTCCAGACCGGCGACGTCGTCGTTCAGCCCCCAGTCGTGGAGCAGCGAGGCGTGCGGGTCGATGCCGACGCAGAGCGGGCCGCGCTCGTCCATGGCGCGCCGCAGTCGGACGCCGAAGGGTTCCAGAACCGTCATGCCGTCTTCCTCACGTCGGCGCCGACCGCGTCGGCGAGGGTGGCGTACGGGCTCGTCCGCAGGCGGGCGGCGAGCCCCTTGTGGATGGTGCGGCCCCAAAAGGGGCCCTCGTAGACGAAGGCGCTGTAGCCCTGTACGAGGGTGGCGCCTGCCAGGATGCGCTGCCAGGCGTCCTCGGCGTTCTCGACGCCCCCGACACCCACCAGGGTGATCCGGTCCCCCACGCGCGCGTAGAGACGGCGCAGCACCTCCAGGGAGCGTGCTTTCAGGGGTGCGCCGGAGAGGCCGCCGGTCTCCTTCACCAGGGCCGGGTCGGATGTCAGACCGAGTCCCTCGCGCGCGATGGTGGTGTTCGTGGCGATGATCCCGTCCAGGCCCAGTTCGACAGCCAGGTCCGCGACGGCGTCCACGTCCTCGTCGGCGAGGTCGGGAGCGATCTTCACCAGCAGCGGGACGCAGCGCGAGGTCACCGTACGGTCGGCGGCCTCGCGGACGGCGGTCAGCAGCGGGCGCAGCGCCTCGGTGGCCTGGAGGTTACGCAGGCCGGGCGTGTTGGGCGAGCTGACGTTGACGACGAGATAGTCGGCGTACGCGGCGAGCCGCTCGGTGGACTTCACGTAGTCGGCGACGGCCTCGTCCTCGGGGACGACCTTGGTCTTGCCGATGTTGACGCCGACGACGGTCCTGAAGACCGCCTCCCGGCTCGCCAGACGTGCCGCCACGGCCAGCGAACCCTCGTTGTTGAATCCCATGCGGTTGATGAGCGCCCGGTCCGGCACGAGGCGGAACAGCCGCTTCTTGGGGTTGCCGGGCTGCGGCTCCCCGGTGACCGTGCCGATCTCGACATGGTCGAAGCCGAGCATCGACATCCCGTCGATCGCGACCGCGTTCTTGTCGAAGCCGGCCGCGAGCCCGAAGGGCCCGTGCATGCGCAGCCCGAAGGCCTCGGTGCGCAGTTCCCCGTACCGGGGCGCGAGGGCGGCTGCGACGAACGTCCGGAGCACGGGGAGGCGGGCGGCGAGGCGAATCCAGCGGAAGGCGAGGTGGTGGGCCTCTTCGGGGTCCATGCGCGTGAAGAACAGGCGGAAGAAGAGTTTGTACATGGTGGTGTCCTCACGAAGAGGGGGC
>NZ_AEJB01000570.1 GCF_000331005.1 Streptomyces turgidiscabies Car8
GGGTCGGGTGCGGAACCCCGCGCGGCCTTCGGTCACCGAGGTCCCGGCTGCCGCCGCGCCGCAGGGTGCCGGTCCGTCGCGGGCCGTCGCCTCGGCCGCCGGGCCGACGTCGCCGCTGGACGCACTCGCGGCACGCTTCCCGGCCGCCGCCGAACTCGGCGCCCTGCTACGGGAGACGGCCGACACCGCCGCCGAACTGATCGGTGCGGGCCAACGCCGACCGGGCTCCGTGGCGGCCCAGGTTGCCCCAGTCATCGCCCCTCACCCCGCCCAGAACCTCCCCACGCCAAGGGCCGCGTCCCCGCTCCGGCACCCCCGATCGACCACCCCCGGCGCACGAACGCTCCCCCCGACACCGCTCACACCCCCGGCCACCCAGGCCGCCCCACCCCCCTGGCGCACCACGGTCCACGTCTCGCCGGACACCATGCCGTACCTCCTCGACCACTGTTTCTTCCCGCAGCGCCCCGGCTGGCCGGACGTGGCGGACCGGTGGCCGGTGGTCCCGGCGACGACGATCGTGCAGCACATGATGGAAGCGGCCCAGTGCTCGGCGGCGCAGACGCACCCCGGAACCCGAGCCGCAGCCGGACCTGTGCCCGTGCCCGTAGCCGTGCACGGCGCCCGTTTCGACCAGTGGCTCACGGCCACCCCGCCCGTCGATGTGGACGTGACCGTCACTCCCGTCCCCGCGACCCCCACCCACCGCGCCGTCTCCTTCGGCCCCCGAGCCCGAGCCACTGTCGAACTCGCCGACGGTTACCCGGAGATGACGGCCCGCCCCACCCCCTGGCCCACGACCCCCACCACCGAACGCGCCCCCGACCACACCGCCGCCCAGCTCTATTCCGAGCGCTGGATGTTCCACGGCCCGGCGTTCCAGGGGGTCACCGAACTCACCGCGCTGGGCGAGGCGCACGTACGGGGAGTCATCACGACCCCGACCGCGCCCGGCTCGCTCCTCGACAACGTCGGGCAGATCCTCGGGTACTGGATCATGGCGACACGCACCTCGCGGACGGTCGTGTTCCCGGTCGGGATGCGAACGATGAGGTTCTACGGGCCGCACCCCGAACCCGGCACCGACGTCGGCTGCTTCGTGCGGATCACCTCGCTCACCGACACCGTCCTCGAAGCAGACGTCCAACTGACCGTCGGCGGCCAGGTCTGGGCCGAGCTGAGCGGCTGGCAGGACCGGCGCTTCGACAACGACCCGCAGACCAGGCCCGTCGAACGCTTCCCCGAACGCAACACCCTCTCCCAGGCCCGGCCGGGCGGCTGGGTCCTGCTCCACGAACGCTGGCCCGACCTCGCCTCGCGCGACCTCATCATGCGCAACTCCCTCGGCGGGGAGGAGCGTTCGCAGTACGAGCGGCACGCACCGCGCGGGCGCAGGCAGTGGCTGCTCGGCCGGATCGCCGCCAAGGACGCCGTGCGCCGGTGGCTCTGGGAACGGGAGGGCGAGGGGGACGTGTTCCCGGCGGAGATCCGGGTCCACAACGAGGCGACCGGGCGGCCGTACGTCACCGGAACACACGGACGGACCCTGCCCCCGCTGGAGGTCTCACTCGCCCACCGGGCCGAGGCGGCCGTGGCGATCGTACGGCCGTCCCAGCGGGGCTCGGCCTCCGGTGACCGTCCGGATGCAGGGCAAGGGCCCGGTATCGACATCGAGGAGGTCGTCGAGCGGGACGCCTCCACCCTCGCCACAGCCCTCGGCCCGGCCGAACTCGCCCTGCTCCGTGCTCGGTCGGGCGCCGGCGGAGAGTCCGAGGCGCTCTGGTTCACCCGCTTCTGGGCCGCCAAGGAAGCCGTCGCGAAGGCGGAGGGGACCGGTTTCGGCGGCCGGCCAAGGGACTTCGCGGTGTGGGCGGCCACGGACACGGGCGACCGGCTCACCGTCTCCGGCCGGCTCGCGCCCGCCTACACCGTGCACTGCGAGCAGACGGGCAATCCCCCCGGACTGCCCGACAGGACGTACGTCGTGGCCTGGACAACCGGACCGGCCGAAGAAGTCGCAGCAGAACAAGGGGAGTTGGAGCGATGACCAGCCTCAACGGGCACACGACCAGAACCGGTGTCGGCAGTGAGGAGGCGGTGCTCGCCGACATCAGGGGCATGCTCGCGGCCCTCCTCGACGAGTACGGCCTCGACGACGTCGAGATCCGGATGGACACCACCTTCAACCGCGACCTGGAGCTGGAGAGCATCGACCTGGTGACCCTGGCGGGGATGCTGGAGGAGAAGTACGGCAGCCGGGTCAACTTCGCCGAGTTCCTGGCCGACATGGACTTCGACGAGATCATCGAACTCACCGTCGGCCGGCTCGTGGAGCACGTCGTCGCCAGTCTCAAAGCGACGGAGGCGGGCTGACCATGACGATCGTCGACATCGGCGGCGGCCTCAGCCTGCACGCCCAGCGCATCGGCCCGCGCGGCGGACGGCCGGTCACCGCGACCGCCGTCCTCGTCCACGGACTGCTCACCGACAGTCTGGCCAGCTACTACTTCACCGTGGCACCGGCGTTCGCCGCCTCCGGCATCGACGTCGTCATGTACGACCTGCGGGGCCACGGCCGCTCCAGCCGCCCCGCCACCGGCTACACCCTCGACGACAGCATCGACGACCTGGAGGCCCTCCTCGACCGGCTGGAGGTGACCGGCCCGGTCCATCTCGTCGGCAACTCCTACGGTGGGACAGTCGCGTTCGGATACGCCGCCCGTCACCCGGAGCGGGCCGCCAGCGTCTCCCTCATCGAGTCGGAACCGGCGACCGCGGCCTGGGCGGGCAAACTCGACGGCATTCTCGGCCGGGTCATGCACGAACTCGCCCACAACGAGGCCGACGCCATCGCCTGGATCACCGCCAACCGGGGCCAGAACACCGCCCGCCTCGCCAAGGGCGCCGCCCGCCTGGCCCGCGAGACGACCCTCGCCCAGGACATCCCGGCCAGCCGTGTCCTGACCGACGACGAGGCCAGCTCCGTACGCTGCCCGGTGCTCGGTGTGTACGGGGGTGACTCGGACCTCGCCGAACTCGCGCCCTGGCTGGAGTCGGTGCTGCCCGACTGCCGGACCGTCGTCGTGCCGGGACACGAACACTCGGTGCTCGTCGAGGCATCGGGGACGGTAGGTGGGCACATCCTGTCGCTCATCCTCGGTGCGGCGGCCCCGGTTCCGCTGGCGGGGGCGGAAGCGCGGTGAGCCGGTTCCTGTTCGTCGTGCCGCCGCTCGTCGGGCACATCAACCCGGCTGTCGGGGTCGCCGCCGAACTCGCCTCGCGCGGCCACGAGTCGGCCTGGCTCTGCGCGGACCCGGGACTCGTGCGGAAGCTCGCCGGCCAGGACGTCACCGTCTTCCCGTGCGCCGGGCCCGTCCCAGGCTCCGGGGACGGCGTACGGCCGCCGGACATGCGGGGGCCCGAGGCGCTGAAGTTCCTCTGGGAACACTTCCTCGCCCCGCTCGCCGAGGAGATGGCACCCGGAGTCGCCGCCGCCGTGCGGGAGTTCGGGCCGGACGTGGTCGTCGCCGACCAGCAGGCCCTCGCCGGTGGCCTCGTCGCCGAGCGGCTGGGACTGCCGTGGGCCACCTCGGCCACCACCTCCGCCGAGTTCACCGACGTACTGTCCGGCATGCCCAAGGTCGCCGAGTGGCTGGACGAGCTGCTCGCGGGCCTCCGGGACCGCGTCGGCGATCCCGCCGGCACCGCCGACCCACGATTCTCCCCGCACCTCGTACTCGCCTTCAGTACACCGGAGTTCGTCGGACCGGGCGCCCGCACAGGCGACCAGATCCGGTACGTCGGCCCGTCCGTCTCCGACCGGCCGGCCCCGCCCGGCTTCCCCTGGGACTGGCTCGACTCCGCCCGTGCCACCGTCCTCGTCACCCTCGGCACCGCCAACACGGACGTCGGAGCACGCTTCCTGACCGAGTGTCAGGTCGCCGCACGAGAGCGGGCGGACCGGATGCAGACAGTGATCGTCGATCCGGCGGGTGAACTCGTAAGCACCCCTGACGGGGAGGACGACAAGGATGTCCTGATCGTCCCCTCCGTCCCCCAACTCCCGCTCCTCGAACGGGTCGACGCCGTCGTCTGCCACGCCGGGCACAACACCGTGTGCGAGGCGCTCTGGCACGGGGTACCGCTCGTCGTCGCGCCCATCCGGGACGACCAGCCCGTGGTCGCCGGTCAGGTCGTGGCGGCCGGGGCGGGCATCCGGGTGCGGTTCGGGCGGGTCACCGCGCCGAAACTGGGCGCCGCGATCGACGCGGTACTGCACGAGCCCGGTCACCGCCTCGCGGCGAGCCGGATCCGTACCGCGTTCCGGGCCGCCGGAGGTGCCTCGGCGGCGGCCACCCACCTTGAGCAACTCGCCATCGGCGCGCCCGCGAAGGAGACGGCATGAGTGAGGAAAGGCAAGCGCAGGAGAGCGGGAACAGGGCCGGTGAAGCGGAGGCCCCGGAAGCAGCGGCAACGCCGGACGCGCCCGCCGTTCCGAGCCGTGCCGAGCAGGTGGCCGCCCTCCGGCCCACCTACCGGACCGACCTCGCCCACGGCCTCGACCGGTTTTTCGAACCCCCGCGCACCAGTTGCCCCTGGTGCGGCTCGGCCCGGCTCACGACCCGGCTGCGGACCACCGACCTGCTCCAGCACAAGCCCGGACGGTTCGTGCTCGACCGCTGCGAGGACTGCCGGCACACCTTCCAGAACCCCCGGCTCAGCGCCGCCGGACTGGAGTTCTACTACCGGGACTTCTACGACGGACTCGGCGAGAAGCAGCTCGGCAACACCTTCGCGGGCCGCACGAAGATGTACGAGCAGCGGGCCCGCGCCCTGCTCCCCTTCGACGACGCGCCGAAGAACTGGCTCGACGTCGGCACCGGCCACGGCCACTTCTGCGAGTCGGCCCGGGTCGTCCACACCGGCACGACCTTCGACGGGCTGGACTTCACCGACGGCGCCGAACTCGCCGAGCGGGCGGGGCGCGTCGAGCACGGCTACCGGGGCAGCTTCACCGAGCTGGCCCCCGAACTGGCCGCCCACTACGACGTCGTCAGCATGTTCCACTACCTGGAGCACAGCACCGAGCCCCCGCTCGAACTGGAGGCCGCCCGGCAGGCCATCCGACCCGGCGGACACCTGGTGATCGAGGTCCCCGACCCCGACAGCCGCTACGCCAAGCTGCTCGGCCGCTGGTGGCTGCCCTGGCTGCAGCCCCAGCACCTGCACTTCGTGCCCGTCGACAACCTCCGGCAGCGGCTCACCGAGCTGGGCTTCACCGTCGTCCTGGAACAGCACGCCGAGCCGCACGACCCCGTCGACCTGCTCGCCGCCGTCTGGCTGGCCCTCGACAACGCCGCTCCGCGCGACAACCTCCCGTGGCTGCCGCAGCCCCCGAACGCCCTGCGCCGCACCCTGCGAGGAGCCCTGCTGCTGGCCGGCGTCCCGGCACTGATCCTGGGCACCCTGCTGGACCGCTTCGCCGTCCGGCCGGTCTCCCACCGCCTGGGCGTCTCCAACGCGTACCGCCTGGTGGCCCGCCGGGACTGACACGTTTCCCCCCGGGGGGTCACACCAGCGGACTCCGAACCCTTGAGCAGAGACGTCCGCCACGGGGACGCGCCCGGCGCCGGCTCGGGCGGCGAGCAGGGGTGACGACGACGTGCGTGCCGCCGTACGTTGGCGTGCACCGGAATCGAGGCACGGGGGCGCTCGGCGCAGGCCCCGCACGGCAGGGCCGGGGGAGCGTGCCGCTCGGCACAGCACTTCGGCGGATCAGCCTCGCGCATCACCGAACCGGGTGAGCTGCGCCGCCCCTTGGCGGGCACCGGCATCGAAGCGTGAAGGCGCCCACGGCCGGTCCCAGCGGCAACCGGGGGGAGGGCGCCGTGCGGCTCGACACCCGGGATCACCCCACCGGGCGCGTGCTCCCGCGTCTCGGCGCGTACCGGCGTCGAAGTACGGGGGTGCCCGCTGGTGGCCTTGCGTGGAGAGGCGGGTTGGGGGTGGCGTGCGGCCCGTTTACGGCGGGATCACCGCACTGGGTGCGTGCTCCCGCGTCTCGGCGCGTACCGGCGTCGAAGTAGGGGGGTGCCCGCTGGTGGCCTTGCGTGGAGAGGCGGGTTGGGGGTGGCGTGCGGCCCGTTTACGGCGGGATCACCGCACCGGGCGCGTGCTCCCGCGTCTCGGCGCGTACCGGCGTCGAAGTACGGGGGTGCCCGCTGGTGGCCTTGCGTGGAGAGGCGGGTTGGGGGTGGCGTGCGGCCCGTTTACGGCGGGATCACCGCACTGGGGTCATCCCACCGGGCGCGCTCCCGCGTCTCGGCGCGCACCGGCGTCGAAGCGCGATAACCCCCGGCGCGCCAACCTCGCCCGGCAGGCCCGAGCGAGCGTGCCGTACAGCACGGCACGGCACCCCGGTGGATCACGGCGGCGCCGCGCCACACCTCATGCGCGTCACAGCACCTTGGCGCGCACCAGCAGCGACAGGACGAGGGCGCCCGGCAGCAGCGGTAGCCAGACCGTCAGGACGCGGAAGCCGACGACGGTCGCGGCGGCCAGGGACATCGGGGCGCCCATCGCGGCCAGCGTGAACACCAGGGCCGCGTCGACGGGACCTATCCCGGCCGGCGCGGGCACGGCGCCGACCGCGGCGCTCGCGGCGAGGTAGGCGAAGACCACGTCGGGCCAGGCGATCGGCAGCCCGAGCGAGGCTCCGACCGAGGCCAGCACCGCGGCCTGGCACAGGGAGAAGCCCGCGGCGCCGCCCCACAGCGCGGCGACCCGGACGGGCCTGGTGTGCAGCCGTCGCGCGTCGGTCAGGGCGGTGCGCAGCCCGTTGAGCAGGGGGCGCCGCAAGGGACGTACGAAGGCCAGAACCAGTGTCACGACGACCACCGTGCCGGCCACGCCCGCGACGATGGGCAGCAGTGTGCCCTGGTCGGGGAGGACGTCGGCGCTGGCCAGGGAGGTCGGGAACGTCGCCAGGAGCGCGAGGATCAGCAGCAGCTTCGCCACCGGCTTGACCAGCGAGTACAGGGCGAGGGACGCCGTGGCGCGGGCCAGCGGGATGCCACGGCCGGTCAGGAAGCGCAGGGTGACCGCGTGGGCGCCGAGACCGGCCGGAAGCACGTTGTTCGCGGCCCCGGCGGCGAACTGCGAGGCCAGCAGCAGCCCGGGCGGCAGCCGCTCCGGGATCGCCCCCTGCCGGGCGAAGGCCGCGGAAACCCAGCACAGGAACGTGAACGCGGCCCCGATCGCCAGCCAGCCGGGGTCGGCCGTGGTGAGCCGCCGGGCACCGTCGTGCAGGACCGGCCAGTTGTCCGCCGCCCAGATCCCGATGAGCAGGAGCGGCAGCAGACAGAGCACCCGGCGGGCGTACCGGGCGCCGGGAAGCCGGCGAAAGCGGGACGCCGGAGAGGGACGGTCCGAGATGCCCTGGGGAGGCGACTGGACCGTCGGAGCGGGCGGAGCTATGGGAACTACCGGAAATGAGGACACAGCGCGCGTCGTCCTTCCACGTTGCGCCCACGCGCTGCGGGGGCGGACGGGGGGAAATGAAGAGCGAGGCAAGAGGGACAGCAGGAGCGTTCCCAGTCCGCGTGACGGGGTGGTGTCGAGGAAGAGAAGGGGTGAGGGCGGACGGGCGACACAGATGATGCCTGAAGCGTTCTGTCAGAGTCTCCCCTCATCGCTTCCTGTCAATACGTTCTTCGCACAACGTCTGTTCAACGCCTTGGTGTCACCGTCGGTTCCCACAGCTTCCTCACAGCGACTCAGCGGGCGCCGTGAGCGCGGTGAGGCCCGAACTCGCTCAGCGCGCCCTCGACGATCGCCTCCAGCCGCGCGTGGTGCGCGCCCCGCCAGTACAGCCGCTCACAGTCCGCGCACTGCGCGAAGACGTCGTACGTCCGCCGGGTCCCGTCCTCCAGCCGGTCGCCGACCGTCTGCTTGTCGGCCTGCGACAGCCGTCCGTTGCAGGCGGTGCACCGGGACCACGGGGCGAGTACGGGCGCGAAACGGCCGAGGACGTCCCGGAGCTGCTCGTCCGGGCGGTCGCTGTAGACGTACGCCCCCGCCCACAGCTCCCGGCGCCGCAGCAGACCCCGGTCCCGGGAGAGCAGCACCCGTCGCTCGGCCGCCGACAGCGCGGCCAGCGCGGGGTCGCCGATGTCCTCGCTCTCGTACGCCGCGTCGACGCCCAGGAGCCGCAGCCGGCGGGCGAGCGTGCCCAGATGCACGTCGAGCAGGAATCGCAGCGGCGCCCCCGGCACCGACTGCGGCCTGACGACGGCACCGACCTCCACCGTCTCGCCCGCGCCCGGCACATGGGACGCCGGCACCTCCCGGCCGTCGACCAGCAGCCGCCCGGCCTCGGTGAGGGGTACGCCCAGCGACTCCACCACGTGCCCCAGCGAGGACGATCCGTCGGTGACCACGGACGTACGCCCGGCACGCCGCTCGGACGGGACGAAAAGCCGCAGCTCAGGGGCGAAACTGATGACGATCTCCGGTCTGCTCACGCGGTCAGCATGTCATCGCCCCGGCCGGGAACGCCCGCCGGTTTCCGGTGCACTACTGTCAGCGCTCTCAACACCCCGGTCCGGTACCCCGACCGGGACGGTCGGCCTCGCTGGTGGGGGAGTACGGCAGCATGCAGTTCGAACGTACGGGCGTGCCCGGTTACGAGGTCGTCGCGGTTCTCGGCCAGGGCGGGTTCGCCACCGTGTACCGGGCCCGCCAGCTGGCCGTGGGCCGCGAGGTCGCCCTCAAGATGGACAGCCGCGTCCTGGCCACCGACCGCGACCGCCAGCGGTTCCTTCGCGAGGTGACCGCGGCCGGCCAACTGTCGGGCCACCCGCACGTGGTCGCGGTCTACGACGCCGGAGTGCTCGACACCGGCCGCCCGTACATGGTTCTGGAACTGTGCCCCGGCGGTTCGCTCGGCGACCGCCTCCACCGGGAGGGCCCGCTCCCGGTCGCCGAGGCGCGGGACATCGGCGTACGTATCGCCGACGCGCTGGCCGCGGCCCACGCCGGTGGCGTACTGCACCGCGACATCAAACCGGGCAACATCATGATCGACCGGTACGGGAACGTCGGCCTCGCCGACTTCGGGCTGGCCGCGATGCCCCGGCCGGGCCAGGAACTGTCCGTCACCCGGGAGGCGTTGACACCGGCGTACGCCCCGCCGGAGGCGTTCCGGCTGGCCGAACCCACACCCGCCGGGGACGTGTACTCCCTCGCCGCCACGATCTACGCCCTGGTGCACGGCAGACCCCCGCACTTCCCGGAGGACGGCAGCCTCGGCATCGCCGAGGTCATCGTCCGGCACACCTGGCCCCTGCCTGACCTCCCCGGAGTGCACCCACGCTTCACCGAGGTCCTCCGCCACGCCATGGCCCCCGACCCGGCCGACCGGCTGCCGAGCGCCGCCGCGCTCCGGGACGCGCTGGCCGCTGTGGATCTGGCGGGCCCGACGGACCCGGCAGGCGCCACCGCGGTCCCCTTCCCCGTGACCATGCCGGGGCCCGCCGCCGTTCCTCCGACCACCGTCGTGCCGCCGGCCGTCTCTCCGCGCCGCAGAACGGTGCGGGTACGGCTGTCCGTCGCGGCCGTGGCCGTGGTCGTCGTCGGTACGGGCGGGACGATGGCGTACCAGTACCTGCCCCCGTCGACGACGGACGCGCCCACCACCTCTGCTTCCACCCCCGCCTCCGCCTCCGCGTCGGGCGGGGCGACCCAGGCCACGATCGCCGGCTACGGCGTACCGACGACGACCGAGAACTGCCCGGCGACCGACGTCGCCGGCATGAACGGCCGCTGCACCACGACCGCCGAATGCTGGGGCGGCATGGTCGTCACCGTCGGCATCGTCAGCGTGAACCGCTCCGACTGCCTGGTGTCCCACCCGTGGGAGACCTTCGCGATAGCCCCGCTCCCGTCGACCGGGATGACCAACAACCAGCGGGAGCTGGAGAACCACCCGGACGTCCGCAGACTCTGCTCCCGCGCGGTCCTCGCCAGGTCCAGACAGGGCGACGCACGCAACATCGACCCGTCCCGCTGGACCGTCGACGTACTCCCGCCCACACAGACCGAGTACGCCGACGGTCTGCGCGTCCTGCGCTGCGTGGCCACGATCACCGGTGAGGAGTCGACGGGGGCACACTTCCGGCCCCGGACGTGAGCCACGCGCCGAGTCGCTGATCACGAGCCGACCACCACCACCCGCTCCGGCTGTCCGGCATCCGGGCGGTGGTTGACGTACGGCGAGACGTACTGCTCAATTGTTCGCATGGATGCCCAGCAGCAGCGCTTGGTTACGCGCGGCCACATCGACCTCTGTCGAGTGTGCTCCGCCGCGTGTCGCGCCTGACTCGGCAACGGGCCGTCTGACCGGCCCCCACCTTCTTCTCTTCCTCAGGTGCTTCCGGCACCCCTTTTCGCATTCCCCTTCTCGTCCTCCCTCATTTCGTGCATCTCCTGACGTGTCGTCAAGTGCGGCCGTGCGCAGGGCGGTTCCGCCATGCCCGCGTACGGGGCCCGCCGGTCGAGACGCCATGAGGGAACCTCAGAAAGGCCGATTCCATGCCCGTGGAATTCCTTGGCATCGCCGCGACCAACGACGGCTCCGAGACCACCGCGCGCTCCGGCGCCGCCTTCGACAGGGAGTACACGCTCCGGCTCGCCCGGGCCCACGAGGACCACGGCTGGGACCGGGTGCTGTTCGCCTACGGGTCCGGCTCGCCCGACCCCGCACCGGCCGCCGCCTACATCGCGAGCAGGCTGGAGCGTCTGCAGATCCTGCTCGCCCACCGCCCCAACGTGTCCTACCCGACCTTCGCCGCCAAGACGTTCGCCACCCTCGACCAGATCAGCGAGGGCCGCCTGACCGTCCACTTCATCACCGGCGGCAACGACCAGGAGCAGGGCCGCGAGGGCGACACCCTCACCAAGGACGAGCGGTACGCCCGCACCCGCGAGTACATCCGGATCGTCAAGAAGATCTGGACCACCCATGAGCCCTTCGACCACGAGGGCGACCACTACCGCTTCCACGACTTCGTCAGCGACGTCTTCCCCGTCCAACAGCCACGCCCGAACGTCTCGTTCGGCGGCTCCTCGCCCGCCGCGTACGCCGCCGGGGGCGCCGAGGCCGACGTCTACTGCCTGTGGGGCGAGCCGCTGGCGAAGACCGCCGAGCAGATCGAGGCGGTGAAGGCCGCCGCCAGGGAAGCGGGCCGCACCGACGTACCGCGTTTCCAGGTGGCGTTCCGCCCGATCATCGCCCCGACCGAGGAACTGGCCTGGGAGAAGGCCCACCGGACGGTCGGCGCCATCAAGGCCCGCAAGGCGCGCGGGGAGTCGATCAGCAGGCGCCACGCCGCAAACCTCGGGTCCCAGGCCGTGACTCCGCAGAACGCCGGCTCGCAGCGACTGATCGCCATCGCCGAGGCGGGCGAACGCTACGACCGTGCCCTGTGGACCCCGACCGCCGCCGCCACCGGTGGCGCGGGCAACTCCAACGCCCTGGTCGGCACCCCCGAGACCGTGGCCCGGGCACTCCTCGACTACCACGACCTCGGCGTCGACATCCTCTCCGCCCGCGGCTACGACCTGCTGGGCGACGCCATCGACTTCGGCCGGCAGGTGATCCCGATCGTCCGCGAGGAGGTCGCCAAGCGCGACGCCGAGGCTGCGGCGCGGGGTACGCGGATACTGGCGTCGGCGGTGACCGGATGACCTCGGTCGCGCAACCAGGCTCCACGACACCTGAGTTGACGGTCCGTCATGTCGCCGTTTCCGACCCGCTCGTGGAACCGCTGCTGCGCGAGCTCGGCGACGAGTACTCGTCCCGCTACGGCAAGGACGCCCACGCCGAACTCGCCCGCTACCCCGACGAGGAGTTCACGGCGGCGTACGGCGGTGTCCTGCTCCTGCTCCTCGAACGCGGTGAACCGGTCGCGGGCGGCGCGTTCCGCCGGTACGACGCGGACACGGCGACGGCGGAGTTGAAGCGCATCTGGACCCACTCCGCCCACCGGCGACGCGGCCTGGCCCGCCGCGTTGTCGACGAACTGGAACGCGCGGCGGCCGCCCGAGGCTACCGGCGAATCCACCTCACCACCGGCCCGCGCCAGCCCGAAGCCCGCGGCCTCTACCTGGCCACCGGCTACACCCCGCTCTTCGACACGACCGCCGACCCGGAATCCATCGGCAAGCTGCCGTTCGAAAAACACCTCACGGCCCGCCCGGCCCCGAAGCCCACCTAAGGGCCCTGGAGAAGGGCGCGCACCAGCGCCCCGCAAAGGGGCGCGGGAACTGCGCGACAAGCCCCCACCGGCCCGCGGTAATCCCGTCAAGCCCCGACCACCCCTCAACCCCGGACAGGACCCCCACCATGGGCCTCACCACCGACTCCGCCGCGAAACCCAGCGGCACCGAGGCCTCGTCAGCCTCGCCACCCCCGCCACTCCCGCCCCGCCCGGAGGACCCCGCCTCGCTCAAGGTCGTCCCGGTCCGCCACTACGCCCGATGGGCGGCGGCCGTCGTCGTGGTCGTCCTGGTCGCGCAGTTCGCGCACGGGCTGGTCACCAACCCCGTGTGGGAGTGGGACGTCTTCGGCGACTACGTGCTGTCCGAGACGATCGTCGAGGCGGTCGGCGTGACCCTCCAACTCACCGCCTACGCGGCGGTGTTGGGATTTCTCCTCGGCACGGTACTGGCGTTCATGCGGCTGTCCCGGAGCCCGGTGCTGCAGACCGTCGCCTGGACCTACATCTGGATCTTCCGCTCGATCCCGATGATCGTCCAGCTGGTCTTCTGGTTCAACCTGGGTGCCCTGTACGACCGGTTGGGCGTCGGCATCCCCTTCGGGCCGGTGTTCTGGTCCGTCGACAGCAACACCCTGATCGGCACCATCGGCGCGGCGATCATCGGACTGACGCTGCACCAGGCCGCGTACTCCGCCGAGATCGTCCGCGGCGGCGTCATCGCCGTCGACCAAGGCCAGTTGGAGGCAGCCGCCGCGCTCGGCATCCCCAGGCTGCGGCAGATCCGGCGGATCGTGCTCCCGCAGGCCATGCGGGCCATCCTGCCCACCGCGGGCAACGAGATCGTGGGCCTGCTCAAGGGCACCTCGGTGGTCTACGTGATGGCGATCGGCGAGCTCTTCTACCAGGTCCAGGTGATCTACGGCCGCAACGGCCGGGTGATCCCGCTGCTGCTGGTGGCCACAGCCTGGTACGTCGTCCTCACCTCCCTGCTGACGGTCGCCCAGTACTACGTGGAGCGCCGCTACGCCCGAGGCGCCGACCGCACCCCGCCACCCACCCCGCTCCAGCGCGTACGCCGTTCCGTGCGCGACCTGCGTACGGCGGCGGCGCAGCGGGGCGGCCCCGACATCCCCCTGAACCTCGCGGGAGGCAAGCGATGAGCGACGCGACCGGCCCGACAGGCTCGCCCGGCCCGACCGGCGTGATGGTCGACGTCCGGGGCGTGCACAAGAACTTCGGTCCGCTGGAAGTGCTGCGCGGCGTCGATCTCCAGGTGCGCGCGGGCGAGGTGACCGTGATCCTCGGCCCCTCCGGCTCCGGCAAGTCCACCCTGCTGCGCACCATCAACCACCTGGAGAAGGTCAACCGCGGCTGGATCAGCATCGACGGCGAGCTGATCGGCTACCGGCGTTCCGGCGGCCGACTGCACGAGCTGCGCGAGAAGGACGTACTGAGACAGCGCACCCACATCGGGTTCGTCTTCCAGAACTTCAACCTCTTCCCGCACCTCACCGTGCTGGAGAACCTCGTCGAGGCACCCGTCTCGGCGCTGCGCAGGCCGCGCAGGGAGGCCGTCGTGACGGCCGAACGGCTCCTCGAGAGGGTCGGGCTCACCGACAAGAAGGGCGCCTATCCACGGCAGTTGTCCGGTGGCCAGCAACAGCGCGTCGCCATCGCCCGCGCGCTCGCCCTCGAACCCAAGGTGCTCCTCTTCGACGAGCCGACCTCGGCCCTCGACCCGGAACTCGTCGGCGAGGTCCTGGACGTCATCAGGGACCTCGCGAGCACCGGCACGACCATGATCGTCGTGACCCACGAGATCGGCTTCGCCCGCGAGGTCGCCGACACCGTGGTGTTCATGGACGGCGGAGTCATCGTCGAACAGGGCGCCCCCACAGCCGTCCTGGACGCCCCGCAGCACGAACGTACCCGCGCGTTCCTCTCCAAAGTCCTCTGATCCAAAGCCTTTTGGATCTCATCCACCCACGCAAGGAGCATGACCGTGTCCGTCAACCTCGCCCGCCGATCCACCGCGGCCGCCCTGGGACTCGTCTCCGCCCTGGTCCTCGCCGCCTGCGCGAACCCCTCCGACGGCGGCACCACCGAGGTCGCGGCCACCAAGGGCGTCGGAAGCGGTACGAAGATCAACCTGAGCCCGGACCAGAACCGTGTCACCACCGGCAAGGTCGACTCCATAGCCGCCGGACTCCCGGCGAAGATCCGCGAGAGAGGGACGCTGGAGATCGTCCACTCCACCGGCAGCGCCGCCCCGCTGGGCTTCTACGCCACCGACAACAAGACCAGGATCGGCGTCGAGTCGGACCTCGCGTACCTCGTCTCCGAAGTGCTCGGACTCAGGCCTGACTTCCACACCGTGTCCTGGGAGAACATCTTCGTGGGCCTCGACAGCGCCAAGTACGACGTCGGTTTCAGCAACATCACCGTCACCGAGGAGCGCAAGGAGAAGTACGACTTCGCCACCTACCGCGAGGACAACCTGGGCTTCGAGGCGAAGAAGGGCAGCGGTCTGAAGATCACCGGGCCGAAGGACGTGGCGGGCAGGACCATCGCCGTGGGCAGCGGCACCAACCAGGAGAAGCTGCTCGTCGAGTGGAGCAAGCAGGACGAGAAGGCCGGCCTCAAGCCGGTGGACATCAAGTACTACCAGAACGACAGCGACACCTACCTCGCCCTCCAGTCCGGCCGGATCGACCTCTACCTGGGCCCCAACCCGACCGCCGCCTACCACGCGGCCAGCACCGGCAGGACGGAGGTCGTCGGCACCTACTCAGGCGCCGGCGCCACCCTCCAGGGCCTCATCGCGGCCACCACCAAGAAGGACAGCGGCCTGGTGAAGCCGCTCGCCGCCGCCCTCGACGAGATCATCGAGAACGGGACGTACGGCAAGGTGCTGAAGCGCTGGGGCCTGTCCGACGAGGCGGTGGCCAAGTCGGAGATCAACCCGCCGGGGCTGCCCAGGACCAACCAGTAGGCGATCAGGGCGCGGAGATCGGAACGTCGGGTCGACGCGCCCTGGAACAGCCTCACTTGAGGGCGCCCATGGTGACGCCGGTGCGCCAGTAGCGGCGCATCGCGATCATCATGATCGCCATCGGGACGATGGAGAGCAGAGCGCCGGTCAGGACCAGACTGGTGAGGTCGATGCCGGACTCCGCGCGTTTGCCGGACCAGTTGTACAGGCCCAGGTTGAGCGTCCAGTTCTTCTCGCCGCGCAGGACGGTCAGAGGGAGGAAGAAGGCGTTCCAGGTGTTGACGAAGGCGAGCAGGAAGACCGTCGCGCCGCCCGTCGTCATCATCCGCAGCACGATGCTGAAGAAGATCCGCAGCTCCCCGGCCCCGTCGATACGGGCCGCCTCCAGAAGCTCGAAGGGGATCGTCGCCTCGGTGTACACCTTGGCCAGGTACACGCTGAGCGGGTTGATCAGGCAGGGGATCAGCATCGCCCACGGGGTGTCGACCAGCCCGATCTCCGAGAACAGCAGGTACAGCGGGAGTGTGAGCAGCGCGATCGGGATGAGGAACGAGCCCACCACCGCCGCGAACACCGCACCGCGCCCGGGGAAGTCGAAGCGGGCGAGGCCGTAGCCGGTCGCGAGGGCGATCAGCGTGCCACCGGCGGAGCCGACACCGGCGTACAGGAACGAGTTGGCCGTCCAGCGCAGGAAGATACCGTTCTCGTAGGTGAACACCTGATGCAGGTTGTCCCACAGGTGCCAGCCGGAGAACCACAGGCCGTTGCTCTGGTAGAGGCCCGTACGGTCCTTGGTGGCGGCGATGACCAGCCAGTACACCGGGAACAGGCTGTACGCGCTCGCCAGCACAAGCCCGACCAGGACGAACCGCTGCCCACCGCGCGAACGGCCCCTGGAATCAGGCCGGTTGAGACGCCGCGCGGCCGGCGCCTGAGACCGCTTCGGGGACTCGGCGGTGGGGGTCGTGGTCGCGGCCATCAGTCGGTCTCCTTCGAGGTCAGCCGGTAGAAGAGGAAGGAGGCGACGCCCAGGATGAGGGCGAGCAGCACCGACAGGGCGGCGGCGTAGTGGTAGTTGCCCGCGTTGAACGCCTGGTTGTAGATGATCATGATCGGGGTGAAGCTGTCGTCGACCGTCTGCGGAGTGATGTTCCTGAACAGCGCGGGCTCGTTGAAGAGCTGCAGCATCTGGATGATCGAGAGCATCCCGGTCAGCACCAACGCCCCCTGTACGAACGGGATCTTGATGCTCAGGGCGACGCGCCACTCGGTCGCGCCGTCGAGCCGCGCGGCCTCGAACAGCTCACGCGGTACACCCTGCAGCGCCGAGTAGATGATCACCATGTTGTAGCCGATGCCGTGCCAGGTCAGCAGGTTGCCGATGGACGGCCACACCATCGACGGCGCGAAGAAGTTCCAGGCGAGACCGAACACGTCGCCCAGCGGGGTGAGCGGACCGACGTCGGGGCTGTACAGGTTGATCCAGACGACCGCGGCGACCACGCCCGGGATCATGTACGGGACCAGCAGCATGATCCGGAACCGGCTCGCCGCCCGTGAGGTGAGCGAGTCCAGCAGCAGGGCGAGGACCAGGCTGACCGCCAGCATCACCGGGATCTGCACACAGGCGAACAGCACCACCCGCAGCACGGAACCCATGAACTTCGGGTCCGTCAGGCCCTGTCGGTAGTTGTCGAGGCCGGAGAACTCGTCGGTCGTGCCGCCCAGGCCCAGTCCGGAGGACTGCGAGTGGTACAGCGACTGGTAGACGGCGTACCCGATCGGCAGCAGATAGAGGAAGACGAAGCCGAGCTGGAAGGGCACCGTGAAGGCGGCGCCCTTCCAGCGCAGGGAGCGAATCATCGGGATGTGCCTCAGCCCTTGACGTTGATACCGCGGGACTTCAGGTCCTTGACCGTCCACTCCTGCATGTGTGCCAGGAGGCCGGCGACCGTCTGCTTCTTGCTGACCACCTGGCCCCACTGGCTCTGCATCTCGGAGAACATCGCGGTCCAGTCGGGACCGAAGGTCCAGTCGGTCGTCACGGTCTTCAGGCTGTCCTTCACGATCTGCTGCGCCGGCCGGTAGTTCGAGCCGAGCAGCTTCTCGGAGATCGCCTCGGGCACGTACGCGTCACTGTCGGCCAGCGCCGGCATCACTCCGCTGCCGGTCTCCGGGCTCGCCATGGTCTTGACGGCGCCGGCGTCGGTCGACATCCACAGTGCCGCCTCGGCCGCCTGCTTCTGGTGTTCGCACTGCTTCGACACCAGCGTCAGGTTGCCGCTCTGGTTGGTGCCGGCCGGCGTCTTCGCGGCCTCGCCCTTGTACGTCGGCCACGGCGCGAGCGCCCACTTGCCGAAGGAGTCCGTGAAGTTCTGCACCATCCCGGACATCTGCCAGGTGGAGATCTGCCGGGTCGCGGTGCCACCCTTGTCGTAGTTGCGCTGCACGGCCGCGTAGTCGGCGAAGGACAGCTTCGAGTTCAGGTCGTTGTCGATGATCTCCTGGATCACCTTCGCCGCCTTGAGCGAGCCGGCGTCCTGGAAATCCACCTTCCAGGAGTCGCCGTCGATGGAGTACCAGTGGGCGCCCGCCTGCATGGCCAGCACCTCCACGGTGCTCGGGTCCTCACCGGCGTAGTTGGTGATCTTGACGCCGTGCTTGGCGAGAACCTTGCCCGCCGCGATGAACTCGTCCCAGGTCGTGGGGGCCTTGAGCCCGTACTTCTTGAAGATGTCGGTGCGGAGAATCGTGAACGCGGGCGCGGAGGCGGTGGGTACGCCGTACGTCTTGCCCTGGACCTGGCCGACGGCCCACGAGCCGGGGTTGAACTTGTCCTTGCTCGACTCGACGTACTGCGTGATGTCGGCCAGCGCGCCCTGCGCCACCCAGCTCGTCACGTACTCGCCGGTGTTCTGCAGCAGACAGGGAGCGTTCTCGGCCTTGACCGCGTTGCTCAGCTGCTTCTGCATCGTCAGCTGATCGGTCACCTTGGTGTACTTCAGCTGGATGTCCTTGTGCGAGGCGTTGAACGCCTTGACGACCGCCTCCTGGCCGTTGGCCCAGCCCCAGAAGTCGAGGGAGACCGGCCCGGAGGACCCCGAAGCGTCGTCGCCGGAACCGGACCCGCCGCAGGCGGAGGCGGTGAGCGCGAGAGCGCAGACAACTCCGACGAGTGCGGGGCGCCTGAATCTGACGGACATGAGCGTGCTCCTTAGGTATCACCAGGTGATCGCCAGGTATCGCCACGAGCGAGGAGGGGGGTGGGCGCGGCGGTGCCGCTGGGTGATGCCTCACGGTCGGCGAGGGTGGGGGCGTTAACCGTTCGAGTATGTAACCGTTTGCCGTGCTGGACGCTAGGCCGCGTCCGGCCGAGAAGCAAGAGGTCGTGAGATTCCTGTTTCGCGCAGCTTGCTCGCAGGTTACGTTCCGACCTTGTTGACCTGCGATTTCCGCTTCTGTATCAGTTCGGGAAAGTGAGGGCCGCGCCAGCTCGCTTCCCTCGGGGGCATTGACCCGCCCGGAGTGCCGGTCCTAGCGTGGAATACGTTTACATCGTTCCCCGTGTGCTGCCCGCACCGAAGCAGGAGTCCCATGCCCCCCATGTCCGCCGTGCCCACGCCACACCTCCCGGTCGCCCTGTTCGCGATGGACCCGGTGCACCTGCCCGAACTCTTCCCGCCCGCCCTGATGGAACGGCTGGGCGAGCTGGCACGGATCGATCCCTCGCTGGTCGTCCAGGACTTCACCGATCCGGCGGCCGCCACCGCACTGGCCGAGGCGGAAGTGCTGATCACCGGCTGGGGCTGCCCGCACATCGACGCCGAGGTCCTGGCCGCCGCACCCCGGCTGCACACGGTCCTGCACGCGGCGGGCAGCGTCCGCAGCCTGCTCGGTGACGCCGTCTGGGAGCGCGGTCTCACCGTCTCCAGCGCGGTACAGGCGAACGCGCTGCCGGTGGCCGAGTACACCCTGGCCGCCGTCCTCCTCGCCGGCAAGGACGCGTTCGGCCTGCGCGAACGTTTCCGCCGCGAGCGGGTCCACCCCGCCCCCCACGAGTACACCCACGTGGGCAACCTCGGTCGCCGGGTCGGGGTGATCGGGGCCTCGCGGGTGGGCCGCCGGGTACTGGAGCTGCTGCGCCCGTTCGAACTGACGCTCACGCTGTACGACCCGTACGTGGACGCCGAAGCGGCCGAGGCGCTGGGTGCGACCTCCCTCCCCCTGGAGGAACTGCTGCGCACCAGCGACATCGTCACCCTGCACGCCCCGGACATCCCAGAGACGTACCGCATGCTCGACCGCGACCGGCTCGCCCTCATCCCGGACGGCGGCGTCCTGATCAACACCTCCCGGGGCGCCCTGGTGGACCACGACGCGCTCACCGCGGAACTCGTCTCCGGGCGGCTCGGCGCCGTACTCGACGTGACGGAGCCGGAGCCCCTGCCCGCCGCCTCCCCCCTCTATGACCTGCCCAACGTGTTCCTCACCCCGCACATCGCCGGCTCCCTGGGCAACGAACTCGCGCGGCTCGGCCGGACGGTGGTGGACGAACTCGCCCTGCTCGACGCGGGCCTGCGGCCCGCCCACCAGGTACGGCACAGCGACCTGGCGAGGAGCGCGTGAGAGGAGGGGGAGGGGCGGGGGCGGATGCTCACGGCGGATGTAATCGCTTCCATTCACAAGGGGGGAAGTTGCTGCACAGTCACCGGTCGGCATACCGGCGATGCAGTAACGTCGGAACGTGACGGAGAACGGAACCGAAGCCCGGAAACCGGGCCCTCGCGCCACCTCGGGCAAGCGCAGACGGAACGGCGCCGACGGCGACCGGCCCAGCACGATCCGCGATGTCGCGGCCAGGGCGGGCGTGTCCGTGGCAACCGTTTCCAGGGCTCTGGCCGGCAGCCACCCCGTCTCCGTCGCCACCCGGGCCCGTGTCATGGCCGCGGTCGAGTCCCTGCACTACGTGGTGAACGTGCACGCCAAGGCCCTGTCCGGCGGGGTCGCCGGCCCCGTCGCCCTCGTCATGGAACAGATGATCGGCCCCTCCTTCGCCGACGTGGCCGCCGGAGTCGAACAGGAGGCGGCGGCCCGGGGCCGGCTGAGCCTCGTCTGCACCACGCACGGCGACCAGAACCGGGAGCACGACCTGGTCCAGCTGATGCGCGAGCAGCACGCGGCGGCGGTCATCCTCGTCGGCGGCGCGGTGCTCGACGAGGCGTACCACGAACGCATGGCCGAGTACGCCAGAGCGCTGGACGCCGTCGGCTCCCGCCTGGTGCTGTGCGGCCGCCCGCCCCTGCCGGGCGACCTGCCGGTCACGGTCGTGGAGTACGACAACCGGGGCGGCGCCTTCCAGGCGGGCGACCACCTGCTCACCGCGGGCCACCGTCGCATCCTCTACCTGGGCGGCGACCCCACGATGAGCACCGCCGACCAGCGCCGGGCTGGCTACCTCCAGGCGCTGCGCGCCCACGGTGTCGCGTACGCCGAGGAGTTGGACATCCCCGGCACCTACACCCGCGCCTCGGGCTACGACCGGATGCGGGACGCCCTGAAGGCGGGCCTGGAGTTCACGGCGGTCTTCGCGGGCACGGACATGGTGGCCACGGGGGTACTGGCGGCGCTGCGGGAGTCGGGCCTGGACGTCCCCGGCGACATCTCGGTCATGGGCTTCGACGACGTCCCCTTCGCGGCCGACCTGTCGACGTCGCTCACCACACTCCGGGTGCCGTACGAGGACCTGGGACGCACCGCCGTACGGCTGGCCCTGGACGGGGAACGGCGCACCGCGGGCGGCGACCACGTGATCCTGGGGACCCAGCTGGTGATCCGTCAGTCGGTACGGGCCCCGGGGGTGGGGCGGAGGCGGAAGAAGCGAACGTGACGGGGGGCGAGGACACGAGGACACGTACACCCGACCAACCCGTGCGGCCTCGGAGAAAAGCATTGGCCTCTGGTCGTGGGCCAGGCGACCATGACCCCGTGAAACCGTTGCAGATCGTCGCGGGTGACGCGACCAACCCTCAGGCGAAGGGCCCGAAGGTCATCGCGCACATCTGCAACGACCTCGGCGGATGGGGCAAGGGATTCGTCCTGGCGATCTCGCGTCACTGGCCCGAACCGGAGCGCGAGTACCGCCGCTGGCACCGCGAGCGCGCCGGCAACGACTTCGCCCTCGGCGCGGTACAGATGGTCCGCGTCCGACCTGACATCTGGGTCGCGAACATGGTCGCTCAACGCGGGACGAAGACGGGAAGCGGCGGCCCGCCCATCCGGTACGACGCCGTCGAACGCTGCCTTCGAGCCGTCGCTGAACACGCCCTCGCCGACAAGGCCTCCGTGCACATGCCCCGCATCGGCTGCGGACTCGCCGGCGGCGAGTGGGAACGCGTCGAGCCGATCATCAGCCGAACCCTGAGCGCCCGCGACATCGCCGCCACCGTCTACGACCACGCATGAGACAGCCTGCCCACCCTTGTCCCGGAGCTGCGGATCCACGTTCCCCTCACGGGAGCGCGCACGTCTGCGTGAACCCGAGGGAATCACGGCCGAGTTCTCGTGCGGCCACGACCAGGTGCCTGTAGCGCCCCGCGAACGGACTGCCGAACGCCGCGTTCTCCCGTCACCTGGTGATCACCGCCTACGAGATCGAGCGCGGCCTCGCCGAGCGCGGGATGCCGGCCTGAGGAACCGCGTCGGGCCCGGTCGGCTGTGCCCCTCGTTGCCGGCGGCCCGGGTGATGTTGCGGGCCATGCCGCCGAAGACGACAGCGTGGAAGGGGGAGACGGACCACCAGTAGACATGGCCCAGCAGACCGCGTGGGTGGAACAGCGCCCGCTGACGGTATCGGGTGCCGCCCTCGGCCGCCGTCTCCACGTACATCTCCAGCCAGGCGAGGCCGGGCAGACGCATCTCGGCCCGCAGCCGCAGCAGCCGTCCGGGCTCGATCGCCTCGACCCGCCAGAAGTCCAGCGAGTCACCGACCCGCAGCCGCTCGGCGTCACGACGCCCGCGGCGCAGGCCCACACCCCCGGCGAACCGGTCCAACCAGCCCCGGACCGCCCAGGCCAGCGGGAAGGAGTACCAGCCGTTGTCGCCCCCGATGCCCTCGATCACCTTCCACAGGGCCTGCCCCGACGCGTCGACCGACAGCTGCCGCTCGTCCTGGTAGAGACTGCCGCCCGCCCAGTCGGGGTCGGTGGGCAGCGGATCGCTCGGCGCCCCCGGCACGGCGGCGGACGACCACCGGGTGGCGACCTGCGCCTCCCGCACCCTCCGCAGCGCGAGTGCCAGTGCCTCGTCGAAGGGCAGCGGCCGACCAGGAAGATCCGGGACGAACCGTACGATGTCGCGCTCACGGCAGATGACCTCGTGGCGCAGCGACTCCGTGAGCGGCCGGGCCAGGGCGGCGGGCACGGGGGTGACGAGACCGACCCAGTGACTGGACAGCCTCGGGGTCAGCACCGGAACCGGCACGATGAGCCGCCGGCGCAGGCCCGCGACGACGGCGTAACGGCCCATCATCTCCCGGTACGTCAGGACGTCCGGCCCGCCGATGTCGAACGCCCGGTTGACGTCGTCCGGCATGGCCGCCGAGCCGACGAGATAGCGCAGCACGTCCCGTACCCCGATGGGCTGGGTACGGGTGTGCACCCAGCTGGGGGGGACCATCACCGGCAGCCGCTCGGTGAGGTACCGCAGCATCTCGAAGGAGGCCGACCCCGAGCCGATGACGACCGCGGCCCGCAGCACGGTCGTCGGCACCGGCGCGTCGAGGAAAATCCGCCCGACCTCGGCGCGGGATCGCAGATGAGGGGAGAGCGACTCCTCGGGTACGCCCTGCGGGGTGAGCCCCCCGAGATAGACGATCCGCCGCACACCGGCGCCCCGAGCCTCCTCGGCGAAGACCCGCGCGGCCCGGCGATCGGTCCCCTCGAACCCGGAACCGGAACCGAGGGCGTGCACCAGATAGTAGGCGACGTCGACACCGTCCATGGCGGCGGCGACCGACTCGGGGTCGGTGACATCCCCGCGAACCGTCTCGACATCGCCCGCCCAGGGATGGTCGCGGAGCTTGTCCGGCGAACGGGCCAGACACCGCACGCGGTACCCCGCCTCCAACAACTCCGGCACCAGCCGCCCGCCGATATAGCCGGACGCTCCGGTGACCAGGCACCGCGCCCCGTCAGCTTCGGTGATCCGCTCCTTGCCTGTGCTCACGATCGCCTCCACGAGTTCACTCCGACGCCGCTGCCTCGTCGTCCGATCATGGCCTCGGCGGGGCGACTGCGCGCGTCGCGGCGAGCATCACCCTGGCCGAGTTGACTATGCGAGTTGGCGCTCGTACCGGGACAGGTCTCCTCGGTGCCGGCCTTCCGGCCCTACGACCTCCGGCACGCGGGCGTCTCGCAGTGGCTCAACTCCGGCGTACCCGCTCCTGAGGTGGCGGCTCGTCCGGGGCACTCGGTGGATGTCCTTCTGAAGATCTACGCGAAGTGCATCGACGGCCAGGAGCAGGAGATGAACGACCGGATTCTGAAGGGGCTGGGGGAGGGGTCCGACGCCGAAGGCTGAAGACGGCCCACGCACCACTCACGCACACACTGAAGCCCCGGACCGATCCGGGGCTTCACCATGCCCATCGAACCCGTCTCTAGTGAGGCTCATTCCGGAGCTGCTCTTGAGCCGCTGCCCACCACAGGCCTTCTCCGCCATGTGTCACCGATGACTCGTCGAGGGGCTCTTCCGCTGCTGCCACGTACTCGAGTCTGGCCTGGGCCAGGCTCAGCTGACCGTTGGGGCCACCCCGGACGATGTGAGCGTCCTCGTCACCTTGTCCGTCGTCCTCCCAGCCGCACTCCACGCAGATCTCGAAGTTGGCGCGCTCGTCCAGAGTCCGATAGCGGCAACATGGACACTCGACAAGGGAACTCTCGGGGTCCGGTGCGGACGGCGGGACTCGCTGATCTTCAACTGGCATGGCTGACATCGTGGCGCGGTGCGTCAAGACCTACAAAAAGACCTCGCGATGGCGGTCTGAAAACCCCGGGTGAGCTGCCGGAAGACCCCGAAAGATCATTACGTCGTCATTACGTGATCACTGTCAGGGGGCTGCTTTTGCCAGCGTTCGCCTGCACACACGCAAAGACCCCGACCTCAGCTTCTGCACTGATGGCGGGGTCTTTAGGCACCTCATTCAAGGTGCCCCCGGCAGGATTCGAACCTGCGCACACGGCTCCGGAGAGCGTGATCATGAGGTGCCTCAAAGGTGCTCTGACCAGGGGCGGAGGTGATCCGTGACCGCTCGCGCCACGGGTTCACGCACTGCTCACGCACTCGCCGGGCGGAGGTGCCGAATCCCGCCCGCGCGTCACCTCTTCTGAAGTGGCAGTTCGGCGAGTCCTTCCGTACCCGCTTGCCGCTCCCCGTTGAGGCCGACCGACAACAGATCGTTCGGCATGGCCAGTTCACCCGCCGGCCGTTGGGCCAGCCACCCTGAGCGTCTGTGAGACGGGGCCTCTGTGCGTACGTGGTGGAAGCCCAACCGCTCGTAGTAGGCGTGCAGCCCCGTGTTCGTCCGCCACGTGTCTATGCGCACCCAGGTTCGCCCTTCCAACGCAGCGAGCCGAGACATCCAGTCGATGACCCGTGTGCCGAGGTTCCGGCCAGATGCCTCGCGCGCGACCATCAACTTGTAGAGGTACAGCCCTGATTCGGGGCGGTCGGTGTCCGTCCAGAAATCACGGTCGACGGGCCCGCGACTGACGGTTGCAAGCACCGTGCCGTGCTCGTTGACCACCACCCACGCCCGCCCCTCATCTATGCTCGCGCGCCACTTCCCTATGGCCCGTTCGCCAGTCTCTGGATCGCTCCACTGGTCGGTTCCCTTCGTGTGCAGCCACCCTTCCGCCTCTGTTCGCAGAGCCAAGAGAGCGGGTACGTCCTCCGCCGCTGCTGGGCGGAGGTACTCAGTCCGTGCTGACTTCATAGAGGATCTTGTGCCTGTCTCCGGGGAGGATGGTGACCATGCAGCGGAGGGGCCGGCCGTCCGCGTCATAGCCCGTACGGGTGTGCTCTGCAACAGGGGTTGCCGCAGGTAGGGCGAGTAGTTCGGCTTCCAAACGAGTCGGCATGCGCACCGAGATTTGGTCCACATACTTGGTCTGAACGAGCCCCACGGAGGCCAAGATGCCACCTGGCGCGGCGACGTCTCGGGGCTCCATCAACGGCGTACCGCTTACGAGTTCCTGAGGGAAGTACGAATCAGCGAGTGCGTACGGCCGGTTGTCTATGAACCGGACCCGCTTGCGCGCCACGGCCAAGCCGTTCTCGGGGAGTTCGAGGCACTCGCGCACGTGGGGCGGGGGCTCCACGATCGACACCGTGATGTCTTGCCGGGGTGCGTTTCCGTTCTCCGAAATCGCGCTCGCCCACTGGTCGCCTGCGGTTCGGCCCTCAACCGCCGTGGCGTGGCGGCTGCGGCTCTCCAGCGTCGTCCAGTTCCACACGACAGGCGGGTAGTCCTCGCGGACGTACTTCCCCTGCCCCTGCCCCGTGACGACGAGACCTTCCTCGATGAGGACGCGTACGCCGGCGCGGATGGTCTCGCGGCTGTAGCCGTACTCGCTCATCATTTTGGATTCGCTGGGGAGGGCCTCACCCCCACCGAGCGCCCCGGACACGATCTGTTCGCGCAGGTCATAGGCGATTTCCTGAGCCTTGGTCATTCCGCGTCGCACTGACAAAACTTCCCCTCTGCTCCGACTCCTCCGTACAAGTTAGACCAGGGGGCTTGACTCTCCAAGCCCAACTCGGGCAGTCTTCTGCCACGGCACTCCTCCAGACAAGTCGGACGGGGTGTCACGTACGGCATTGCCGTACAGGTGCGCCGGAGGAAAGCCTCGCACGTCCGGGGGGTGAGTACGAGGGAAGCGCCGGTGATTGAGAACTGAACAGTGATCGTGCGGGGCTGACGCGAGAGCGGCGGCACGGCAGGTGCCTAGGACGAGGGTCCGGGTGGCAAACCGTCGTGATGAACGCAGCTCTCCCCCTATGCGCCTGGCAGGCGCCATCCGGTGACGGGTGTGGGGAGGTACAGCGGGCTCCAACGCACGTGGCGGGATGAGACAGACCGCCCCCGAGACGACCGGGTGACGTCGTCGGCGGCACGCCAACCTGCACGTTCGTGCAAGCCGCCTGCTGGCGTCAGAGCAGTGACGATGACGCACCCGACTTGACCGGCTCGGGACCGGACCGCCTCGCGAGGGCGGACCGGTGAAGCCGCTTTCCCCTTCTCTTCAAGGGAGGTCGGTGTGAACCGACGACAACCCAGGGGCG
>NZ_AEJB01000571.1 GCF_000331005.1 Streptomyces turgidiscabies Car8
GGAAGTACTGCGGCGCCACACCCAGTACCACGGTGACCGCCACCCCCACCGCGATCGCCGTCATGGTCAACGGCGACGGCACGGCGACGGTGGGTCCGTCGGGCTGCGGCTCACTGAAGAACATCAGCACGATCACCCGGATGTAGAAGAACGCGGCGATCGCCGACGAGATCACACCGACCACGACCAGCGCTCCCGCACCGCCCTCGGCCGCCGCCTTGAACACGGCGAACTTCCCGGCGAACCCGGAGGTCAGCGGAATGCCGGCGAAGGCCAGCAGGAACACCGCGAACACCGCGGCCACCAGCGGCGAACGGCGCCCGAGCCCCGCCCACTTGGACAGGTGGGTCGCCTCGCCCCCGGCGTCCCGCACCAGGGTGACCACGGCGAACGCCCCGATCGTCACGAACGAGTACGCGCCCAGATAGAACAGGACGGACGACACCCCGTCCGGTGTCATGGCGATGACACCGGCGAGGATGAACCCCGCGTGCGCGATGGACGAGTACGCGAGCAGCCGCTTGATGTCGGTCTGGGTGATCGCGACGACCGCGCCGCCCAGCATGGTGACGACCGCGACGCCCATCATGACCGGCCGCCAGTCCCAGCGCAGGCCCGGCAGCACGACGTAGAGCAGCCGCAGCAGCGCACCGAACGCCGCCACCTTCGTCGCCGCCGCCATGAAGCCCGTCACCGGCGTGGGCGCGCCCTGGTAGACGTCAGGGGTCCACATGTGGAACGGCACGGCGCCGACCTTGAAGAGCAGGCCCATGACGATCATCGCGGCGCCGATGAGCAGCAGCACGTCGTTGCCCATGGTGTCGGCGAGCGCCGGGTCGACGTTCTTGATGGTGCCGTCGACGACCTGGGCGATCGTCCCGTACGACACCGAGCCCGCGTAGCCGTACAGCAGTGCGATGCCGAACAGGGTGAAAGCGGAGGCGAAGGCGCCGAGCAGGAAGTACTTGACCGCGGCCTCCTGCGACATGAGCCGCTTGCGGCGGGCCAGGGCGCACAGCAGGTACAGCGGCAGGGAGAAGACTTCCAGGGCCACGAACAGGGTCAGCAGGTCGTTGGCCGACGGGAAGATCAGCATGCCGCCGATCGCGAACAGCAGCAGCGGGAACACCTCGGTGGTGGTGAACCCCGCCTTCACCGCGGCCTTCTCGCTGTCGCTGCCCGGCACGGACGCGCCCTGCGCGGCGAACGAGTCGACACGGTTGCCGTGGGCCTCCGGGTCGAGCCGCCGTTCGGCGAAGGTGAACAGCCCGACCAGTCCCGCGAGCAGGATCGTGCCCTGCAGGAACAGTGCGGGCCCGTCGACGGCGATCGCGCCCATGGCCGCGATGCCGGCCTTGGTGGTGCCGTATCCGCTCGTCGCGAGCCCCACGACCGCGGCGAACGCGGCGACGAGAGCGACGACGGACACGAACAGCTGTACGTAGTAGCGGGATTTGCGGGGCACGAACGCCTCGACCAGGATCCCGACGATCGCCGCACCGATGACGATCAGGGTGGGCGACAACTGCCCGTATTCGATCTTCGGCGCGTCGATCTTGGAGATCGGGTCGGCCGCCGTTGTCCACAGGCTGTGGACGGCTGATGCGCTCACTTGGCCGCCTCCACCTCGGGCTGGGGGTCCTTCTTATGGACGTCGGACATGGTCTGCTTGACCGCCGGGTTGACGATGTCGGTCAAGGGCTTCGGATAGACGCCCAGGAAGATCAGCAGCACGATCAGCGGCGTCACGACGACGAGCTCCCGCACCCTGAGATCCGGCATCTCGGCGACCTCTGCCTTCACCGGGCCCGTCATCGTCCTCTGGTAGAGGACGAGGGTGTAGAGCGCGGCGAGGACGATGCCGAAGGTGGCGATGATGCCCACCACCGGGTAGCGCGCGAAGGTGCCCACCAGGACCAGGAACTCGCTCACGAAGGGTGCGAGGCCCGGGAGTGACAGGGTCGCGAGCCCGCCGATGAGGAAGGTGCCGGCGAGTACCGGGGCGACCTTCTGGACGCCTCCGTAGTCGGCGATGAGCCGCGAGCCGCGCCGCGAGATCAGGAAGCCGGCCACCAGCATCAGCGCGGCCGTCGAGATCCCATGGTTGACCATGTACAGCGTCGCGCCCGACTGGCCCTGGCTGGTCATCGCGAAGATGCCCAGGATGATGAACCCGAAGTGCGAGATCGACGCGTACGCGACCAGCCGCTTGATGTCCCGCTGCCCGACCGCGAGCAGCGCCCCGTAGATGATGCTGATCAGCGCCAGTACGAGGATGACGGGCGTCGCCCACTTCGACGCCTCCGGGAACAGCTGGAGGCAGAAGCGGAGCATCGCGAAGGTGCCCACCTTGTCGACGACCGCCGTGATCAGCACGGCGACCGGCGTGGTGGCCTCCCCCATGGCATTGGGCAGCCAGGTGTGCAGCGGCCACAGGGGCGCCTTCACCGCGAAGGCGAAGAAGAAGCCCAGGAACAGCCAGCGTTCGGTGTTCGTCGCCATGTGCAGCGAACCGTTCGCCCGTGCCTCGGCGATCTCCGTGAGCGAGAAGTTCCCCGCCACCACGTAGAGACCGATCACGGCCGCCAGCATGATCAGGCCGCCGACGAGGTTGTAGAGGAGGAACTTCACCGCCGCGTACGAGCGTTGCGTGGACGCCGTTTCCTCGCCGTGCTCGTGGGCACGGTCGCCGAAGCCGCCGATGAGGAAGTACATCGGGATGAGCATGGCTTCGAAGAAGATGTAGAAGAGGAAGACGTCGGTGGCCTCGAAGGAGATGATCACCATCGCCTCGACGGCCAGGATCAGCGCGAAGAAGCCCTGGGTGGGCCGCCAGCGAGTGTTTCCTGTCTCCAGGGGGTCGGCGTCGTGCCAGCCGGCCAGGATCACGAACGGGATCAGCAGTGCGGTGAGCGCGATGAGCGCCACGGCGATGCCGTCCACACCCAGCTCGTACTGCACCCCGAAGTCCTTGATCCAGGCGCGGGATTCGGTGAGCTGGTAACGGTCGCCACCCGGGTCGAAGCGCACCAGGACAATCGCGGCGAGCGCCAGCGTGGCGAGCGAGACGAGCAGCGCGAGCCACTTGGCGGCGGTGCGCCGCGCGGCCGGCACAGCCGCCGTGGCGATCGCTCCGAGGGCCGGGAGCGCCGCCGTCGCTGTCAGGAGGGGAAAGGACATCGAATCAGACCGCCCTCATCAGCAGGGTCGCGGCGATGAGGATCGCCGCACCGCCGAACATCGAGACCGCGTACGAGCGCGCGTAGCCGTTCTGCAGCTTGCGGAGCCGTCCGGAGAGGCCGCCCATGGAGGCCGCCGTCCCGTTGACGACCCCGTCGACCAGGGTGTGGTCGACGTACACCAGGGAGCGGGTGAGGTGCTCCCCGCCGCGCACGAGGACGACGTGGTTGAAGTCGTCCTGGAGAAGGTCGCGCCGGGCGGCCCGGGTGAGCAGCGACCCGCGCGGGGCGACGACCGGGACCGGACGGCGTCCGTACTGGACGTACGCGGCGCCGACGCCGATGACGAGCACGACCATGGTGGACAGCGTGACCGTGAGGGCGCTGACCGGCGGGTTCCCGTGCGCGTGGTCGGTGACGGGCTCCAGCCAGTGCAGGAAGCGGTCGCCGATGCCGAAGATCCCGCCCGCGAAGACCGACCCGAAGGCGAGCACGATCATGGGGATCGTCATGGACTTCGGGGACTCGTGCGGGTGCGGCTCGTTGCCGTTCTCGTCGGGCTGCCAGCGCTTCTCGCCGAAGAACGTCATCAGCATCACGCGCGTCATGTAGTACGCGGTGATGGCCGCGCCGAGCAGAGCGACTCCCCCGAGGATCCAGCCCTCGGTACCGCCCTTGGCGAACGCCGCCTCGATGATCTTGTCCTTGGAGAAGAAGCCGGACAGGCCCGGGAAGCCGATGATGGCGAGGTAACCGAGACCGAAGGTCACGAAGGTGACGGGCATGTGCTTGCGGAGGCCGCCGTACTTGCGCATGTCGACCTCGTCGTTCATGCCGTGCATGACCGAGCCGGCGCCGAGGAACAGGCCGGCCTTGAAGAAGCCGTGGGTCACCAGGTGCATGATCGCGAAGACGTAGCCGATGGGCCCGAGACCGGACGCGAGGATCATGTAGCCGATCTGCGACATCGTCGAGCCGGCCAGCGCCTTCTTGATGTCGTCCTTCGCACAACCGACGATCGCACCGAAGAGGAGCGTGACGGCGCCGACCACGGTGACCACCAACTGGGCGTCGGGCGCCGCGTTGAAGATCTCCCCGGAGCGGACGATCAGGTACACGCCGGCGGTCACCATCGTCGCCGCGTGGATGAGGGCCGAAACCGGGGTCGGGCCCTCCATCGCGTCCCCGAGCCAGGACTGCAGCGGCACCTGGGCGGACTTGCCGCAGGCCGCGAGCAGCAGCATCAGGGCGATGGCGGTGAGCTTGCCCTCGCCCGTCTCACCCGTGGCTTCGAGGACCGGCCCGAAGGCGAAGGTCCCGAAGGTGGTGAACATCAGCATGATGGCGATCGACAGGCCCATGTCGCCGACGCGGTTGACCAGGAAGGCCTTCTTCGCGGCCGTCGCGGCGCTTGGCTTGTGCTGCCAGAAGCCGATCAGGAGGTACGAGGCGAGACCGACGCCCTCCCAGCCGACGTACAGCAGGAGGTAGTTGTCGGCGAGGACGAGCAGCAGCATCGCCGCGAGGAACAGGTTCAGATAGCCGAAGAAGCGGCGGCGCCGCTCGTCGTGCTCCATGTACCCGATCGAGTACACGTGGATCAGCGAGCCGACGCCGGTGATCAACAGGACGAACGTCATCGACAGCTGGTCGAGCTGGAAGGCGACGTCGGCCTGGAAGCCCTCGACGGGGACCCAGCTGAACAGGTGCTGCATCAGGGTGCGGTGCTCGGCGTCCTTGCCCAGCATGTCGGCGAAGAGGATCACGCCGATCACGAAGGAGCAGGCGGCGAGGGCCGTGCCGATCCAGTGGCCGACGGCGTCCAGCCGCCGGCCACCGCACAGCAGTACGGCCGCTCCGAGCAGAGGCGCCGCCACCAGCAGCGCAATCAGATTCTCAGCGTTCACGGTTCAGCGACCCCTTACAGCTTCATCAGGCTGGCGTCGTCGACCGAGGCCGAATGGCGGGAACGGAACAGCGACACGATGATCGCGAGCCCGACGACGACCTCCGCGGCGGCGACGACCATCGTGAAGAAGGCGATGACCTGGCCGTCGAGATTGCCGTGCATCCGGGAGAAGGTGACGAACGCGAGGTTGCAGGCGTTGAGCATCAGCTCGACGCACATGAAGACGACGATCGCGTTGCGCCTGATCAGGACGCCGGTGGCGCCGATCGTGAACAACAGGGCGGCGAGATAGAGGTAGTTGACCGGGTTCACTTGGACGCCTCCCCACTGTTCGAGCGACCGTTCGAGCCGATGTTGGTGCGCTCCAGACGGTCCTCGGCGCGCTGTTCCAGGGCTTTGAGGTCGTTGATGGCCTCGGCGGACACATCGCGGATCTGGCCACGCTGACGGAGCGTCTGCATGACCGACAGCTCGGCCGGGGTGCCGTCGGGCAGCAGGCCCGCGACATCCACCGCGTTGTGCCGGGCGTACACACCGGGGGCGGGCAGCGGCGGCAGGTGCTTGCCGTCCCGCACCCGCTGTTCGGCCATCTCGCGCTGGGTCTTGGCGCGCTCGGTGCGCTCGCGGTGCGTGAGCACCATGGCGCCGACGGCGGCCGTGATCAGCAGGGCGCCGGTGATCTCGAAGGCGAACACGTACTTCGTGAAGATGAGGGCGGCCAGGCCCTCCACGTTGCCGTTCGCGTTGGCCTGACCGAGACCGGTGAACTCCTTCAGGGAGGCGTTTCCGACGCCCGCGACCAGGAGGATGCCGAAGCCGAGCCCGCACACCAGGGCCAGCCAGCGCTGGCCCTTGATGGTCTCCTTGAGGGAGTCCGCGGCGGTGACACCGACGAGCATGACCACGAAGAGGAACAGCATCATGATCGCGCCGGTGTAGACGACGATCTGGACGACGCCCAGGAAGTAGGCGCCGTTGGCCAGGTAGAACACCGCCAGGATAATCATGGTTCCGGCGAGACAGAGCGCGCTGTGCACGGCCCTCTTCATGAAGACGGTGCACAGGGCTCCGGCCACGGCGACGGTGCCGAGGATCCAGAACTGGAACGCCTCACCCGTGGAGGTGGAGTAGGCGGCGAGCGCGCTCATGCGCCCACCCCCTCTTCTTCCGCCTTCTCGCCCTTGGAGACGGCGACCTGGCGCACGGTGCCGGGCGCGGCCTCTGTGACCAACCCCCGGTAGTAGTCCTGTTCGTCGGTGCCCGGGAAGATCGAGTGGGGCGATTCGACCATGCCCTCCTCGAGTCCGGCGAGCAGCTGTTCCTTGGTGTAGATGAGGTTGGCGCGGCTGCTGTCGGCCAGCTCGAACTCGTTCGTCATCGTCAACGCGCGCGTGGGGCACGCCTCGATGCACAGGCCGCACAGGATGCAGCGGGCGTAGTTGATCTGGTAGACCGCGCCGTACCGCTCGCCCGGCGAGTAGCGCTCCTCGTCGGTGTTGTCGGCGCCCTCCACATAGATGGCGTCCGCGGGGCAGGCCCAGGCGCACAGTTCGCAGCCGACGCACTTCTCCAGGCCGTCCGGATGGCGGTTGAGCTGGTGCCGTCCGTGGAACCGGGGAGCGGTGGTCTTCTCCTGTTCGGGGTACTGCTCGGTCAGCCGCTTCTTGAACATGGCCTTGAAGGTCACGCCGAAGCCGGCCACGGGGTTCTGGAAGCCGGGTTTCGTCTGCCCGGTCTCCTTTGGCTCCTCAGCCATCGGACGCCTCCTTTCCATCCAGAGATCCGTCACTGCCAGTATCCGGTCCACCACTGACAATCAACTCGCGCTCTCGGCGCGGGCGCCTGCGCGGCACCGGCGGCGCCTCCTGTCCCGGCAGTGGCGGTACGGGGAATCCGCCCGCCATCGGGTCGAAGGCGACGGGTTCGGCGGCTGCCGTCTGCTGCGCCTTGCCCCGGTCGCGGAAGATGTCGGCCACGAACGAGAGCAGGAGCAGGGCAAGGACGCCGCCGCCCACGTAGAGGGCGATGTCGGCGAAGTCGTAGTTCTCGTTGCGCAGGGTCCGTACGGTCGCGACCAGCATCAGCCAGACCAGCGAGACCGGGATGAGGACCTTCCAGCCGAGCTTCATCAGCTGGTCGTAGCGGACACGCGGGAGGGTGCCGCGCAGCCAGATGAAGAAGAACAGCAGCAGCTGCACCTTGATGACGAACCAGAGCATCGGCCACCAGCCGTGGTTGGCGCCCTCCCAGAAGGTGCTGACGGGCCAGGGAGCCCGCCAGCCGCCCAGGAAGAGCGTCACCGACACGGCCGAGACGGTCACCATGTTGACGTACTCGGCGAGCATGAACAGCGCGAACTTGATCGACGAGTACTCGGTGTTGAAGCCGCCGACCAGGTCGCCCTCGGACTCCGGCATGTCGAAGGGGGCGCGGTTGGTCTCGCCGATCATCGTCACGATGTAGATGAGGAAGGACACCGGCAGCAGGACGACGTACCAGCGGTCGTGCTGCTGTTCGACGATGGTCGAGGTCGACATCGACCCGGAGTAGAGGAACACCGAGGCGAACGCGGCGCCCATCGCGATCTCGTACGAGATCATCTGGGCGCAGGACCGCAGACCGCCCAGCAGGGGGTAGGTGGATCCGGAGCTCCAGCCCGCGAGCACGATGCCGTAGATGCCGACCGACGCGACCGCGAGGATGTAGAGCATCGCGATCGGCAGGTCGGTGAGCTGCATCGTCGTACGGGTGCCGAAGATCGAGACCTCGTTGCCGGCCGGCCCGAAGGGGATGACCGCGATCGCCATGAAGGCCGGGATGGCCGCGATGACCGGCGCGAGGATGTAGACGACCTTGTCCGCGCGCTTGACGATCAGGTCTTCCTTGAGCATCAGTTTGACGCCGTCGGCGAGCGACTGGAGCATCCCCCAGGGGCCGTGCCGGTTGGGGCCGACTCGCAGCTGCATCCAGGCGACGACCTTGCGTTCCCACACGATGGAGAACAGCACGGTGATCATCAGGAAGGCGAAGCAGAAGACCGCCTTGACGACGACCAGCCACCAGGGGTCGGTGCCGAACATGGAGAGGTCTTCAGCGGCGAGGTACGGACTCATGCCTCCACCTCCTTGGGGGCGTCGGAGGCGAGGGTCGCCGGGCCGATGCGGACGAGTGCGCCGGGCAGCGCCCCCGTGTCGGAGGCAACGCCGCCTCCGGTGGAGTTCAGCGGCAGCCAGACCACGCGGTCGGGCATCTCGGTGACCATGAGGGGGAGTTCGACCGTCCCGGCGGTACCGGTCACGGCGAGCAGATCCCCGTCCTTGACCCCCGCTTCGGCTGCCGTGGCGGCCGACACGCGCGCGTGTGCGGCGTGCCGCGTCCCGGCGAGCGCGTCGTCACCCTCCTGGAGACGCCCCTGGTCGAGCAGCAGGCGGTGCCCGGCGAGCACTGCTTCCCCTGCGGCCGGGCGCGGCAACTGGGCGCCGATCTCCAGCGGGTTGGTGGCCCGCGTCCCGTCCCAGACCCCGAGCCGGTCCAGTTCCAGGCGCGCGGTGCGCAGATCCGGCAGGCCCAGGTGTACGTCCATGGCGTCGGCCAGCATCTGGAGGACGCGGGCGTCGGACGGCGCCAGGCGCCGCGTCATCTGGTCGGGCTTGAGCGCGGCCTCGAAGGGGCGGCCGCGGCCCTCCCAGTTGAGGAAGGTGCCCGCCTTCTCGGCGACGGCGGCGACCGGGAGTACGACATCCGCGTGCTCGGTGACCTCGCTGGGCCGCAGTTCCAGCGACACCAGGAAGCCCACTTCGCGGAGGGCCGCACGCACGCGTGCCGGATCCGGCAGGTCGGCGACTTCTACGCCGGCGACCACCAGGGCCTGCAACTCGCCTCCGGCGGCGGCCTCGACGATCTGACCGGTGTCGCGGCCGAAGCGGTGCGGAAGTTCGCCGACGCCCCAGGCGGCGGCGACCTCGTCCCGCGCGCGCGGGTCGGTCGCCGGACGTCCGCCAGGCAGCAGCGACGGCAGCGCACCGGCCTCGACAGCACCGCGCTCCCCGGCCCGGCGCGGGATCCACACCAGCTGGGCGCCGGTCGTGGAAGCCGCCCGTACGGCGGCGGTGAGCCCGCCCGCCACCGCGGCCAGCCGTTCACCGACGACGATCACGGCGCCCTCGGTGCGCAGGGCCTCAGCGGCCTTCGTCCCGCTGTCCTCCAGCCCGAACCCGCTTCCGAGCGCGTCCAGCCACTCGGTCTCGGTGCCGGGGGCGGCGGGCAGCAGCGTGCCGCCGGCCTTTTCCAGGCCGCGCGTCGCGTGCGTGGCGAGGGAGAAGACCTTCTGTCCGTGTCCCCGCCAGGCCTTGCGCAGTCGCAGGAAGACGCCGGGCGCCTCCTCCTCGGACTCGAACCCGACCAGCAGGACCGCGGGCGCCTTCTCCAGGGAGGTGTACGTGACACCCGTACCGTCGAGGTCACGTCCGCGTCCGCCGACCCTGGCGGCCAGGAAGTCGGCCTCCTCGGCGCTGTGCACGCGCGCGCGGAAGTCGATGTCGTTGGTGTCGAGGGCCACGCGCGCGAACTTGCTGTACGCGTAGGCGTCCTCGACGGTGAGCCGGCCACCGGTGAGAACGCCCGTACGGCTGCGGGCCGCGAGGAGTCCCTGTGCCGCCGCCTCCAGCGCCTCGGGCCAGGACGCGGGCTCCAGGACACCTTCGGCGTTGCGCACCAGGGGTGTGTGGAGCCGGTCCGGCTTCTGCGCGTACCGGAAGCCGAAGCGGCCCTTGTCGCAGAGCCACTCCTCGTTGACCTCGGCGTCGGGCGCGGCCAGGCGCCGCATGACCTTGCCGCGCCGGTGGTCGGTGCGGGTGGCGCAGCCGCCGGAGCAGTGCTCGCACACCGAGGGCGAGGAGACGAGGTCGAAGGGGCGGGAGCGGAAGCGATACGCCGCCGAGGTCAGCGCGCCGACCGGGCAGATCTGGATCGTGTTTCCGGAGAAGTACGACTCGAAGGGGTCGCCCTCGCCGGTGCCGACCTGCTGGAGGGCGCCGCGCTCGATCAGCTCGATCATCGGGTCGCCGGCGATCTGGTTGGAGAAGCGGGTGCAGCGGGCGCACAGTACGCACCGCTCGCGGTCGAGCAGGACCTGAGTGGAGATCGGCACCGGCTTCTCGTAGGTGCGCTTCTTGCCCTCGAAGCGGGACTCCGCCTGGCCGTGCGACATGGCCTGGTTCTGCAGGGGGCACTCGCCGCCCTTGTCGCAGACCGGGCAGTCGAGCGGGTGGTTGATGAGGAGCAGCTCCATCACCCCGTGCTGCGCCTTTTCGGCCACGGGCGAGGTGAGGTGAGTCTTGACGACCATCCCGTCCGTACAGGTGATCGTGCAGGACGCCATGGGCTTGCGCTGGCCCTCGACCTCGACGATGCACTGGCGGCAGGCACCGGCCGGGTCGAGGAGGGGGTGGTCGCAGAAGCGCGGGATCTCGATGCCGAGTTGTTCGGCGGCGCGGATCACCAGGGTGCCCTTGGGCACGCTGATGTCGATGCCGTCGATCTTCAGCGCGACGAGATCTTCCGGCGGGACCGCCGCGTCGCCCCCTCCGGAGGGAGCGCTCGTGGTCACCGTCATGCGTTCACCTCCGTGCGGTCGGCCCAGGCCGTGGACTTGGCCGGGTCGAAGGGGCAGCCCCGGCCCGTGATGTGGTCCTCGTACTCCTCGCGGAAGTACTTGAGGGAGGAGAAGATCGGCGAGGCGGCGCCGTCGCCGAGGGCGCAGAAGGACTTGCCGTTGATGTTGTCGGCGATGTCGTTCAGCTTGTCGAGGTCGGACATGACGCCCTTGCCGGCCTCGATGTCGCGCAGCAACTGCACGAGCCAGTACGTCCCTTCACGGCAGGGCGTGCACTTGCCGCAGGACTCGTGGGCGTAGAACTCGGTCCAGCGGGTGACCGCCCGGACGACACAGGTGGTCTCGTCGAAGCACTGGAGTGCTTTCGTGCCGAGCATGGAACCCGCGGCGCCCACTCCTTCGTAGTCAAGAGGGACGTCGAGGTGCTCGTCGGTGAACATCGGTGTCGAGGAGCCGCCCGGTGTCCAGAACTTCAGCCGGTGGCCGGAGCGCATCCCGCCGCTCATGTCGAGGAGCTGGCGGAGCGTGATGCCGAGCGGGGCCTCGTACTGGCCCGGACTGGTGACATGGCCGCTGAGTGAGTAGAGCGTGAAGCCCGCGGACTTCTCGCTTCCCATCGAGCGGAACCATTCTTTGCCCTTTTGGAGAATCGCGGGAACTGACGCGATCGACTCGACGTTATTTACAACAGTTGGGCACGCATAGAGCCCTGCGACAGCAGGAAAGGGGGGACGGAGCCGCGGTTGACCCCGGCGGCCTTCGAGCGAGTCGAGCAGTGCGGTCTCTTCACCACAGATGTACGCGCCCGCGCCCGCGTGCACGGTGAGTTCGAGGTCGAGTCCGCTGCCGAGTGCGTCCTTGCCGAGGTAGCCCGCCGCGTAGGCCTCACGTACGGCCTCGTGCAACCGCCGCAGCACTGGTACGACTTCACCGCGCAGATAGATGAAGGCATGCGAAGACCTGATGGCATAACACGCGATCACAATGCCCTCGATGAGGCTATGCGGGTTCGCGAAGAGGAGCGGGATGTCCTTACAGGTTCCCGGCTCCGATTCGTCGGCGTTGACAACTAGATAGTGTGGCTTTCCATCACCCTGAGGAATGAACTGCCATTTCATTCCCGTAGGGAATCCCGCACCGCCCCGGCCACGCAGACCGGACTCCTTGACGTAGGCGATGAGGTCGTCCGGGGTCATCGCGAGGGCCTTGCGGAGCCCCTCGTACCCTTCGTGCCGCCGGTAGACGTCCAGGCTCCAGGACCGGTCCTCGTCCCAGAAGGCCGACAGCACGGGTGTGAGCAGCTTCTCGGGGCTGGTCTCTCCCCCGCGCTCGAATTCGCTCGCGCGGGCGGGGCCCCCATTTTCGGGTGCCAATGTCATCACTCCCCCTCCTCGGTGACGGGCCCCGCCGGGTGGGAGGGGTCGGAAGCCGCCGTGTCCTGCGGCGCGTCGTGCGAACTGAGGTGCTCGGCGGGCGACGGGTCGTGCGGCTGCGCGCTCTTGGAGGAGCCGCCCCGGGGGTGCACCACGCGCGCGGGGCTCTCGCCCTTGGCCAGCCGGAGCCCGATCAGCGAGGCGGGACCCGCGCTGCCGCTCGCCTCGACGGCCCCGTCCCGGGTGTCGGGGAAGCCCGCCAGGATGCGGGCGGTGTCCTTGAACGTGCACAGGGGGGCACCGCGCGTGGGTTCGACCTCCGCGCCCGCACGCAGGTCGTCGACGAGGCGCTTGGCGCTGGCCGGCGTCTGGTTGTCGAAGAACTCCCAGTTGACCATCACGACGGGTGCGAAGTCGCAGGCCGCGTTGCACTCGATGTGCTCCAGGGTGACCTTGCCGTCCTCGGTCGTCCCGCCGTTGGCGACACCGAGGTGTTCCTGGAGGGTCTCGAAGATGGCGTCGCCGCCCAGCACAGCGCAGAGGGTGTTGGTGCAGACGCCCACCTGGTAGTCGCCGGAGGGGCCCCGGCGGTACATGGAGTAGAAGGTGGCGACCGCGGTGACCTCGGCCGTGGTCAGGCCCAGCATGTCCGCGCAGAACCGCATCCCGGTGCGGGTGACATGGCCCTCCTCCGACTGCACGAGATGCAGCAACGGCAGGAGGGCGGACCGGGAGTCTGGGTAGCGGGCGATGACCTCGCGGGAGTCCGCTTCGAGCCGGGCTCGAACGTCGTCCGGGTAATCGGGCGCGGGCAGTTGGGGCATGCCCAGGCTGACGCCCTCGGGGGTGGTGGTCACCGGTCGACGCCTCCCATCACGGGGTCGATGGACGCGACGGCGACGATGACGTCGGCGACCTGGCCGCCCTCGCACATCGCCGCCATGGCCTGCAGGTTGGTGAAGGACGGGTCCCGGAAGTGGACCCGGAAGGGGCGGGTGCCTCCGTCGGAGACGGCGTGCACCCCGAGTTCACCCTTGGGCGACTCGACGGCCGCGTACGCCTGTCCCGGCGGGACGCGGAAACCCTCGGTCACCAGCTTGAAATGGTGGATGAGGGCCTCCATGGAGGTGCCCATGATGTTCTTGATGTGGTCCAGGGAGTTGCCCAGTCCGTCCGGTCCCAGGGCGAGTTGGGCGGGCCAGGCGATCTTCTTGTCGGTGACCATGACCGGGCCGGGCTGCAGCCGGTCCAGGCACTGCTCGACGATCCTGAGCGACTGGCGCATCTCCTCCAGGCGGATCAGGAAACGGCCGTAGGAGTCGCAGGAGTCGGCGGTGGGGACGTCGAAGTCGAAATTCTCGTAGCCGCAGTACGGCTGGGACTTGCGCAGGTCGTGCGGGAGGCCGGTGGAGCGCAGGATCGGGCCGGTGGCGCCGAGGGCCATGCAGCCGGCCAGGTCCAGGTGACCGACGTCCTGCATACGGGCCTTGAAGATGGGGTTCCCGGTGGCGAGCTTGTCGTACTCGGGGAGGTTCTTCCTCATCTTCTTCACGAACTCGCGGATGTGGTCCACCGCGCCGGGCGGCAGGTCCTGGGCGAGTCCGCCGGGGCGGATGTACGCGTGGTTCATCCGCAGGCCCGTGATGAGCTCGTAGATGTCGAGAATCATTTCACGATCACGGAATCCGTAGATCATGATCGTGGTGGCGCCGAGTTCCATCCCGCCGGTGGCGATGCACACAAGGTGCGAGGACAGCCGGTTGAGCTCCATGAGGAGCACGCGGATGAGGGTGGCGCGGTCGGGGATCTGGTCCTCGATGCCGAGGAGCTTCTCGACGGCGAGACAGTAGGCGGTCTCGTTGAAGAAGGACGTCAGGTAGTCCATGCGCGTGACGAAGGTCGTGCCCTGCGTCCACGTGCGGAACTCGAGGTTCTTCTCGATGCCGGTGTGCAGATAGCCGATGCCGCAGCGGGCCTCGGTGACCGTCTCTCCGTCGATCTCCAGGATGAGGCGGAGCACTCCGTGGGTGGAGGGGTGCTGCGGGCCCATGTTGACGACGATGCGCTCGTCGTCGGCACGGGCCGCGGACTGGACGACCTCGTCCCAGTCGCCACCGGTGACCGTGTACACGGCGCCCTCGGTGGTGTCGCGCGGAGTTGCGTGCTGCGTGCTCATGAGTACGACCTCCGCTGGTCCGGAGCCGGGATCTGGGCGCCCTTGTACTCGACGGGGATGCCGCCGAGGGGGTAGTCCTTGCGCTGCGGGTGGCCCGGCCAGTCGTCCGGCATCATGATCCGCGTGAGGGCCGGGTGGTCGTCGAAGACGATCCCGAAGAAGTCGTACGTCTCGCGTTCGTGCCAGTCGTTCGTCGGATAGACGGAGACCAGGGACGGGACGTGCGGGTCACTGTCCGGGGCGCTGACTTCGAGGCGGATCAGCCTGTTGTGGGTGATCGAGCGCAGGTGGTAGACGGCGTGCAGCTCACGGCCCTTGTCGTGCGGGTAGTGGACCCCGCTCACGCCCGTGCAGAGCTCGAAGCGCAGAGCCGGGTCGTCGCGCAGGGTCTGGGCGACGCCGAGAAGGTACGCGCGTTCGACGTGGAACGTCAGCTCGTCACGGTCGACGACGGTCTTCTCGATCACGTTCTCGGGGACCAGCCCCTGTTCCTCCAGGGCGCCTTCGAGCTCGTCGGCGACCTCGTCGAACCAGCCGCCGTACGGCCTCGCCGAGTCGCCCGGGAGCCGGACGGAGCGGACCAGGCCGCCGTACCCGGAGGTGTCGCCCCCGTTGTTGGCGCCGAACATGCCGCGCTGGACGCGGATCTCCTCACCGCCGTCACCGCGCTGGCCGGGGAGGTTGGACGCGGCGAGGTCCTTCTCGGGGTTGACCCCCTCGCCCGGCCTGTCCGTTCCGGTGCCGTTCGCGTCGCTCATCGCAGCAGCCCCTTCATCTCGATCGTGGGCAGTGCCTTGAGCGCGGCCTCCTCCGCCTCGCGGGCCGCTTCCTCCGCGTTCACACCGAGCTTGGAGCTCTGGATCTTCTGGTGGAGCTTGAGGATCGCGTCGATCAGCATCTCGGGCCGCGGCGGGCAGCCGGGCAGATAGATGTCGACCGGCACGATGTGGTCGACGCCCTGCACGATGGCGTAGTTGTTGAACATGCCGCCCGAGGAGGCGCAGACCCCCATGGAGATCACCCACTTGGGGTTGGGCATCTGGTCGTAGACCTGCCGCAGCACCGGCGCCATCTTCTGGCTGACCCGGCCGGCCACGATCATCAGGTCCGCCTGGCGGGGCGAGCCGCGGAAGACCTCCATGCCGAAGCGCGCCAGGTCGTAGCGGCCCGCGCCGGTGGTCATCATCTCGATGGCGCAGCAGGCGAGTCCGAACGTGGCGGGGAAGACGGACGCCTTGCGCACCCAGCCCGCGGCCTGCTCGACGGTGGTCAGCAGGAATCCGCTCGGCAGTTTTTCTTCGAGTCCCATGTCTTAGAGGCCCCTCAGTCCCATTCCAGGCCGCCGCGCCGCCATACGTACGCGTACGCGACAAAGACGGTGAGCACGAAGAGCAACATCTCCACGAGCCCGAAAACACCCAGGGCGTCGAAGGTGACGGCCCAGGGGTAGAGGAAGACGATCTCGATGTCGAAGACGATGAAGAGCATCGCCGTCAGGTAGTACTTGATGGGGAACCGCCCACCGCCGGCCGGCGTGGGTGTCGGCTCGATCCCGCATTCATAAGCTTCGAGTTTGGCCCGGTTGTACCGCTTCGGGCCGATGAGCGAAGCCATGATCACGGAGAAGATCGCAAAGCCTGCCCCGAGGGCTCCCAGTACGAGGATGGGCGCATACGCGTTCACCGCTCCTCGCTCCTCTCAGTCGGCACTGACTGCTGGCGATTACTTGGGGCCGGCGCCGCCCCGTCCGCCCGCGAACCCCGCCCGTCCCGGCGAAGATCGAGAACATGTGAAGCAGGTCACAAGCCCAACTGCCACGCATCCTATGCCCGGCGGTCTGTGATCTGCGACACGGGGTATTACCGAACCTTTGTGATCTCCACCACCTGACGAAGGATCATGAAGTCGGATGAGCGGTGATCTTCACACGCGAAGCGTCCACGTGATCACCAGAGGTGACATTTTCTCCGGTTACCGCTGGTCAGAGGCGGCGTCTCCATATCAAGAGAGTTCTCCTGCATGCAAATTGGTGGTGGACGGGAGCACTTGATAGTGGAGCGCGTTCACACCCGCGAGAAGGAGGAGTGGTGAATGTGGACGCCCGTCTGTGCGTGCACGCGTTCACGAGCGGCCGCGATCGACGATTCCTTCGCGAGACGCACCCCGGCCGGTGACCGTTCCGTGACCTGCGCCACACCTGTGAAGGCCTGTGAAGATCGGGGGTTGGCCACGGACCGCAACCGATGGTAAGCAGCGGGCAATTCGGGCGTACCGATGAAAGCGCATGATCACAGGCATGATCGCCCGTGTCCGCAATGCCCGTTACGGCGTCAATAAAGAGTGACAGTCCGGGAATTTGGGGGCCCGATTGAACAACTGTGGCGCAGCACACGTTTCTTGAAGGTATGGAGGAGTCGCTGGTACCGCTAGTACCCATGTCCCACACCGCTACCGCTCACATACGAAGCCACCGGAAGCCCCGGCGTGCCGGCAACTCGTCGCTGGCGATGCGCGCCGGAGTCGCCGGTGGCGTTCTCAGCACCCTGGCAGTGGCGGGTGCGTCCAGTGCGGCGAACGCCGCCGAACCTGTGACGCAGACACTCGAACTGCCCACCCTCACGGCCGACCTGGCCACTCAGATCGCCGAGTCCGCGGACGCCACGCAGCAGGCCGCCGCGAACTACGAGCTCCAGGCCGAGCGTGACGCCGCGGCCTCCAAGGCCGCCCAGGAGGCCCGTAAGGACCTCGCGGAGGCGAAGCAGAAGGCGGAGGCCAAGGAGAAGGCGGAGGCCGCTCGCAAGGCCGCTGCGGAGGCCGCTGTCTCCCGCTCCGCCGAGCGCGCCACCCTGGCCGCCTCGGACTCCTCGTCCAGCTCTCAGACGTCGCAGGTGGCCGCCCCCTCGAGTGGCAGCGTCGCGACCGTCATCGCCTTCCTCAACGCGCAGCTGGGCGACGCCTACGTCATGGGCGCCACGGGACCCAACGCGTGGGACTGCTCCTCCCTGGTCCAGGCCGCGTTCAAGCAGGTCGGCGTGGACCTCCCCCGGGTCTCGCAGGACCAGTCGATGCAGGGCACGGAGGTGTCGCTCTCCAACCTGGAGGTCGGGGACATCCTCTACTGGGGTGCGAAGGGTTCCGCCTACCACGTGGCGGTGTACGTGGGGAACGGCCAGTACCTGGACGCGGCCAACCCGTCCAAGGGCGTCGTCGTCCAGGACCTGTCGGGATACCCGGCGTCGGGTGCGGTGCGCGTTCTCTGAGCGACCCGTCGGGAAGACGAGGATTCGACGACTCAAGGATTCACGGGTGAGG
>NZ_AEJB01000572.1 GCF_000331005.1 Streptomyces turgidiscabies Car8
CCTACACGCCTCGGTGGTCCGGTGCGGCGGGATCCGTGATCATCTCACTCGGATACGTGAACGTCCTCGCCCTGGCTGGCATATTCGATTTTCGCCGTCCTAGGTTCCACGGCGGAGGTGGTTCACATGATCGAACCCAGCAAGCACCAGCCCAACCCTCGGGCGCAGTACGACGCGATCGACGTCAGTGACTTCGTGTACGCGGCCACGGGAGCCCGGGTCCGCCGGCTGACCCTGCCGGACGGAACTCACTGGTTTCCGGCGGTGGATGTCTGCAAGGAACTCGGGCACACCAATTCGAGGCAGGCACTCGCCGACCATGTCCCAGAGGGACACCGAGAGATTCTTGAGACCGTAACTGGAGCTTACGGTCTCAGCATTCCCGCAGGTAGAGAGTGGCGTCGAGACCTGAATGTCATCTCGCTCCAAGGCCTGATCCTCCTCGTCAGCGCCTGCACCAAACCCGCCTGCGCCCCCTTCAAGCAGTGGGCCGCCGAAGTCATCGAGACGGTCCAGCGAGAGGGTTCCTACGCCCTCGAAGAGGCAGAGGTGCAACCCACTGAGCCGGGCGCCCCCGTCGCCTACGCGATGCCGGAGCAGGTCGCCGAAGCCATCGTGCGGCTCGAAGAGCGCAACCTTCAGGCGGACGAGCAACTCGCCGTCGCCCAGCACGAATCGCTCGCCCTGCAACGGACCATGGTCGAGATGCAGCGCGAAACGCTCACGGCCCAGCAAGCCATCGCCCAGGCCATGGACCGCATCGCGAACGGGCTCGACGTCCTGTTCGCCACTCGGCCGACGCCCACCACAGCCACCGCTCCCACCACCGAGGCCGTACTGGCCGACTGGCGGCACCGGTTGTCGGTGACGGAGGACGTGTGGACGGTGGCCGTCGTCATCGCCCCGGTTCTTGTCGAGAAGGGTGAACTCCGGGAGCCGCTCGAATCGATCGCCGCCCGTACGGGGCTGTCGGTGCACCGTGTCAACGAATGCCTCCGCATGCTGCGTAAACACGCCTGCATCCGCTCGCAGGGCGGGGCGGAGGGCGGAGCGCCCGTGTACGTCCTGAACCACGCCTGACCGACCCGAGGACAGAACAGAAGGGGCGGCCGCAATCCGAACTTGCGGCCGTCCCTTCAGATTTCAACCTATATCGTCCGGGACCGTCACGCCCAGGTGATGAGCTTCTTCGGCTGTTCCAGGATCGCCGCCACGTCCGCCAGCACCTTGGACCCCAGCTCCCCGTCCACCAGCCGGTGGTCGAAGGAGAGGGCCAGGGTCGTCACCTGACGGGGCTTCACCTTGCCCTTGTGGACCCACGGTTGGAGCTTGATCGAGCCGACCGCCAGGATCGCGGCCTCACCGGGAGGGAGGATCGGCGTGCCCGTGTCGACGCCGAAGACGCCGACGTTCGTGATCGTCACCGTGCCGCCCTGCATCGCGCCGGGAGAGGTCTTTCCGTCCCGGGCCGTGGACACCAACTCGCCGAGCGCCTCCGCCAGTTGCGGGAGCGTCTTGTCGTGGGCGTCCTTGATGTTCGGGACGATCAGACCGCGCGGGGTGGCCGCCGCGATGCCCAGGTTGACGTAGTGCTTGAGCACGATCTCCTGGTTCGCCTCGTCCCAGGACGCGTTGATGTCCGGGTGGCGCTTGATCGCGACCAGCAGGGCCTTGGCGATCAGGAGCAGCGGGTTCACCCGCAGCCCCGCCAGCCCGTAGGAGTCGGGGGCCGCCTTGAGCTCCTCGACCAGTTTCAGGGTGCGCGTCACGTCCACCGTCACGAACTCCGTGACATGCGGCGCCGTGAACGCCGAGCCGACCATCGCCGCCGCGGTCGCCTTCCGTACGCCCCTGACCGGGACGCGCGTCTCCCGTGCGCCGTCGTACGTGGCCGCCGGGGCCGGAGCCGCCGGGACGGCCGGTGCCGTGCTCACCGGCTCGGGGGCCGTCGGGGCCACCGCCGCGTGCACGTCCTCGCGCGTGATGACGCCGTCGGGGCCCGACGGTGTCACCGTCGCCAGGTCGACGCCGAGATCCTTGGCGAGCTTGCGCACCGGCGGCTTGGCGAGCGGACGGGCCGTCACCGCGGCCAGGAGCGCCTGGCCTGCCAGGCCGGGGCCGGTGAGGGCGCCGTGGCCGTTGGTCGACTCCACCCGCCCACTGTGGCCGTTCAGCTCGTGCTGGACCGCCGCCGCGACCTCCTGGGCCGGGATGTCTGCGCCCTTGCGGGGTCGGCGCTTGGTCGAGGAGACGGCCACGCCGTAGCCGACGAGGACCGGCTGGCGGGCCGGCGGTTTCGCCTCCTCGGGCGCTGCCCGGGGTGCCTCGGCCTGAACGGGGGCCTCGGCCTCCACCGCGGCCCCGGCCCCGCCCGTCACGTCGACCGCGATGATCGACGTACCCACGTCGACCGTCGTGCCCTCGGGGAAGTGCAGTGAGCGCACGACCCCGTCGTACGGGATGGGCAGTTCGACGGCCGCCTTGGCGGTCTCGACCTCGCACACCACCTGGCCGTCGGTGACGGTGTCGCCCGGCTGGACGTACCACTTGAGGATCTCGGCCTCGGTGAGTCCCTCGCCCACGTCGGGCATCTTGAACTCGCGAACGGACGCGTCAGTCATCGTCGTCACGTCCCTCTCCTCAGTACGCCAGCGAGCGGTCGACGGCGTCGAGCACCCGGTCCAGGCTCGGTAGGTACTCCTCCTCCAGGCGCGCCGGCGGGTACGGGGCGTGATAGCCGCCGACCCTGAGCACCGGTGCCTCCAGGTGGTAGAAGCAGCGTTCCGTGATCCGGGCCGCGATCTCCGCGCCCGAACCGAAGAACACCGGTGCCTCGTGCACCACGACCAGACGGCGGGTCTTCTCGACCGAGGCCTGGACGGAGTCGAAGTCGAGCGGGGAGACCGACCGGAGGTCGAGGACCTCCAGGGACCGGCCCTCCTCGGCCGCCGCGTTCGCGACCTCCAGGCACAGCTTCACCATCGGGCCGTAGGCGGCGAGGGTGAGATCGGTGCCCTGGCGGACCACCTGGGCCTTGTGGAGCGGGCCGGGGATGGCCTCGACATCGACCTCGGCCTTGTCCCAGTAGCGCCGCTTCGGCTCGAAGAAGATCACCGGGTCGTTGCTCTGGATGGCCTGCTGCATCATCCAGTACGCGTCCGACGCGTTGGCCGGGGACACCACCTTGAGGCCCGCCACGTGCGCGAAGAGCGCCTCCGGGGACTCCGAGTGGTGCTCGACCGCACCGATGCCGCCGCCGTAGGGGATGCGGATGACGATCGGGAGCTTGATCTTGCCCAAGGCGCGCGCGTGCATCTTCGCGAGCTGGGTGACGATCTGGTCGTACGCCGGGAAGACGAAGCCGTCGAACTGGATCTCGACCACCGGGCGGTAGCCGCGCAGGGCGAGGCCGATGGCCGTGCCGACGATGCCCGACTCGGCGAGCGGGGTGTCGATGACCCGGTCCTCGCCGAAGTCCTTCTGCAGACCGTCGGTGACCCGGAAGACTCCGCCGAGCTTGCCGACGTCCTCACCCATGATGAGGACCTTGGGGTCCGACTCCAGGGCCTTGCGCAGCGATTCATTGATCGCCTTGGCCAGGGCCATGCTCTTGGACGTCACGGTCTTCGGCGCCTCGTTCGTCGAAGCCACTGTCTCAGCCGCCATGGTCATGCCCCCTCCACATCTGCGAACGACGCCTGGTAGGCGGCGAACTCGGCCCGCTCCTCGTCCACGAGCGCGTGCCCGTCGGCGTAGGTGTGCTCGAACATCGCGAAGGGGTCCGGGTCGGGCATCGCACGGACCACTTCGCGTACTCGCCTGCCCAACGACTCGCTTTCGGTCTCCAGTTCCGCGAAAAATCCCTCTTCCGCGTGGTTTGAGGCCTCCAGGTACGTCCGAAGACGCGCGATCGGGTCCTTCGCCTCCCAGGCCACCCGCTCGTCGTCGTGACGGTAGCGGGTCGGGTCGTCGGAGGTGGTGTGGGCGCCCATGCGGTAGGTGTACGCCTCGACCAGCGTCGGGCCCTCGCCGCTGCGGGCCCGCTCCAGGGCCCACCTCGTCACCGCGAGGACCGCCAGCACGTCGTTGCCGTCCACCCGTACGCCCGGGAAGCCGTAGCCCTGCGCGCGCTGGTAGAGCGGGACGCGGGTCTGGCGCTCGGTCGGCTCGGAGATGGCCCATTGGTTGTTCTGGCAGAAGAACACCACGGGGGCGTTGTAGACCGAGGCGAAGGTGAAGGACTCGGCGACGTCGCCCTGGCTGGAGGCGCCGTCCCCGAAGTACGCGATGACCGCGGAGTCGGCGCCGTCCTTGGCCACGCCCATCGCGTAGCCGGTGGCGTGCAGGGTCTGCGAGCCGATGACGATCGTGTAGAGGTGGAAGTTGTTGGTGTTGGGGTCCCAGCCGCCGTGGTTCACCCCGCGGAACATGCCCAGCAGGTTGGTCGGGTCGATGTCCCGGCACCAGGCGACGCCGTGCTCGCGGTAGGTCGGGAAGACGTAGTCGTCCGGCCGGGTGGCACGGCCGGAGCCGATCTGGGCGGCCTCCTGGCCGAGCAGCGAGGCCCACAGGCCCAGTTCGCCCTGCCGCTGGAGGGCGGTGGCCTCGGCGTCGAAGCGGCGGGTCAGCACCATGTCCCGGTACAGGCCGCGCAGGTCGTCGGGGGTGAGGGCGGCGACGTACGGGTCGTAGGCGGCGTTCTTGACGCGCCTGCCGTCGGGGGTCAGCAGTTGGACGAGGTCCGGATCGGCGCCCGTCCCCGCCGGCTTCTCGGCGGACTTCACGGCCGGCTTTCTGGCTGCCGCGCGCTTGCTGGGGGCGCGCTTCGCGGCCGTGGCCTTCGTCGCGGTGGCAGTGGCGGGCGGCGCGGCCGTGGCTTGGGCGTCGACGGCCGGCGTGTCGGCGCTCTGCGCGGTGGTGCGGGTGGTACCGGTCTTGCTTCCGGCGCTGCGTCGCGGTTTGCGCGCGGCAGTGCTCTCCACGGTCACGTGTACTCCTCCGTCGGTCCGGCCCCGGGGTTGCCGGGTAACCAGTGCGGTCACCTGTTCCCGATACCCGTGCACGGGGTGGGTGCCACTCGGCCGGGAACAGGCGTGACAGGCGTTCCGGCGAGCGTCCCGCAAGCATCACGTTACCCAGTGCGCCATATTTCTATGAAACCCCCCTGACCTGCGATTTTGCTTGGAAATCCAAGTAAATTGAGCAAGTCGGGAAGGGGCCCTGGTCACAGCCTTGCAGGGGGCCGGAACAACGGCACGTTATCCCGCTGACCCAGCTCACGGGAAGAGCCGGTATGTGAGACTGTCCGTGTGCCCGAAGACGGAAAAATCACCGTATTTCTCCTCGACGACCATGAAGTCGTCCGCCGGGGAGTCCATGAACTGCTCTCGGTCGAGGACGACATCGAGGTGGTCGGCGAGGCCGGGACGGCGGCGGACGCGCTGGTACGGATTCCGGCCACCCGCCCGGACGTGGCCGTCCTGGACGTACGGCTCCCGGACGGCAGCGGCGTCGAGGTGTGCCGCGAGATCCGCTCCCAGGACGCGGGCGTCAAGTGCCTGATGCTGACCTCGTTCGCCGACGACGAGGCGCTCTTCGACGCGATCATGGCGGGCGCCTCCGGGTACGTCCTGAAGGCCATCCGCGGACATGAACTACTGGCGGCCGTGCGGGACGTGGCCGCCGGCAGGTCCCTGCTCGACCCGGTCGCGACCGCCAGCGTCCTGGAGCGGCTGCGGGACGGCGGCGGCCCGAAGGGCGACGAGCGGCTCGCGGACCTCACCGAGCGGGAGCGCCGGATCCTCGACCTGATCGGCGAGGGCCTCACCAACCGCGAGATCGGCGAACGGCTGCACCTGGCGGAGAAGACCATCAAGAACTACGTGTCCGGACTCCTGTCCAAGCTGGGCATGCAGCGGCGCTCACAGGCGGCGGCGTACGTGGCGCGGATGCAGGCGGAACAGCACGGGCGGCAAGGACAGCACGAGCAGCGGCAGGGGTTCTGAGAGGCCAGGATTTCCACGGGACCTGGGACATCCCGAGGCCGGGCGCGCCACCGGAACACCCGAATCGGGACTTTAGGCCTCTCTTCTCGGGGCGAGCGCCCCTGGTGTGCCCGGCCTCCCGTCACGCAACCTGAGTGCATGCCGACCGACGAACAGCGCGCCGCCGATCTCCTCGGCCGGGTCGAGCACGGCCGGGTCGCGACCAGCATGCGTGCGCTGCCCTTCCTGGCGTCCGCCCGCCACATCGTGGTGGACGGCCAGGTCCTGCTGCGCCTGCACAAGGGGCACGGCTACCACCGGGCGTGCGTGGGCGGTGTCGTCGCGTACGGCGCCGATGTCCCCTCCGCGCGGAGTCGGTCCTGGTCCGTGCAGGTCGTCGGGGAGTGTGCCGCCGTCGAGCCGACCCCCGCCGAACTCGACCGGTTCGGCCCCGCACCGCGCTTGGTGGACGGCGTTCCCTTCGATCCCGTCTATCTGCGAGTCGAACCCCAGTTCGCGACAGTGCACTCGGTGATCGAAACCGACTGGCCGTGACTTTCTGTGGTCACCTGTGACTGCCTGCGACAAGCGCCCCGCTCACACGCCCGGCTCGTGCCCTACCATCTGGCGCGTGCCGCGCTCATCTGTACCACCCCTTGCATCCCATGCGCCCCCTCTGGGCGCCCTCCTCCGCCAGTACGCCGCCGGGTCCGCGCTGACCTGCGAGCCCGTCGACCAAGGGCTGCTGAACCGCGGCTACCGGCTCGCCACCACGCGCGGCCACTACTTCCTGAAGCACCACTTCGACCCCGAGACCGCCGACCCCGCCGCCATCGCCCGTCAGCACCGGGCGACCCAGCGCCTCGCGGATCTCGGCGTCCCGGTGGCCCCGCCGCTGCCCGGCCGCGACGGACGTACGGTCGCCGTCGTCGGCGGCAACGCCTACGCCCTGCACCCCTGGATCGACGGCCGCCACCGCCACGGCGGCCAGCTCAGCACCGTCCAGTGCGGCCGGCTGGGCGCGCTGCTGGGCGTGGTCCACGCGAGCCTGGAACGGGTCATGCCGACCCGCGGCCGGGCGCCGGACGAGCACGGGGACAGGAGGACGGAAGGGGACGGAACGGCGGAAGGGTCCGGCGGACGGGAGCGGGGAGCCCCGCAGCGAGTGACCGCCGATCGAGGGCGGGCCCACGAACAGGGCGTCGCCGACGGGTTCGTCCGGCCGGGACGGGCCGACCGGGAGGAAGAACCCGGTCGGCCGATCACCGTCGTCCACCCCCGGGACGCCACCCGACAGGGCGAGTCCACCGGCCGGGCCGCCAACCCTGTCGCGGGCCGCGCGAAGGCCCTCACCCACGGCATCCCCGTCGCGCCCCCGCAACACCCACCTGGCGCCCGTCCCACCGACCACTCAGGACACTCCACCGGGCAGCCACTGCAGGCCCCCTCGGCCGACCCCGCCGACACCTTCGCGCTCATCGACGACCTCCTGGCCCATGTCCGCCGCCACCGCCCCACCGACGCCTTCGACGAACTGGCCCGCCACCGGCTCCTGGAACGGCGCGCGCTGCTGGAACAGCACGCGGACCGACGGCCCCCGCCGGGCGGCTCCGTGGGCTGGGTGCACGGCGACTTCCACCCGTTCAACCTGCTCTACAAGGGGGACGCCCCGGCCGCGATCGTCGACTGGGACCGGCTCGGGGTGCAGCCCCGCGCGGAGGAGGCCGTACGCGCCGCCGCGATCTTCTTCGTACGTCCCGCCGGCACGCTCGACCTGCCCAAGGCACGGGCGTACGCGCGCGCGTACCGGCGTGCCGCGGGGGCCACGCCCTCCGAACTGGCAGCCGCCGTACACCGGGTGTGGTGGGAGCGCCTCAACGACTTCTGGATGCTGCGCTGGCACTACGAGCGGGGTGACACCCGCGCCGACTCCCAGTTCCCGGCCGCCTCGGCGCTCGCGGTGTGGTGGACGCGCGAGTACGACGTGGTGTGCGGGGCTTTCGTGGACTGACGGCCGCCGAGGGGCCGGCTCCGCCGACCGGTACAGTCGCCCGCCTGCCCGGAAACGGCACGCGCGCGTGAAGCCCTCTTCGGGCCGCACGCGCGCGTGGAGACTGCTTTCCGTCAACCCGCCGCCGGTTCGTTCACCCGGAAGGCCGATCGGCGGGTCAGGGAGTGGTGCCGCCTTCCGTACCGCCGTCTTCCTCCCCGGTGTCCCCTGACGTCTCGGACGACGGAGTCGCCGCGCCGGTCGACTGCGACGGCGAGATCGACGGCTGCGTGGTCGTCGGGTCGTCCGACGGCGTGGGCGACGGCTCGGTGGAGGGGGTCGCCTCGCCGGTCGACTGCGACGGCGTGGGCGACGGCGTCCACTCGGACCCGGTCCCCGAGCCGCTGCCGTCGTCCGTGGCGGTGTCCGACGTCTCCTCGGAGGCCTCGTCGGTCGGGCTGGCCGTGGAGTCGTCGGTCTGCTGGGACTGCGAGGTGGTCGGCGACTCCGAGGTGCCGGTGCTGCCGCCCGTGCCCTTGCCGTTCTGGACGGCGAGGGCGACGCCCGCCGCGATGGCGATCACGGCGAAGAAGGCCAGTATCCACAGCTTGCCCCGGCCGCCGCCCCGGTTGCCGTGTCCCTCGAAACCGCCGTCGTCCCCGCCGCCGTACCCGGCGGGCAGGATCTGCTGGGGGATCTGGGTGGTGCCGGCCTGCTCACCGGGGTGGTTCATCACCGCGGTCCCGGCGAAGCCCCCCGAGGGGGTGTGCCGGCCCTCGTGCATGTCCACGGGCCCGGTGTTCCAGGTGCCGGTGTGGCTGCCCTGGTCGTACAGCATCTGCAGGCCGTACTGGATGAGACCGCGCATCTCCTCGGCGGTCTGGAAACGGTCGTCCGGCTCCTTGGCGAGGGAACGCATGACGAGCCCGTCGAGTTCCGGCGGCGCCGCCTCCGAGACCTGGGACGGAGGCACCGGAATGTCCTGGACGTGCTGGTAGACCACGGACAGCGGGGTCTCGCCGGTGAACGGGGGCCGCAGCGCGAGGAGTTCGTACAGCAGACAGCCGGTGGCGTACAGGTCGGAGCGGTGGTCGACGGCCTTGCCGAGGGCCTGCTCCGGGGAGAGGTACTGGGGCGTGCCCATGACCATGCCGGTCTGCGTCATCGTCGTGGACGCCCCGTGCAGCGCGCGGGCGATGCCGAAGTCCATGACCTTCACCGCGCCGCCGTGCGTGATGATCACGTTGGCGGGCTTGATGTCGCGGTGCACGATGCCGTGCTGATGCGAATAGGCAAGCGCTTCCAGCACCCCGGAGACGATGATCAGGGCCTGCTCGGGCCCGGGCGCCTCGGCGTTGATGAGGAGGTCGCGGATGGTGCGCCCCTCGACGATCTCCATCACGATGTACGGGACGGACTGGGCGCCGCTCGCGGTGAAGCCGCCATTGGGCAGGGTGTCCTCGCCGGAGTCGTACACGGCGACGATCGAGTGATGGTTGAGCCCGGCGACGGACTGGGCCTCGCGTGTGAAGCGGGCCTTGGAGATCGGGTCCTCGGCGAGGTCCGCGCGGAGCAGCTTGACCGCGACCGTCCGCCCGAGCCGCACGTCCTCGGCGGCGAACACCTCTGCCATGCCGCCCCGGCCGAGTCTGTGGGTGAGCCGGTACCGGCCGTCCCCGACCAGTCCGCCGTTGCCCCACAACTCAGGCGCGTCTGACATACCGCCGCCAGCCGCCTCGGGGTCGGACGGGCCCTGAGCGCGCTGCTGTGCCATCAGTCCTCGCCGTCGTTTCTGCCCGCGGTGCGCGCGGTGTTGTTACGGTCTCCGTCGGCCACGCTACAGCCTTTACGCAAGCCTCCGGTCCGGGAGGCGCTCCCGGAGGAGCTCCGGGAGGAGCCCGGGTACGGGTCCCGGGCGGACCGGTCATCAAACCCGTTGCGGGTAGGGTCGTGCAAATTGCGTGCCCCGTCCGCACAGCACCTGTAACGCTTCCGCGACGCTTCCTTCCCGTACGGTCACGGAACGGGCACCGCGCTTGACGTGTCAGTGCCCTCCGGCAGACTTGGCCCGGAATCAGCCAATCGATCACGTCTGGCTGTGGAGAAGCTCGGGGGACGCTGAGACATGAGCCAGGACGGCGCACACGGCCGGTACGCGGGGCACGCGCTCGCCGGCGGGCGCTACCAGCTGCGCGATCTGCTCGGCGAGGGCGGCATGGCCTCGGTGCACCTCGCGTACGACTCGGTCCTGGACCGGCAGGTCGCGGTCAAGACACTGCACACCGAACTGGGCCGTGAGCAGGCCTTCCGTGAGCGGTTCCGCCGCGAGGCCCAGGCCGTGGCCAAGCTCACGCACACGAACATCGTCTCGGTCTTCGACACCGGCGAGGACGACGTTGCCGGGACCATGACCCCGTACATCGTCATGGAGTACGTCGAGGGGGAGCCGCTCGGTTCCGTTCTCGACGCGGATCTGCGGCAGTTCGGGGCGATGCCCGCCGACAAGGCGCTCAAGGTCACCGCGGACGTGCTGGCGGCGCTGGAGATCAGCCACGAGATGGGCCTGGTCCACCGGGACATCAAGCCGGGCAACGTGATGGTGACCAGACGCGGTGTCGTCAAGGTCATGGACTTCGGCATCGCCCGCGCCATGCAGTCGGGCGTCACGTCGATGACGCAGACCGGCATGGTCGTCGGCACTCCGCAGTACCTCTCCCCGGAGCAGGCGCTGGGCCGGGCCGTGGACGCCCGTTCCGACCTCTACTCGGTCGGCATCATGCTGTTCCAACTGGTCACCGGGCGGTTGCCGTTCAACGCGGACTCCCCGCTCGCGATCGCGTACGCGCATGTCCAGGAGCAGCCGGTCGCCCCTTCTTCGGTCAACCGGGCGCTCCCTCCGGCGGTCGACGCACTCGTCAACCGGGCACTGAAGAAGAACCCGAACGAGCGTTTCCCGAGCGCCGTCGCCATGCGCGACGAGTGCCTGCGCGTGGCCGCCTCCCTCCAGCCGGCCGCCCCGAACATCGTTCCGGGTACCCCCGCGCAGAGCGGCGCGGGCGTCGCCTCCGCGGTGTTCCCGCCGGTCGACCAGTCGACCCCGGCCCCGCCGAACCCCGTACAGACCCCGTACCAGCCGACCCCGTACCCGCAGCACGCGAATCCGCAGCACCCGAATCCGTACGGCACCACTCCGCCTCCGGCGTACACACCTGCGCCCACGCCCCCGCAGACGCCGGCCCCGGCGTACGGCTATCCGCAGCAGGCCGCGTACCAGGCGCCCGGCGCGTACGCGTCGCAGCACACGCCGCCGGTCGCGTACTCCCCGGCGCCGGCGTCCCCGTCCTCCTCCGGAGGAGGACGCAAGAGCAACACGCCGGTGATCGTGGGCTCGATCGTCGTCGCCCTCGTCGCCGTCGGCGGGCTGCTCCTGGCCCTGAAGCTGGGCGGGGACACCACCGACAACGGCGGCGGGACCGGCAGCGACAGCTCCGCGAGCGCCTCGGCCTCACAGACGGCCGAAACGGGAACGGACCCGGGTGCGGATTCGGGCGGCGACTACAAAGGGCCGGACCTGAGCAAGACGATCGAAGAGGACAAGTGCGCCGAGGCGCAGGAGTCGTACACGGACCCGGACAAGGTCCAGCTGCCCGACTTCCGCTACAAGAACCTGACCTCGGTCAAGGCCTGCTTCCAGGCGGCCGGCTGGCGGATGAAGGTCACACGGGTCGACGAAAACACCTTTGGCAAGGACACGGTCACGGACCAGTTCCCCTCCGCGGGCACTGACGTCGACCCGGAGGACATGCCGGTGATCGAACTGAGCGTGTCGTCGGGCAACCCGTCCTGAGCCGGCGGTTGTTCATGGAGCGGCCGGGCGTGGATTGCCGCGTCCACCACCGCCTGGAGCTGCGGACGGGGGACTTCTCGCAGGTCGATCCAAGCGAACCTCATGCCACTCCTGCCACGATCGTCGAGTAGTTGGCCATGCGCATACCGTGCGAGAGATCGGTGTTGCCGCCGTGCACGACCGCCGAGAGACGGGAGACGAGTGCGGCGGGCGTGGGGGAGGAGAAGATCCGGCGCCCGACGGCCAGGCCCCGGCAGCCGGCGGCCATCACGGCGGTGCCGTACTCGACGAGGTCGGAGCCGTCCGGTGGATCGCCGGCCGCGAGGACGGGGATGGGGCTGTTC
>NZ_AEJB01000573.1 GCF_000331005.1 Streptomyces turgidiscabies Car8
CCCTCTGGCCTGCTGCCGACCGAGTCGGTCAGCCCTGCCCGTCAGCCCTGGTGGGGTGCGCCGTGGACGACGAGTTCGGTCATGTCCATGTACTGGCAGCCCGACGAGCCGGAGTCCTGCGCGCAGTCCACGCCGTTGTCGACGGCCTGGTTGCCCAGCATCGTGACGCGGACGTACCGCACGTTCTGCGCGGTGCCCGTGTTGAGGGCCACGGTGTTCTCCCGGCCGGTGTCGGCGGGACCGAAGTGGCCCTCGGCGGCGGTGGCCCAGGTCGTGCCGTCCGTGGACGTCTCGATCCGGTAGTCGCCGAGGGACGCCGTCACGTCGTCCCCGCAGCCGGACGTCGGGTCGACGCGCAGCTCGCTGATGTCCACGCCCTGGGGCAGCCGTACGGTGTTGTGGACCGGGTCGACCCCGGTGCCGTTGGTGCCGCCGTTGGCCTCCGAGCCCCAGACGTTGGCCGACATGTCGATGAGACCGGCCGGTCCGCAGCCGAAGTCGCTGTAGTCGACGCCGCTGAACTCCGCGACCTCGGCGCCGCCGGAGGAGGCCGACCAGTTGCGGCGTACCGACCAGTCGGCGGCACCGGCGGCGACGGTGAGCGTGCGGATCTGCGGCTCGTAACCGTTGCCGCTCGCGTACACCTTCCGGTAGGTGCCCTCGGGCACGTTCCGGATCGCGTACGTGCCGTCCGCCGCGCTCACGGCGGAGAGGTCGGCGCCGGGGAAGCCGGAGGCGTGGCCGCTGATGCTGACCGTGACCCCGCCGACCGGCGCGCCGGAGGCGTCGTCGGTCACCTTGCCGGTGAGCGTGACCACCGGGGTGTTCGGGCCGGGCGGCAGGGAGAAGTCCTCGTCGGGCAGGACGTCGTCACCCGTGAGAGCGGCGGCGAACCAGCCCATGCCCCGGTTGGCGAAGACCTTCCAGATCCGGTCGTGCGCACGCCCGCCGTTGACGACGGTGTCGGCCTGCAGGATGGCGTTGCGCTGGTCGAGGAAGCTCGGGCTCACGGGCGAGAGTTCCATCGCGCGGGTGACCAGTGACTCGGTGAGCCGGCTGCCGAGGGTGTTGCGCAGGTCCCAGAGCGTCTCGCCCCAGATCTCGCCGTCGCCGTGCACCTCGGGTCCGCGGGAGGAGATCTTCCCGTAGTCGCCGTAGGTGTATCCGCCCGTGCCCGCCTTGGCCGTTCCGTGGCAGGCGGCCGACGTGGAGCCGACCGGGCAGTCCATCGACTGGGAGCGCGCGGGGAGTTCGTCGCTCCAGCCCGGCGCGTCGAGGTTCACGTCGCCGTCGACGCGCCGATTGTCCTTCAGCAGGCCCTCGTTGTTGAGGAAGTCGAGGGCGTACCAGTCGCTCCACGCCTCGCCCATGGCGTTCGACTGCTCGCTGTTGAGGGCGGGGACCCCGTCGGCGTCGGTGATGAGCCGGTGGGACAGACCGTGCGTGTACTCGTGGTAGACGGTGGCGGCGTCGTCGCCGAAGTTGCCCTGCAGCACGTTGAAACCGGGGATGGAACCGGTCAGGTACATCTGCATCGTGGGCGCCTGGCCGTCCGGCGGCGTACCCATGTTGGCGTTGTTCAGGTGGTCGTCGTCGGGCAGCCCGTCCTTCATGGCCGCGCCGTCGTCGGTCTGCGCCTGTACGGCGTCTCCGTCCCGGCTGTCGAAGTTGCCCGCGGCCCGGGTGAAGCCGATCGGACCGGCTTCCAGGTGGTCGTGGAAGGTGCCGATGAAGTAGTAGACCTGCGCGGCGTTCTGCTCGCGGTTGGTCTGCCAGGAGTTCGGCGTCTTCTGGTCCCACGAGCAGGGCAGCGGGGTGCCGCAGCCGTCACCGGTGAAGGGCTTGAACGGGAAGGAGAACGTCCCGTCGGCCCCCGGGGTGACCTCCTCGCCCGGGTCCACCTCGTTGTTGTCGTTGACGTCGCTGAAGACGTGCGCCACCGACCCGTTGAGGGTCTGGGCGCCCTCGGGGAGCCAGCCCCGGGCGGTCAGATGACGGGTGTGCTGCTTGCCGCCGGATTTGGCACCCGGGTACTGGTCCCAGACCAGCACCTTGCCGGTACGCAGAAGCGGCCCTGCGGACAGGCTCGCGGAGCCCGCGTCCTTCGCGGAGCTCGCGGACTTCTCGGAACTCCCGGCTTTCTCTGCCACCAGGTCGGAGGACAGGTTCTGCCGGTAGAGGACCCGGCCGGTGGCGGCGTCGACGACGTGCAGCCACATGCCCTGGCCGTCCGGAGCGGTGACCGTCCGCCATGCCCGTCGGGCCGCGCCGTCCGGCGTCGTGTACACCACCTGCTTGGCGGTGTCCGAGCTGCCGGTGCTGACGTCTGTGCCGCCCGCGATGTCACGAACGGCGTTGTGCCGCGCCTGCTTTCCGGTGATCTTCGCGGGCGCCAGCGCGGACGGCAGCCCCCGCACCGGGGAGCCCAGCACGCTGATCAGCCGTCCGTCACGGGCTACGTTCGCCTTGACGCCGTTGCCGAACACCGGGACACCGTCGACCGACTGGACGAACGACAGATGACGTATCCCGGCGACATCGGTGTACTGCTTGCGCAGCGTCAGGCCCTCGACCTGGGCGGCGGTGAGCCCGAACACATCGGGATGCGCGCGCAGATACCGCCGGGCGATGTCCTCCGGTGTGGCGCCACTGGCTGACGTCAGATACCCGTCGAGCCGGGCCACCTGACGCGCGGTACCGGTGTCGGGGTCCAGTTCGAGCACGCCCTGAGCCCCGAGCTGCTTGCGCAACTGCCGTACGCCGGGCCGCTGTTCGGCCTTCGTCAGCCGGGCGTCGCTGCGGGCCAGGGACTGCTGCGAGGGTATGAGCGCCGGGCTGTCGCCCGCCGGGGAACCCGCCGGTGCGCCCGAGTCGGCCGCGGGGCGGCCCGCCGGATCGCCCGGGGCCGCGCTCGCGCCTCCGGGAAGGAGAGCGACGGCCAGCGAGAGGCCGGCCGTCGCGGTGAATATGGTCGCGCGAGTTCTGCGCGAGAAGGTGGCTTTCGCCATGGTTCGCCTCGTGGGGGGTGAGGTCCAACGACCGCATGGAGCAGCCGAGTTGTACTTCCCAAACCTCTCAGGACGCCCAGCACGACAGGAAGCCTGAAACTTCAATGTTCACAGGAGCCTCACAGATCCCAGGGTTTACGCCCTCGCACGGGGACCTGAAAAAGCTTGTCCCGCGCATCACCCTGCAGGAAGATCATCGTTCGTGCGCCTCGATGAACTCAACGCCCTCGAAAGCCGGTTGTGGGACTCCTTCCCCCAGGGCCGTCCCGTCGACGTCAGTGACGACCCGGCGACGCCGGCGGAAGAGGCGGTCCGGTCCGAAGTCCTCGTCGCGCTGCTGCTGGGCGCCGGCCCCGAACACACGCCGGGCGACCGCCCCGCGCTGCGCCTGACCGGCGCCCGGATCACCGGCCGTATGGATCTCCGGTTCTGCGAGATCGTCGTTCCCGTCGTCCTGACCGACTGCCACTTCGACGAAGTGCCCCAGCTGCGGGGTGCCCGGACCCGCGAGCTGGTCCTGAGCGGCTGCCGCCTGCCCGGCCTGGTCGCCGACACCACGCAGATCGACGGCCGACTGGTGCTCTCCGGCTGCGAGTTCACGGGACCGCTCGTCCTCACCCGCACCCAGATCCACGGCGATCTGGACCTGCGGGACACGGCGATCACCTCTCCCGGCACCGAGGCGATATCCGCCGTCCACGCCACAGTGGGCGGCGACGCGCTCTGCGCCAACCTGGCGGTCGACGGCGCCTTCCGGCTGTCCGGGTCGGCCGTCGACGGCGAGTTCGATCTCGAGGGCGCCACGCTGCGCAACCCCGGCGGCCACGCCCTGGACGCCTACCACGTCCGGATCGCCGAGGACTTCACCTTCCACCCCGGATTCAGCGCCGAGGGCCGGATCATCCTCTCCGGTGCCACGGTCGGGGCGGCCATCGGCTTCTGCGGCGCCCGGCTGAGCAACCCCGGTGACATCGCCCTGGAGGCGGTCGACGTCACCGTCAGCCGTAACTTCGACCTCGGCCGCGGTCTGACCGTCGAGGGCGGCATCAAACTCGACGGCACCCGCATCGGTACGGAACTCAGCTTCCGCGACACCACACTGACCCACCCCCACGCCATCGCCCTCTCCCTGCGCGCCACCCGGGCCCGGGAGACCGACCTGCGCACCCGGCGGCCGATCGAGGGCGCGGTGGACGCGCGCAACGCCCACCTGGGCACGCTGTACGACAGCCCCGACACCTGGCCCGCAGACCTCCGGCTGGCCGAGACGACGTACGACGCTCTCGCACTCCCGCTCCCGGCCGCCGAACGGGTCCGCTGGATCCGGCGCGGCGGCGACGGCTATCTCCCGCAGCCGTACGAGCAACTCGCCGCGACCTACCGCAGGGTGGGGCACGAGGACGAAGCGCGCACGGTGCTGCTCGCCAGAGAGCGCCGGCGCCGCACCACCCTCGCCCCGCACCGCCGCGTCTGGGGGCACATCCAGGACGCGGCCGTCGGCTACGGCTACCGCCCTCTTCGCGCGGGCCTCTGGCTGCTGGCGCTGCTCGCCTGCGGTGCGCTGTACTTCGGCCTGTGTCCCCCCGAGCCCCTCGACGCGGGCAAGGCGCCGCAGTTCAACGCCGTCTTCTACACCCTCGATCTGCTGGTGCCGATCATCACGTTCGGCCAGGAAGGCGCCTTCGCGCCTCGGGATGCCGGGCAGTGGCTGGCCTACGGACTGATCGCGGCAGGGTGGATCCTGGCCACCACGGTCACCGCCGGAATATCCCGCGCCATCACCCGCCAGTGACCCCGCCACCGTCCGGACGGCCACCGACGGGGTCGGGGTCCGCCCCGCGCGTCACGGTTCTCCGGCCTGCGGTGTGAGGGCGGCGCAACTCAACTCCCCACGGGCTCTAACAGATCGGAAACCGGCCGCCGCGGCAGTGGGTCTAGCGTCGTGACATGAGGGTGTGGACGCCATTCCGGCCGCTGTTCGAGGTGCTCGGTGAACAACGCCACCGTGGCCGAACAAGTCCCGACCGGCGCCCGCTGCCCGGCTGGCGCAGCATCAGGGGCCGGGTGGCAGTGGTCATCACCGTCCCGATCTGCCTGCTGCTGACGGTGGCCGGTCTGGCCGTCTACGGCCGCGCGGAGGCAGTCGGCGACGCCCGGACGACCCGTTCCGAGGTGGGCCTCAGTCTTCGTGTCCAGGCGCTGGTGCACCAGCTGCAACGTGAACGCGGTCTGACGAACGGCCTGTTGGGCGGCGAGGACAGTTACCGCGCCCAACTCGCCACTACTCGCGAGCGCGTCGACACGGCGCTGCGCGCGATGCGCCCCGAACCCGCGGTGCAGGACGTCATCCAGCGGCACCTTCGCCGCCTCGCCGCGGTCCGGGCCGCCGCGGACAGGGCGACCGCGGGCAAGGGCACCACCGGTCGAACCGCCGACCGCACCGCGACCCTCACCTTCTACACCACCGCCGTGGACGCCCTCAACGACGTCGACCCGGTGGCGGACACCGCGACCAGCGCCGACGGCCAACTGCGGGACGGACTCACGGCGTTGAGCGAACTGGCCGCCGCGAAGGAATCCGTCGCCCTCGAACGCGGGCTCCTCAACGGCGTGTTCGCCGAGGGCGCCTTCCACGGCCGCGAGTACCTCACCTTCACGGAGGTGCGCGCCACCCGCGTCGCCGCCCTCGCCCGCTTCCGGGAGGTGGCGACGGCGCCTCAACTCGCCTCGCTGAAGCAGGCGTTCGCCACGAAGGAGGCCGAACGCGCCACCACCTACGAGACCCGGGCGGAGGGCGCCGCCGACGGCTCCGCGCTGCGCGTCGACGCCGGCACCTGGTGGGACGGGATGACCGTGCTCGTAGACGATCTGTACGCCGTCCAGCAGTCGGTCGGTGACGACGTACGGGACCGGGCCGACCGCCTCAGTCACGACGCCGAACTCGCCCTCGCCGCCTACCTCCTGGCGGGCGCGCTCATGGCCACCCTCGTGGCGGGCCTCGCCGCCTTCGCCTCACGTTCCCTCACCCGCCCGCTCGGCGCCCTCGCAGAGGCGGCCCACGACGTGGCCCGGCGCCGTCTGCCCGCGACGGTCGCCCGGATCCAGCGGTCACCGCAGGATCAGCAGGACCAGCAGGACCAGGGGGAGTTCCCCGAGGCGCGAGCACTGGGCGGCGCGGCGGAGATCGCCGAAGTCGCGGAGTCCCTGCGCCTGGTGGAACACACCGCCGTCCAACTGGCCGCCCAGCAGGCCGGCCTGCGCCGCAACACGACCGAGTCGCTCGCCAACCTCGGCCGCCGCAACCAGAACCTCGTACGCCGGCAGCTCGGCCTCATCACCCGCCTGGAACGGCAGGAACTCGACCCGGACGCCCTCGCCGAACTCTTCGAACTCGACCACCTCGCCACCCGGATGCGGCGCAACGCCGAAAGCCTGCTGGTCCTGGCCGGACAGAATCCGCCCCGGGCCACGGCAGCGCCCGCCGACGGACTGGAAGTCGTCCAGTCGGCCGTCGCGGAGGTGGAGCAGTACCGGAGGGTCCTGATAGCGGCCGTGGAACCGGTGCGCGTACGCGGGCACGCCGTCGCCGATGTCGCCCATCTCCTCGCCGAACTCATCGAGAACGGGCTGACGTTCTCGCCGCCGAACGAGCGGGTCGAGGTGCACGGCTGGTACGACACCGAGGACGACACGTACAGCTTCGCCGTCGTCGATCACGGCGTAGGCATGTCCGCGACCGACAAGGAACGCGCGGGCGAGCGCCTCTCCGGCTCGGGCGAGGACGCCTTCCTCGCCGCCCCCACCCGCTTCCTCGGCCATCTCGTCGTCGGCCGGCTCGCCCACCGCCTCGGCGACGGCGCGAACGTCCACCTCTTCGACACCCCGGGCGGCGGCCTGTCCGCACTCCTCGTCCTGCCCGGCCGCCTGCTCGCCCCCGCACAGACCCCGCGGACCCTCCCGACGGCACCCTCGTCCGTACCCCTGCCCGTACCGCCGACCCCGCCCACCGCACGTCCCGCTGTCTCCTCTTCCTCCCTCCTCAACGGCTTCCGGGCCGGTGTCGCCCGCGCCGAGGCCCGAAGCACACCCCGAAGCACCCAAGGAGCGTCATCGTGACCACCGCCGTCCAGAGTTTCGGCTGGCTCGTCTCGGAGTTCGTCCGCACCGCCGACGGCGTCACCGACGCGGTCGCCGTCTCCTCGGACGGCCTCCTCATGGCCGCGTCCGACAACCTCGGCCGCGACCGCGCCGACCACCTCGCCGCCGTCGTCTCCGGCATCACCAGCCTCGCCCAGAACGCGGCGACGACACACGGCTTCCGCGGCATGAAGCTCGTCATGATCGAAATGCTCGGCGGCTTCCTCATGGTCGGCCGCATCCGCGACGGCAGCTGCCTGGGCGTCCTCGCCGCCGAGGGCTGCGACGTGGGTCTGGTCGGCTACGAGATGGCCGTCCTCGCCGACCGCGCGGGCGAACTCCTCACCCCGCAGCTCGTACGCGAACTCCACTCGGCGCCACGCGCGGCGGGATAGCCGGGGGCCGCTTCGGCCACCCCGTGTCCCGGGACCGGCTGTCCGTGGCGCATCCCCGCGCGGGACCCCTTCGGCGCCGATCAGGTATCCGTCGGTCTGCGCAGCGCCGTGCTGCGGAGCATCGCCGGGGGCACTCGGCCCAAGCACACCGGGCCCAGGTACCAGCCCAGGTACCAGGGGCCAACCGGCTTACCCCCGGCCCGCGCGCCACGGCCTCGACGCCCGGCCGCAGCGGTCGGAGAGGATCCGGCCGACCCCGCCGGGGGGACCCGTACGACTGGCCCTACTGCCGGACAAGGCCCCCGGAGCGTCCTTCTGAGACCTTCTCCGTCCTTCTCCGTCCTTCTCCTGGGACGGAACGCGGGTGCCGTAGTCCATCGCGGATGCCTGGCGGTCAGCCAAGACGTACGCGGCCGAACACCGGCAAGTGGTCGCTCCCGGTCGCGTCCAGGGCCGATACCTCCGTCACCACGACCCCTCTGCCGAGCACCTGGTCGATCCGTGCCACCGGCAGGGAAGCAGGCCAGCTGAAAGCGAACCCCGAGTCCGGGGTGCCGAGTTGTGAGGTGAGCGGATCCAGCCCCCGGTCCTGCACGGTGCCGTTGAGGTCACCCACGACCAGGAGCCGGACCGCCGGGTCGTCCGCGATCCGTGCACCGAGCAGTGCCGCGCTCTCGTCACGGGCCGCCGACGCGAAACCGTTCGCGCCGAGACGGATCGACGGCAGGTGGACCACGTACACCGCGACCGCTCCCTCGGGCGCGGCGACTGTGGCCCGCAGGCCGCGCTGCCAGCTGTCCGGGAAACCCGCGGGCCGAATGTCCACGGTCCGCACGTCCGTGAGGGGGTACGACGACCAGAGCCCGACCGTGCCATGGACCGCCCGATGGGGGTGGGACGCGCCCAGGACGTCCTCGTACACGGGCCGCGCCGCGGGTGTCAGCTCCTGCACGGCCACGAGGTCAGCGCCCGTGGCGAGCAGCGCCTGGGCGGTGCCGGGCGGGTCGGAGTTGTCGTCGGCGATGTTGTGCTGGACGACAGTCAGGTCGGACGAGTCGGAGGACGAGGCGAACCAGAGACCGCCGAACAGCCAGAGCCAGGCCAGCGCGGGCAGCAGACAGGCGACCAGCCCTCCCGCCGACCGCTTGACCAGGGCGAGACATCCGAGGAAGGGCACGGCCACGCCCAGCCATGGCAGAAACGTCTCCAGCGCGCTCCCGAGTCGCCCGACCCGGTTGGGCACGACGGAGTGCAGGGCCAGCAGCCCGGTGACACCGACGGCACACGCGACGAGCCCGTACTCCCACAGCCCCCGGCTTTGCCGATCTCGGCGTACGATCACACGCCCCCCTCGTCCCGACGAACGACGCGCCTTCCCGCCGGACGGTTCCCCACGACGAACCCGGACCCGCCGGACACGGCCCGGTCGGTGCTCGGCCGGGTGTCGGGTCGTCCCACATGTGGTGTCCCCGCTCTACGGCAACCCGGCACTTGGGGTGGCCTCCGTGCTCCGTCGTGGTCGGTCTGCGGCCAGACTGCTTGAAGGCGGAGCGGGAGTGCGCACGACAAAGGCCCAGATCCGGGAATCCCTCCCCGTGACCTGGGCCTCGACCTCATCCACTCTGTGCCCTCGGCAGGATTCGAACCTGCGACACCGGCTTTAGGAGAGCAGCGTTTACGCCTGGCAATCACGCTGGCCGGGGCTGGTGCGGTTGCACGCCGAGTGATCGTTTGGTCGATATTTGGTAGATCAACTCGGAGAGTGCTTCCGCAGGTCCACCCGGCCCCACATCGTGCTCATCCTCAGGCTACTCATGGCCCGCCGGAACGTCTCCTCCAGCCCGTCCAGCCGTTCGGCCCGCATCGTCGGCGTGGGCTTCTGGTAGTGGCGCTTGATGCCCGGCCGCTTATGGCCGGCCGCCTCGAAGGCCAACGGCTCCTTCACCCCGATCTCCGACTGGATCGTGTCATGCAGCGCCCGCAGCGCCCGCATGTCCAGGCCCGGAAGGATCGGCTCCCATGCCGCCCGGTACGCCACCCCCTGCCGCTTCTTCCGTTCCTCGCGCCCGTCGGCGGCCGACCGGAAGGTACGCGACCAGTTACCGCGTCGCCACGGCTGTCCCGACGGGGTGCAAAAGATCCGCGCGTGCGGCCAGTCGGCGAGGTGGTAGCGCAGCAGCGTCGCGAGGAACGGCGGCACATCGACGTCCCTCGTACTGCCGTCGTTCTTCGTCGGCTCCAACCGGAGCACGTAGCCCAGCTTGTTGCCGTGCTCGTCGCGCTCCTGGTACTCGGCGTACTCCTCCTTGATCCGGATGATCGGGCACACAAACTCTCCGGCCCCCCACGGCTGGCGCCTCGTCAGCAGCGTGTTGTCCCGGTGCAGCCCGAGACCCTCACCCCACCGCGGCCCGAGGAACGCGGTCGTCAGCACGTGCACGCCGACCGCCGGTCCAAGCCGCTCCGCCAGGAGGACGGCGTCCTCCGGCCGGGCGCCCCCGTCCCGCCGGATCTTCGGAGGCTTCACCCAGCCCGCATCACCGGCCGTCTCCTTGGTGCGCCTGCGCCCGAAGAGCGGATTCACGGTCACGTACCCGGCGTCCACGGCAGCGGTCATGATGGTCGACATCAGACTGACGGCGTGCCCGCGGCTGACGTCCTCGCAGGGCATCGTCTGCTGCCAGGTGTCGACGTCGAACCACGAGACCTTCCGCAGGGGAACGCCCTCCCACCGGGGCAGGATGTCGTTCTCCAGCCGGTCCCACCGCCTGCTGCCCGTCGCACCCCGCTTCTTGCGCGACGCCATGAAGGTGCGCGCGAACTGGCCGAACGTCGTGTTCACCTTGTCCGGGTCGATCCACGTCCCCTCGCGGATCGCCCTCTCCTGCGCCTCCCCCCACTCAAGAGCCTTGACCTTCGTCGGGAAACCGGACTCTGACAGCCACTCCGGGGTGTGCCCTTCCGGCGCCTTGTACAACACACGCCAGGTGAACTGTTTGGTCTGCACCCCGTTGCGGACCTTGTAGCGCTTCGCTGCGTGAGCCATCGGCCCCCCTGTTCCTTGACGCCCGGAGCTACGCCGACTGCCGGTTGGAGCAGCAGGCAGATGACCGCTGCCACCCGGGCGACCGCTCGGACTGGCGGCGCGTGATGTGGCCGGCCCCGCGTGCACTGATGAGATCCGCGCGCACCGTGTACGCGATGTACTCCGCATGGTCGTCGACCGCCGCGACGACGCCGTCATCCATGACGGCCTGGCGCTCCATCGTGATGGGAACGCGCGGTCCCGGCTCCGCGCCGAGCGGCCTGGGACGCCACCGGCGGGCCTGCTGCGTGAACAGCTCAGCGAATACGCCGGCACCCTCGTCGCTGATGTCGTCGTAGTGGAAGTGGTACCTGGAACCACTTCCGTCTTTGTTGTCCTCGATCCAGGGCTGGAAGTACCGCTCGCCCTGGGCGTGCCGCTTCACCTCGATCGTGAGCACGACTGCCCCCGTAGTCCGAGTGGTGCCCCCTCTCGGTGACGGTCTGTGCATGCAACCACACGAACGGCTGCATTGCACGTACCTCGTACGGATCAATCAGGAGTCTGCAACCTCGTCGCTCTCGCCAGCCAGGCCCTGCAGCATTCTGCGCGGCTTGCGGTACCGCTCGGCGATCCGGGCCAGTTCCTCCGGCGTCGCATCCTTGCGCCCCTGCAAGATGACGATGACGTGCCCGTCGGTCTCGTCTGGGCCGAGCGGGATCACACCGGCCTCGAGCGTCTTGCCCGCACGGAGTTCGTACTCGACTGCTGGCGGCAGCTGCAGGTGGTCGTGCTCCGGCGGGGCAGTCTCCTCCGATTCCGGCTCGCCCGCGGCAATACGTTCTGCCTCACCGTCCTCGAAACCGAGGAATCGCGCGTACCGGCGGACGCTCGCATTGACCTTGGCGAACCGGCCGGACTCGATGTTCTGGACAGTCGTGCGCCCCAGTCCGACCTGCTGCGCGGCCTCTGGCTGGGCGAGCCGGGGCCGGCGCGCTTCGCGTGCCAGCTGGAGCTGAACGCCCAGCCTCTTCGTTCCCTCGTCCATGGGCACCCATCTTGGCACATGTGGTTGCAGGCCCATAGCTCAGATTCAGCGTCTTGACCTGGGCATTATTCGGCATTTACGCACCTTCGGTTGCATCGCGCCCCACACGTTCCTCCAGCAATGTGAGCTGTCTGCTCACATTCGAGGGTGAAAACGTAGGCAGAGTGCTTGCAATATGTAGGCAACCTGTGGTCAGAATGTGGGCGTGAAGCCCAACGGACTGATGATCAGAGGCATCCGAACGGGCCGGAAACTGAGCCTTCGTGAGCTGGAAGCCCGGACCGGCCTGAACCGCGGATACCTGTCCCGCCTCGAACGTGAGCAGATGCGGGACGTCGGCTCTGAGCAGGTCCGCCGGGTCGCCGAGGCCCTCCGAGTACCGGAGGCCCTCCTGATCGACACAGAGGAGTCGACGCCGTGACCGCCAAGGCCACGAAGCCGCGCAAGGGCACCGTCAAGGTCCCCCGGCCGCGCACCCCCCACCAGAGCCCGGTCTCGGGGGAGGCCGAATTCCGACGCTGGACGCCGGAAGAGGTCGTCGAGAAGCAGCTGCTGCCGTACCGCAGCGCCCGCATGGTCCGCGAGAAGTGCTACCGCCGCGAGCTGTTCTGCCACCGCGACGGCGGACGCATCACCTTCACCGCCGAGGACCTGCGCCTCAACAACGAGCTGGGAGCGCAGACGCCGTTCGCCAGCCCGGCCGCCTGACCCGTCCCTGAACGCGCCGAAGGGCCGCTCCGACTTTCCCGGCCCGAGCAGCCCCCGACCGGCGCCCCCACCACAGAGAAAGCAGAGGTCACCGTGACCACTGACACTACCCACCACACCGATCAGGTGTCCCCGGTCAGCGTGCAGCGATCCGCCGTACAGGTCCTCGCCGACCTGATCGACCAGCACCCCGAACTGCCCTCCGCGTCCGTGATGATCCACCGGCCGTGGAAGGGCACCCCTTCTGAGTTGCAGCTCGTGCTGGAGATGTCTGCCGGATTCGAACAGTGGCGTGCCGCGATCGGCATCGCCCCCGAGAACACGGACCTGTACCTCTACGCCGGTGACTCCTGGATCTCCGCCAGGACGGTCCACAAGGGCATCGACATCAGGATCGCCGTGCACGGCATCGCGCTGACCACCGAGCAGGCCAACGCCCCCCGCGACACCAAGGGCGTGGCCGCGTGAGCGCCCCGGCGACGTTGCGCACCTTCGACGGTGCCGAGTGGGAGCTGCGCGCCACCACCCAGACCGGCACCGCCCTGTACGCGGTGAAGGGCGCCCCGAAGTGCTGCCCGCCGTACGTCATGGCCACCCTCACCGAGCTGGCCGAGCACGGCATCCAGAGCACCGAGCTGGCGGCGGCCGTCGCCGAGCTGGGCGCCCTGCCCGTACCCGTCGGATCGGAGCGACTCTCGCCGGAAGAGCGCGGGATGATCCTCGGCCTGATCGGGGATGCGAAGCCCGCCACCTCGGGGCTGCTGGTCTCCTTCGGCGAGTCCGTACAGAACCGCCGAGAGCACGAGCACCCCACGTGGGAGGACCTCTACTGCATGAACCTCTCCTCCTACATGGGGGAGCGGATGGCTCCGGTGCTCCGTCGGTTGGTCGACGTTGAGGCGGAGAACGAGCGGCTGCGGGCCCGCGACGTCGAACCGGATGCCAAGGCGCTGGCCAAACGGGACGGGGCGATCCTCAGGCAGGCCGCCGAGGAGTTGAAGGCCGCGTGCCCGGAGCACAGCGACGCGGACGAGGTCTGGATGGACTGCCCCTGCGAGTACGTCGAGGAGCTGCTCCGCAAGGCGCAGTTGGCCGAGGCCCGGAGCACATCGTGAGTGCCGGCCGTAGCCGCGGCAGCGACCGCCTCGCCACCGCCTCCCGCGAGACCACCCCCGCCGAACGCGCCGCCGCCGCCCGCCTCGTCCTCAAGCGCGGCACCAGCCGCGACGACCTGCGGGACCTGCTCGACATGCTCGGCCTCGACCGGGCCGCTGAGACGGGCGGTGCCTGATGCCGGACACCATCACCCGCCGCGCCTACCTCCTCGCCGCCGTCACGGCCAACGGGTGCCCGGTCACCACCGCGCGCGCCGAGCAGCTGCTCGCCGCGTCGCCCTGGCCGACGTCCGGCCGGAACACCGCGCGGAAGGACCTCCGGGCCCTGGCCGCCCGCGGGTTCCTTCGGCCTGGCCAGGCGGACGGCCGCCGCGTCTACCACCCCACGATCAGCAAGGACTCCGTATGAGCACGCGTACCCTGCCACACGACGCCTACATCACCGCCGTCTGCGACGCGCTCACCGCCGCCGGGCTGGAGCCCACCGACCACTGCTGGACGGACGACGGCGAGACCCGCGGTACGTACTGCTACCTCAACGCTGTCATCACCCTCGACCCGTCCGGCGCGATCGCCGAGGACGTCGACGACTACCCGGCCGACGCCGCGTGGCCGCACGGTCTGCTGTTGATCTGGGAGTGGCACACCGGCATCGAGGACGGTGAGCCCGAGCGCGGCCCCGTCTGGCAGTTCGCCGAGCTCAAGGGCGACGGCTCCAACGAGTACCCGACCGGCCTGCCCGTGTACGGCTACGCCAGCCCGGCCGCGATCGTCGAGGCCGCCCGGAAGGTCATCTCCCGCGAGATCGGCCCCGGCAGCTTCCACGGCTCCAGCGCGGCCAAGTGGGACGGCGGGATCATCGGCGACTCCTGGGAGCGTGCCGACGAGGTGGACGCGGCGTGCGAGGCATGGGGCGTCAACGAGGGCAGCGAGTGATGGCGCGCACCAGCGGCTCCGACGAGGTCGGCGAGAAGCTCGCCGCACGCATCGCCGACTTCATCGTCGACACCGCCGTCAACAGCCCCCGCTCCCTCCAGAAGCGGCTCGGCCCGTCCGAGGTCGGCGACCCGTGCGAACGGCGCCTCAGCTACAAGATCCTCGACTGGCCGGCCAGCGCCGCCGACTCCGACCCCATCGCCTCCATCATCGGCACCGGCTTCCACACCTGGATGGAAGAGGCCTTCGGCCGGAAGCAGGCACCGCTGCCCAGCGGCCAGCCCCGCTACCGCATCGAAGAGCGCGTCACCGTACGGCCCTCGCCCCTCGAAGCCGCGCTCGTCGCCGGGTCCTCCGACCTGTACGACCGGGCCACCGGCACCGTGTGGGACTGGAAGCTCGTCGGCCACACCACGCTCGACCAGTACCGGCTCAAGGGGCCCGGCCCGCAGTACCGCACCCAGGGCCACCTCTACGGACTCGGCCAGGAGAACGCGGGCGAGACCCCGAAACGCGTCGCGATCTGCTTCGTCGGCCGCTACCACGAGCTGCGCGTGCACGTGTGGACCGAGCCGTACGACCGGCAGGTCGCCCTGGACGCGCTCACCCGCCTCGACCTCATCAAGGCCCGCATCGCGGACTCCGAGGCCGCGACCAGCAACTACGACCACGCCTGGTGGTCCCAGATCCCCGCGAGCGACCAGGCCAAGTGCCGGTTCTGCCCGTGGTTCAAGCCCGGCTCCACCGACCTCGCCGTCGGCTGCCCCGGCACCCAGGAGCCGTCCGCCCGGCACGGCTTCGAATCCCTCATCGCATAAGCAGGAGAGCATCCGTGGACGCAAACACCTTCCTCATGGGTGGCGGCGGCGCACCGACCGCCAAGTTCCCCACCCCTGGCACCACCATCGGCGGCCCCATCGCCGAGCCCCCGCAGTTGGAACAGCAGCGCGACATCAAGACGGGCGAAAAGAAGTTCTGGGGCGACGGCGACCCGATGATGCAGCTCGTCGTCACCGTCGCCACCGACCAGCGCGACCACGCCATCGAGGACGACGACGGCAAGCGCCGCATCTTCGTCAAGGGCCAGATGAAGGCCGCCGTCGCCGACGCCGTCCGCGAGGCCGGCGCCAAGGGCCTTGAGGTCGGCGGCACCCTGTGGGTCCGCTACACGCACGACGGCCAGGCGCAGCAGGGGATGTCCCCGCCCAAGCAGTACCAGGCCAAGTACATCACTGCGGCCTCCAACGCCCTCGGCCTCGCCCCGGCGCCCGTGCAGCACCAGGCGCCGCCGCCCACCCCGGCCGCGATGCCCGGCGCCGTGCCGCCCGGCGTCAACCCCGTCACCGGCGAGATCAGCACCCCGCCGCCCGCGGGCCTCACCCCGCAGCAGTACGCCGCCGCGCAGAACAACCCGACCACCGCCCCGCTGCTCAGCCAGATCCCGCCCCAGCAGACGCCGCAGAACGAGCCCCCGTTCTAGCCCGTCCCGCCAGCACCGCCCGCCGCCGCTGACCATCCGCGCGGCGGCGGGCGGCCCCACCACCAGGAAGCAGGAAGCAGTGACCGACCGCCCGTACACCGACGACGACCTCCGCGCCGAGGCTGTCCGCCAGCACCACTCGCTCACCGAAGACCCCGACTTCATGGGCGTCGGCGAGCAGATGCAGGACCAGGAGATCGTGCCCGACGGCGGCGTCACGTGGGACGACTTCAGCGAAGGCACCTTCGAGGCTGCGCAGCGCAGCATCCACGATCTGATCAACGGCGCGGCCAACGTGTCCGAGTGGGCCGTCGACATCGGCGCCGACGGACTGGAGCCCCTCGACTCCGTCCTCAGCATGCAGACCAGCACCGGGCCCCTCGCCCGCATCCATTTCGCCGTGCGCCCCGACATGCCCGAGCGCCTACGCCGCGCGCTCGTCGAGGGCCTCGCTGTCGAGATCGCCAAGTACCTCCCGACCGCCTGACAAGCAGAGAGCAGACCCGCCATGTCCAAGGTCACCATCGACGCCGAGACCGCCCGCCACGTCCTCTTCCACTACGCCCGGCCCGGCGGCTGGAAGCCCGGCCGCTTCACCGTCCTCCTGATGGAGGCCATCGACGCCGCCGACGTCGTCAACAAGGCCCGCCTCGCCCCCGCCTACCCCGAGCTGACCGCCGCGATGGACATCGCCGCCAACCGCCCGGACGGCATCGCCCGACTCCAGCGCATCGCCGGCATCCCCGCCCCGACCGCCACCACCAACTGAGCAGCAGGGACACCGCCATGGCTTTCATCGGACACCGCTGCACCTGCGGGCACAACGACCTCAACCACATCGAGAGCGAAAACGGCAAGCGGAACTGCACCGCCAAGTCGGGCGGCAGCTGCGGCAAGCCCTGCACGTCCCAGGGCGACTCCGAGGTGCTGCCCACCTTCGACCTGAAGGGCAACCACGTCGAGCGGATCATCGCGCCCGGCGACGGCCCGCAGACCGAGGGCGGCACAGTCCTCGTTCGCACCTGCACGTGCGACGCCTGCCAGGCCCTTTACGAGCAGCTCGCCCTGGCCGCCGCCTGACCCTCCCGTCCTGGCGGCCACCGGGCTCCCTCCAGCCCTGGCCGCCTTCCCTGCCCGCCGCCGCGACTTCCCCCAAGCGCGGCGGCGGGCAACCACCGCAAGGAGCACACGAGTTGAGCACCACGCCGGACACGCTCGCCGCCGCCCTCGCCTGGCATGCCGCCGGAGCGAGCGTCGTCCGCGCGGCCGCGAACGGGACCAAGGCCCCGCTCGGCAAGTGGACGGCAGCCATGACCGAACGCGCGGACGCCGAGCAGCTGCACGCCTGGTTCTCCGACGGGCACCCCGGCATCGGCCTCGTCCTCGGCGCAGTGTCCGGCAACCTGGAGATGCTGGAGTTCGAAGGCCGCGCCGTAGCCGAGGGCGTCGCCCGCGAGTTCAGCGAGATCTGCGAAGCCTCCGGACTCGGCGACCTGTGGCAGCGGCTGCGCGCCGGATACCTCGAAGGCACACCGTCCGGCGGCGGCCACCTCCTCTACCGCGTCACCGGCGGAACCGTCCTGCGCAACACCAAGCTCGCACAACGCCCCGCCTCTGCGACCGAACTGGAGTCCAAGCCCAAGGACAAGGTCAAGCCGCTCATCGAGACCCGCGGCGAAGGCGGCTTCGTCGTCGTCGCCCCCTCGCACGGCCCCGTCCACCCCACCGGCGAGCCCTGGAGGCTCACCGCTGGCGGACCCGACACCGTCCCCGTCATCACCGCCGGCGAGCGCGACGCCCTCTTCGCCGTCGCCCGCATGCTCGACCAGATGCCCGCCCCGAGCGAGGCGCCCGCCCCGGCCCCGGTGACCGCCGCCGACGCCTTCCTGTTCGGCACCAGCCCGGCCGCCACCGACGACGGCGCCCTGCGGCCCGGGGACGACTACGAGCAGCGCACCACGTGGGCCGACATCCTCAAGCCCCACGGCTGGAGCCACGTCTTCACCAGCGGGCAGACCACGTACTGGCGGCGCCCCGGCAAAGACCAGGGCATGATCTCCGCCACCACCGGCCACGCCGCCGACCGCGACCGCCTGTACGTGTTCAGCACCTCGACCGAGTTCGACACCGAGCGGCCCTACACCAAGTTCGGCGCGTACACCCTCCTCGCACACGGCGGCGACCACTCCGCCGCCGCCCGCGCCCTGCGCTCCCAGGGCTACGGCACACCTCGCCCCACACCGCCCCGGCACCTCGCCGCCGTCCCCGCCCCGCTGCCCGGCCCGGCCATCGACGGCACCGCCGCCCTCCAGGTCGACGAACCCGCACCCGCCCCCGCCGGCGCCTGGCCCGAGTCGTTCACCGACGACGGCAACGCCCTCCTGTACGCGGGCCACGTCGCCGAGCAGCTGCGCTATGTGCCCGAGCGCGGCATGTGGCTCACCTGGGACCGGTGGCGCTGGTCATGGGACGAGGCCGGCCACTCCGTCGAACTCGGCCGCGCACTCATCCGCGACCTCGACACCCGCCGCTTCGCCGACAACGAAGACGTACTGAAGGCCGCCCGCAAGCACAAGCAGGCCAGCCTCAGCCGCAACCGCATCGGCTCCATGCTCGGCCTCGCCCAGTCCGACCGCCGCCTGGTCGTCCGCATCGGCACCCTCGATGCCGCCCCCCGCCACCTGTGCACCCCCGGCGGCATCGTCGACCTCACCACCGGCGCCATCACCCCGTGCACCCCCGAGGCCATGCACACCCGCTCCGCACTGCTCGCCCCCGACCCGCACCACCCCACCCCGCGCTGGGACGCCTTCCTCACCGACACCTTCGGCGGCGACCTCGACATGATCGGCTTCGTCCAGCGCCTCGCCGGATACAGCGCGTCCGCCGACACCGGCACCCACGTCTTCCCCTTCCTCCACGGCGCGGGACAGAACGGCAAGTCCGTCCTCATGGACGTCCTGCGCCACCTCCTCGGCGACTACGCAGGCCCGGCCCCGGCCGGCTTCCTCATGGCGGGCAAGCAGGAACACAGCGAAGAGATCGCCCGCCTCCCAGGGCCTGCGCCTCGTCGTCTCCTCCGAGATCGACCCGTCCGCCCGCTTCGACGAAGCCAAGCTCAAGGAACTCACCGGCGGCGACACCCTCACCGCCCGCTACATGCACCAGGGCTTCTTCGAGTTCGAGCCCACCCACCACCTGTGGCTCATGGGCAACCACCAGCCCCGCGTCAAAGCCGGTGGCAACTCCTTCTGGCGGCGCCTGCGGCTCGTCCCGTTCGCGCACATCGTGCCCGAGGACAAGAAGGTCGAGAACCTCGCCCAGCTCCTGGTCGACGAGGAAGGCCCCGGCATCCTCGCCTGGATCATCGCCGGAGCCCGCGCCCACTTCGCCGGGGGAGGCCTTCGCGAGCCCGACTCCGTCAAGTCCGCCACCGAGGCCTACGCCGCCGAGGAAGACCACATCGGCCGGTTCCTCGAAGACTGCTGCGTACGGGGCCCCATCGCCCACGTACGGACGGAGACCGGCCGCGTCCGCTCCACGTACGAGGCGTGGTGCCACACCGAGGGCGAGCAGGCCATGGACGCCCGCACCTTCGGCAGGGAACTCAAGGCCCGCGGCATCGTCCGCAAGCCGTCCTCGGGCAAGTACTTCTACGCCGGGCTCGGCCTGCTCGCCGAAGGCGACGTCGACGAGCGCGAGGGCTGGTGATCAAAGTGCCGTTGCGAGTGCCGTTGAGTGCCGTTGCAGTGC
>NZ_AEJB01000574.1 GCF_000331005.1 Streptomyces turgidiscabies Car8
GCCCCTTTGCCGTTCACTCGCGGATCACTCCCCGGCAGTTGCCGTACTCACTCGCACGCGAGGGTGCGGGACTCCGCCAACGCGGCTGTGATCCAGGCCCGTTGGGTGGCGATCTCCTTCTCGCCCGTGGACCAGGTGTCCGGGGACACGGCGTCCGTCGCGATGCCGATCAGGGTGTGGACGCCCACCGTCAGCCGGGGGTCGACCTCCTTGTCCATCACGAACGTCACCTCCGCCGCGCCCTTGGCAGGCTTGTAGTAGCGGGTGACGCGCAGGGTGATCCGGTCCTGGTCGGCGCCGGGGACGGGCTCGACGGCGGTGACCGTGCCCTCGACGACCAGCCGGGCGCAGGCGAGATATCCGGCGTGACTCAGCTGGGCCGCGCCGCCCCCGTCCTTGGTGCCCCCGCCGTTGTCGCTGTCCGAGCCGACCGAGTAGGACGGCGCTGCTTCGCCCGACGAGGACGTCGACGCGTCCTCGGCACCGTTGCCGGCCTGCGAGAGGAGCCACCCCGACCCCGTGATCAGGGCTCCCGCGGCGGACACCGCGGCGACACCGAGGGCGAGGGTGCGCAGCGGGCGCCAGAACGGCCGCTCCCGTACCGGAATCCGGGCAGGAACCCCGGCCGGCCTTCGCTCCGGCACCGCTGCGGGCTCCGTGTGTTCCTGCGACGTCAGCGCGTCCCCGATGAGCCCCAACTGCTCGCGCAGCAGCGCCACATCGGCCGCCGCCGACCAGTGCTCGGCCATGAAGTCGGCGTCCGTGAGGGCACCTTCGGGCAGCGGGTCGTCCGTCAGCGCGGCCATCAGAGCGTCCACGCCGTTGTGTTCGGCGGCCATGTCACACCACCTCGTCCTCGTGCAGGCGGGTACGCAGTGCCCGTACCGCCGTGTGCAGCCTGCTCTTGACCGTGCCCTCCGGGATACCCAGTTCCTCGGCGATCCCGCGAACCGGCAGGTCGGCGAAGAAGCGCAGGACCAGTACCTGGCGCTGGGAGTCGGGCAGGTCGTCGAGTCCCCGGGCGACGGCGAGGGAGAGCAGGCTCGTCTCCTCGCCGGACGGGTGCGCCACCGGCTGGCGCAGCGAGGCGAGCCGCTCCCCCAGCCGTTCCTGGCGGCGCTTCGACCGGTGCCAGTCCATGGCGAGGTTGGAGGCGACGACCGCCGCCCACGCCGAGACGTCACGCGGTGCCTCGTGTCCGTTCGCGGTGCG
>NZ_AEJB01000575.1 GCF_000331005.1 Streptomyces turgidiscabies Car8
GAGGGTCGCACACGGTCGTTGGCGCAATCCGCTCACACAGACCGTGTACGACCCTCCCAGTACGGGTCGCGCAGCCGCCGCTTGTACAGCTTGCCGTTGGGGTCGCGCGGCATGCTCTCGATGAAGTCGACGGTCTTGGGCCGCTTGTACCCGGCGAGTTGGCGTGCGCAGTGGCCGAGGATCTCGGTGGCGAGGTCGGGGCCCGGCACATGTCCGGGAGCCGCTTCCACGACCGCCTTGACCTCCTCGCCCCAGTCGTCGTGCGGGATGCCGAAGGCGGCGGCGTCGGCGACGGCGGGGTGTGCGAGGAGGGCGCCCTCGATCTCGGCGGGGTAGATGTTGACCCCACCCGAGATGATCATGTCGATCTTGCGGTCCCGGAGGAAGAGGTAGCCGTCCTCGTCCAGGAGGCCCAGGTCGCCGACGGTGAAGAAGTCGCCGATGCGGTTCTTCCGCGTCTTGCTCTCGTCCTTGTGATAGGCGAAGCCGCCGGTACTCATCTTCATGTAGACGGTGCCGAGTTCACCCGGCGACAGCCGGTTGCCGTCGTCGTCGAAGATCGCGAGTTCGCTGATCGGCCAGGCCTTGCCGACCGTGCCGGGCTTCTTCAGCCAGTCCTCGGCTGTCGCGAACGCCCCACCACCCTCGCTGGCCGCGTAGTACTCCTCCACGCACTCGCCCCACCAGTCGATCATGGCCCGTTTCACATGGTCCGGGCAGGGCGCGGCGCCATGGATGGCATGCCGCATGGACGACACGTCGTACGCCTGCCGCACCCGTTCGGGCAGCGCCAGCAGCCGGTGGAACTGGGTCGGGACCATATGGGTGTGCGTGCACTTGTGAGCGTCGATGACGCGGAGCATCTCCTGGGGCGTCCACTTGTCCATCAGCACCAGCCGGTGACCGATGTGCAGGGACGCGCCCGCGAACTGGAGTACGGCCGTGTGGTAGAGCGGCGAGCAGACGAGGTGCACGTTGTCGCCGAACGGCTTGATGCCGAAGATGCCGAGGAACCCGCCGAGGTACGCCTCCTCGGGCGGCTTGCCCTGCAGCGGGCGACGGATGCCGCGCGGGCGGCCCGTGGTGCCCGAGGTGTAGTTCATGACCCAGCCGAGGGTGCGCTCGTCGGGCGGCGACTCGGGCTGTCCGTCGAAGAGCTGGGCGTACGGCCGGAATCCGTCGACCTCGCCGACCGCGTACCGCTGCTCCGCCGGGAGCTGTGCCTCGTCGGCGGCGGCGCGTGCCGCGTCGGCGAACCGCTCGTGCGCGATGAGCACCTTGGCTCCGGAGTCGGAGACGATCCAGGCGATCTCGGGCCCGACGAGATGGTGGTTGACGGGGACGAGATAGAAACCGGCCTGGGACGCGGCCAGATACGCCACGAGGAACTCGACCCCGTTGGGCAGGACCACGGCGAAGGCGTCACCACGTTCCAGTCCGGCGGCGCGCAGCCCGTGGACCAGCTGGTTGGTGGCGGTGTGCAGCCGGCCGGCGGTCCACTGCTCACCGTCGGGCGCGACGAGGACCGTACGCTCCGGGTCGGCGGCGGCCTGCGCCCAGAAACCGTTGGGGGTCTCGCTCACTGTCTTGTTCGCTGTCCCGCTCACGACTGGTCGCCCCTTCCGTCGGCGTTCCGCCCCGCGATCCGGTTGACTCGGTTCACAGCCTGCTCGAAGCCGCTGGTCAGGTCGTCGAAGACGGCCTGGACGCTCCGTTCACTGTTCATCCGGCCGACGATCTGGCCGACCGGCGTGCCGAGGAGCGGGGCGACCTCGTACTTCTGGATGCGCGAGACGGCCTCGGCGACGAGCAGACCCTGCAGGGGCATGGGCAGGGTGCCGGGCCCGTCGGAGGAGTCCCAGGCGTCGGTCCATTCGGTACGGAGCTGACGTGCGGGCTTGCCGGTCAGGGCGCGGGAGCGGACGGTGTCGCCCGAGCCGGCCGCGAGGAGTTTCTGGGTGAGCGCGGCCGAGTGCATGTCGGCCTCGGTGACGGTCAGCCAGAGGGAGCCGAGCCAGACCCCCTGGGCGCCGAGGGCCAGCGCGGCGGCCACCTGCCGTCCGCTGCCGATACCTCCGGCGGCGAGCACCGGCAACGGGTCGACCGCGTCGACGACTTCGGGGGTCAGCACCATGGAGGCGATCTCGCCCGTGTGGCCGCCCGCCTCGTAGCCCTGGGCGACGACGATGTCGATCCCGCCCTCGGCATGCTTGCGTGCGTGCCGTGCGCTGCCCGCGAGAGCCGCGACCAGCACACCCTGTTCGTGCGCGCGGGCCACGACATCGGCGGGCGGCGAGCCCAGGGCGTTCGCCAGCAGTTTGATCGGGTAGTCGAAGGCCACGTCGAGCTGGTTGCGGGCGACCTGCTCCATCCACCCGGTGATGCGCCACCCGGACGCCTCGCCCTCGGCCAGTTCGGGCACGCCGTACTTGGCGAGGGTGTCCCGGACGAACTGGCGGTGCCCCTCGGGGATCATCGCCTCGACCTCGGCCTCGGTCACCCCCTCGACCTTCCGGGCGGGCATGACGACGTCCAGCCCGTACGGCCGGCCCTCCACATGCGCCTCGATCCAGTCCAGGTCGCGTTTGAGGTCGTCCGGCGCCGTGTAGCGGACCGCGCCGAGCACCCCGAAACCACCGGCCCGGCTGATGGCCGCGGCGACGGCGGGGAACGGCGTGAAGCCGAAGACGGCGTGCTCGATTCCCAGTTTCTTGCTCAGCTCCGTCTGCATGGCCGCAGGATGCCGCAGTCCTCCGGACGAGGGAAGACCTTTTCTGATACACCGTCAGATTCTTGGCCATGGAGAGCCGTACGGCTGACACGCGGTTGACACACACCTCGGGTGACACAAAAGTTTCACCACGCAGGGCGGTCCCGGAAAATATTTTCAGGCAGTGCGGTGGGAGGCTCCTCGATGACGGACGACGCGGCGCGCGACGGACTGACCCGACGCCAGCTGGGCAGACGCACTCTGGCGTTGAGCGGCGCCCTGACCTTCGCCTCCTTCCCCGCGGGCCCGGCCGAGGCCACGCCCAGGACGACAGGCCGTCACCCGACCCTGCACCGCGGCTCGCCCGAACGGGCGGGACTCCTCCCCCGGCATCTGGACCAACTGGTGGCGGACGCCGAGGCGTTCCTCGCCCCCTCCCCCAAACACCCCTGGTACGCGGGCGCGGTCCTGCTCGCCGGGCGAGGCTCCACCGTGGCCCTGCATCAGCCGATCGGCATGGCGGTGCGCTATGCGGCGTACGACGAGAAGACGGACACCGGGGTCGAGTTCCCGGCCGCCGAACAGATCCCGATGTCCGAGGACACCGTGTTCGACCTCGCGTCGGTGTCCAAGCTGTTCACGTCGATCCTGGCCGTGCAGCAACTGGAGCGGGGCACGCTGGAGCTGGAGGAAAAGGTCGCCGCGTATCTGCCGGAGTTCGCGCGGGCCGGCAAGCAGGATGTGACGATCCGTCAACTGCTCACGCACACCTCGGGGTTCCGCGCCTGGATCCCGCTCTACAACGCCCCGACCCACGAGCAGAAGCTCGAACTCATCTGGAACCAGGCGCCCCTGAACCCACCCGGTACCACCTACCTCTACTCGGACCTCAATCTGATCTCGCTCCAACTGGTCCTGGAGAGGATCACCGGTCTTCCGCTGGACACCCAGCTCCGCGACGAGATCACCGCTCCGCTCGGCATGCACCGCACCCGCTACAACCCGCCCGCCTCCTGGAAACCGACGATCGCCGCCACCGAGGACGCCCGCGCGCCCTGGTCCGGCCTCGACCGGGGCCTGGTGTGGGGAGAGGTGCACGACGAGAACGCGTTCGGTCTCGGCGGAATCGCGGGCCACGCCGGTGTGTTCTCGTCGGCCTGGGACCTCGCCGTTCTCGGCCGTACGCTGCTCAACGGCGGCGTCTACGGCCGGGCGCGCATCCTGTCGCCCGCCTCGGTCGAGCTGATGTTCACCGACTTCAACACGGCCTTTCCCGGGGACGAGCACGGTCTCGGCTTCGAGCTCTACCAGCACTGGTACATGGGCGCGATGGCGGCTCCCCGCACAGCGGGGCACACCGGCTTCACCGGCACCTCGATCGTCCTCGACCCGACGACCGACTCCTTTCTCATCGTCCTCGGCAACTCCGTTCATCCCGTGCGCAGTTGGCGTTCCGGCTCCGCGCCCCGGGTCGCCGCCGCGAACAACCTGGCCCGCGCGGTACCGGTCCGCCCACGCCACGGACGTAAGGCCTGGTTCTCCGGCATGACGGCAGCGACCACGGCGACCCTCACCCTTCCGCCCCTCGCCACCACTGCCGGCGCCCGGCTGCGCTGCGCCCTGTGGTGGGACACCGAACCGCAGTCGGACGCGCTGTTCCTGGAGTCCTCTGCCGACGGCGGCACGACCTGGCAGCCGGTCCCGTTCACGACCGCGGACGCCACAGGCACCCCGCAGGAGCATCCGGCGGGTTCGGTCACCGGCTGGTCGGGGCGCGTCTGGCACCGCCTCTCGGCGGCCCTTCCCGCCTCCCCGGCCCTCGTCCTGCGCTGGCGGTACACGACCGACAGGCTGTACGTGGGCCGTGGAGCGTACGTCGACGCCCTGGCCGTACGCGGCGACGACGGCACCGTCTTCGACGAGACCCGCCCGGCGGACGCGGCACGTATCGAGGCGGTGGGCTGGACGGCCTCCACGAACTGACCCGGCCCGAACCCCGGCCGGAACCTGCGCTCAGCCCTCGTCCGCCTCCAGCACGACCATGGCGGCGTTGTGCCCCGGCACGCCGCTCACCCCGCCGCCGCGCACCGCGCCCGCCCCGCACAGCAGGACGTTCGGCTGCCGGGTCTCCACGCCCCAGCGCCCGCTGTCCTCCTGGGCGTACGGCCAGCTCAGGTCCCGGTGGAAGATGTTGCCGCCGGGCAGGCGCAGGTCGCGTTCCAGGTCGAGGGGCGTCTTCGCCTCGATGCAGGGGCGCCCGTCGGCGTCGGTGGCCAGGCAGTCCGCGAGAGGTTCGGCGAGGTGGGCGTCGAGCTGGGCGAGGGTCGACTTCAGCAGTTCGTCCCGTACGGCGTCGTTGTCGCGCGCGAACAGTCGTGCGGGCGTGTGCAGGCCGAACAGGGTCAGTGTCTGGTAGCCCTGCTCGACGAGGTCCGGGCCGAGGATCGTCGGGTCGGTGAGCGAGTGGCAGTAGATCTCGGACGGTGGCGCGGCGGGCAGCTCACCGGCCGCCGCCTGGGCATGTGCGGCGGCCAGCTGTTCGTATCCCTCGGCGATATGGAAGGTCCCGGCGAACGCCTCGCGTGGGTCGACGGAGGTGTCCTTGAGCTTCGGCAGCCGCGTGAGCAGCATGTTCACCTTGAGCTGGGCGCCCTCGGCGGGGTGCGGCGCCGCGTCACCCGTCAGCGCGGCGAGCTCCTGCGGAGAGGCGTTCACCAGGACGTGGCGGGCGCCGACCGTGCCCTCCGCGTCGGCCGTCCGGTAGGTCACCTCGGCGGCACGGCCGTCCGTGTCCACCCGTACGGCCTCGTGGCCGGTGGCGAGCACGGCACCCGCGTTCCGGGCGGCGTCGGCCAGGGCGTCGGTCAGGGCGCCCATGCCGCCCACGGGCACGTCCCAGGCGCCGGTGCCGCCGCCGATGACGTGGTAGAGGAAGCAGCGGTTCTGCCGCAGGGAGGGGTCGTGGGCGTCGGCGAAGGTGCCGATCAGCGCGTCGGTGAGGACGACACCCCGTACGAGGTCGTCCGTGAAGTTCGCTTCGACGGCGGCACCGATCGGCTCCTCGAAGAGGGTGCGCCAGGCGTCCTCGTCGTCGATACGGCGGCGCAGTTCGTCGCGGGTGGGCAGGGGTTCGGTGAGGGTGGGGAACACCATTTCGGCGACGCGGCCGGTCATGGCGTAGAAACGCTGCCAGGACTCGTACTCGCGTTCCCCTCCGGTGAGCCGTGCGAAGGCCTCTCGGGTACGTCGCTCACCGCCGCCGACGAGCAGTCCGGTGGGCCGGCCGTCCCGCTCCACGGGGGTGTACGAGGAGACGGTGCGTCCGCGCACCCGGAAGTCCAGGTCGAGATCGCGCACGATCTTCCGGGGCAGCAGGCTGACCAGGTAGGAGTAGCGCGAGAGCCGGGCGTCGACACCGGCGAACGGGCGGGTCGACACGGCGGCGCCGCCGGTGGCGGCCAACCGCTCCAGGACCAGCACGGACTTCCCGGCGCGGGCCAGGTACGCGGCGGCGACGAGGCCGTTGTGGCCACCGCCGACGATCACCACGTCGTATCGGTCGTGACTGCCGGGTCGGTCAGGTCGGCCGGTTCGGTCGGGGCGCTCGGGTGCGGGCATGGTTCTTCGTAACACGTGTTGATCGATTCCGGCCAGGGCTGTACGGCCGAGGGGCCCTGCCGGATCGCTTGGGCCGGTCCGGTGGATCACGCGGGAGTCGACCGCGCCCCAAAGGGGCGCGGGGAACTGGGCGACCAGCCACGACGGCGCCGCAGTGAACCGACAACACCTCGCGGTACTTCCAGCGGAGCGCCCGGCTCAGTGGCCCGAGGCCCGCTGCTGGCGCAGCACCGCCACCTTTCGGTACAGCTCGACGGCCTCGGCGCCCCGGCCGAGCTGCTCCAGGCAGTGGGCCTCGTCGTTGCGGCTGGCGAGGGTGTCGGGGTGGTCGGCGCCGAGTACCTGCTCGCGGGAGGTGGCGACCCGGCGGTACTCGGCCAGGGCGTCGGGCCAGCGGCCGAGCCAGCCCAGGCCGACGGCCACCTCCCGGCGGCTGACCAGCGTGTCCGGATGGTCTGCGCCCAGAACGCGCTCGCGGATCGCGCACACGTCACGCGACTCGGCGAGCGCCTCCTCCCAGCGGTCGAGCCGGCCGAGGTTGACGCCGAGACCATGCCGGGCACGCAGAGTTTCCGGGTGCGCGGGGCCACCCACCCGGGTGCGGTCGTCGATCAGGTCGCGGTACAGCTTGAGGGCCTCCACGCTGCGGCCGAGCCGGCCGAGGCTGATGCCGACCTCGTAGCGGGCGGCGAGCGTGTCGGGGTGATCGGGGCCGAGCGCCTCGGCGCGCGCCCCGGCGACCTCCTGGTACGTCCGCAGGGCCTCGGGCCAGCGCCCCAACTGACCGAGCGCGTAGGCGACTTCGTACCGCGTGACCAGCGTGTCGGGATGGGCCGCGCCGAGCACCCGGGCGCGCGCGGCCGCCACCTCGTCGGCCATGCGGTACGAGTCCTCCAGGCGGCCCAGCCGGCTCAGGTTGAAGGCGAGGTTGTGACGGCAGCGCAGGGTGTCCGGGTGGTCGGGGCCCATCGAGCGCTCCCGGGCGGCCAGAACGGCCGTATAGGTCTGGTGCGCCTCGAAGTGACGGCCCAACTGCCCCAGGACGTACGCCATTTCCTGCCGGGCGGCCAGCGTGTCCGGGTGGTCGGCGCCGAGGACCCGCTCCCGTTCCCGGGCCACGTGGGTGTACTCGCGCAGCGCGTCGGCGGCGCGGCCGGTGCGGCTCAGGGTGAAGCCGATCTCGTAGCGGCTGGCGAGGGTCTCGGGGTGGGTGGGGCCGAGGACGTGCTCGCGTTCGGCGGCGACCGCGCGGTGCACCTCGCCCGCCTCCGCCCAGCGGCCGAGGCGGCCCAGGCTCAGGCCCGCGTTGTGCCGTCCGGCCAGCGCGTGGAGCGTCTCGGGCTCGGGAGTGGGCGGTGGCTGCGGTGGGATTGCCTCGGGGCGGCCGGTGACGGGGCGGGCGATCCAGTCACCGGTGAGGCCGGCCGACGCGTCCGGCGGTGTGGCGCTCGTGCCGACGCCGGTCGCCTTGTGGCCGCCTGTCATGCCCCGCGTCCAGGACGGCAGCCGGGATTGGCGGGCGGCGGGCTCGGGGTGCCGGAACTGGGGCTGCGGGGTGACGACGGTCGGCACGTACAGCGGGGTGGCCCGGCCCGCGCTGATCCGGCGGGCCAACTCCCGTGCGTCGCTCGGGCGCTCCTCGGGGAGCTTGGCGAGGAGGGCCAGGATGACCCGTTCCAGGAACTCGGGCACCTCGGAGCGGTGGCTGCGCGGCGGCTCGGGCGGGGTGTCACGGTGCCCTATGAGCACGGCCCAGGCGTCATCGAGGTCGAACGGCGGTACTCCGGTGGCCAGTTCGTACAACACACAGCCGAAGGAGTACAGGTCGCTGCGCTGGTCGACCTCGCCGCCGCTGATCTGCTCCGGCGACATGTAGTGCGGGGTGCCCATCGCGATTCCGGTGCCGGTGAGCCGGGAGGTGAAGCCGATGTCGTGCCCCAGGCGAGCTATGCCGAAGTCACAGATCTTCACCGTACCGTCGGTCAACCGCATGATGTTCGCGGGCTTCAAGTCACGGTGGACGATGCCCTGTTGATGGGTGTAGGCGAGAGCGGCGGCAACCTGGTCCGCGATGTCGACGACGTCCGGGACGGGCAGCGGATGATGCTTGTTGTCCTCCAGGAGCTGACTCAGGTTGCGCCCCTCCAGCAACTCCATGACGAGGTAGAGGACGCCGTCGGACTCCCCGAAGTCGTGCACGACGGTCACCCCGCGGTGCTGCAACGCGGCGGCCACCCGCGCCTCGCGCCGGAACCGTTCCCGCAGGACACGGGTGAAGGACTGGTCGTGGTGCGGCCCGAGCGGCTTCAGGCACTTCACGGCGACCTGCCGTCCCAGCGACTCGTCGCGCGCACGCCACACTTCCCCCATACCGCCGCGCCCGATCAGATCGATCAGCCGGTACCGGCCCTGGATCAGTCTGGTGTCCGCCATGTCCTGCTGCCGCCCCCGGTTCTGTTCGCCCTCCCCTGGCCCGTCCAGTATGGCGAGCTATCGTCCGAGTTTGTACGGCGCGGGCCGCGAGCCGGGGCCGAGTCGCGCCATGGCCCGCAGAATGTGTTTGGGCGGGAGTTGCCAGCGAAGACGTGCGGGAACGCGGCGCAACAGGGTGCCGGTGGCACGCAACTGCCGGGTCACGGTGGCCGGTTCGGCTGCGGCGCGACCGTACATCTCGTGGGCGTACGGCGGCAGAGAGGCGTAGGCCAGGCGCGCCGCGCGCCGCCACACCACCTCACGCGCCGGGACGAGCAGCGGATGCGTCGGTGGACGGAGGAGAAAGTCGTCGACTTCGCGCGCGTCGGCTCCGACAGCCAGTTCGGGCCGGATCCTCTCGAAGTACGCACGCAACTGGGTCTGGTTCGCCGGTACGGTGTCGGGGTCGAGGCCCACCAGACGGGCGCTGACCAGGTGTTCGCGGATGTACCGGTCGACGTGGGCGTCGGTCATCGGGTAGCCGGAGCGGCGCAGGATGTGCAGAATGGAGTCGATCTCGGCGCAGTGCACCCACAGCAGCAGTCCGGGCTCGTCGACGCCGTACCGCTCTCCCGTGTCCGGGTCGACGGCGGACAGTTTGCTGTGAATCCTCCGGACCCGGGCGCCCAGCTTCTCGGCCTCGTCCGTGGTGCCGTAGGTTGTCGTGCCGACGAAGCCCGCGGTGCGCATCAGCCGGCCCCAGGCTTCCTTCCCGAAGTCCGAGTTCTGGATGACGCCATGCACCGCACGCGGGTGGAGTGCCTGGAAGTAGAGCGCGCGGACTCCGGCGACCCACATCATGGGGTCGCTGTGCAACTGCCAGGTCACGGACCGGGGGCCGAACAGTCCCGGGTCACCTGTGTGTGTGACTTCCACTTGACGCCTCCCTGGTCGGGCTGCCTGCCAGGACACGGGGCTCCTGCCACGACGTCACCCCGGACCCCTCTCACCGCATCCCTGGGTCATTCCCGCAGCAAGCGCCGCGATGCTACCCCGAGCCGACGAACGTGACGCACGACCTGCCTCGTCCCCGGCGTAGGCAGGTCGGCCGTACAGTGCATACCAGCGCGGTCGTACAGTGCATACCAGCGCGCATACCGCAGTTCTGACGTGACAGCCCTCGGCTGACGTCGGCTGCGGAGTCTTCCCGGTAGCCGACGGTGGCTCGCCGCCACTTGACGCCGTCGGTGATGGCGCCGCCTCAGGTCGTGTCCCAAGGCCGTTGCACAGCATGTGGTGAATCAGCCGCAGACCGCACCAGCCGACATCACGCGTTCAGATCAGTAGCTTCTTCGCCACGTAGACGGTGTTGGTCGCCGTTTGTCCCTGCAGTGGGTTGTCGAACTCGACGACGTGGGCTTCTGATTCCTCGAAGACCTGGGCGAGCACCGAGTTGAACTGTTCGTCCGGCGCGTCGTTCGACCACAGGGCGAAGACCCCGTCGGGGTGGAGGCGTTCGGCGAGCGTGCGCAGTCCCGCGGGCTGGTACAGCGCCGCGTGGCGGGGGTGCAGCACGTGACGGGGTGAGTGGTCGACATCGAGCAGGATGGCGTCGAAGCGACGGCCCGGCGTTTCGGGATCCAGACCGTGTGGGTCGAGGGCCATCGCGAAGAAGTCGCCGTGGACGAGCCGGCAGCGAAAGTCCGACGACAACGAGGCGCCCAGCGGCACCAACCCGCGTTCGTGCCACCCGATGACCTCGGCCAGTGCGTCGACCACGATCAGCGACCGCACTCGTGGGTCGTCCAGCGCCGCCTGAGCGGTGTACCCGAGACCGAGACCGCCGACGGCGACGTCCAGTTCGGCGCCCTCCAGCTTCGCCAGGCCCAGCTCGGTGAGCGCGATCTCGCCGACCGTGAAGAGGCTGGACATCAGGAACTCGTCGCCGAGCTTCACCTCGTACACGTCATCGCCGGACAACGGGTCCCGCCGACGCCGCAGACTGATGTCGCCCATCGGCGTCGGACGCCAGTCGATCTCCTCGAAACGCAGGCCCATCCGCTCACCTTTCCGGTCACCGGTGCCGTGAGTCGCACGGCCGGGTGCCCCAGCTCGCGGTGACGATCCTCATGCCCCATCGAACGGGGCACGCACGCCGTACCCTATGCCGCCCAGCGGAACGGCGATCACCATCAGCGCCGTCGCGCTGATGCCACCCACCGACGACGCCTGGCCATGGCGTCCTCGCGACCGGCTGACTGTAAGCGATCTCCGCCGGACGCGCCGTTTGCACCGCTCCCGACTCGGACACCGATCTCCGTGGGCGGGGTACGGCTTCCGGGCGCCGGCCCCTGTGACCAGGATCAGTGGTTGACACTGGACACTGTCCGGCAGAACTTGTGACTGCCGCATCCTTGATTCGCCGGCATGATCATGGTGCGCGGAGATCTCACAAGAGAAGAATGGGCCCCACTGAAGCCGCATCTGCCGAAGTACGGTCAACCCGGAGGCCGTTGAGAGAGCCATCCCAGGGTGATCAACGAAATTCCGTTCCGGCAGCGCACCAGTGTGCCGTGGCGGGCGCTGCCGAAGCCCCGGACGGGTGCGCCAGAGACGGCGAGCGTCCCTGGCGCGAGGGGATCGCCCTGACTGCGGGGAGGCGGTCAGTGGGCGAAGGAGAACCAGTTGAGGTTGGCGAAGTTGTCGGACTGGTCGCCGGCGAAGGTCAGATAGACCGTGTGCGTGCCGGTGACGCCGGAGATGGCCGCGGACTGTGTGGTCCAGGTCTGCCAGCCACCGGTGTCGGAAACCGTGATGGTTCCGACCGGGGTGCTGGTGCGGGAGTCGAGCCGGACCTCGATCCGGCCGCTGACGCCGTCGCCGGCGCCGGAGGAGACCCGCGCCAGGAACTTCGTCGCGGCTTTGGAACCGAAGACCACATCGGGGTACGCCGCCCAGTCGCCGTCCGCGATCCAGCCGATGTCCGTCCCGCCGCCGGTGTCGCCGGTCGGCTCGCCGGTCACCCCCGAGGCGTCACCGTAATCCTCGGCCTGGATCGTGCCGTAGGCGTCGGTGCCCTTGTCGTGGGTGAAGGTGAACCAGTTGAGGTTGACGAAGTCGGAGGACTGGTCGCTGGTGAAGGTCAGGTAGACCGTGTGGGTGCCGGTGACGCGGGAGATGGCGGAGCTCTTCGTGGCCCAGGTCTGCCAGCCGCCCGTGCCGGACACCTTGACACTGCCGACCGGCTTGCCGCTGCGGGAGTTGAGGCGGATGTCGATCCGGCCGGTGACACCGTCGGCGACGCCGGACGCGAGCCGGACCAGCGGCTGGCTCCCGCAGTCGCCCACCCTGAACAACTACACGACCTGGCTCGGCGACCTGCACATCGGCCACTACTTCCTCAACAGCCTGATCGTCGCCGTCTGCACCGTGCTGGGCAACCTGCTGTTCTGCTCCATGATCGGCTACGCGCTGGCCAAGATGGACTTCCCCGGCGAGCGCCTGCTGTTCGGCCTGGTCATGGTCACTCTCATGGTGCCCGGCGTGGTGACCTTCGTGCCGCTGTTCGTCCTCGTGGCCAAGATGCACATGGTCAACACCTACCCGGCGATGATCCTGCCGTTCCTCGCGTCGCCACTCGGGGTGTTCCTCATGCGGCAGTTCATGGTCGGCATCCCCGACTCGCTGCTGGAAGCGGCGAGGATCGACGGCGCCGGGCAGATCCGGACCTTCACCCGGATCGTCATGCCGCTGTGCGGGCCGCCGCTGGCAACCCTGGCGATCCTGACCTTCCTCGGCTCGTGGAACAACTTCCTGTGGCCGCTGGTCGCCGCCCAGACCGAGGACAAGTACACCCTCCCGGTCGCCCTCGCGCTGTACTCGCAGGGCCAGTACGGCACCCAGTACGGCCTGATGCTGGCCGGTTCGGTCCTGGTCATCGCCCCCATCGTCGCCCTGTTCATGGCCCTGCAGCGCTTCTTCGTCCAGGGCATCGCCACCGTCGGCCTCAAGTAGCCGCCAGCCGCAGCACGCAGGCGCGAAAGCCGACCTGCGCATCCCAGGCACGCCCAAAAGCAGCCGCCCCCCGCCTTCAACGGACGCTCGCCCACCGGAAGGGCGAGCCCACCACACCCTCCGGAGCCGCTCCATGTCCACGCCCGCTTCCCCACCCGCGCACCCGTCGACCCCGCAGGACGAGGACGGGTTCAGCCGCCGCAACCTGCTGACCGCCACCGCCGTCGTGGCAGCCGCGGGATCCGCGCTCGCGCTGCCGGGCCGGGCCAGCGCCGCCCCGGCGGACCGCCCCCTCGCCGCCCCGAACCGCCGCCCCGCTTCCAACAAGGCCCAGGTGACGTGGAGTTCGGAGTCCACCGCGAGCGGCTACGCACCCAAGAGCGCCACCTGGTTCGCCGACCCGGAGGTCGGCCTGGCCGGTGTCTCCTACAAGCTGAGCCGACGCAACGACATCGCTCTGACCTCCGCGGGCAGAGACTTCGGCACGGTCATCACCGTCGACCCGGCCAGGACGTACCAGAAGATGCTCGGCATCGGCTCCTCGATGGAGGACTCGACCGTCCACAACCTGTCTCTGATGGGTTCGGGCGTGCGCACCAAGGTCCTCCGGGCGCTCTTCGACCCCTCCAAGGGCGCAGGCTTCAACCTCACCCGGATCTGCTTCGGCGCGTCCGACTTCAGCCACGGAGACTTCTACACGTACGACGACGGCCCGGCCGATCCCACCCTGTCTCGGTTCTCCATCCAGAAGGACATCGACAACCACATCATCTCGACCCTCAAGGAAGCCCTCCGCATCAACCCGGACCTCGTGTGCGGCACGGCGTGGAGCGCCCCGGCCTGGATGAAGGACAACAACAGCCTCATCGACGGCCATCTGCTGGACAAGTACATCCCGACGCTCGCCGTCTACTACCGCAAGATCGTCCAGGCGTACGCCAAGCAGGGCATCCCCCTCCACGCCGTCACCCCCCAGAACGAGCCGATGTGGCCGGCGGGCATCTACCCGAGCATGCTGGTGTCCCCGCAGCAGGAGCAGAAGCTCATCGACGCCATGCGCAAGGAGTTCGACGCGCACGGCATCAAGACCGAGATCTGGGGCTACGACTACAACTTCGGCGACGCCGACAACTACCTCCCCGGTCTGTACGGCAACGCCAAGTCCGGCTACACCGACGCCTACCGCAACAGCACGGCCATCGCCTTCCACGACTACTCCGGCGACCCGAGCCGGATGTCCCTGGCCAAGGCCGACTATCCCGACCTCGACATGATCATGACCGAGCGGATGTGGTGGGGCACCTCGGGCGCCGACCGGATAGCGCGGTACATGCGCAGCTCGTCGACCGGCTACCTCGCCTGGGTCACGATGCTCGACCAGAACCGCGACGCCCAGCACCTGGGGTCCCCCGACCCGACACCGCTGCTCCAGAACCCCGACGACCGCGACACCTGGTGGTCCCTGCCCGAGTACTACCTCTTCGCCCAGTTCTCGAAGTTCGTCCAGCGCGGCGCCAAGCGGATCTGGAGCGACTACGGCAGCACCGACACCATCACGACGGTGGCCTTCCTCAACCCGGACGACACGATCACGACCGTCGTGATCAACGCCAGCTCCTCGGCCCAGGAATTCACCCTGCGCAGCGGCAAGCAGCAGGTCATCGACAACCTCCCGCCGAAGACCGTCGGCACCTACGTCTGGCGATCCTCCGCATCGTCCGCCGCCGCCGTCGACGCGTGCGGCACCCTCCAGGCCGAGACGTACAGCAGTGCTGCCGGCGTCGGCATCGAGGCCACCGGCGACACCACCGGCGGTGAGGACATCGCCTACCTCGGCAACGGCGACTGGGTCGCCTACGACAAGGTCGCCTTCGGCGCCAAGGCCGCGACCCAGTTCAAGGCCCGGGTCGCCTCCGGCGCCGCCGACGGCGTCAAGGGCAGGATCGAGGTCCGCATCGACTCCCGCACCAGCAAGCCGGTCGGCAGCATCGAAGTGTCCAACACCGGCGGCTGGCAGACCTGGACCACCAAGCTCGCCGGCATCTCCGGCGTCACCGGCACCCACACCGTCTACCTGACCTTCACCAGCGAGGGCAAGGACGACTTCGCCAACCTCAACTGGTTCACCTTCACCCAGAACACCGGTACGGACGCGTACGGCCCGGTCCAGGCCGAGAACTATCTCAACGCCTCCGGCCTCGTCATCGAGAACACCGGCGACACCGGCGGCGGGAAGGATGTCGCCTACATCTCCCCCGGCGACTGGGCCGAATACCCCGACGTTGTGTTCGGCGACAAGGCCGCGACCCGGTTCAAGGCCCGGGTCGCCTCCGGCGCCGGCAGCGGCGTCAAGGGCAGGATCGAAGTCCGGATCGACTCCCGCACCAGCGACCCGGTGGGCAGCATCGAGGTGACCAACACCGGCGGCTGGCAGACCTGGAGCACCAAGTCCGCCGACATCTCCGACGTCACCGGCACCCACACCGTCTACCTGACCTTCACCAGCGACGGCAAGGACGACTTCACCAACATCAACTGGTTCACCTTCGACCACTGATCCTTCGAAACGGAAGACACCGCGGAAGGAGCGAAAAACCGGTGCCGGACCACGTCGGTCCGGCACCGCCCCTACTCGGTATGGCCGCCGGAACACTGATCGTCCTCGCGGTTCTGCCGGGCCGGCGCGGATTCGCGAAGCAGAGCGCCGCGCCGGGAGCCGGGACGACGGCGAGCGAGGCGGCGACTGTGCGGGAGCACACCGGGTCCACCCGCTAGATCGCCGGCGGAGCGTCCACTGGATCGCCAGGGACGCGTCCGCCGGAGCGACGGGCATCGCCTCCGCCGGATCGCCCGCCAGGCGCGTCGGGTTGGAGCCCGGCGGCGCGAGACGCGCAGGGCGCGAGCGTGGTCCACGGTCCATGGCCACGCGGATCCTCTGCCGGAACACCTCACCGTCCTCGGCCTCCGGGCCGCCCAGGGGCTCTCATGCGGGGCGACCCGGAGGCCAAAGGCCGTGAGGTGACAGCGGCGGTCCGCGCGCTCTAGGCGGAGGCGGCAGCCACGAAGAACGGAAGGGCGATGAGGAAGCGGTCGGCCTCGGCGCGTCGGCGCTGTTCGGCGAGCCACTCATCGGCCTGGTCACGGCCGACGGCACCGCTCGTGCAGGCCCGCTCGACAAGCATGGTGGGCAACGCCAGCATCGCGGGATCGGTGAACACACTGGTGTGCACCTCGACGGTGACGTCGTCGAAGCCGCCGTTCAGGAGCAGGTTGCGGTACTGGCGGCCGGCGCGGGGCGCGCTCAGGAGGTCGGCGCGGGCGTGCACGATCGTGCGGGTCAGCTCCGCATCGTCAGAGTCGACCATGACGGCGTCCCAGTCCTGCCCGACCAGGACGATCCTGCCGCCCGGGCAGAGGACACGCCGTGCTTCCGCCACCGCGCGCCACGGCTCCTGAAGTGCGTGGATGCGCCGTCACCTCTGCGAATCGACACCGATCTTGGTGCCGGCCATCCCTCTTTTGTGCCAACTGGAATCCTCGTCACAAGCTCTCAGCGCCGCACCCTCGGCATCCCCAGTCCGATCCACGAGATGATCTCCCGCTGGATCTCGTTGTTGCCGCCTCCGAAGGTGAAGATCACCGCTGATCGGTAGCCGCGTTCCAGTTCGCCGTGGAGTATCTCGCCGGCCGAGCCCTCCTTCAGTGCGCCCGGGGCGGCGACGATCTCCAGGAGCCAGGCGTAGGCCTCGCGGCGGGCCTCGGAGCCGTAGACCTTGACCGCGGAGGCGTCCTGGGGGGTGAGAGTGCCTTCCTCGACGGCGTTCACCATCTGCCAGTTGAGGAGTTTCATCGCGTCGAGCCTGGTGTGGATCTGGGCCAGGCGGCGGCGGACCCACGGCAGGTCGACGACGCGGCGGCCGTCGGCGAGCTTGGTCTCCATCGCCCAGCGCTGGACCTCGTGCAGGGAGCGGATGGCCATCGTGCCGTGGGCGGCGAGGGTGACGCGCTCGTGGTTGAGCTGGTTGGTGATCAGCCGCCAGCCCTGGTTCTCCTCGCCGACCCGGTGGGCGACGGGGACGCGGACGTTCTCGTAGTAGCTGGCGGTGGTGTCGTGCGAGGCGAGGGTGCGGATGAGGGTGCAGGAGTAGCCGGGGTCGGTCGTCGGCATGAGGAGCATGGTGATGCCCTTGTGCGGCGGGGCGTCCGGGTCCGTGCGCACGGCGAGCCACACCCAGTCCGCCGTGTCGCCGTTCGTCGTCCAGATCTTGTGGCCGTTGACCACGTACTCGTCGCCGTCCCGTACCGCACGCGTCTTCAGGGCGGCCAGATCGGTGCCCGCCTCCGGCTCGCTGTAGCCGATCGCGAAGTCGATCTCGCCGGCGAGGATCTTGGGGAGGAAGTACGCCTTCTGCTCGTCGCTGCCGTACCGCATGATCGTCGGGCCGACGGTGTTGAGCGCCATGAGCGGCAGCGGCACGCCCGCCTGGGCTGCCTCGTCGAAGAAGATGAACTGTTCCATCGGGCTCAGCCCGCGCCCGCCGTACTCCTGCGGCCAGCCGACGCCGAGCCAGCGGTCGGCGCCGAGGCGGCGGATGGTCTCGCGGTAGAAGCGCTTCTGGGCGACATGGTCGCTGAAGCGCGAGTAGGCCCGCTCCGGCACCAACTCGGCGAAGTAGGCGCGCAGTTCGGTGCGCAGCTGCTGCTGCTCGGGCGTGTATTCGAGATGCACGGCGCCTCCTGCTGGCTCCCCAAGGCCGGACCTGTCGGCGCACACGGTAGAACGTGTTCCAGAAATAGGGAATGGCGGTGCGTGTACGGGTCCC
>NZ_AEJB01000576.1 GCF_000331005.1 Streptomyces turgidiscabies Car8
ACGGCTCGCCGCCGCCTGCAAGCGGGTGGAGACCGCGGTGGAGGCGCTCGTGGAGGGCCGAGCCGACTCCGTCGCGGCCCCCGCCGACCGGTCTCACGCCGTGGAGCCCGCCCTCGCCCACCTGCACGCCCTGGAACGGACCCTGGCCGAGCTGGCCAGTCCGCTGCGCGGCCCTTCGGCTTCGCCGCTCGTCGGCGCCTGAGCTTCCCTCGTCCGGACACGCCGAGGGGCGGCCACCCTGATCGCGGGC
>NZ_AEJB01000577.1 GCF_000331005.1 Streptomyces turgidiscabies Car8
ACCCCTTGCTGCACCTCAGACCACTACTTCACCGTGAGCGGCAGCAACTTCTTGCCGGTCGGGCCGATCTGGATGCTGGTGTCCATCTGCGGCCATATGGACACACGCTTAAAACCAGCACTACGTTCCTATACATGGGGACACACACACGGAAGCGCACAGCAGCCGACCAGAGGCAGTACTCGGTCGAGGCGGAGTGGACGGACGCAGATCGCGCACTCCTGGAGGAGCTGAGGCAGGCAGAGGCTCAACTTCCTGAGGATGCACCTCGGGCCCTCTTATCCATCCGCCTGTCTGTACTGACGGACGAAACAACGTCACCGGTGCGGCAGGAACTTGACCTCCGCATCCTGGCCAGGGAGCGACGCTGTCGAGTCGTCGGCGTCGCCTCCGATCTGAACGTGTCGGCCACCAAGGTTCCGCCATGGAAGAGGAAGGAACTTGGGGACTGGCTGAACAACCGCTCCCCCGAGTTCGACGAGCTCTTGTTCTGGAAGCTGGACCGCTTCGTTCGCCGCCTCTCCGATCTCTCGACGATGATCGAGTGGAGCTTGAAGCGCGGGAAGAATCTGGTCTCGAAGAACGACAGCCTTGATCTCACGACGACCGCCGGAAAGATCATGGTCACGATCATTGGCGGCATCGCCGAGATCGAAGCGGCCAACACCTCCACCCGAGTCACGAGCCTGTGGGACTACGCGAAGACGCAGGAAGAATGGATCATCGGCAAGCCGACGTACGGATACGTCACAGGCGAGGACGAGTCGGGAAAGATCGGTCTCGTCATCGAGCCCGAAGCGCACAAGGCTCTGCACTGGGCTCGCCGTATGGCGCTTCGAGGACGTTCCGCCCGGTTCATGGTGCGCTGCCTGAAGCGGTCCGGCCTCATGAGCCAGGGACTCACCGTGGCAACGCTGCACCGCCGTCTTCGTAACCCCGCGCTCCTCGGCCACCGAGTAGAAGAGGACAAGCAGGGAGGACAACGGCGCTCGAAGACAGTCCTTGGTAAGGACGGCAGGCCGATCAGGGTCGCTCCCCCCATCTTCACTGAGGAGGAGTTCGAGACCCTCGGCGCCGCTCTCGACAAGCGCAAGAAGAACCAGCCTCCGCGACGTGTCGGCGGAGCGACTCAGTTCCTCGGCGTCCTCCTGTGCGCCGAGTGCAAGACAAACATGACTGTGCAGATCACGAACAACACGTGGGGGACCTACCACTACCTACGGTGTCGCAATTGCCGGAGCGGAGGGCTCGGCGCACCCAACCCCGAGCGGGTCTACGAGCGCCTTGTGGAAGACGTACTCAAGGTCCTCGGGGACTTCCCCGTACAGGTTCGCCAGTACGCCGAGGGCGCCGAAGTACGGAGGGAGGTCAAGCGCCTCCAAGAGTCCATCGCCCTCTATATGAAGGAGCTCGAACCCGAGGGCCGGTACACCAAGAACCGGTTCACGAAGGAACAGGCAGAGGCGACGCTCGACAAGCTCATTGGAGAGCTCGAAGCCGTCGACCCCGAGACGGCGAAGGACCGATGGATCCACGTCCACGGTGGGAAGACCTTCCGAGAACACTGGCAGGAAGGCGGCATGGAAGCCATGGCCGCCGACCTGTACCGAGTCGGCATCCGGTGCGAGGTCACCCGCACGAAGGTGCCGAAGGTGCGGGCCCCGAAGGTCCACCTCCGGCTGTTGATCCCCAAGGACGTACGCGAGCGTCTGGTGATCCGAGAGGACGACTTCGCGGAAGTCTTCTGACGGCGTCCAGCCGACGTACGAAAAGAGCCGCCTCCCCGAGCCGTACGAGGAGGCGGCTTCTCGTCTCACTCGAACCCTATGGCTGGGTCGAACGGTGTCTCGTTGCCGTCGTCGTCCACGATCACAATCTCACTTTCGATCAAGCTCGTGCGCTTCTCGTCCGAGTTGGGAGGCACGGACAGGCGTAACGGATGCCGAGACTCAGGGGCAGGAAGTGCGGCTATCGACCCCGCCCCCTTCCTGTCTCGCTTCTGAGCCGAGTCGTCGAGACTCTGCGATGTCCTCGGCGATTCCGGTGGCGATGAGTGCGGCGCCGGGGGTGTGGCCGGAGCCGACGTAGCGCCAGTTCCGTTCGGTGAGCGTGTCGGGGATGTCGGTGTGGCCGAGGTGGTGGGCGCGTTCGGCGCGTAGGGCCGCGTATGTCGTCGAGTAGGCGCGGGACTTGGTGAGGATGTGGCCGCGATAGCCGAGGGTGTGGGTCCAGGCGCGGAGGCGGAGAGGCTCGTAGTCGGGGAGGCCGCCGAGGCGCCAGCAGGTGCGCATGAGGGTGCGCACGTGTTCGGTGACGGGTGCGGCGTCGATGTCGTCCCGGGTGGTGAGGGGGTGGTCGGTGCCGGCGCCTGTCTCGCTGGCTCCTTTGGTGACGTACTTGGCGACGTACGCGGCTACAGCGTCGTCGTCGGGTCCGTCGCCGTCGGTGTGCAGTTGCCGGGCGTCGACCTGGACGCCCCAGCGCAAGGCCAGTTCGCCCACGGCCGGGCTGTAGGGGGTGTGGACCAGGACCCGTCCGGCGGAGGCGCGTACGGCGTCGGTGAGTAGTTGCGCGGTCCCCCAGGCCGGGGGTTCGTCGTTGGGTCCGTTCGGGCCGTCGAGGCGGACGACGGCATGGACGTGGACGGCCGCGCGTTTCTGGTATTCGGCGACGCGGGCGAAGGACAACCGGGCGTGGTCGACGAAGCGGGACTGTACGAGGCCGACGGAGGAGGCGAGGCGGCGCCGGACGTCGATGACGAACCGGTCCCACAGCTTGGATGCGTGTGCGTGCCACAGCACGTGGGCGCTGTAGTCGTAGCAGTCGGCGCACAGCGGTTGGCCGACGGCCGGAGCATCCGGGGCGTGGACGGCGCCGCAGCCGAGGGAACGCCCGTGTGCGCAGGTGCTGGTGTCGCGGCGCGGTCGGCAACGTTCGTTCCCGGCGCGGTGGACCGGCCCGAACGAAGGCGCGGTGAGGGTGACGAAGAGGCGGGGGCGGTTGCGGACGGTGGCGGGGATGTTCTTGCCGCCGAGGAGTCCCGCGCGGACGAGGTGGAAGGTGTCGCCCGCGTGGAGTCGGGAGCAGGCCGGGCAGACACTCGCGCGCCGGTTGCGGCAGCGGACGAGGAGGCGTTCGCCGGGTTCGGTGCGGGTGTCGTAGTGGCGGAGGATCTCGCCGGTTGCCGTATCCAGGGTCGTGGTCGACCCGGAGAGGTGGATGGGGTGGGCGCAGCCGCCGGTAGCGGTGATCTGTTCCAACCAGCGCGGGAGTTGGGGGTGTTGGGCGATGCGGAGTGCGTCTCGGTCTGTTTCGGGGAGTTGGCGCAGGCGCGCCGTGCGGTCGAGGACGGCGCGCCTGTCGGCCGGGGTGGGGTGTTGCGGGGTGATGGTGGTGGCCTTCCGGGGTGGGCCGCCGCTGCGGCACGGATG
>NZ_AEJB01000578.1 GCF_000331005.1 Streptomyces turgidiscabies Car8
CGCACGGCTAATGTCGTCGGTGGCAGCTGGAGGGGGAGACGGTGAGTGGTGGTTCGGTACGGCGGCGGATGGCGCTCGGTCTGGCCGTGCTGACCGCGTCCGGGATGCTCTCCCTCGCGAGCCCGGCCCCGGCCGAGGCGGCCTCCACCGCCTCCGCGGCCTCCGCGTGCTCCGGCCGCAAGGCACGCACGCTGACGTTCTCCACCGGCGTCGTGCACATCTACCGGCGCAACGGCTACGTCTGCGCGGTGACCGTGCCCAAGCGGCCCGGCGCCCGCCAGTGGATGTCGGTGAGCGTGAAGGCCCGGGGCGGGCGGCCGGTCGTCGACGAGGGACTGTTCTCGAAACGGGCCGGACCGGTCACCGTGCACGCCGGACGGCGGCAGGTGTGGGTCAAGGGGGCGGTGGGGCGAGGATCGGTCAGTTCTGGCTGGATCCGGTGTTGAGCCTGTTCCCGGACCCTATTCACTGACCCACTGCCCGAGGGATTTCCCTATCTCCCCTGGTGCGCCGCCCAGTTGCTCCGATAGCTTCCGGCGCACAGATGTCTCACAGGGGAGGGTGCATGCGCAAGGCGTCCAGATGGCTGCTCGCGCTCGCCGTGCTCATAGGCACGTTGAGCACGGCGGGAGCGGCGACCGCCGCTCAGCCGGAAGCCACCGGCACCACGCGAACGACCAGCAGTGCGGACATCAAGGACCAGCTCCTCGCGATACCGGGCATGAGCCTGATCCAGGAGAAGCCGTACACCGGCTACCGGTACTTCGTCCTCAACTACACTCAGCCGATCGACCACCGGCACCCGTCCAAGGGCACGTTCCAGCAGCGGATCACCGTCCTGCACAAGGACGTCTCGCGCCCGACGGTCTTCTTCACCAGCGGGTACTTCGTCAACACGAACCCGAGTCGCAGTGAGCCGACACGGATCGTCGACGGCAACCAGGTCTCCCTGGAGTACCGCTTCTTCACCCCGTCCAGGCCCGACCCGGCCAACTGGTCGAAGCTGGACATCTGGCAGGCGGCCAGCGACCAGCACCGCGTCTTCACGGCGCTGAAGAAGATCTACGCCAAGAAGTGGCTGTCCACGGGCGGTTCGAAGGGCGGCATGACCGCCACGTACTACGAGCGCTTCTACCCGCGTGACATGGACGGCGTCGTCGCGTACGTCGCCCCCAACGACGTGGTGAACAACGAGGACTCGGCCTACGACCGGTTCTTCGCCAGCGTCGGCACCAAGGAGTGCCGCGACCGGCTGAACGCCGTACAGCGTGAGGCGCTCGTCCGCCGGGAGCCGCTGGAGAAGAAGTACGCGGAGGTCGCCGCCACCGAGGGCTACACCTTCACCACCATCGGCAGCCTCGACCGGGCGTACGAGGCCGTCGTCCTCGACTACGTCTGGGGCTTCTGGCAGTACAGCCTGCTCGCCGACTGCGAGTCCATCCCGGCGGACGCGAAGAACGCGACCGACGACGACATCTGGACCTCGATCGACACGATCTCCGGGTTCGTCAACTACACCGACCAGGGCCTGGAGCCGTACACGCCGTACTACTACCAGGCGGGCACCCAACTCGGCGCGCCCAACATCAAGTTCCCGCACATCGAGAAGAAGTACGTCCGCTACGGCTACCAGCCGCCGCGCAACTTCGTCCCCCGGGACATCCCGATGAAGTTCCAGCCGCGGGCGATGCGTGACGTCGACAACTGGATCCAGCACCGGGCCCAGCACATGCTGTTCGTGTACGGGCAGAACGACCCCTGGGGTGCCGAGCGCTTCCGTCTCGGGAAGGGTGCGAAGGACTCGTACGTCTTCGCCGCTCCCGGTCTGAACCACGGCGCGAACGTCGCGGGTCTGGTCCCCGAGCAGAAGGCGCTCGCCACGGCCCGCATCCTGGAGTGGGCCGGCGTCGCGTCGACCTCGGTCCAGGCGAACCCGTCGGTGGCCAAGCCGCTGGCGACGTACGACGCGCGGCTCGACAAGCGCAACATCGAGCGCGAGCCCATGCTGCGGCCGTAACGACCTTGCGGAGTATGGG
>NZ_AEJB01000579.1 GCF_000331005.1 Streptomyces turgidiscabies Car8
GCCCCTCCCCCTCTGTTCTGACTGCTGATCAGGTACGGACTCAGTCGCGCGAGTTTCCGAACAGAATGCGATACGCGATCAGCAGCACCAGCGAGCCGCCGATCGCCGCCGCCCACGTGGTGCCGTCGTAGAACTGTTTGCTGATGGGGTGGTCGAGGAAGCGCGACGAGATCCAGCCGCCGAGGAACGCGCCGGCGACGCCGATGATCGTCGTGCCGATGAAACCGCCCGGGTCTCGCCCCGGCAGCAGGAACTTGGCGATGGCTCCGGCCAACAGCCCCAGGATGATCCAGCCGATGATGCTCATGCCCTGAACCTGCCCCTCTGTGCTGTGCTCGAACTGTCCCGGCACTGTGATCTGCGACGTCGTGACGGTCACGCTCATGCCGGTGTTCGAATTGTGCGTTGTTGGTTCGGTGTTGCCGTACACGACGTCAACGCGATGCCTGGCGGTTGCACCGGTCAGTAGGGTGCGTCGCATGACACAGCCCGGTGCGGAATCGCGCGCTGAACTGCGGCGCACCCTCGGCGTCGGGGACGCCGTGGTCATCGGGCTCGGTTCCATGATCGGAGCCGGTGTCTTCGTAGCCCTGGGACCCGCGGCACACGCGGCCGGGTCCGGGCTGCTCCTCGGGCTCGGCGTGGCAGCCGTGGTCGCCTACTGCAACGCCATGTCGTCCGCCCGGCTGGCCACCCTCTATCCCGCCTCCGGCGGGACCTATGTGTACGGGCGTGAGCGGCTCGGTCCCTTCTGGGGGTATCTCGCCGGCTGGTCGTTCGTCGTCGGGAAGACCGCCTCCTGCGCGGCGATGGCGCTCACTGTGGGCACGTACGTCTGGCCGGGTCAGGCCCATGCCGTGGCGGTCGCGGCCGTGGTGGCGCTGACCGCGGTGAACTACGGCGGGGTCCAGAAGTCCGCCTGGCTGACGCGGGCGATCGTGGCAGTGGTCCTCGCTGTCCTCGCTTCCGTGGTGGTGGTGTGCCTGGGCTCCGATGTCGCTGCCCCAGGCCGGCTGGAGGTCGGGGCCTCCGGGGGCGTGGGCGGAGTGCTTCAGGCGGCCGGGCTGTTGTTCTTCGCGTTCGCCGGGTACGCCCGGATCGCGACCCTTGGTGAAGAGGTACGGGATCCGGCGCGCACCATCCCGCGCGCGATCCCGTCGGCCTTGGGTATCGCGCTGGTGGTGTACGCGGCGGTGGCGGTGGCTGTCCTTTCCGTGCTGGGGTCGGGTGGGCTCGGGCGGGCGAGTGCCCCGCTGGCCGACGCCGTGCGGGCGGCGGGCGTGCCGGAGCTGGTGCCTGTCGTGCGGGCCGGGGCCGCCGTGGCCGCGCTCGGCTCGCTGCTCGCCCTGATCCTGGGCGTCTCACGGACGACGTTGGCCATGGCACGTGACCGTCATCTGCCTGGTGCCCTGGCCGCCGTGCACGCGCGCTTCCAGGTACCGCACCGGGCCGAGCTGGTCGTGGGTGCGGTGGTCGCGGGGCTGGCCGCGACGGTGGACGTGCGGGGCGCTATCGGTTTCTCCTCCTTCGGGGTTCTGGCCTACTACGCGGTGGCCAACGCCTCCGCCTGGACTCTGAGTTCGGCGCCCATGGCCCGAGGGGTGCCGGCGGTCGGGCTTTTCGGCTGTGTGACGCTGGCGTTCGCGCTTCCGGGGGTGTCGGTGGTCGTGGGCACCGGGGTGCTGAGCCTCGGGGCCGTCGTCTACGCCGTACGGCGCTGGTGGTCGGCTTCGCGGTCGGCGGCCGGGCCACCCCACTGAGATGAAGCGGGCGACGCGACGGTCACTGAGCCTGGGCCGACGGCGGCGTTGTCGCCGTACGTATGCGGAACTCGGGCCAGGGTTCCAGGTCCTGGCCGTCGTTGGCCTCCTCGTACCAGCCCGTGCCGTCGAGCCAGGTGTGCAGCCACTCCGCGAGACCGGGGGCGTCGGCGTACCACGCATGGTCGGCGTCGTCAGCGTTCGGCTCGAAGAGCAGGACGGTGCCTTCCGGTGTGCGGCAGTCCACGCACGCGTACATCCCGCAGCCCCAGTGGGATATCGGCAGGATGCCCTCGGGCCAGGGCCACTCCGGGTCCCTGCGGCCCTCCTCGCGGTTGGCGAGGTACTGGGCGACGACGGGCGGCTCACCTGCGGGCTGGCCTTCGAGCAGGGGCAACAGGCCGTAGGACGGGCCGAATCCGCCGTCTCCTATCCGGAGATACAGCTCGGCGAGGAGCGGTGGCAAGGGGAAGCCGAGGGCGGTCTCGGCGCGGTCGAGCGTCGCCGCGTCCACGGGGGCGGGGAGTGAAGGCCAGCCCCACGGACGGGTGTTGCGCGCCGCGAAGGCCACCCGTGTCAGCAACTGCTCGATCTCGGTCATGGATTCATCATGCAGCCCGCCACTGACAATCGAGGCGGCCTGTGGATAACCTGCGGGCGGGAACACGATCCCGCCCGCAGACTGTGGACAAACAGTCGGGCAGGAACGAGGCCGCCCCTTCCCGGCCGCGCTACCAGCGCGAGCTGAACGGCTCGTCCGTCGGCACGATTTCGCGGCCCAACGGCAGCAGCGAGACGGGAATGAGCTTGAAGTTGGCGATGCCGAACGGGATACCGATGATCGTGACGCACAGCAGAACGCCGGTGACGACGTGGGCCACGGCGAGCCACCAGCCCGCGAGGACCAGCCACAGCACGTTGCCGACACAGGAGGGGGCGCCCGCGTCGCGCCGCTCGACCGTCGTACGGCCGAAGGGCCACAGGGCGTACGCACCGATACGGAACGAAGCAATACCGAACGGAATTCCGATAATCGTGATGCAGAGCAGCACGCCTGCGGCCAGATAGGCGAGGAACAGCCAGAAGCCGCTCAGGAAGAGCCAAATGACGTTGAGAATTGTTTTCACTGCTGGCGACCTGCCATCTTTTCGAGCCGGGCGATGCGCTCCGCCATCGGCGGGTGCGTAGAGAACATCTTGGAGAGTCCCTGGCCCGGGCGGAAGGGGTTCGCGATCATCATGTGGCTCGCGGTCTCGATACGCGGTTCGGGGGGCAGCGGCAGTTGCTTCGTGCCCGCTTCGAGTTTGCGCAGGGCGCTCGCGAGGGCCAGCGGGTCGCCGGTGAGCTGGGCGCCCGACGCGTCGGCCTCGTACTCCCGCGAGCGGCTGATTGCGAGTTGGATGAGGGTGGCCGCGAGCGGTCCCAGAATCATGATCATCAGCATGCCGAGGATGCCGGGGCCGTCGTCGTCGTTGGAGCGGCCGATCGGGATCAGCCAGGCGAAGTTGACCAGGAACATGATCACGGAGGCCAGGGCGCCGGCGACCGACGAGATGAGGATGTCGCGGTTGTAGACATGGCTCAGCTCGTGGCCGATGACGCCGCGCAGTTCGCGCTCGTCCAGGATGCGCAGGATGCCGTCCGTGCAGCACACCGCGGCGTTGCGCGGGTTGCGGCCCGTCGCGAACGCGTTCGGCGCCTCGGTCGGCGAGATGTACAGGCGCGGCATGGGCTGGCGGGCCTGGGTCGAGAGGTCGCGGACCATGCGGTACAGGGCCGGGGCCTCGAATTCGCTCACCGGGCGGGCACGCATCGCGCGTAGAGCCAGCTTGTCGCTGTTCCAGTACGCGTACGCGTTCGTGCCGACCGCGATGACGAGTGCGATCAGGAGGCCCGCTCGGCCGAAGAAGCTGCCGATGACGATGATGAGTGCGGACAGTCCCCCGAGGAGCAGGGCTGTCCTGAGCCCGTTGTGCCGGCGGTGCACGGTACGCCCTCCTAGTGGTGCGGCAGGGGAACCCTGGTGTCAGGTCAAGTGGACCCTTCTGTACTGGTCAACGCCAGGCGGGGGTTCGCAGTTCCCTTGCGCGCGCTCGGGCGCGCGTGGGCCGTCCGGGTGAGGGTCCACGCGCGCGTGCCGCTGGGGAGGGTCAGAAGAGGCCGGTGTCGGCGAAGCGCAGCACCAGTTGGGGTGCGCCGGACAGGGCGATACCGAGGACGGCGGTCAGGGCGATCGCGGCCGTGAGGGGGGCCGGGGCGCGGTGGTGTTCCTCGGCTCCCTCGGGTGTGCGGAACAGCAGGGCCGTCCACTGGAGGTAGTAGAAGAGGGCGATCACCACGTTGACGGCCATGATCACGGCCAGCCACCCGAGTCCGGCGTCGACGGCCGCGGAGAAGACGGTGACCTTCGCGAAGAGGCCGATGATGCCCGGCGGCAGCCCGGCGAGGCACAGCAGGAAGAAGCCCAGGACGAGCGCTGCGAGGGGCCGGGTGGCGTACAGGCCCTGGTAGTCACTGACGCGGTTCAGGGGCCTCGTACGGGCCACCAGGGCCGCCACAGCGAAGGCTCCGAGGTTCACGGCGGCGTACATGAGGGCGTACGCGACGGTGGAGCCGATCGACTTCCGGGCGTCGTCGGAGTACGCGGCGGCGGCGATCGGCACCAGGAGGTAGCCGGCCTGGCCGACGGAGGACCAGGCGAGCAGGCGTACCGCGCTGTACGCGCGCGTGGTCCGCTGGCGGAGGGCGCCGACGTTGCCGACGGTCATGGTGAGTGCGGCCAGGGCTGCCAGTGCCGGGCCCCAGACGTCGGCGTACGACGGGAAGGCGACGACGGTGACGAGGATCAGGCCGGAGAAGCCGACGGCCTTGCCGACGACCGACAGATAGGCGGCGATCGGCAGGGGCGCGCCCACATAGGTGTCGGGCACCCAGAAGTGGAAGGGCACGGCGGCCGTCTTGAAGGCGAAGCCGATGAGGGTGAGGACGACGCCTGCCTGGGCGAGGGTGTGGAGTTGTGGGTCGACGTGCTGGATCCGGTCGGCGATCTCGGTGAGGTAGAGGGTGCCCGTGGACGCGTACACGAAGCTGATGCCCATGAGGCCGACCGCGGTCGCCGTCACGGACGACAGGAAGAACTTCAGGGCCGCTTCGGAGGACTTCCGGTCGCCGTGCCGGATGCCGACAAGGGCGAAGGCGGGCAGGGAGGCGACCTCCAGGGCGACGATCAGTGTCGCGAGGTCGCGCGAGGCGGGCAGGAGGGCCGCTCCGGCGGCGGAGGACAGCAACAGGAACCAGTACTCCCCTTCGGGGAGTCCTCGGTCGGCGTCCTTGAGGGCGGTGACCGAGAGGAGGGCGGATAGGAGCGCGCCGCCGAGCACGAGGAACTGGATGATGAGGGTGAAGCGGTCGGCCGTGTAGCTGCAGACGTCCGTGCTGCCGGTCAGGCAGAAGGTGGAGCGGTCGCCGTCAAGGAGGGGCAACAGGAGGAGGCCGGAGGCGGCGAGGCCCGCGACCGAGATCCAGCCGAGGAGCGCCTTCCTGTTGTCGCCGATGAACAGGTCGGCGACGAGGACGACGAGTCCCACGACGGCGGCGAGGGTGGGCGGCGCGATGGCGAGCCAGTCGACGGACTGGACCAGGGACTGAGCCGCGGACTGGGCCGGGGAGCTCATCGGGGGCCTCCTGAGAGGAGCTGCTGCACAGCCGGGTCGGTCAGGCCGAGGAGGGCCTTCGGCCACAGCCCGGCGATGACGGTGAGGGCGACGAGCGGGGTCCAGGCCGCGAATTCATACGTCTGTACGTCGGCGAGCTGGGGGGCGTCCGGCCGCGGGGCGGCGCCCATGCAGACACGGCGTACGACGACGAGCATGTACGCGGCGGTGAGCAGGGTGCCGAACGCGGCGATCGCCGTGAAGGTGAGGAACGCGGGGCGGCTGAGATCGTCGGCCGGGTCGAACGCGCCGAACAGGGCCAGCATCTCGCCCCAGAACCCGGCGAGGCCGGGCAGTCCGAGCGAGGCGACGGCGGCGAAGGCCACGAGGCCGCCGAGGCGCGGGGCCCGGCCGTAGAGGGCGGCGCCGGTGCGGTCGGCGAGGGTGTCGAGGTCGGTGCTGCCCGTGCGGTCCTTCAGCGCGCCGACCAGGAAGAAGAGGAGGCCGGTGATGAGGCCGTGGGCGATGTTGGCGAACAGCGCGCCGTTGACGCCGGTCGGGGTCATGGTGGCGATGCCGAGCAGGACGAAGCCCATGTGGCCGACGGAGGAGTAGGCGATGAGCCGCTTCAGGTCACCCTTCGCGCCCTGCCGGGCGAGGGCCAGGCAGGCCAGGGAGCCGTAGATGATCCCGACGACGGCGAACGCGCCGAGGTAGGGCGCGAACGTCCGGAATCCGTCGGGCGTGACCGGCAGCAGGATGCGCACGAACCCGTACGTGCCCATCTTGAGCAGGACGCCCGCCAGCAGGACCGAGCCGACGGTCGGGGCGGCGGTGTGGGCGTCCGGCAACCAGCTGTGCAGTGGCCACATCGGCGTCTTCACCGCGAGCCCGATCCCGATCGCCAAAGCGGCGGTGACCTGCACGGATGTGGTCAGGCCCGAGCCGTTGTCAGTGGCGAGTGCCATGATGTCGAACGTGCCCGCTTTGATCCCGATCAGGAGCAGGCCCAGCAGCATGACGACGGATCCGAGCAGGGTGAAGAGGATGAACTTCCAGGCCGCCCGGGTCCGTTGTTCACCGCCCCAGCGGGCGATGAGGAAGTACATCGGGATGAGCACCATCTCGAAGGCCAGGAAGAACAGCAGCAGATCGAGGACGGCGAAGGTCGCGAGGGTGCCGGACTCCAGGACGAGGAGAAGTGCGACGAAGGCCTTCGGGGAGGGGCCGGCGGGCAGCTTGAAGTAGGAGTAGAGCGCGCAGAGGAAGGTCAGGAGCGCGCTCAGGACCAGAAGGGGGAGGGAAATGCCGTCGACACCGAGGTGGATCCGCACGTCGAGTGCGGGGATCCAGCTGATGTCCGTCGTGGCCTGCATCCTCGACGGATGGTCGTGGGAGAAGCCGAGCGCCAGGGTGATCGCGGCGATGAGCACGACGCCGGTGACGGTCACGCCGTGTCGCAGCACGGCCTGCTCGGGCGACTTCCCCTTCAGTCCTGGCGGGGCCGGCAGGAGAGCGGCGACAGCGCCGATCAGCGGGCCCACGACGAGGAATGCCAGAAGGAACTGCATCACTGACTCGTTGATATCGATCACGCCTGCTCACGCTCCCGTGGCGACGAGGAGGACGGCGACCACCAGGACGACGGTGCCGGCGAGCAGCGCGCTCACATAGGTCTGCACATTGCCGGTCTGGGCGCGCCGTACGGCGTCGCCCAGCAGGCGGGGCACGGCGCTCGCGCCGCGTACGTAGGTGTCGACGACCTCGCGGTCCAGGAACCGGACGAGGGTGGCGCCGGCCTGGACCGGGCGGACGAACAGCGTCGTGTACAGGGCGTCCAGGTGGAAGCCGACGGCCGCGTGGCGGTGCAACGGGCCGAGCAGGAGTCGGCCGGGGTCCGCCGGGTCGGGTGCGGTGGCCATGTCTCCGTAGGCGGGGGTGTGGGTGGCGATGGCCTCGGCCTCGACGACGCCGCCGTCGGCGTCCGGGTGGGCCGCGACGGCGCCCAGGGGGACGCGGGTCGCCAGGGCGGTGGTGTGGCGCCAGGCTCCGTAGGTGACGAGGCCGCCGACGAGGGCAACTCCCGTGCCGAGGACGGAGGTGGTGAGCGTCGGGTTCAGGTCGTGGCCGTCGAACCAGTCGGGCAGTCGGCCGTAGGCGAGGCCGCCGAGGGCGAGGGAGGGGACCGCGAGCACCCAGAGCACGGTGGTCATCGCGACGGGCTGCCTGCCGTGGTCGGGGGCGTCGGCGCCTCGGCCCCGGAAGGCGAGAAGCCACAGGCGGGTCGCGTAGGCGGCGGTGAGGAGGGCCGATGCCAGGCCGGCGACGAGGACGATCCAGCCGGCGGCATCGGGGATGCCCTCGGTGTGGCCGGTGGTGACGTGTTCGGCGGCGCCGAGGACGGACTCCTTGGAGAAGAAGCCGCTGAAGGGCGGGATCGCGGCGAGCGCGAGGAGCGCCACGGTCATCGTCCAGTAGGCGTCGGGGACACGGTCGCGGAGGTGGCCCATGCGGGACATGGCGGCCAGTGAGTTGGTGCCGGCCGCATGGATGACCACGCCGGCCGCGAGGAAGAGGAGCGCCTTGAAGGCGCCGTGGGTGAGGAGGTGGAAGACGGCGGCACCGCGGTCGCCGACGGCGAGGGCGCCGGTCATGTAGCCGAGCTGGCCGATCGTCGAGTAGGCGAGGACGCGTTTGATGTCGTCCTGGGCGAGGGCGGCCAGGGCGGAGCCGGTCATCGTGACGGCGGCCATGACGGCGAGGACGACCAGTGCGGCCGAGGAGGCCGCGAAGACCGGGAGGAGCCGGGCGATGAAGTAGACACCGGCGGCGACCATCGTCGCGGCGTGGATCAGCGCGGAGACGGGCGTGGGGCCCGCCATCGCGTCGGGGAGCCAGGTGTGGAGCGGGAACTGCGCCGACTTGCCCGCCACGCCGGCCAGGAGCAGCAGGGCGACCAGCGTCGGGTGGTCGAGTCCGCCGCTCGCGACGGTGCCGAGGATCTTCGTGATCCGGAAGGACCCGGCGTCGGTGGCGAGCGCGAACAGGCCGATCAGGAAGGGGACATCACCGAGTTTGGTGACGAGGAAGGCCTTGAGGGATGCGGCACGGGCTTCCGGGGTCTCCCAGTAGTGGCCGACCAGGAAGTACGAGCAGATGCCCATGATCTCCCAGCCGACCAGCAGCACCATCAGGTCGCCGGAGTAGACGACGAGCAGCATCGCGGAGGTGAAGAGGGAGACGAGAGCGGCGTACGAGGGGTAGCGCGGGTCGTCGCGCAGGTAGGCCGTCGAGTAGATCTGCACGCAGGTCGCGACCAGGGCGACCAAGACGGCGACGAGGGCGGCGAAGCCGTCGATGTGCAGGGCGAGTTCGACGGGGACCGAGCCGGTGGGCGTGAGCTCGGTGGCGGCGTCGACGGCCCGGTCACCGCCCTGGCGTACGGCGACGAGTACAGCGAGGACGAGCGCCGCGAGGGGCGGCAGTACGGCGAGGGGGCGTACGAAGCCGGGGGCCGTGCGGCCCAGGAGCAGGCCGGCCGCGGCGCCCAGGAACGGGAGAAGGGGGACGAGGACGGCGAGGGTGGTCGTGGTCACGCGGTGGCCTCAGCCTTCTCGTCTTCCGTGAGGGTGGCTTCGTCGGAGCCGTGCGGCTCGGCGGTGTCGCGGAGCTTGTCGATGTCCGCGGTGCCGCGGCCCCGGTGGACGGCGAGGACGATCGCCAGGCCGATGCCGATCTCGGCGGCGGCGATGGCGATGGTGAACAGGGTGAGGGCCTGGCCGGAGTGCAGAGTGTCGCGGGCCGTCCTGCTGAGCCAGACGTCGAAGGCGACGAGGTTGAGGTTGACGGCGTTGAGCATCAGCTCGACGGACATCAGGACCAGGATCGCGTTGCGGCGGGCCAGGACGCCGTAGAGGCCGGTGCAGAAGAGGAGGGCGGAGAGTACGGCGGGATAGGCGAGGTGCATCAGCGGGCACCTTCCTGATCGGCCGGGTTGGTTCGCTCGATCGGGTGATTCCGGGAATCCGGTACGAAGGGGGAACTACCGGTCGCGGCTCGGGAGTTCAGAGGGGGAGAGCTCGACTCCGCCTTCCTCTTGCGGGACAGGACGATCGCCCCGACCAGGGCCGCGAGGAGAAGGACGGAGAGGGCCTCGAAAGGGAGGACCCAGTTCTGGAAGAGGCTGGCTCCGGTGACGGCGGTGGAGCCCGCGGCGGCGCCGTCCAGGTCGATCCAGGTCGTACGGAAGGCGTCGACGACGACCCAGACCAGGGTGACGGCCGAGGCGAGGGCCACTCCGAGGGCTGCCCACCGGTTGCCGGAGTCGGCGTCCGGGGAGCGGCCGATGGGGGCTCGGGTGAGCATCAGACCGAACAGGAGGAGGACGACGACGGAACCCACGTAGATGAGGACCTGTACCCAGGCGATGAACTCGGCAGTGAGGAGGAGGTATTCGACGGCGAGGCCGCCGAGGGTCACCACCAGCCACAGGGCGGCGTGCACCAGCTGCCGGGTGGTGACGGTGACGAGCGCGGCGCCGAAAGTGACGAGGCCGACGAGGAGGAAGGCGATCTCGACGCCGGTCGGGGAGAGGAAGCCGGGGCTTGCGGCGGCGAGGCTCACGACGTTCCCTCCTGCGGATCGGTGGACACCGGGGGCACGGGAGGCGCAGGGGGTTCGTTCGGTTCGCTCTGTGCGGCCGCGAGTTTCTCGGCCGTCTTGCGGGCGGCGGCGATCTCCTTCGGTTCCTCGGCGGCGGGGTCGAGGGCGGGCGGGGCCGGGACCGTCCACATCCACTCGCGGAGCTTGTCGCGTTCGTGGGTGAGTTCGTGGATGTCGGTCTCGGCGTACTCGAACTCCGGGGACCAGAAGAGGGCGTCGAAGGGGCAGACCTCGATGCAGATACCGCAGTACATGCAGAGGGAGAAGTCGATGGCGAAGCGGTCGAGGACGTTGCGGCTGCGCTCGCGCCCGCCGGGGGCGGCGGCCGGGACCGTCTCCTTGTGGGAGTCGATGTAGATGCACCAGTCCGGGCACTCACGGGCGCACAGCATGCAGACCGTGCAGTTCTCCTCGAAGAGGCCGATGACTCCGCGGGTGCGGGGTGGAAGGTCGGGCTGGGTGTCCGGGTACTGCGCGGTGACGGTCTTCTTCGTCATCGTGCGGAGGGTGACGGCCAGGCCCTTGGCCAGGCCGATGCCGGGGATACGAGGCCCGGTGGGCGGGAGAGGCTCAGCCATGGTTACGAGATCACCACCTTCACGATGCCGGTGAGGGCGATCTGGGCGAGGGAGAGGGGGACGAGGAGGGTCCAGGAGAGCTTCTGGAGCTGGTCCTCGCGCAGGCGGGGGTAGGTGACGCGCAGCCAGATCACGACGAAGGCCAGCACTGCCGTCTTGAGGAGGGTCCAGACCCAGCCGAAGCCGTCGGCGGCCCAGGGTCCGTGCCAGCCGCCCAGGAAGAGGACGGTGGTCAGGCCGCACAGGACGACGATCCCGGCGTACTCGGCGAGGAGGAAGAGGGCGAAGCGGAGGCCGGTGTACTCGGTGTAGGCGCCGAAGATGATCTCCGAGTCGGCCACCGGCATGTCGAAGGGGGGCCGTTGGAGTTCGGCGAGGCCGGCCACGAAGAACACGATCGCGCCGACGATCTGCCAGGGCAGCCACCACCACTCGAAGGCGTCGAGGATGCCGGGGAGCGAGACCGTGCCCGCCGCCATCGCGACCGAGGCGGCGGTGAGAAGCATCGGGAGTTCGTAAGCGAGGAGTTGGGCGGCGGTACGCAGGCCGCCGAGAAGGGAGAACTTGTTGGCCGACGCCCAGCCGGCCATGAGCGAGCCGAGGACGCCGACGCCCATGACGGCGAGGACGAAGAAGATGCCCGCGTCGACGACCTCACCGACGGCGCCCTCGCTCGGGCCGATCGGGATGGCGAGGAGGACGAGGAGGTACGGGAGGAGGGCCACGGCGGGGGCGATTTGGAAGATACGGCGGTCGGCTCCCGCCGGGACGATGTCTTCCTTCTGCGCGAACTTGACGCCGTCCGCGACCAGTTGGGCCCAGCCGTGGAAGCCGCCGGCGTACATCGGGCCGAGGCGGCCCTGCATGTGGGCCATCACCTTGTGCTCGGTCTGACCGACGATCAGCGGGAAGGTGAGGAAGACGACGAAGACGATCAGGAGTCGCAGGGCGACGTCCAGCGCGTCGTTCACTGCGAGCCTCCTGTGGGGTGGTTGTCGGGCGAGTCCGAGTCAGGGGTGGCGTCTTCGGGAGGCGAGGCTTCCGGTGTCGGGGCTTCGGGGGCTGGGGTTTCAGAGGCGGGGGGTTCGGTCGGCTCGGCGGCCTTCGGCGTGGGTTCGTCGAAGGCGGGGCGCGCCTGGTGCCAGGGGGCGTCCGTGGCTCGGGGCGCCGTGGGCGGTGGCTCGGGGGCGGTGGGCGGTGGCTCGGGGGCGGTGTCGGTTGCTTCCGCCTCCGTCGCCTGCGGACCTGGCGACTGTGGGTCTGGCACCTCCGGCGCCCGTGCGCCGGTCGCCTCTGTCGCCGATGGTCGTGTCGCTTCCGTCCCGCCTGGTTGGGGCGCCTCCGGCGCCGGCGTCTGGGGGCGCTGTGACGCGGAGCCCTGGCTCGCGCTGCGCGCTCGACGGGGTGCGGTCGGCGGGGTCTGGGCCTCCGCGGGGGTGCCCTCCGGGGTCGGGGCCGGGGTCTGGGCTTCCGGGGTCTGACTGGCCGAGCCGTCCGATGCTGTGCGGGTGCGGCGTACCGGGCGGTCGCCGGTCGCGCGGCCGGCGGCGGCTCGGGCCGGTCGGGTCGGAGCCGGGGGGAGCTGGCCCTTCAGGGGGCCCCATTCGTTGGGGTCGGGGACGCCGGGCGGGAGCATCTGGCGGCGCTTGGGCCCGCCGTGTTCCGACTCCCCTGGTTCCTTGGCGCCCGGCCAGGCCTTCGCGACGCGGGCCGCGAGGACGAAGTCCTTGCGGAGGGGATGGCCCTCGAAGGTCTCCGGGAGGAGGAGGTGGTCCAGGCCCGGGTGGCCCTCGAAACGTACGCCGAACATTTCGTGCGTCTCGCGCTCGTGCCAGGCGGCGCCCGCGTAGACGTCCACCAGGGAGGGGAGTACGGCGGACTCGTGCGGGACTGTCGTCCGTACGAGGAGGCGGCGGAGCGGGGAGAGGGCGACGACGTGGGCGGCGACGCGGAAGCCGGTGCCCGGTTCGTCGACCGCGCTGAGCCAGTCGAAGTAGGTGCAGTGGAGGCGGTCGCGCGCTGTCCGCAGCGCGGCGGTCCAGGAAGCCGGAGGTACGTCGACGGTGAGGACGTCGTAGGACTCCTCGGCCGTGGCGTCCGTACCGAAGAGTTCCTCGGTGGGGGCGGGCAGCCAGCCGGTCGCCGTCATCTTCCCTCCCCCGGGGTCGGCGGCTGCACAAGCGGGCTCTGGAGCGCGGCAGGTGAGGGGCGCACCATCTGTCCCGACGCGTACCGCTCGCCCAGGGACTCCCGGGCGATCTTCTCCTGGAGTTTGAGGATGCCCTGGAGCAACGCCTCGGGGCGGGGCGGGCAGCCTGGGACGTAGACGTCGACCGGGATGATCTGGTCGACGCCCTTGGTCACGGAGTAGGAGTCCCAGTACGGGCCGCCGCAGTTGCTGCACGCGCCGAAGGAGATGACGTACTTCGGCTCGGGCATCTGTTCGTACAGGCGCCGTACCGCCGGGGCCATCTTGTCCGTGACCGTGCCCGAGACCACCATCAGGTCGGCCTGGCGCGGCCCCGGCGCGAAGGGGATCACCCCGAGGCGGATGAAGTCGTGGCGGGCCATGGACGCGGCGATGAACTCGATCGCGCAGCAGGCGAGGCCGAAGTTGAAGACCCAGAGCGAGTAGCGGCGGCCCCAGTTCAGGACCACCTTCATCGGCTCGGGGGCCAGACGGGCGAGGGCGCCCAGGCGTTTCGGCTCCGGCAGCAGCACGGGCGCGGGCACAGGTACGGGCCCAGGCGCAGCGTCCGGCGTATGCGTTTCTGGCGTCACGTCCATGTCAGGACGCCCTTCTTGTATGCGTAGAGCAGGCCCACGGACAGGAAGCCGAGGAAGATGAACATCTCGACGAGGGTGGCCGCGCCGTACCCGGGGGCCGCGAAGACGGTCGCCCAGGGGAACAGGAAGATCGAGTCGACGGCGAAGATGACGTAGAGGAAGGCGTAGACGTAGTAGCGGACCTGGGTGTGGGCCCAGCCCTCGCCGACGGGGTCGACGCCGCACTCGTACGTCAGGAGTTTCTCGGGGGTCGGGACCACGGGGCGCAGCAGGCGGCCCGCTCCGAAGGCGACCGCGACGAAGAGCACGCCGACGACGGCGAGCAGTCCGACGACGGAGTAGGACTGGAAGTACTCCGACGCCGCGATGTTCGACGCGGCTGCGTTCGACTCCGCGATGCGCTCCGTCGCGGCTGTCGCCGCTGTTGCCGTTGTCGTGGCTACGGCGGTCGGTACCGGCACGTCCGTCCCTCGCTCCCTGGCCTCGTGGGATCTCGCCCTGGTCTTCGGCGATCTGTACGGACGGGAGTCTAGGGCCTGCTAAAGAGACCGTAAGCAGCCCGTCACGCATGGCCATGCCCGAGTTCTCTCGTATTCCTTCGCATTCCTCAGCAAGGTGGGGTTTTCCCCCGGGTGGGCGGGCGGTCCACCTCATGGCGTCGTGGCGCGCGGCCGGGCAGGCTGGCGGGCATGACCGCACGTATCACCGCCACCAGCGCGGAAACCGAGGGCGACCGACTGCCCCCTGTCCGTTTCGCCCTCGCCCCGCACACCTGGAAGGAGATCGCCCATCTCCTGGCCAACCTGCCGATGGCGTTGTTCGGTTTCGTGTACGTCGTGACCGTGGTGAGTGTGGGTTCCGGCCTCGCGGTCACGGTGATCGGTCTTCCGGTTCTCGCCGTCGGACTGATGGGCGCGCGTCTGCTGGGCCGGTTCGAGCGGGCGCGGGCCAGGGCGCTGCTCGGGGTACGGGTGGACGAGCCGAGTCCGCTGCCGCGGAGTGACAGCCGGGGCGCCCACGGCCAGAAACTCGGGTTCATCGGCCGGTTGATGCTGGCGGTGAAGGACCCGGTCGGCTGGCGCACCATCCTGTACGACCTCATCCGGCTGCCGTGGGGTGTTTTCACCTTCTCCGTCATGCTCGTGTCGCTGTTCGTGCTGTGGCCGGTGCTGCCGTTCCTGGCGCGGGGTCTCTCGAACGTGGACCGGGTGATGGTGCGCGGGCTGCTGTCCCCGTCCGACGAGCTTGAACGCCGTATCGCCGAACTGGAGTCCGACCGGGGGGTCGTGGTCGACACGGCCGCCGCCGATCTGCGGCGGATCGAGCGGGATCTGCACGACGGGGCGCAGGCCCGGCTCGTGAACCTCGCGATGGGGCTCGGGCTGGCCAAGGAGAAGCTGCTGGAGGGGCAGGCCGACGACGTGGTGGCGGCGATGGTCGAGGAGGCACACGGCGAGGTGAAGCTCGCGCTTCAGGAGCTGCGCGATCTGGCGCGCGGGATCCATCCGGCCGTCCTGACCGACCGCGGGCTGGACGCCGCGCTGTCGTCGGTGGCCTCTCGGTGCACGGTGCCGGTGAAGGTGACCGCCGACCTGCCGGCCAGGCCTGCCGCCGCCATCGAGGGCATCGCCTATTTCACGGTCTCCGAACTGCTCCAGAACATCAGCAAGCACAGCGGGGCGCGGAACGCCTCGGTCGAGGTCTGGCGCACCGACGACCGGCTGCTGATCCAGGTCTGGGACGACGGACGCGGCGGTGCGCGGCTCGACGGCGGTACGGGGATGGCGGGGCTCGCGGACCGGCTGGACGCGGTGGACGGGCTGTTCGTCATCAACTCGCCCGAGGGCGGGCCCACGACGGTCACGGCCGAACTGCCCTGGCGGGAACGGACCGAGGCGTAGGTGCCGAGACGTAGGTAGGGAAAACCCCCGGGGGAAGACGCCTACGTGCTCCATGGTCCGAGCGGTTCGGTGCGAGCAGGCTGATGGAAGACAGACCGACGAGCTGAAGACAGACCGACGAGCTCACGAGCTGACGAGCCGACTACCGGAACGGACGAAACGATGGCCATGGAGTACGGACAGGGGTACGGGCAGCAGGGCGGCCCCGGGGCCGGATTCCACGCGACGGCCGACAGGGGGACCGGCCGGGGGCGGCGGCATCGGTTGCCGGCCCCGTTGCGGGCGCCCGTCGAGGCGCGCAGTTGGCGGGAGTTCGGGTATGTACTGCTCAGCCTGCCGATGAGCGTGCTGATGTTCTCGTACGCGGTCACCATGGCCTCCGCCGGTGCCGGTCTCCTGATCACCTTTCTCGGGATTCCGGTGCTGGCCGTGGGCCTGGCGGGATGCCGGGGGTTCGGGGTCCTGGAGCGGAAGATGGCGCGCGGGCTGCTCGGGCTCGACGTGGCCGAACCGGAGCCGGCGCGGGGACGGAAGCACGGGGTGGCGGCCTGGATGGGGGCCGTGCTCAAGAGCGGTACCTCGTGGCGGCATCTGCTGTACTCGGTGCTGCATCTGCCCTGGGCGGCGTTCTCGTTCGCGGTCTCGGTGATCTTCTGGGTGTACGGGTGGGCGCTGCTCACCTACCCGGTGTGGTTCTGGCTCTTCCCGATGTACGGCGGGCAGGACGGCCTCCAGCTGTACGGCGACGAGACCCACAGCATCTACCTCGACAACCCGTTCGAGATCGCCGTGACCGCGCTGGTCGGACTGCTGTTCACCATGGCCACGCCCTGGATCGTGCGGGCGCTGACCCTCGTGGACCGGGTGATGGTGCGGGGGCTGCTCGGACCGACGCGGTTGGCGACGCGGGTCGTCGAGCTGGAGTCCGACCGGGGGGTCGTCGTCGACACCGCCGCGGCCGACCTGCGGCGGATCGAGCGGGATCTGCACGACGGGGCGCAGGCGCGGCTGGTGGCACTGGCCATGGATCTGGGGCTCGCGAAGGAGAAGCTCACGGAGGATCCGCAGGCCGCGGCGCGGATGGTGGACGAGGCGCACGGTGAGGTGAAGACGGCGCTGCAGGAGCTGCGGGATCTGGCGCGCGGGATTCACCCGGCGGTGCTGACGGACCGGGGGCTGGACGCGGCGCTGTCGGCGGTGGCGTCGCGGTGTGCGGTGCCGGTGCGGGTGGAGGTGGACCTGGTGGAGCGGCCGGCCGCGGCGATCGAGGGGATCGCGTACTTCACGGTGTCGGAGCTGCTGCAGAACATCAGCAAGCACGCGCGGGCGACGGGGGCGTCGGTGGATGTGTGGCGGGTGGAGAACCGGCTGATGCTGCAGGTGGTGGATGACGGGGTGGGGGGCGCGGATGCCTCCGGCGGGTCCGGGCTGGCGGGGTTGGCGGGGCGGCTCGATGCGGTGGACGGGATTCTGGTGGTGGATTCGCCGGTGGGTGGGCCGACCCGGGTCACTGCGGAGTTGCCCTGGCGGGGGTGAGGTCGGGCAGGGGTGGGTTGTTTCGCCCCCGCCGCCCTTACCCGTCCCATCCCGTTCCTGGCACCCCGGGCGAAACAGTGGAGGTGACCCTCGAACTCCCGCGCCGCGCCTTCGAGATCTGGGACGAGGCC
>NZ_AEJB01000580.1 GCF_000331005.1 Streptomyces turgidiscabies Car8
CCCCTTCCCCCGGGCTCAGTTGTTGCGGATGAACTGCTTGGCCAGCTGGTCGCCCACGGAGACCGCCGCGCTGTGGCTCTCTATGGGCGACACCTGCGAGTTCTTGAACAGGATGTACGTCACGCCGGAGTCCGTGCCGCCGGTCTCGGGGTCGGGGTCTATGCCGAGGGCCTGAGCGGTGGCGTACGACGCCTCGCCGATGATCTTCGTGGGGCCGGTGTCGCCGACGACCGCGTACTCGACCTTGTTGTTGTAGATCACGGCGACCACGCCACCGCCCTTGATGCCGGCGCCGGAGTAGTTCCAGGTGCTGCTGGAGCTGGGCACGACGACGTACGGCAGTGAATCCGCCTTGAGCGGCTTGCCGTTGGACTGGTGGAACGCCGTGTCGTCCTGGTACCAGGGGTCGGTGTCCTCGTTGCACTTCGACGTGCGCTGTCCGTCGCAGTCGACGTCCATGTCGGCCTTCCAGAACACGGCGCCGTTCTTGCCGCACACGGGGACCGACGCGGAGGTCTCGTCGTCGGTCCGGTACTTGCCGTTGGAGAGCTGGGAGCAGGACGTCACCTTGGCGAGCAGGTCGGCCGCGCTGACCGAGCCCTCCCTGGTGGACGCAGGCCGGGCCGCGCTTGAGGCGTACGAGGGGAGCGCGGCGGTGGCGAGCAGGGCCGCACCGGCGGCCGCGGTGAGGGTCAGTGTTCGAGAGCGCACTGTGGGGGACCCTTCTGTTAGGAAAGTTTCCTTACCGGGTGGGCTCCAAAATGGACCTACCAGCATGCCCGCGTCAACCCTGTCGACCGGGGTCCGCGACGGCCCGAACGGCTTCGTCCCGCCGGGAGTTGGACGCGACGGAGGCCGGGCGGGAGCCGGGACAGCACGGGGCGGCCGGACGGTCCAGGGGGAGCGCGGGTGGTGGGGGCGGTGCGCGTGGGTGCCGTGCGCCGCCGCCGAGGAGGGGTGAGGCGCCGGACGCCGCCGGCCGGTGCGACGCCCCGGCCGTGCCGAAAATCGGCCTCACGACTTCACCGGTTCACGGGCCCATGAAGACGCGACCGTCCGAAGACACGACCGTCCGAAGGCGCGACTTCCCGACGACCGCGTGCTCGCGCCGGGGCATGTGAAACGCCCCGGAACCGCGACCGGAGTCGGCGCGGACCGGGGCGTTGTCGTGCGGGTCGTCAGGCCGTGGTCAGCCCGACTCGAACGTGGCCGGGTCCGGACCCAGTCGGCGGCCCTCGTTCAGCGCGCTGATCGCCGCGAGGTCCTCCGTGTCCAGGCTGAAGTCGAAGACCTCGATGTTCTCCTTGATCCGGGACGGCGTCACGGACTTGGGGATCACCACGTTGCCCAGCTGCAGATGCCAGCGCAGGACGACCTGGGCCGGCGTACGGCCGTGCTTCTGGGCGATGGCCACGATCGCCGGGACCTCCAGCAGACCCTTGCCGGAGCCGAGCGGGGACCAGGCTTCCGTGGCGATGCCGTGCTCCGCGTGGTACTCGCGGGACTCGTGCTGCTGGAGATGCGGGTGCAGCTCGATCTGGTTGACCGCGGGGACGACCGACGTCTCGGGGAGGAGCCGGTCGAGGTGCTCGGGAAGGAAGTTGGAGACACCGACAGCCCGGGTGCGGCCGTCCGCGTAGAGCTTCTCGAACGCCTTGTACGTGTCGACGAACCTGCCCTTGGCCGGCTGCGGCCAGTGGATCAGATACAGGTCCACGTACTCCAGGCCGAGCTTCTCCAGGGAGGTGTCGAAGGCGCGGAGGGTGGAGTCGTACCCCTGTTCGCCGTTCCAGAGCTTGGTGGTGACGAAGAGGTCCTCGCGGGGGACCCCGGACGCGGCGATGGCCTTGCCGGTGCCCTCTTCGTTGCCGTAGATCGCCGCTGTGTCGATGCTGCGGTACCCGGTCTCCAGGGCGGTGGTGACCGCCCGCTCCGCCTCGTCGTCCGGCACCTGCCAGACGCCGAAGCCCAGCTGGGGCATCTCGACGCCGTTGTTCAGAATGATCGGGGGGACCTTGCTGCTCACGAGCTCTCGATCCTTCAGTCGTCGGGTGGGGACTCCCATCGTACGATCACGGGCCGTGCCGCACCCGGGCCGCCTCCGTCGCCGGAGAACACCTGCGAACTGACCGGTGAGTCAGTGCCGGAGACGAGATTGGCCAAAAATGCATCCGAGGTCATCGGTCCGGACCATTGACCGCAGCCCGTCATGCCGCGACGCTGTATGGCGCCGTCGAACGAGTTGGTGAACTTCGTTCGGCTATGTGAATGACCTGTTGGCCTGGGCTTTCCGTCCCCCACCCTCCCGGAGAGCAGGTACGTGTACTTGGACGAGTCTGTGCTGCCCGCTGCTCCGACGGGATGGCTCTGTTTGCTAGACATCCGATGAAAGGTCCGACGAAACCCCTGAATCCCATCGAAGGGGATATCTATGAGGCACCGGCGTCTGTCCACGGCCCTCGCGGCCGTCGCGCTCACCGCCGTCACCCTGTCCGCCCTCCCCGCGGCCGATCCGCAACCGGCCGTGGCCGCGAGTACTCGGCCCGCACCCCGTCCGGCCACGGGACCCGACCGGTCCCTGGCCGTCGTCGACTCCACCATGGCCCGCTACACGCCGAGCGCCATCGGCGGCTGGTCCTACCCGGTCGGCCTCTACCTCTACGGCCAGTACCTCGTCTACCGGCGCACCCACGACGCCCGCCAACTCGCCTACATCCAGGACTACGTCGACCGCTTCGTGAAGAGCGACGGCTCCATCGACCAGGCCTTCAACAGCCTCGACAGCATGCAGGCCGGCCGGCTCCTGGTGATCCTGCACCGCGAGACCGGGCAGGAGCGCTACCGCACGGCGGCCAGGAAGATCCGCGACCGTCTGAACACCTACCCGCGCACGGGTGACGGCGGCTTCTGGCACGCGGACACCGCGAGCCGGGCCCATCAACTCTGGGCCGACGGCGTCTACATGGTGAATCCGTTCCTCGTCGAGTACGGCAGGGAGTTCGGCGACAGCGCGTACGCGAACGACGAGGCCGCGAAGCAACTCGCCGTCTACGGCGGCCATCTGCAGGTCGCGAACGGGCTGCTCAGGCACGCCTACGACGAGTCGAAGAGCGTGAGCTGGGCCGATCCGGGGACCGGGCTCGCTCCCGAGCACTGGTGCCGGGCGGTCGGCTGGTACTCCATGGCCATCGTCAACGTCCTCGACGCGATCCCCGCGAACCATCCGCGCCGCCCGCAACTCCTCACCATCGTGCGCAAGTTGGCGGCCGGTCTGGAGAAGTACCAGGACCCGGCGACCGGCCGCTGGTTCCAGGTGATCGACAAGGGCGCACAGAGCGGCAACTGGACCGAGACGTCCTGCTCCAGCATGTTCACCTATGCCCTCTCGCGCGGCGCCCAACGCGGCTATCTCGCCCCGCGTTTCAAGGCTGTCGCCGAGCGTGGCCATCAGGGCGTCCTCGCCAGGCTCTCGACCGGCGCGGACGGCCTGACCGAGCTCGCCGACATCTCCGTCGGCACGAACGTCGGCGACTACGCGTACTACGTCGCCCGCAGCCGGGCCGTCAACGACTTCCACGGTCTGGGCGCCTTCCTGATCATGAACGAACAACTGCGAGGAGATTAATGTCATGAGCACATCCAGAAGGACGCTGCTGGGTGCCGCACTCGGCGGGGCCGCCGGAGCGGCCGTCGGTCTGCCGGCCGCCACCACCGCCCACGCCGCCTCCTGGCAGCAGAAGTGGGCCCCGTCGGCGAGCGCCGACGGCCTCGGCGCCTTCGAGACCATCGAGGACGACCGCGCCGACTCCCACCCCGCCGCACACCCGCACATCTACGCCACCGGCAACAACTGGCGCTTCAACATGCACACCGTCGACCGCGACACCTCGACCGACCGCCAGCGCCAGGAGGTCACGGGCCTGCGCAACGGAAGCGGCGGCAACTACCTCAAGTGGACCGAGGGGCAGACCTGGCGGGTCACCTACTCGATGTACATCCCGAGCTCACTGAAGGCGACCACCACCTTCACCCACATCATGCAGATGAAGCAGCCGGGCAACGGCACATCCCCGCTCGTCGTCCAGTCGCTGCGGCGGGTGAACGGCGTCCAGACCATCGAACTCAAGCTGGCCATCGACAACATCCTGATCGGCCGCACCAACCTGGACCCGCTGCACGACAAATGGACCGACGTCGACTTCCAGATCAAGGTCGGCAACGGCTCGGCGGGCACGGTCCGCTGGATCCTCAAGTCCGGCGGCTCGACCGTGATCGACGCCTCGAAGACCGGCGTCGACACGTTCCTGGCCGACCGCGTGCGTCCCAAGTGGGGCATCTACCGCTCCCTCGGCGACACCTCCGGATCCCTGCAGGACACCTACATGCTGCTCACCAACCTCCGTGGCTACCAGCTCGGTTGAGGAGCCGCACCCATGAAACCCCCCACCGTTTCCCCGCGCGGGGCAGGGGCGATCGTCCTGTTCGTCCTCGCCGCCGCCCTCGGACTCACCCAGCCCGGGGCCCTCGCGGCCCCACTCCCCGGCCCGCTTTCCATCACGCAGCCCGCTGCGCACTCCGTCCCGCACGCGGCCACCGTCCAGGCCGTCGACGCGGCGAGTCCGGCGGTGCGGCCGCTCGACCTGGACAACCCCCGCCAGGACTTCCTCCGGGCCTCCACCGGCGGCCTCTTCCTGCACTGGGGCCTGCGCACCGCACCCGCCCACACCAGCTGCTCCGCCTGGGAGAACGACGTCACAAAAGGCGGCTGGACGCCCGGCTACTGGGTGCGGGAGGCGCAGAAACTGCACACGCAGTACCTCGTCCTCGCCACCTTCCACAGCCGTCTGGGCTATGCCCGCCCCTGGCCGTCGAAGATCCCGGGCTCCTGCTCCACCGAACGGGACTTCGTCGGCGAACTGATCACCGCCGCGAAGGCCAAGGGGCTGAAGGTCATCCTCTACATGACCGACGATCCCCAGTGGCACGCCGAGGGCGGCCATGAGTGGCTCGACTCGGCGGCGTACTCGGCCTACAAGGGCACGAACGTCGACCTGACCACCCGTGACGGTTTCGGGCGGTTCGGCTACGACAACTTCTTCGAGGTCATGGACCGCTATCCCGACCTCGGGGGCTTCTGGATCGACAACGACAACGCGTACTGGGAGAGCCACAACCTCTACGCGCAGATCCAGCAGAAGCGGCCGGGCTACACGCTCAGCAACAACAACGAGGACACGCCGATCATGGACATGATCAGCAATGAGCAGAAGACGGGAATGTCGCCCGCATACGACTACCCGCAGGCTGTGTACACCGCACAACCCCGGCTGACCGAGGCCGACTTCAAGCTCCCCTCGTCCGGCGCCTGGTGGTACGACGGCTCCGACCCCGCCGTCGACCGCATGCTCACCCTCGGCCGGCTCGTCACCAACGCCGGGTCCTCCGTGAAGGCCCTCATGGCGGAGACCGCTCGGGTCAACGGCACGTTCCCGGCCAACCAGGCCGCCTTCAACACCTTCGCGGACTCCTACCTCGACCCCATCCGGGAGTCCCTGCACGGAACGGAGGGCGGCGGCTATCGGTACGGAGGACTGAAACCCGGCTTCTGGAACGACGGGGCGCACGGCGTCACCACGGTCGCCAAGGCCGACCCGAACCGCCAGTACGTGCATGTCCTGACCCCGCCCAGCACCAGCGTGCTGCGCGTCCGGGACAATGGCTACCGCGTCTCCGCCGTCACCGACATCCGTAGCGGAGCGGCGGTCTCCTGGTCGCAGTCGGGCGGCGTACTCACGCTGAGTGGCCTCGGCGGCTGGGACCCGTACGACACCGTCTTCAAGGTCACGACGGCCGGACGGCAGGGCATCCTCTCCGGCGTCAGGATGAGCGCGAGCGCGTCGGCGAGCGGCCACGGAGCTGCGGCGGCGGGTGACGGCGACCACGGGACCTACTGGGACAGCGACAAGACGCTGCCCGTCGACCTCACCTTCGACCTCGGCTCCGCGAAGAAGGTGCGGTACGTCGAGCTCAACCAGCGCGAGGACTCCGTCGCCTACGCCCGCTCGGACACCGAGCAGTCGGCGCGGATCAAGGACTACAAGGTGTTCGTCAGCGACGACGGCTCGACCTGGGGCAGCGCGGTGAAGACCGGTCAACTGGCGAGCCGGCGCGGGATACAGGGGATCGATCTCACGGCTGTCACCGCCCGTTACGTCCGCCTCGAAGTCGACACCACCTGGGCCGCCGCCACCGACACCACCCGCTACAAGCGCCTGCGCGTCGACGAGGCGTGGATCGGCACCTCATACGCGACTCCGGTGAACACGACTCCGGTGTACACGACTCCGGTGAACGGGGGACAGTCATGACAGGTATCACCCGCGTCAGATCGCTGGTCGTGGCCCTGATCGGGCTGCTGATCGCCACGGCGATCCCGCTGCTGACCGCCGCCCGCCCGGCGGCCGCCTCCGACAACGGCCAGTCGGTCCGGCCCGCCATGGGCTGGAGCAGCTGGAGCTTCGTGCGCCGCACACCGACCGAGGCGAAGATGAAGGCCCAGGCCGACGCGCTGGTGTCGAGCGGGCTGAAGGACCACGGTTATGTGTACGTCAACCTCGACGACTTCTGGCAGAAGTGTGACGACAACGGCTTCGTCGTCGACTCGGCCGGCCGGTGGACCGTCGACGCGGCGAAGTTCCCCGGCGGCATCAAGGCACTGGCCGACTACATCCACGCCAAGGGCCTGAAGTTCGGCTTCTACGTCACCCCCGGCATCGCCAGGAACGCCGTGCTGAAGAACACCCCGATCGAGGGCACCTCGTACCACGCCAAGGACATCGCCGACACGTCGAAGACCGAGAAGAACTACAACTGCAAGAACATGTACTACATCGACTACGGGAAGCCGGGCGCACAGGAGTTCGTGAACTCGTGGGCCAAGCAGTTCGCCTCCTGGGGAGTCGACTACCTGAAGATCGACGGCGTGGGCAGCCAGGACATCCCCGACGTCCAGGCCTGGGACAAGGCCCTGCGTGCCACCGGACGGCCCATCAACTACGCGCTGTCCAACAACCTTCCGATCGCTGACGCGGCCACCTGGCGTCAGCTCGCCAACAGCTGGCGCACCCAGGGCGACGTGGAGTGCTACTGCGGACCCGGCGCCAACGGCAGCGGCTATCCGCTGACCGACTGGTCCCATGTCTCCGCCCGGTTCAACACCGCCGCGTCCTGGCAGCCGCACGCCGGACCCGGCGGCTGGAACGACCTGGACTCGCTGGAGATCGGCAACGGTGACCAGGTGGGGCTGACCGCCGACCAGCGGCGCTCGCACTTCACCCTGTGGGCGATGGCGGCCTCCCCGCTGCTGCTCGGCACCGACCTCACCGCACTCGACTCCGTCGACAAGGCGATGCTGGCCAACGACCGGCTGATCGGCGTCGACCAGGACGGGGTGGCCGCGAAACGGGTTGTGAACAGTGGTGTCAGGCAGGTCCTCAGTAAACGGGAGAACAACGGCGACTACGTGGTGGCGCTGTTCAACACCGGAACGTCCGGCAGTAGCACGGTCGGTGTGAACTGGTCGCAGGTGGGCTTCAGCGGTTCCGGCGATGTCACGGACCTCTGGTCGGGCTCGCACAAGGGCGTGATCGCGGATTCGTACAGCGCGACGCTGCGACCGGGTGAAACACGGCTGATCCGTGTGAAGCCGGTTAACAACGTGAACGTTTCTGCAGAGAGTGGGAACGCCTCCCCGGCAGCCGCAGCGCCCGGGATGGCCGTCGCCCCCTACGAGTACCTCGGCTGGGGCAGTCCCCAGAACCCGACGGCCGTGATGTCGGCGACCGGCGTCAAGTGGTTCACGCTCGCGTTCGTCCTCTCCGACGGCACCTGCAACCCGAAGTGGGACGGCACGCGCCCGCTGACAGGCGGCAACGACCAGTCGAAAATCGACGCGATCAGATCCGCCGGTGGCGACGTCGTCGTGTCCGTCGGCGGCTGGAGCGGGAACAAGCTGGGGGAGAAGTGCTCCAGCGCCGCCGCGCTCGCCGGCGCCTACCAGAAGGTGATCAGCGCCTACCGGCTCAAGGTGCTCGACATCGACATCGAGAACACCGAGTGGTCCAACGCGACCGTGCGCCAGCGCGTGGTGGACGCCCTGAAGACGGTGAAGGCGAACAACCCCGGCCTCAAGACGATCATCACCTTCGGCACGACCACCAGCGGCCCCGACGCCACCGGCATCGACATGATCAAGCGGGCCGCGAACTCCGGTCTGGCGAACGACGTGTGGTGCGTCATGCCGTTCGACTTCGGCGGCGGCGCCACGAACATGGGCACCCTGACCACCCAGGCCATGGAGGGCCTCAAGGCCCGCGTCAAGTCGGCGTACGGCTACACCGACGCGACCGCCTACGCCCACATCGGCCTGTCGTCGATGAACGGGAAAACCGACGACTCCGGTGAACGTGTCCGCCTCGCCGACTTCAGGACGATGCTCGCCTACGCCCAGGAGCACCACATCGCCCGCCTCACCTACTGGTCGGTCAACCGCGACCGCCCGTGCGGTTCCGGCACCGACGGCGACGCCTGCAGCGGCGTGACACAGCAGCCGTACGACTACCTCAAAGTCTTCACCCAGTACACGGGTTGAGGGGACAGCCATGAAAGAACTCAGCAGAGCCCGGCCGTTGGGACTGTCACTGTCACTGTCACTGTCACTGGCCCTCGCCGTCCCGCTCGTCGGCCTGGCCAGCTCCGCGGCGCGGGCCGCCACCGACTACCAGGCCGAGGACGCCAACGTCGTGCAGGGCGCGGTGGCCACCAACCACACCGGCTACACGGGCACCGGCTTCGTCGACTACACCAACATCACCGGTTCGTATGTGGAGTTCACGGTGAGCGCCGCCTCCGCCGGAACCTCCGCGGTCGTCCTGCGGTACTCCAACGGCACCGCCGTCGACCGTCCGATGGACATCTCCGTCGGCGGCACGGTGGTCGCCGCCGGCGTGTCCTTCCCGGCCACCGCCGACTGGAACACCTGGGTCACCAAGACGGTCGACGTCCCGCTGACCGCGGGCTCCAACAGGATCCGCGCGACCGCCACCACCGCGGGCGGCGGCCCCAACCTCGACCGCATCAGCGTCGCGGCGGCGGCCGACACCCAGGCCCCGACCCGTCCGGGGCAGCCGAGTTGCGCGGACATCGGCGAGAACGGACTCACCCTGGCCTGGGGCGCCTCGACCGACAACGCGGGCGTGACGGCGTACGACCTCTACGAGCACGGCAACAAGATCGGTGAGGCGGCCGGGAGTTCGACGTCGAAGGCGCTGACCGGTCTGACGCCCGCCACCACCTACAACCTGACCGTCATCGCCCGCGACGCGGCCGGCAACACCTCCGCCGCAAGCCCCGTCGTCGACTGCACCACCAAGCCGAGCTCCGACACCAGCCCACCGACCAGGCCAGGCACCCTCTCGGCAGCCGAGGTCACCGCGAACAGCGCCGAGTTGACCTGGGGCGCTTCGACGGACAACCGGGCGGTCGTCGCGTACGACGTGCGCAGCGGCTCCACCGTCTACAAGTCCGTCACCGACAAGACCTCGACCACTCTCACCGGACTCGCCTGCGACAGCCCGTACACGCTGAACGTCGTCGCGCGCGACGCGGCCGGCAACGTCTCCGAAGCGAGCAACACGGTCGTCCTCACCACCAGGGCCTGCGCCACCGACGGCGGCATCCCGTCCTCCGTGTCCACGCTGTCCTCGGGCTGGACGATCCCGTGGGGCACGTACTGGATGCCCGACGGCCAGAGCGCGCTGGTCACCCAGCGGGACGACTTCGGGGTCTGGAAACTCGCCAAGGACGGGACACGCACCAAGGTCGGCACCGTCCCCGAGGCCGTCACCACCAACGGTGAAGGCGGACTCCTCGGCGTCGCCGTCGACCCGAAATGGGCGACCAACCACTACGTCTACTTCATGCACACCGCGTCCGAGGGCAACCGCGTGGTCCGCATGACATACGACGGCACGAAGCTCGGCGACTACAGAATCCTGCTCCAGGGCATCAAGAAGAACCGCTACCACAACGGCGGCCGCCTCGCCTCCGGCCCTGACGGCTATCTGTACGTCTCCACCGGTGAGGCACAGACACCCGACCTGGCGCAGGACAAGAACTCCCTCAACGGCAAGATCCTGCGCATGTCGACCGACGGGAAGGCGGCTCCCGGCAACCCGTTCGGCAACTACGTCTACAGCCTCGGCCACCGAAACCCGCAGGGCCTCGCCTTCGACCGCGGCGGCCGGTTGTGGGAGGCGGAGTTCGGCAACAGCTCCAAGGACGAGCTGAACCTCATCAAGCCGGGAGCCAACTACGGCTGGCCCACCTGCGAGGGCTCCTGCAGCGTCTCCGGGATGACCAACCCGAAGGCCACCTGGAACGTCTCCGACGCCTCACCCAGCGGCATCGCCATCGTCCGCAACGTCGTCTACATGGCGTCCCTGCGCGGAGAACGGCTGTGGCGTGTCCCGATCAACGGCGACAACGAGAGCGTGGGCACACCGACCGCGTACTACGTCGGGACCTACGGCCGGCTGCGCACGGTCACCAAGGTGCCGGGCGCCGACCAGCTGTGGCTGTCCACCACCAACAGCGACAACAACGGAGGAGAGCCGGCCGGATCCGACAAGATCTTCCGCGTGAACATCACTTAGTCCCTGAGGTCAGTCCCGAAGGAGGTCAGGCCCGGTAAAGGGCCTCGACCTCCTTCGCGTACGCGTCCTCGATCGCCTTGCGTTTCAGTTTCAGGGACGGCGTCAGCAGACCGTGCTCCTCGGTGAACGGCTGGGCGAGGATGCGGAACGTACGGATCGACTCGGCCTTGGAGACCAGGGTGTTCGCGGCGACCACGGCGCGCCGCACCTCTTTCTCCAGGTCCGCGTCGCGGACCAGTTCCGTCGAGGTCAGCTGCGGTTTCTCGCGCATGGCGAGCCAGTGCTCGACGGCTTCCCGGTCCAGGGTGACCAGGGCCGCGATGTACGGCCGGTCGTTGCCGACCACGATGCACTGGGCGACCAGGGGATGGTCCCGGACGCGTTCCTCCAGGCCTCCCGGGGCGACGCTCTTGCCGCCCGACGTCACCAGGATCTCCTTCTTGCGGCCCGTGATCGTGAGGAAGCCGTCCTCGTCGAGGGAACCCAGATCGCCGGTGGCCAGCCATCCGTCGTGCAGGGTCGCGTCCGTCGCCTTCTGGTTGTTGAGATAGCCCTGGAAGACGTTGTCGCCGCGCAGCCAGATCTCGCCGTCGTCCGCGATGTGCACCGTCATGCCCGGAATGGCCTGGCCGACGGTGCCGTAGCGGGTACGCTCCGGCGGGTTCGCGGTGGCCGCCGCCGTCGTCTCCGTCAGCCCGTAGCCCTCGTAGATGTGGACGCCCGCGCCCGCGAAGAACAGGCCGAGCCGCCGGTCCATGCCCGAACCGCCGGTCATCGCCTGCCGTACGCGCCCGCCCATCGCGGCCCGGATCTTGGAGTACACGAGCTTCTCGAACAGCTGGTGCTGCATCCGCAGGCCCGCCGACGGGCCGGGGCCCACGTCCCAGGCCTTCTCCTCCATGGCCTCCGCGTAGCGCACCGCGACCTCGACGGCCTTCTCGAAGGGGCCGGACCTGCCCTCCCGCTCGGCCTTGCGGCGGGCGGCGCCGAAGACCTTCTCGAAGATGTAGGGCACGCCGAGGAAGAACGTCGGCCGGAACGCGGCGAGGTCGGGCAGCAGGGCCGCCGCGTTGAGCTGCGGCTGGTGGCCGAAACGCACCCCGCCGCGGATCGCGGCCACCTGCACCATCCGGCCGAAGACATGTGCGAGGGGGAGGAAGAGGAGGGTCGCCGCCTCGTCGCCCTTCTTGGAGTGGAACACCGGCTCCCACCGCTCGATGACGGTGTCCGCCTCGAACATGAAGTTCGCGTGGGTGATGACACAGCCCTTGGGGCGGCCCGTGGTGCCGGAGGTGTAGATGATCGTCGCGGTCGACTCGGGGGTGACCGCGAGCCGGTGCCGGTGCACCGTGTCGTCGTCGAGGTGCGCGCCGGCCTCGTACAGCTCCTGCACGGCGCCGACGTCCAGCTGCCACAACTGGCGCAGCTGGGGCAGCCGGTCGATGACCGTGGCGATGGTCATCGCGTGGTCCTCGTGCTCCACCATCGCCGCCGTGACCTCGGCGTCGTACAGCATCCAGAAGACCTGCTCCGCCGAGGACGTCGAGTAGATCGGCACCACCTGCGCGCCGATCGTCCACAGCGCGTAGTCGAAGAGCGTCCACTCGTAGCGCGTACGGGACATGATCGCGACCCGGTCCCCGAACCGGATGCCCTGCGCGAGCAGGCCCTTGGCGAGGGCGAGGACCTCGTCGCGGAACTCGCCCGCCGTCACGTCCCGCCACTGGCCCGTCTCGTCCTTGCGGCCGAGCGCGACACGCAGGGGGTCTTCCTGGGCATGCTCGAACACCACGTCGGCCAGTCCGCCCACGGGCGGCGCCAACGCCAACGGAGGGTTGGTGAATTCGCGCAAACCCGCTCCTAGTGACGCCTTGCACAGCGCCGTGAAAGCTACCCCACGGCCTCATACCGCGGGAGGGGGTACGAAACCGGGCAGTGCTCTGCCAATGCGCCGGGGCGGCCGGAAAATTGCGTCTGTATGGGTAGGGGACGGACAGATTTTCCTCCCCCGACGTAGGACTGGGTCCCTTTATCTCCACCGAATCCGACCGACCCGCTCACCGCCCGTGCCAGGGCTCTTGGGATTCTCTTTAAGATCCCGCAGGCCGGCGGGTGACCGTTCGTCTTCTCTTCTGCGCTCCGGACGTCACTTTCGTCACACCTGTAACGACGTCCGAACTGACGCCCGAACCAACGCCCGTCCCGGCATCCGTACCGTCAGCGCCGGTGCAGCCGGTCCCCGCTCGTCAGGATCGCCGCCGCCAGCGCGTCCGCCGCGCCCTGGGCCGGCGTACGGCGGTGACCGTGGACCAGGACGAAGTCGACCTGGCCCAGTTCCGGCAGCCCGGCGCGCTCGGGCACGCGGACCAGACCGGGCGGGATCATGCCCCGTGAGTGGGCCATCACGCCCAGGCCCGCCCGGGCCGCCGCGATCAGCCCGTTGAGGCTGCCGCTGGTGCAGACGACGCGCCACGCCCGGCCCTGCCGCTCCAGAGCCTCCATGGCGAGGGCACGGGTGATGCCCGGCGGCGGGTACACGATCAGCGGCACCGGACGGTCGGCCTCCAGACGCAGCCGTTCCGCGCCGATCCAGACCAGCTCGTCGTGCCAGACCGGCTCACCGCGCGGATCCTCGGGGCGCCGCTTGGCCAGCACAAGATCCAGTTTCCCGGCGGCCAGCTGCTCGTGCAGGGTGCCCGACAGCTCGACCGTCAGCTCCAGGCCGACCTCGGGATGGTCGTTGCGGAAGGCCTCCAGGATCTCCGGCAGCCGGGTCAGTACGAAGTCCTCGGACGCCCCGAACCGCAGTCGGCCGCGCAGCCGCGTACCCGTGAAGAACGCCGTCGCCTGCTCGTGCACCTCCAGGATGCGGCGGGCGAAACCGAGCATCGCCTCACCGTCCTCGGTCAGCTCCACCGAGTGCGTGTCCCGGGAGAACAGCTGCCGTCCGGCCGCGTCCTCCAGCCGCCGCACATGCTGGCTGACCGTCGACTGGCGCAGCCCGAGCCGACGGGCGGCCTGCGTGAAACTGAGCGTCTGGGCCACCGTCAGAAAGGTCCGCAGATGAGAGGGGTCGTACACGCCTCCACGCTACCTGGTTATCGTGAAACGCGATGACAGTCAGAGCGGTGTACGGGATTCCCGATCACGGACCGGGAGAGGACGATGGAAAGGGCACGACCGTCCCTGAACCTGAGTAGTGGAGCACCGTGAAACGCCTGAAGTGGCCGAGCTGGATGCCGATCGACCCCTACATCCTGCTGCTGCTCGGGACGGTGGGCCTCGCGGCGCTCCTCCCGGCACGCGGGACGGGCGCCGACGTCGCCTCGGGTGCCTCCACGGCCGCCATCGCCTTCCTCTTCTTCCTCTACGGCGCCCGCCTCTCCACCCGTGAGGCGCTGGCCGGGCTGAAACACTGGCGTCTGCACGGCACGGTCCTCGCCTGTACGTTCGTGGTGTTCCCGCTGCTCGGCCTGGCCGCCCGCGGCCTCGAACCGGTGTTCCTGACCCATGACCTCTACACCGGCCTGCTCTTCCTCACCCTCGTCCCGTCCACCATCCAGTCGTCGATAGCGTTCACCTCGATGGCCCGGGGCAACGTGCCCGCCGCGATCTGCGCGGGCTCCTTCTCGTCCCTCGTCGGCATCGTCGTCACCCCGCTGCTCGCGGCCACCCTGCTCGGCAGCACCGGCGGCGGCTTCTCGCTCGACTCGCTCGTCGACATCGTGCTCCAGCTGCTGGTCCCGTTCGTCGCCGGGCAGGTGCTCCGGCGCTGGATCGGCGCGTTCGTCACCCGGCACAAGAAGGTGCTCGGGCTGGTCGACCGCGGCTCGATCCTCCTCGTCGTCTACACCGCGTTCAGCGAAGGCATGGTCGAGGGCATCTGGCACCAGGTCGGTCCCGGCCGCCTCGCCGGACTCCTCGTCGTCGAGGCCGTTCTGCTCGCGGTGATGCTGGCGCTCACCTGGTACGGCGGCAAGGCGCTCGGCTTCGGCCGTGAGGACCGGATCACGATCCAGTTCGCCGGTTCGAAGAAGTCCCTGGCGGCCGGACTGCCCATGGCGAGCGTCCTGTTCGGGACCCAGGCCGCGCTGGCCGTCCTGCCCCTGATGCTCTTCCACCAGATGCAGCTGATGGTGTGCGCGGTGATCGCCAAACGCCGCTCGCAGGACCCGGAGGCCGCCGACCTGGAGGCAGGCGACCCGAAGTCCACCGGCCCGGTGACCGCGGAGCGGGACGCGTCCGGCGCGCCGCGCCTGACGGCCGGTACGGCGACGCGGCACCGCTGAGCCCCTGAGCCGCTGGGTCGCCCACGAGGACCG
>NZ_AEJB01000581.1 GCF_000331005.1 Streptomyces turgidiscabies Car8
ACGCGCCTTGGAACCAAGGAGGCGCGACGGTGAGTACGACTGACCGGACAGAGCGGAGCCGGGGCCCGCAGACGGCCGGGCCCGCTCGGGTGGTCCGCCCGGCCCCCACGGCGGCCGCCGCACCCGTGACCAGCCCGCCGGCCGCGGTCGGCTGGGCCTACGCCATGGTGATCGTGGCGACGCTCGCCGCGATCGCGAGCAACGTCTTCGAGATCGCCCACCAGGTCGAGACCGATGTCGCCGGCGCGGCGACCACGGGTGACCTGGCCCTGACCATCGCCTTCTGCGCCCTGTTCGGCTTCTTCGCCGAGATGCTCCGGGCCGGCCGCCAGTGGGGCCGGGTGCTACTGACGGTGTTCACCTCCCTCGGCCTGCTGTTCACCGGCCTCGGCCTCGCCCAGCTCGGGGGTCGACCGCTGGTGGGACCGCTGCAGGCGAGCCTCGCCGTGGCCAGCCTGATCCCGAGTGTCGTCGGCCTCGTCCTCCTCTACGTCCCCTCCGTCAACCGGTGGATGGCGAGCGTGCGCGAGGAGAGCCGCACCATCTCCCAGCGGCTGCGCAAGGCGGTGCTCACCGCCCATGTGGGCATCTCCGTGGGCTGGCTCGGCCTGGTCACCGGCATGTTCGCCATGTCGGTCGCGGGCGCGACCACCCACAACGCCGAGACGCAGGCCGCGATGTACCGCACCATGTCGCTGCTCGACGAGATCTTCCTCGGCATGACCAGCATGTTCGCCCTCATCACCGGCATCGTCGTGGGCGCCGGCACCAAGTGGCGCCTGCTGCACCGCCGATGGGTCGCCGTGAAGTTCTTCTGGACGATGGGCGTCATGGTGCTCGGCTTCTCCGTCATCCACCAGCAGATCCTGCGTGCCAACGAACTCGTCGACGCGGGCGCCACCGTCCGCGGCGGCGAACTCGACACCGTCGGCTGGACCATGGCCGGCTCGGCCCTCCTCGCCCTGCTCTCCCTCGTCTTCATGACGGCCGTCTCCACGTACAAGCCCTGGGGCCTGACGGACCGGGGCCGCCGGCACTCCCCCGCGAAGTCCGCCCGCGCATCCCGAAAGGACGACCGACAGTCATGACCACGATTCAGGACACCCGGACCCTGCGCCACAGCCGCCTCCTGGGCGTCGGCACGTACCGGCCCGAACGGTCCGTGCCCAACACCGAGATCGCCGAACGGACCGGACTCGACCCCGACTGGATAGAGAAGCGCTCGGGCATCCGTTCCCGGCGCTACGCCTCCCCCGAAGAGACCCTGCCGATGATGGCGACCACCGCCGCCGAGAAGGCGCTCGCAGCCGCGGGCATCGGCGCGGACCAGCTCGGCACGGTCATCGTCGCCACCATCACCTCCATGGAACAGATGCCCGCCGTGGCCGTCGAGGTCGCACACCGGCTGCACGCCGGGCAGGCCGCCGCCTTCGACGTCTCGGCGGCCTGCGCCGGCTTCTGCCACGCCCTCGCGCTCGCCAGTGACCTGGTCCGTATGGCCCGTACCGACTACGTCCTCGTCATCGGCGCCGAGCGGATGACGGACATCCTCGACCACTCCGACAGCGACACCGCCTTCCTCTTCGCCGACGGTGCCGGCGCCGTGGTCGTCGGCCCCTCCGACGAACCCGGCATCGGACCGGTGGTCTGGCACGCCGACGGATCGCGCAACGCCGCCCTGAAGATGACCTCGCCCTGGCACGACGGCACCGGGACCCGTCCGGACGGCCGTCCCGCCATCACGATGGCGGGCTGGAAGGTCTTCCGCTGGGCCACCAACGAACTCGTCCCCGCCACGCGGAAGATGCTCGACCTCGCGGGCGTCACCGTGGATCAGCTCGACGCGTTCATTCCGCACCAGGCCAACATGCTCATCACCGACTTCGTCGTCGGGGAGCTGGGCCTGACCGCACGGACCGCCGTCGCGCGGGACATCGTCACCAGCGGCAACACCTCCGCCGCGTCCATCCCGCTCGCCATGGAGGAGCTGCTGTCCAGCGGTAGCGCCCCCAGCGGCGGCCTCGCCCTGCTGGCCGGCTTCGGCGCCGGGCTGGTCTACGCGGGCCAGGTCGTGCGTCTGCCCTGAGCCCTCCCGCCCGCCGCGGACACTCCAGCGGG
>NZ_AEJB01000582.1 GCF_000331005.1 Streptomyces turgidiscabies Car8
TGTGAACGGGCTGTGCGGGAGTACGTGTCCCCGGGCGCCCCCTCCGAGACGCCGTAGGGCTGACGGTTCGTGACCGTTGCCCTACGTGCCGTTCTCTCGGGGGAACGCCCCCCGAAAACCCTCTGAACCGCGGCTACAGCACCGGCAGGTTCTTCCGCAGTTCGAACGCGGTGACCTCGCTGCGGTACTCCTCCCACTCCTGGCGTTTGTTGCGGAGGAAGAACTCGAAGACGTGCTCGCCGAGCGTCTCGGCGACCAGTTCGCTGCGCTCCATGAGGGAGAGCGCCTCGCCCAGGTTCTGGGGAAGCGGCTCGATGCCCATCGCGCGGCGCTCCGCGTCGGAGAGGGCCCACACGTCGTCGTCGGCGCCCGGCGGGAGCTCGTAGCCCTCCTCGATGCCCTTGAGGCCGGCGGCCAGCAGGACGGCGTACGCCAGGTACGGGTTCGCGCCCGTGTCCAGGGAGCGGACCTCCACGCGCGCGGAGCCCGTCTTGCCGGGCTTGTACATCGGGACGCGGACCAGGGCGGAGCGGTTGTTGTGGCCCCAGCAGATGTACGAGGGGGCCTCGCCGCCGGCGCCCGCGGTGCGCTCCGAGCCGCCCCAGATGCGCTTGTACGAGTTCACCCACTGGTTGGTGACCGCCGCGATCTCCGCCGCGTGCTTCAACAGACCCGCGATGAAGGACCGGCCCACCTTGGAGAGCTGGTACTCCGAGCCCGACTCGTAGAACGCGTTGCGGTCGCCCTCGAAGAGCGAGAGGTGCGTGTGCATGCCGCTGCCGGGGTGCTCGGAGAACGGCTTCGGCATGAACGTCGCGTTGACGCCCTGCTCCAGCGCCACCTGCTTCATGACCAGGCGGAACGTCATGATGTTGTCCGCCGTGGAGAGCGCGTCCGCGTACCGCAGGTCGATCTCCTGCTGGCCGGGGGCGCCCTCGTGGTGGGAGAACTCGACCGAGATGCCCATGGACTCCAGCATGGTGATCGCCTGACGGCGGAAGTCCTGGCCGACGTGGGTCGGGGTGTGGTCGAAGTAGCCGGAGTTGTCGGCCGGTGTCGGGCGGCTGCCGTCCAGCGGCTTGTCCTTCAGGAGGAAGAACTCGATCTCCGGGTGGGTGTAGAACGTGAAGCCCAGGTCGGAGCCGCGTGTGAGGGCGCGCTTGAGGACGTAGCGCGGGTCCGCGAAGGACGGCGAGCCGTCCGGCATGAGGATGTCGCAGAACATCCGGGCGGTACCAGGGGCCTCCGCACGCCACGGGAGGATCTGGAACGTCGACGGGTCGGGCTTGGCGATCATGTCGGACTCGTATACGCGAGCGAATCCCTCGATCGCGGAGCCGTCGAAACCGATGCCCTCGTCGAAGGCCTGCTCCAGCTCGGCCGGGGCCACGGCGACGGACTTGAGGAAGCCCAGCACGTCCGTGAACCACAGCCGGACGAACCGGATGTCACGCTCCTCCAGTGTCCGGAGCACGAACTCCTGCTGCTTGTCCATCTTCCGCTTCCCCATCCTTGCTGGTCAGGCCGCCTGTCTCCCGCACCACGGAAGGCGGTCGGGCACCTGAGCATGACACCACAAACGCATTTCGTGCGCGTTGCGCACCTTGATCGCCCGGCCGACGCCGGGGTGAACGCCTCGCGCACGGCGGGTGTCACGCTCTGCCTCTCATCTTGCCTGTTCGCGACGACATCCGTAATGGGTGATCCCTGACCGGAACCGTTGCGGGCGGTCGCCCATTACGATCAGTGGCCACGGATTACGATCAGACACCGACCAGAAGCCGGACCAACCGACCGGCGACCGACCGCCCCTTTCCCCAGAAGGATCGATCCCATGGGTTCCGCCAAGAAGAGCGCCAAAGACAGTGGCAGCGCGGCGCGCAAGGCGCGCATAGAGGAGATGCGGCGCGCCGAGCGTTCGCGTGAGCGCCGGAACCGGATCCTCACGATCGGTGTGAGTGTCGTCATAGTGGCCGGCCTGGTCGTCGGCGCCACGGTCCTCGTGAAGAAGCAGTCCGACGACAGTGACACCGCCGCGAGCGACTCCAAGGGCGCGGGCAAGTTCGTCACCGGCGCGGACGGCGTGAAGACCTGGGACAAGAAGCTCACCCAGAACCACGTCACCAAGACCGTGGACTACCCGATGGAGCCCCCGGTCGGCGGTGACCACAACCAGGTCTGGATGAACTGCAACGGTGACGTCTACACCAAGGCGCTCAACAACATGAACGCCGTGCACTCACTGGAACACGGCGCCGTGTGGGTGACGTACAACAGCAAGGCGGCGAAGGCCGACATCGACGCGCTCGCGGCCAAGGTGAAGAAGACGCCGTACACGCTGATGAGCCCGGACGACAAGCAGGCGGATCCGATCATGCTCTCCGCCTGGGGCAAGCAGCGCACGGTGACCAGCGCCAAGGACCCGAACGTGGACAAGTTCTTCGAGGAGTTCGTCCAGGGCAAGCAGACCCCGGAGCCGGGTGCCGCCTGCACGAACGGGCTGGCCCAGTGAAGCGGGCTCCCTGGATCGCCGGTGCCGCCGCGACGGTTCTCGTCGCGGCCGGCGCGATCACCTACGCGGTCGCCGACGGCGACGACTCCGGGATGAAGGCACCCGCCGCCGGGTCGGCGGACGCGGGCTTCGCCCGTGACATGGCGGTCCACCATCAGCAGGCCGTCGAGATGTCGTACATCGTGCGCGACCGGACGAAGAACGAGGAGATCCGGCGGCTCGCGTACGACATCTCGCAGACGCAGGCCAACCAGCGCGGCATGCTGCTGGGCTGGCTCGACCTGTGGGAGCTGCCGAAGGTGTCCTCGGACGCGCCGATGAGCTGGATGGACATGGCGGGCATGGCCGACGGCAAGGACGGCGCGCTGATGCCGGGCATGGCGACCAACACCGAGATGACGAAGCTGGGCAGGCTGAGCGACAAGCAGGCCGAGGTCTTCTATCTGCAGCTGATGACCAAGCACCACCAGGGCGGTGTCCACATGGCGCAGGGGTGTGTGGACCGGTGCGAGGTGGGCGTGGAGAAGCGGCTCGCGCAGGGCATGGTCAACGCGCAGGAGTCGGAGATCTCCCTGATGGCGGGGATGCTGAAGGAGCGCGGCGCGAAGGCTCTTTCCTAGGGCGGCGGACGACCCGGCGGGACGATTGGGACCTTAAACCTCAATTCGCTTGCGTATACGTTCCCTTGGGTGCTTCTTGGTACATCCATTCCCCCTGGATTCCCCTGGCATGAACAGTTCATCGCGAGAGTGGCCACCGGCGAGTGATCACTCGTCTTGCTCGCGTTGAACCGCATCAGGGGGTTCCATGAGATCCAATCGCGCCGTCAGGCGCGCCGGTGTGAGCCTGGCAGCGACACTGCCTCTGCTCGCCGGTGCGCTGGCGCTCGGCATTCCCGCGGCCCATGCCGCGGACGCCCCGGGCCGGGACGCGCTCGCCGGCACCAGGCCCGCGTGGGCCACCGCCAAGGCGGACAAGGGCGCCACGGCCGACAGCTCCAAGGTCACCGCCCGGGTCTACCTGGCCGGCCGGGATGCCAACGGGCTGACCGCGTACGCGAAGGCCGTCTCCGACCCGAAGTCCGCCTCGTACGGCAAGTACCTCACCGCCGCGCAGGTCAAGCAGCGCTTCGGGGCCTCCCCGGCCCAGGTCGCCGCCGTCAAGGCGTGGCTGACGGCATCGGGCCTCAAGGTCACCGGCGTCACGGCCCACTACGTCACAGTGACCGGTGACGTGGCCGCCGCCGAGAAGGCCTTCAGCACACAGCTGCACAACTACGCCAAGGGCAAGAAGACCTACCGCGCCCCGGCGAAGGCCGCGTCCGCGCCGGAGAGCCTGAAGGGCGCCGTCCTGACCGTCACGGGTCTGGACAACGCCCCGCACACGGCGACCCACGACGACACTCTGCCCGCGCCGGAGACGGTGTTCCGCAACGCGGGTCCGTTCTCCACGTACTACGGCTCTAACACCGCGGCCTCGCTGCCGACGGCGTACGGCGCCCAGATCCCGTACGCCGTCGAGGGCTACACGGGCAAGCAGCTGCGAGCCGCGTACGGCGCGGGCAGCTGGACCGGCAAGAAGGTGCGCGTCGCCATCACGGACGCCTACGCCTCGCCTTACATCGCCGGTGACGCCGCCACCTACGCGGCCAATCACGGCGACGCCGACTACCGGAAGGGCCAGCTCAAGCAGGTCCTGCCGGCGAACTACACGAACACCGAGGACTGCGGCGCCGCCGGCTGGTACGGCGAGGAGACGCTCGACGTGGAGGCCGTGCACGCGGTCGCGCCGGCCGCCGACATCACCTACGTCGGCTCGGCGTCCTGCATGGACGACGATCTGATCGACGCCCTCAGCAAGGTCGTCGACAAGCACCTCGCCGACATCGTCTCCAACTCGTGGGGCGGCGCCGAGGCCGACGAGACGCCGGACCTGGCCGCCGCCTACGACCAGGTGTTCAAGCTCGGCGCGGTCCAGGGCATCGGCTTCTACTTCTCCTCCGGCGACAACGGCGACGAGGTCGTCAACACCGGCCAGAAGCAGGTCGACACCCCGGCCAACTCGGCGTGGGTGACGGCGGTCGGCGGTACCTCGCTGGCGGTCGGCCGGGGCGACAAGTACCAGTTCGAGACCGGCTGGGGCACCGAGAAGGCCTCGCTGTCGGCCGACGGCAAGACCTGGACGAACTTCCCGGGCGCCTACACCTCGGGCGCGGGCGGCGGCACCAGCGCGACCGTGGCGGAGCCCTTCTACCAGAAGGGCCTCGTCCCGGACTACCTGACCAAGGCCAACAGCGACAAGGGCAACCGCGTCGTCCCGGACATCGCGGCGATAGCCGACCCGAACACCGGCTTCAAGGTCGGCCAGACCCAGACGCTGCCCGCGGGCGGCACCGCCTACGACGAGTACCGCATCGGCGGTACGTCCCTGGCGGCACCGGTGATCGCGGCCGTCCAGGCCCTGGCCCAGGAGGCCCGCGGCGGCAAGGCGATCGGCTTCGCCAACCCGGCGATCTACTCGACGTACGCCTCGCACGCGAAGGTCTACCACGACGTGACCGACAACCCCACGGGGTACGGACTCGCCGTGGCACGCCTCGACTTCGCCAACGGCTACGACGACACGGACGGGATCCTCACCTCCGTCCGCAGCCTCGGCAAGGACAGCTCGCTGCAGGCCGTACGCGGCTACGACGACGTGACCGGCGTGGGTACGCCCGCGAAGGGTTACGTGGAGTCGTACCGCCGCTGACCCGGCAACGCCGCTGACGCGGCAACCTGCCCGAAGCCCGTCCCCGGACGTTCACCGTCCGGGGACGGGCGCTTTTCGCGTGCGGCGCTCGATCACGAGGAAGATCACGAAACCCGCGACGAACAGGAGCACGCCGCCGACCAGGAACGGTATGGGGGTGTACTCCTCGGTGCACGTCTGCCCGCCCGACGACGAACGGCAGACATCCCCCGGGCCGCCCCGGTTCAGATACGCGAGGTACCAGAGCGGCGGCGCCAGACCCGCGAGACCTCCGACAACCGCGTTCCGCGGCCCCTTCCGCAGCAGGAGCCCCGCGGCCACGGCGGCCAGGACCAGGAAGACCAGCCCCACCGTCAGGATGGCGGCGAGCCCGGTCGCCACGCACACTCCCACCGCGAACCAGCCCAGGAACCAGGCCCAGCCCGTGCCGCGGGCCGCACTGTCCGCGCTGTCCGCAGGTACCCCGTTGTATGTCATGTCTCCTACTGAAAACGCGGTCATGACGTCAGGCAAGGCACTTCAGGGTCCCATTGCCCCAGCGTCAGGGAGAGTTGACTCGCGTGGGGCGACCCACACGCCCCACCACCCCATCGCGTCGCATTGACGATTACACTTGGCGGCGTGCCTCAACTACGTCTCGCCCTGAACCAGATCGACTCGCGCGTCGGCGACATCGCCAAGAACGCGGACTCGGTCCTCCGCTGGACCCGGCACTCCGCCGAGCAGGGAGCGCACCTCGTGGCGTTCCCGGAGATGGTGCTGACCGGGTACCCCGTCGAGGACCTCGCCCTGCGCTCCTCCTTCGTGGAGGCGTCCCGCGCGGCCCTGCGCTCACTCGCCACGCGTCTCGCCGACGAGGGCTTCGGGGAGCTGCCGGTGGTCCTCGGCTACCTCGACCGGTCCGAGACCGACCTGCCGAAGTTCGGCCGCCCGGCCGGCTCCCCACGCAACGCGGGCGCGGTCCTGTACGGGGGCGAGGTGCTCCTGACCTACGCCAAGCACCACCTCCCGAACTACGGCGTCTTCGACGAGTTCCGCTACTTCGTGCCGGGCGACACCATGCCCGTCGTGCGGGTGCACGGCGTCGACGTGGCGCTCGCGATCTGCGAGGACCTCTGGCAGGACGGCGGGCGGGTCCCGGCGGCGCGCTCCGCGAGGGCGGGCCTCCTGCTCTCGATCAACGCCTCCCCCTTCGAGCGCGACAAGGACGACACCCGCCTGGAACTGGTCCGCAAGCGCGCCCAGGAGGCGGGCTGCACGACGGCGTACCTCGCGATGGTCGGCGGCCAGGACGAGCTGGTCTTCGACGGCGACTCGATCGTCGTCGACAAGGACGGCGAGGTGATCGCACGGGCCCCGCAGTTCACGGAGGGCTGCGTGGTCCTCGACCTCGACCTGCCGGCGGCTCTGACCGACGCCCCGACCGGCGTGGTGGACGACGGTCTGCGCATCGACCGCGTGGTGCTCTCGGAGAACCCGCTGCCGGCGTACGAGCCCGAGCTGACGGGCAGCTACGCGGAGCGCCTGGACGACGCCGAGGAGATGTACTCGGCGCTGGTGGTGGGCCTTCGGGCGTACGCGGTGAAGAACGGCTTCAGGTCGGTGCTGATCGGCCTGTCCGGCGGTATCGACTCCGCCCTGGTCGCGGCGCTCGCGTGCGACGCGGTGGGCGCGGAGAACGTGTACGGCGTGGCGATGCCGTCGAAGTACTCGTCCGACCACTCGATCGGCGACGCGGCGGAACTGGCCCGGCGCACGGGCCTCAACTTCCGTACGGTGTCGATCGAGCCGATGTTCGACGCGTACATGGGCTCGCTGGGTCTGACGGGCCTCGCGGAGGAGAACCTCCAGTCCCGGCTGCGGGGCACGATGCTGATGGCGATCTCCAACGAGGAGGGGCACATCGTGCTGGCGCCGGGCAACAAGTCGGAGCTGGCGGTGGGTTACTCGACCCTGTACGGCGACTCGGTGGGCGCGTACGGCCCGATCAAGGACGTGTACAAGACGTCGGTCTTCCGCCTGGCCGAGTGGCGCAACAGGGCGGCGTCGGAACGCGGCGAGACCCCGCCGATCCCGGAGAACTCGATCACCAAGCCGCCGAGTGCGGAGTTGCGTCCCGACCAGGTGGACACGGATTCCCTCCCCGACTATCCGGTGCTGGACGCGATCCTCGAGCTGTACGTGGACCGGGACACGGGCGCCGACGCGATCGTGGCGGCCGGCTACGACGCGGAACTGGTGACCCGGGTGCTGCGGATGGTCGACACGGCGGAGTACAAGCGGCGCCAGTACCCGCCGGGCACGAAGATCTCGGCGAAGGGCTTCGGCAAGGACCGGCGGCTGCCCATCACCAACGGGTGGCGGGAGTCGGTGTAGGCGCTCGCTCGCTACTCACCCGCATCGCGCTCCGAACGATCCATGACCGGCGGCTCGTTGTAGGTGATGACGACCGGCGCGTCTGCCTCCGCCCGTGCGCGGTCCGATGCCGCCGCGATCTCCTCGTGGGTCCATTCCCTGTACAGGCGCTCCCCGTTGGCATCGGTGATGTCGATGACCACGCCGGTCCACTCGTCGGCGGTGTGCTGTTCGGGCACGAGTCCCAGTTCGTACGTGGCGTCCTGGAGGAGGGATTCCGTGACGCGTATGCCGGTGAGTCTCTCGGCCAGAGCGAGGACCGCCGCTTTCCGGTCGACGTCCGGGGCGCTGTCGTCGTGCTCCCCCTCAGGGGTCAGGGGGAAGCCGACTTCCCGCAGCAGAGGTACCAGCTCATCGGGGGTCCTGCCGTCGCGCGACGAAGGGCCCTCGAACGTCGTACGAAGCTCACCGTCCTCGAACCAGTGGAAGAAGTGCATGGGCTTGCCCCCGTTGGTCGAGTGCGCCACCACCCGACCGCCCTTCGCCAGCGTCTCCGCGCACGCGCCCGCGATCCCCAGGCCGCCGTCGAAGCCCAGGACGAGGGTCCAGTCGCCGTTCTCGCCCGGTGCGCTGAAGGCGCCCGCGAGATAGGACTCGTCCCAGTAGTCGTGGTCCGCCTCGGCGCGGTGGGCGTCGTCCGCCTCGATCAGCCCGGCCGTGCCCTCCCCGGTGCCGCGCGGTTCCGCCGTCATCGCGCGCAGCACCTCGCGCGGGGTCCGCTCCCGTATCGATGTCAGGGTGTATCCGCTCTCCATCATGTGGCGGAAGAGTGGCGAAGTGCGGATCCAGGCGTAGTCGTGCGCGGTCACCGAGTTCATGCGTCGCAGTGTGCCTGACGCCTCCGCCCCGCCGCATCTCCCCAAGCGCCGACACCGCTACTGGTTCGGAATTTCGAGCAATCAATTTGGTTCGGAATTTCGACCAAGAAACGTTCGGCATTTCGACCGCTTTCCAATGCGCCCCTTCTCCGCGCGAAAACTTGACGACTTGTTGGCCGGCGTTTGACGACTTGTTAGCGCTCGCATACGACTCGTGCCGGAAACATTGACGCAACTTCACCCCGAAGCCATACTGGCGGCCACCTGACCTCCAGGTATGCCCCCTTGCTGTCCGAAGTGCCGCACAATCGGCCTTCACTTGAGCGTCACAATTGTTAGCGCTCACATCCTGTCCGGCCCCAGGAACAGGTGTCCCCCTCCCCACCGCGACGAAGTTCCGCTGCATTTACCCCCCTCCCTGCAGCAGCACCTCCGGGTATTCGTCGCGCCCTACAGGAACGGAGATCAACGATGATTTCTCTTTCTCTTTCCCGTCAACGCCTCAGAGGAATACTTCTCTCGGTCGGCGCGATCATCTCCGTGGTCGCCGGCCTTCTGGTCGGCGCCGCCGGACCGTCGCAGGCCGCCACCTCGCTCCCCTGTGACATCTACGCCGCGGCCGGCACGCCCTGCGTCGCCGCGCACAGCACCACACGTGCGCTCTACGCCTCGTACAGCGGCGCCCTCTACCAGGTCAAGCGGGCCTCGGACTCGGCGACGACCAACATCAACACCCTCACCGCGGGCGGCTACGCCAACGCCGCCGCGCAGGACACCTTCTGTTCGGGCACGACGTGCATCATCACTCAGCTCTACGACCAGAGCCCCCAGCACAACAACCTCACCGTCGAAGGCCCCGGCGGCAACGGCGGCCAGGACGTCGGCGCCATCGCCAACGCGCTGCCGGTGACGGTCGGCGGGCATGCGGCGTACGGGATCTTCGTGTCGGCCGGCGTCGGCTACCGCGACAACAGCACCTCGGGCATCGCCACCGGGAGCAAGCCCGAGGGAATGTACATGGTGACCAGCGGCCACCATGTGAACAACCGGTGCTGCTTCGACTACGGCAACGCCGAGACGTCCGGCAACGACACCGGCAACGGCCACATGGACGCGCTCAACTTCGGTACGGAGTGCTGGTTCTCGTGCTCCGGCGCCGGATCGGGCCCCTGGGTCGAGGCGGACCTGGAGAACGGGCTCTTCTTCGGCGGCAACGGATCGCACCCGAGCAACACCGGCAACAGCAGTGAGTTCGTCACAGCGCTGCTGAAGAACAACGGCACGACGACGTATGCCCTCAAGGGGGGGCAACGCACAATCAGGGTCGTTGACCACCTGGTACGACGGGGCCCTGCCCAACCTGGGCGGCTACACCCCGATGCAGAAGGAGGGCGCCATCGTCCTCGGCACCGGCGGTGACAACAGCAACGGCTCCGACGGCTCCTTCTTCGAGGGCGTCATGACCGCCGGCTACCCGACCGACGCCGCCGACAACGCCGTACAGGCCAACATCACCTCCGTCGGGTACACCACCCCGGCCGCCACCTTCCCCGTCGCCGGCACCGCCTACCGGCTGACCAACACCAACTCGGGCAAGGTGCTGGACGCGGTGAACTGCGGCACCCCGAACGGGACTTCGGTCGACCTCTGGGCCTCGCTCGGCAACACCTGCCAGCAGTGGAAGTTCGCCTCCGCGGGCAACGGCCACTACACCATCACCAACGTCAACAGCGGCACGGTCCTGGACGACAAGAACTGCGGCTCGTCCAACGGCACGGCCGTCCAGCTGTGGGCCTCGCTCGGCAACAACTGCCAGCAGTGGGACGTCACCCACGTCGGCAGCCACTACACGATCAGCAACGTCAACACCGGTATGACGCTGGACGTGACGAACTGCGCGACGGCCAACGGCACCCTGGTCCGCCAGTGGCAGCAGCTCGACAACGCCTGCCAGCAGTGGGACATCGCGCCCTAGCCGTCCCCTCGCCGTCCCCCAGCCGGCGATCCCCCTTCCCCCTCACCCCGATGGCCTGCCGAGTGCCCACACCTCCGGCAGGCCATCGGCCTTTTCCCGACCGGGCGCGGCACGGTGCGGTGGTCGCGTGTGTCCGGTCGCTACGCTCACCGCATGACTGCCGACGAACGCATCCAGCAAGCCGAACTCCTCTACGAACGTGCGGTGTTCGGCGGTGACAGCGGTGCGCTTACGTCTGCCGACCGGCACCTCGACTCGGTCGAGGCGGACCTCGCACTGGCCCGCGGCAAGGTGATCCACGCGCGCTTCCTGGAGGAACGGGTCGAGGACGCAAGGGAGTTGGAGCTTTTCGAGCGTGCGGCGGAGCTGTACGGCCGGCTCGGGGACGTCCGGGGCGAAGGTGAGGCCGTGTTCTGGGTCGGCACCTTCCACCAGGTGGTCCGCGACGACTCCGAGACCGCCGTACCGGCCTTCGATCGGGCTCTCGACCTCGCCATCCGGGCCGGCGACCGTCTGACGACGTCCTACGCCCTGCGGCACCTCGGCTTCGCCGACCACATGGCCGGCCGTCTGGACGAGGCCCGCACGCGCTTCGAGGAGTCCACCCGTCTCCGCCGGGAGCTGGGATTCCTCCCGGGGGTGGCGGCGAACCTGGTCGGGCTGGCCTACGTCGCCGCCCAGCAGGAGCGCCGGGACGACGCGGCGGCCCTGCTCAAGGAAGCGACGGAGCTGGCCGTGAGCACCGGGTCCCACGGTGTGCTGCGGTGGGTGACCGGAGCGCGCGAGGATCTCAACTTGGCTTGAGATGCGGCCGGTCACCGAAATGCTGCTGTACCTCTCCTTGGTCCTGAGCGAGGTTGCGGCGTGTGTCCTCCCCGCAAGGTCCGCGAGCACCCCCATGGCTCCGGCCGCGCGAACGCTAGCGGCCACACCAGCTGAGACCGCGGTGCGAGGCTGTTCATGATTGATCCACATTTTCCTTCAGCTCCTGGAAAAATCTTCCAAGCTCCACGCATACGCGTTCTTGGCATCCCGTCGGGCCGAAGAGCTGATGAATCGTGGCATTCCCGGCAAGAGACCGTCTCGCGCGGAAGAAGTCGCGTAGAGGCTCTTTTCCTCTTATGGCACCCTCTTGGGTTTGGTCTGACCCCTTCTTGATCATCGTCCGTTCGCGGCTTTTCCCCCTTGTGAAGATCAGCTCGTTTTGCTGACTCCGCGATACGCGGAACAACAGGGGAGGAGATGATCATGCGTCACAGACCCGTGGCCCATGGCAGATCAGGGACGGAGCGAGTCCGTCAGGCACGTGTGCTGCGGCGGATCGCCACCGGTGTCGCCATGCTGTTCGCAGTCGAAACCGCGCTGGTGTCGCAGGGCACTGGCCTGGCCTTCGCCACCGACACGGCCGAACACGTCAAGTCGTCCCCGGTGAAGCCGACTTCGGGGGCGACGAAGGCCTCCGGGCCCGCGGAGGCGCAGGACGAGGCGTCGGCGGTGCTGATGGCCCGTCTCCAGCACCGGAAGATCGAGGTGCTGTCGGCGCGGACGGCGGATTCGTCGACGTACGCGCTGCCCGACGGGCAGATGCAGACGCAGGCCTACGCGGGGCCGGTCCGCACGAAGGTCGGCGGGGTCTGGAAGAACATCGACACCTCGCTCTCCGACACCGGTAGCGATCTCACGCCCGCCGCCGCGCCCGCCGACGTGGCCGTCTCCGACGGTGGTGACACGCGGCTCGCGTCGGTGAGCAAGGGCAAGCGGTCCTTCGGGCTCGGCTGGGCGGTCAAGCTGCCCACACCGTCCGTGAAGGCCAACACCGCCTCGTACGCGCTCGGCGGTGGTCAGACCCTGTCGGTGAGCGCGCTCGCGCAGGGCTTCTCGGAGAACATCCGGCTGGCCCGCAAGCCCGCCGACGGGGCGGTCACCTACCGCATTCCGGTGAACCTGGCCGGGCTGAAGCTGTCCCGGGCCGCTTCCGGACACCTGCTGCTGAAGGACACCACCGGCACGCTGGTCGCCGAGGCGCCCGCGCCGGTGATGTGGGACGCCAGCCTGGACAGGGCGTCGGGTGAGTCCGCGCACCAGGAGCAGGTGGCCACAAGGGTCGAGACGGCCGCCGACGGCAGCCAGAGCCTCGTCCTGACCCCGGACACCTCCTTCCTCGCCACCGCGACCTACCCGGTGACCGTCGATCCCACCACCACGCTCGCCGTGACCACCGACACGTGGGTGCAGAACCCGGACTACCCGGACTCGCAGGTCTCCTCGGAGGAGCTGAAGTCGGGTACGTACGACGGCGGCACGGACACGGCGCGCTCGTATCTGAAGTTCGACGTGTCGAAGTTCGTGGGCAAGCACATCACCGCCGCGAACCTGTCGCTGTACAACTACTACTCGGCGACCTGCGGAACTTCCGGCCCGGCCACCCTCGCCAAGCGGGTCACCTCCACCTGGACCTCCTCCGCGATCACCTGGGGCGCGCAGCCCACCACCACGACGACCGGTGACGCCTCCAACACCGGGCACTGGGGCTACGACTCCAGCTGCGCGGCGAACTGGTCGAACTGGAACCTCCAGGCCATCACCCAGGCATGGGCGGACGGTTCGACCAACCAGGGCGTCCAGATCGCGAGCGCGTCCGAGACGGACTCCACCACCTGGCGGCGCTTCCGCTCGGCGAACTACTCGACGTCCGGGTACGCGCCGAAACTGTCGGTGACCTACAACTCGTATGCCACCACGTCCTCTTCGGCCATCTCACCGAACTACCCGAACCCCTACAACGGCAAGACGTACGTCACCTCGCTGACGCCGACGCTGTCGACGAAGGTGACGGACGCGGACGGCGGAGTCGCCCAGGGCCAGTACGAGATCACCGCGGACCCCGCGTACGCGGACAACACGTACACGTACACCGCGTACGGACACACGGTCGCCTCCGGATCCGTCTCCACCCTGGCGATCCCGGCGGCGTCCGCCTTCCCGGCGGGCGCGCACCTGCGCTTCCGGGTCCGCGCCTACGACGGGACGGACTACGGCACGTGGTCGGCGTACAAGACGTTCGTGATGAACACCGCGCTGCCGGCCGCGCCCACGGTCTCCTGCACCCCGTACACGGCCAACACCTGGACGGCGACCGCGACCGGCGGGGCCACCTGCACGCTGGACACCACCTCGACCGACGGACTGGGCTTCGCCTGGGGGCTGGACGACTCCACGATCCCCAAGCGGGTGTACGACACCACCGACGGCTCGGGCGGCGACCCGCTGACGATCACGATCGCGCCGGGTGAGGACTGGCACAAGCTGTACGCCAAGACCATCGACTCCGGCGGCAACATGTCGTCCGCGACGACCACCTACGCCTTCGGTGTCGGGGACGGCGCCGGACTGCTCACCCCGGGCGACGGCGACAGCGCCGCCCGCCGGGTCAGTCTGACCTCGACCGGGAAGAGCACCTACACGGGTGTCACCTACCAGTACCGGCGCGGTGAGACCGACACCTGGCACAGTGTGCCGGTCGCCGATGTCACCAAGTCGGCGGACGGGTCGGCTGTTTCGGCCTGGCCGGTGACCGTGACCGGCGGCTCACCCGCCGCGCTGACGTGGAACGTGACGACCTCACTGACCGAGGACGGGGCACTCGACATCCGGGCCGCCTTCACCGACGGCACCACCACCGCCTACTCCCAGCCCCACACCATCACCGTCGACCGCAACGCCGGCACCGCACCGAGCGCCGACATCGGCCCGGGCACCGTGAACACCCTCACAGGCGACTTCACGCTCTCCGACACCGACGCCTCCGCGTTCGGGCTGACGGTGTCACGCACCGCGTCCTCGCGCCGGCCGACCGCCGGTGCGGACGCCGAGGGCCAGGTCGCGATCTTCGGGCCGCAGTGGACCTCGGGGACCACGGCCGAACTGACCGACTCCGACTGGGCGTACGTCCGCAAGACGTCCGCCACCTCCGTGGCACTGGTGGACGTCGACGGCGACGAGACCGGGTTCACCGCGACCTCGGCAGGCGGCTGGAAGCCGGAGCCGGGCTCGGAGGACCTGACGCTGACCGGGTCACTGACGGGGTCCTTCACCCTGAAGGACGACGACGGTACGACGACGACCTTCGCGAAGGTCGACCCGGCGGCCACGACCTGGCAGGTCGCCACCACCTACCTGCCGACCGACAACACGACGACCAAGGTCGTCTCGGAGAAGGTGACGTCGGGCACCAGCACGCTGGCCCGCCCCAAGTACGTCATCGCGCCGACCTCCGCCGTCTCCTCCTCGACCTGCGGGACGACCCCCGCGACGGCGGGCTGCCGCCTGCTCGAATTCGTCTACGCCACCTCGACGACGGCCACCGGCTCCGCCCTCGGCGACTACACCGGGCAGGTCTCACAGATCAAACTCTGGGCCACCTCCCCGGGCGCCTCGGCGGCCACCGCCACCGTGGTCGCGCAGTACTCGTACGACAACACCGGCCACCTGCGCGAGCAGTGGGACCCGCGGATCAGCCCCGCCCTCAAAACGGCGTACACCTACGACAGTTCGGGCCACGTCACCACCCTGACCCCGCCCGGCGAACTGCCCTGGACCTTCACCTACGGCCAGGCCGGCAACGCCGCCACCGCCGGAACCGGCATGCTGCTCTCCGCCTCCCGTCCCAACCTGACGGCCGGCAGCAAGAGCACCACCGACGGTACGACGGCCACCACCAGCGTGGTCTACGACGTCCCGCTCTCCGGCACCAACGCGCCCTACGCGCTGGGCACTTCGGACGTCGCCGCCTGGGGCCAGACCGATGTACCGACCGACGCGACGGCCGTGTTCCCGGCCGACTCCGTCCCCTCCTCCCACACCGGCGGCGCCCTGGCGGCCACCAGCTACACCCGGGCGACGATCACCTACACCGACAACTCCGGCCGTGAGGTCGACACGGCCACACCCGGCGGTCACATCAGCACCACCGAGTACGACCGCTTCGGCAACTCCGTGCGTGAACTGACTGCTGGGAACCGCGAGTTGGCGCTCGCCACCAGCGGCGCCGGCCAGGCCGAGCAGGTCGCGCTGAGCATCGACCAGCTGACCTCGGCGGACCGCGCCGAGCAGCTGTCGACCCGCTCGGTGTACTCCTCCGACGGGTTGCGCGAGACCGACGAGTACGGCCCCCTCCACCAGGTCACGCTCACGTCCACCCTGGCGGCGGGCAGCGGCGGCACCGACCTGGCCCCGGGATCGCAGGTCCCGGCCCGCGAGCACACCGTCAACACCTACGACGAGGGGCGCCCGACCGACGGCACGGCAACGGTGGCCAACCAGGTCACGACCGCCAAGGTCGGAGCGTACGTGGCCGGTTACCCGGCGGACGCGGACGTGCGCACCACGGCGAGCGGATACGACTGGGTCAAGGGTCTGCCCACCAGCACCGTCACCGACCCCTCCGGCCTGGCGCTGACCAAGAACACGTCGTACGACTCCCAGGGCCGGGTCATCAAGTCGACTCTGCCGAAGTCGTCCGGCTCCGACGCCGGCGCCACGGTGACGACGTACTACTCGGCCACCGGTACGGGTGCGTGCAACGGCCGTCCCGAGTGGGCGGACCTGCTCTGCTCCACGGGACCGGGCGGCGCGATCACGGGCGGCGGCTCCAACCCCACCCAACTGCCCACCAGGACGATCGAGTACGACCGCTGGGGCAACACCGCGAAGACGACGGAGACCGCGAACTCCGTCACCCGTACCACCACCAACACCTATGACGCGGCAGGCCGGTTGACGCAGACCGTCGTCAGCGGAGGCGTGGGCACCGCCGTACCGGACGTCACGACGACGTACGACCCCGACAACGGCAAGGTCGCCACCGTCGCGTCCGGAGCGGGCACGGTCACCCACTCCTACGACCAGCTCGGAAGGGAGATCTCCTACTCGGACGGCGCGGGCAACACCACAGCCACCGCCTATGACGCGCTCGGACGGCCGGTGAAGACCACCGACTCGGCCCCGTCCACCACCACCTACACCTACGACACCTCCAAGGACCCGCGCGGCCTGGAGACCTCCCGCACCGACTCGGTCGCGGGCGCCTTCGCCGCCACCTACGACGCGGACGGCGACCTCGCCACCGAGTCCCTGCCCGGCGGCTACACCCTGACCGTCGCGCAGGACGAGACCGGCGCGCAGACGTCGCGGGTCTACACCAAGGACAGCGACGGCACGGTCGTCGCCTCGGACACCGTGGACCAGAGCGTCCAGGGACAGACCGTCACCGACAACGACACCACGGGCCAGACCCGCAGCCGTGGCTACACCTATGACGCGGCCGGCCGCCTGACCCGCGCGGACGACACCGACCCGAACGGGGCCTGCACCCGCCGCGACTACACCTTCGACAAGAACAGCAACCGCACGGCCCTCGCCGTCGTCACCAGCGACGTCGGCACGGCCTGCACCTCGACCGGGGCGACCGGCACGTCGTACTCCTACGACAGTGCCGACCGCCTGGAGGCCACCGGCACGGTCTACGACGCCTTCGGCCGTACGACGACCCAGGCGTCCGGCGCCACCATCGGCTACTACGCCAACGACCTCGTCCGGCAGCAGACCTCCGGCACCAGCCGGCAGACCTGGAACCTGGACGCGGCCGGCCGCCTCGCCTCCTGGACCACCGAGACCCAGGGCACCGACGGCACCTGGACCCAGACCGGAGCCAGGACCGACCACTACGGCGCCGACGGCGACAGCCCCGACTGGACGCAGGAGACGGTCTCCACCGTCACCCGCAACGTCCCGGCCGCCGACGGCGACCTGGCCGCGGTCACCAGCGCCACCGGTGACACGGTCCTGCAACTGACCGACATCCACGGCGACGTCACCGTCCAGCTCCCGCTGGACACCAGCCAGTCGGTCACCGCCGCTGCCTACGACGAGTTCGGCAACCCGGAGGACGGCACCGCCGCCACCCGGTACGGCTGGCTCGGCGGAGACCAGCGCGCCTCCGACACCGTCACGGGCGCCACCCTCATGGGCGTCCGCCTGTACGACCCCACCGCCGGACGCTTCCTCCAGGTCGACCCCGTGCCCGGCGGCAGCGCGAACGCCTACGACTACGTCAACCAGGACCCGGTGAACGGCACCGACCTGGACGGCCGTTGCTTCTGGGACGGCTGTGTCATGGAGGGCTACGGCGTCTACTTGCTGGGCGCCGCGGCGGTCGGCGGGGCGTACTACCTCTACCGCCATCCGGTCCACCTCCACTTCAGCTGGCACTGGAGTTGGCACTGGAGCTGGCACATTCACCTCTTCGCCCACAAGAAGAAGAAGCAGAGCACCGGAAAGTCCCACCTCGGAAGACACCAGGCGGGAGAGCGTCGATACAGTAACGACCGCGGCGGCGAGAAGGGCGATGCCCGACGCCGGGGCAACCCCAACAAGCGCAGAAAGAAGTAGGACCTGAGAAAAGGGAGTGCCCGTCGGCCTCGACCGGCGGGCACTCCCCGTTGTTTCGGGAATCCCGTTGTTCGAGAATCAGAAATTCAGGGGTCGGTTCACCGTGGACATGAGAAATCTCCTGCGTGACCATTTCGCATGGCGCGGCAAGGAAGACCAGCGTGCGGACATCTCGGGGTGGTGGCGGGAAGGCGAGATCCTGACGGGGATCGGTCCCGCGCTGGCGGCCCTGCACCCGGGCGGGAGCCCCAACGTCGTGATGTCGCCGGAGGCCACGGGATATCTCATCGGCCCACTGGTGGCTGTCGCCCTCGGGGCCGGTTTCGTGGAGATGCGCAGAGACCTGAGCGAGGAGACGACCGGCGACAGCGTGCTGCTACGCAGCACCCCACCGGACTACCAGGGCCGAACGGTCGAGTGGGGAATCAGGAAACGCCGCCTGGGCCCGGGAAGCCGGGTTCTCTTCGTGGACGACTGGGTGGATACGGGGGCCACGGCCCTGGCCGCTCGCCGGGTCACCGAGGACGCGGGCGGGCAATGGGTGGGGGCGGCTGTCATCGTCGACAGCACGAGCCACGGTCTTCGAAGAGACCTGAACCTCAAGGGCCTGCTGTCCGAAAAGGAGCTCTGGTAGGAACTCAGGCCCTTGAGCCGCCTTGAGCCGCATTGGCGACCCCGACCCGGGATCAGTGCCGTACCGTCTCCGCCTGCCTCGGGACATGCGTCGCCACCACGCGTTGCCGGGCCGCCGACGGAGCCACCGCTCGCCGGTCCACCGCGTACGCGACCCCCGCGACGCCCAGGCCCAGCACAGCCAGTCCCGCCCCCACCAGCGCCGGGGACGTCACGCCGAAGCCCGCCGCCAGGGCGAGGCCGCCGATCCACGCTCCCCCGGCGTTGGCCAGGTTGAAGGCCGCCTGGTTCGCCGAGGAGGCCAGGGACGGGGCCGTCGACGCCTTCTCCATCACCATCAGGTTGAGCGGTGAGCCCGTGACGAACGCCGCCACGCCGAGCAGCGTGACCGCCAGCGCCGCGCTCCACTGCGTGCTCATCAGCAGCGGGAACGCGCCCAGGACCAGGATCAGCGAGACCAGGCCGCCGAACAGGGTGCGCCGCATCGAGTGGTCCGCGAGGCGTCCGCCCAGCAGGTTGCCGACCGTCGCGCCCACACCGAACAGGGCCAGCAGCAGCGTCACGCTGGAGTCGGCGTACCCGGCGGAGTCCGTGAGCATCGGAGCGATGTAGCTGTACGCCGAGAACAGGGCGCCGAAGCCCGCGACCGTCGTACCGAGGGCCAGCCAGACCGGCAGCGACCGCAGCGCGGCCAGTTCGCCGCGCAGACCCGCGACCGGGGTCTCCACCCGGGTCTTCGGGATCAGCAGGGCCAGCGCCGCTATCGCCGCCACGCCGATGACGCTCACGCCGAGGAAGGTCGCCCGCCAGCCGAGCTGCTGGCCCATCGCCGTGGCCACCGGGACGCCGAGCACGTTCGCGACCGTCAGGCCCAGGAACATCAGGGAGACCGAGCGTGCCTTGCGTTCCGGCGCCACCATGGTCGTCGCCACCACCGCGCCGACGCCGAAGAAGGCGCCGTGCGGCAGTCCGCTGAGGAAGCGGGCGGCCAGGAGGTAGTCGTAGTCCGGTGCGAACGCCGACAGGGCGTTGCCCGCCACGAACAGGGCCATCAGGCCGATCAGGACCTTGCGGCGCGACATCCGGGCGGTGGCCGCCGCGAGCAGCGGGGCGCCGATGACGACGCCGAGCGCGTACGCCGAGACCAGGTGCCCGGCGGTCGGGATCGAGATGTTCAGGTCGTCCGCGACCTCGGGCAGCAGGCCCATCATCACGAACTCGGTCGTGCCGATGCCGAAAGCACCCACGGCGAGGGCGAGCAGGGCCAGGGGGGTGGTCCTGCGGGCGGGGGCGGACAGGGAGGTCGGCGTGGGCCGGGACATCAGAACAGCGGCCTTTCGAAGGGTGCGACGGGCGTAGGTCCGTACAGTTTATGTTCAAGTACGGAACAAAGACTGCCACGCCCGGTATTCCCCCGGGTCGCGAGCCCGTCGCCGTGGCCCCTACGCGGCCGGAATCCGCACCCGGGCCGCGATCGGCAGGTGGTCGCTCGCCGTGCGCGGCAGCGACCAGGAGCTGACCGGCTCCACGCCCTGCACCATGATCTGGTCGATCCGTGCCAGCGGGAACGACGCCGGCCAGCTGAACCCGAACCCGCTGCCCGACGCGCCCTGCGTGGAGCGCATCTGGGCGGTGACGGCGTTCAGCGCGCGGTCGTTCATCGTGCCGTTCAGGTCGCCGAGGAGGATCTTGCGCGTCAGCTTCTCGTCGGAGAGCGCCTCGCCCAGCGCGTTCGCGCTCTTGTCGCGCTGGCGGGCCGTGAACCCGGCCTTCATCTTCACGCGCACCGACGGGAGGTGGGCGACGTACACCGCGACCGGACCCTCCGGTGTCGCGACGGTGGCGCGCATCGCGCGGGTCCAGCCCAGCTTGATGTCCACCGGCCGGGCGGCGCTGATCGGGTACTTGCTCCACAGGCCGACCGTGCCCTGGACCGAGTGGTACTTGTACGTCGCCGCGAGGGCCTTCTCGTACGTCGGGACGGCCGTGTCCGTCAGTTCCTCCAGGGCGAGGAGGTCGGCGCCGGAGCCCGCCACCTCGCGGGCCGTGCCGGCCGGGTCCGGGTTCTCCGCGTTGACGTTGTGGGTGGCCACCGTCAGATTGCCGCCGGTACCGGCGTTGCTGCCGAGCAGCCCGCCGAAGAGGTTGAACCAGACGGCCGTGGTCACCGCGATCGCGATCAGCGCGGTCGCGGAGCGCCGGATCAGGGCCACAACGAGCAGCAGCGGTACGGAGATGATGCCGAACCAGGGCAGGAACGTCTCACTGAGGCTGCCGAGGTTGCCGATCCGGTTGGGGATCTGCGCGTGCAGAACCATCACCAGGGCGAGCAGCAGGGCCAGCGCCGCCGTGATCAGGCCCCGGCGCCAGATTCTCGGATCGCCCCGCCAGCCGGCCGTCAGACGGGCCATCAGGCGCCGAAGTCGGGGTCCCCGACGCTCGGGTCCCGAGCCTCCGTTGTCCGTCTCCGTCATGTACGCCTGCTGGGCCATACCGTCGCCTCACAACCTGCCGTGCATACCGTCCGTCCCCCGCGTCTAAGACCCTAGGGGATGATCGGTTCCGATCTCGCCGTCTCATGACGGCCGTACGGGGACGATGACGAACAAGTCGGCGCGAGCAGTTCCGGTTACGGTCCGGTCAAGGGCCGTCTGTGACGAAACACGCACAGTCGAGCGCCGGCCGGCCCGTGGGGCGTACGAATTGCTGGTTACGGAGCCACCGGCCGCAGACCTTCCAGCAGCGTGTCGACGATTCGCTCCGCGAGCCCCTCCGGCAGGTCCGCGTCGTTGCGCAGTACGGCGCGCAGGAGCATGGGGCCGAGGAAGAGGTCGTACATCATCGTGACGTCGATGTCGGGGCGCACCTCGCCGCTGCGCTGGCCGCGGCGCAGGAGTTCGACGCCGAGCAGTCGGCGCGGCTCGATGACGGTGGCCTGGTAGGCGGCCCAGAGTTTGGGGCTGCTCTTCACCTGGGCCTGGACGTTGTGCAGGAACGCCGAGGACTGGTGGGCGAGTCCCCGGCGGCGCAGCGCCTCCAGCAGGACGACCAGGTCGTCGCGCGTCGACGTGCCGGGGAGCTCCGGGTCGGCGGGTTCCATGGCCCGCATGACGTCGACGAACAGTTCCTCCTTGCCCGGCCAGCGGCGGTAGATGGTGGCCTTGCCGACACCGGCGGTGCGTGCCACCCGCTCGATGGAGATGTCCGCGAGCGGCACGCCTTCCTCCAGGAGCTGCAGCACGCCCTCGATGATGGAGCGCTCCACGGCTTCACTCCGGGGGCGGCCCCGGGTGCTGCTCCGTTCGGCCGTGGTCCGAGCGGTGGTGGCTGCGCCGGCCGGGCCGTCCGCGAGGTTCACGCGACCTGCTCCTTTCCTTCTCCGGCGCGGATGCGCCGGTGCGCCGATTCTCCCCGTCGCCCCGTCCCCCCGTAATGGCACCCCTCAGGTGCCGCTTAGGTGCCCTTCGTCGCTCCTCATCCCCTGCGTCCGCTGCCGCTCAGTGGTCCGCGGACGCCAACTGCGGCTTCTCCTCGCCCTCTTGGGGTGCGGCCGGGCGGCCCGGCAGGCACAGGGCGACGACCAGGGCGCCCAGGAGGGCGACGCCCGCGCCGCACAGCGCGGTGATGTGCATGGCGTGCAGGAACGCGTCGTTGGCGGGGCCGACCAGGGCGTCGCCGCGGGGGCCGAGCTTGGCGGCGACTCCGAGGGTGGCCTCGATGGACTCGCCCGCGGTGTGCCGGACGTCGGCGGGCAGTGCGCCGAGCTTGTCCTCGATGTCGCTGCGGTAGGCCGCCGAGAGGACGGAGCCCAGTACGGCGATGCCGAGCGCGCCGCCGACCTGGCGGAAGGTGTTGCTGAGCGCGGAGGCGGAGCCGGCCTTCTCGCGGGGCAGGGCCTGCATGATGACGACGCTGGTCGGCGTCATGATGTGCGCCATGCCGGTGCCCATCAGGAAGAAGACGACCTCCAGCACCCAGATCGGGGTGTCCCTCTCGAACGAGGCGAACGCGGCCAGGGTCGCGGCGATCAGCAGCATCGCGGCGGTCGTCGTGGCCCGGTTGCCGAAGCGGTCGACGGCCAGCCGGGCGCGCGGCGCGAAGATCAGCTGGGCGGCGGCCAGCGGCAGCATCAGCAGACCGGTCTGGAGGGGCGAGTAGCCGCGCACACTCTGGGTGTAGAAGACCGAGAAGAAGGTCACGCCCATCAGCGCGAAGAAGACGAGCGCGATGACGGACATCGCCGCCGAGAAGGTCTTGTTGCGGAAGTACGTCACGTCGATGGACGGATGGTCGCTGCGCTTCTCGAACAGCACGAAGCCGACGAGTACGGCGAGACCGGCGCCGATGGTCGCCAGCACCTGCGGGTCGGTGAAGTCGGCGAGCTGGCCGCCCTTGATGATGCCGTAGACGAGCAGCACGAGGCCGACGACGGACAGCAGAACCCCTACGGGGTCGATGCGGCCGGGCTTCGGGTCGCGGGAGTCGGGCACCAGGACCGTCATCAGGACGAGGGCGATGATCACGATCGGCACGTTGATGAGGAAGACGGAACCCCACCAGAAGTGGTCGAGGAGGACGCCTCCGGTGATCGGTCCGATGGCGATGGCGAGCCCGACACCGCCGGCCCAGATACCGATGGCCTTGGGCTGCTCCTCGCGCTCGAAGACGTTCATGAGGACGGCGAGGGTGGCGGGCATCACGAAGGCGGAGCCCAGGCCCATCAGGGCCCGGAAGACGATCAGCTCCGTGGGCGAACCGGCGAAGGCGGCGAAGGCGGAGCCGATGCCGAACACGGCGAGGCCGCCGAGCAGCACCTTCTTGCGGCCGAGCCGGTCACCGAGGATCCCGGCGGTGAACAGCAGCCCGGCGAAGACGAGGGTGTAGGCGTTGATCGCCCACTCCAGCTCGCTCTGGGTGGCGCCCAGGCCGGTCGGGGCGGGGGTGGAGATGGTCTTGATGGCGACGTTGAGGATGGAGTTGTCGAGCACCACGATCAGCAGGCTGAGCATGAGCACGCCGAGGATCGCCCAACGTCGCCGGTGCACGGCCTCCGGGATCCGGGGGCCGGTGGCGGGTGGGCCGGCAGGAGTAGTCATGACGGCAAGCCTAGGCCTATTTCGATACGAGACCGTCTCGTATTGGAATTCTTTACCCAGGCCTTACGCAGGAGCCGGGCACCGGTGGGATGCGGCGCGAGACGTTCAGCACACAGACGGCCCTCCGTGGGCGACCACTAGCCGTCCCCGGACGGAAGGTGCCACCATGGGAGGGATCCGGGGACGCCGTCAGGGCGCCTCGAGATGAATTGAAGGAGCCGTTGCCATGACGCAGCTTCAGTCTGCCCACCAGGCCTCCGCCGGCAGCACCACCGCGACGACGAACTCGGCGAACGCGACGAACGCGCTGTACGGGGGCAAGGGCACACGCCGCATCACGGTCCGGGACATCACCGCCGCCAAGGAGCGCGGCGAGAAGTGGCCCATGCTCACCGCCTACGACGCGATGACCGCGTCCGTCTTCGACGAGGCCGGTATCCCCGTCATGCTGGTCGGCGACTCGGCGGGCAACTGTCACCTGGGATACGAGTCGACGGTACCCGTGACCCTCGACGAGATGACCATGCTGTCGGCGGCGGTCGTCCGGGGTACGAGCCGGGCGCTGATCGTGGGCGACCTGCCCTTCGGCTCCTACCAGGAGGGCCCGGTGCAGGCGCTGCGCTCGGCGACGCGGCTGGTGAAGGAGGCGGGGGTCGGGGCCGTCAAGCTGGAGGGCGGCGAGCGCTCGCACCGCCAGATCGAACTGCTGGTCGAGTCCGGTATCCCGGTGATGGCCCACATCGGCCTCACCCCCCAGTCCGTGAACTCCATGGGCTACCGCGTCCAGGGACGCGGCGAGGAGGCCGCGCAGCAGTTGCTGCGGGACGCGAAGGCCGTGCAGGACGCGGGGGCGTTCGCGGTGGTCCTGGAGCTGGTGCCGGCCGAGCTGGCGGCGGAGGTCACGCGGACGCTGCACATCCCCACGGTGGGGATCGGGGCGGGGGCGGAGACCGACGCGCAGGTGCTGGTGTGGACCGACATGCTGGGGCTGACCGGGGGGCGGATGCCGAAGTTCGTCAAGCAGTACGCGAATCTGCGTGAGGTCATGGGGAACGCGGCGAAGGCGTTCGCGGAGGATGTGACGGGCGGGACGTTCCCGCTGGAGGAGCACTCCGTGCACTGACCTGACTGTCCGGGGCCTGTTTGCCGGGTGCACGGATCCCACAGAGCCACTGCGGTACGAGAGCAGCCCGCCGACTTCCCCCATCGGCGGGCTGCGGCTTTTTGTCTCGCCCCGCCGCCCCTACCCGTCCCTGGGGGGCTGCGCCGGGATAAGGGCACTTGAGGCTCCGGTGGGTGCGCCCACCGGAGCCTCGGCGCCGTCAGGCCAGGCCGAACCGCTCGGCGTGCACCTGCAGTTGGGGGACCTTGAGCGTGCGCAGGGCGCTGAGCACGGCCGAGGTCATCGCGGGCGGGCCACAGACGTACACGTCGCGTTCGGTGATGTCGGGAACCAGGGCACGGAGACTCGCCGGCTCGAACGGCGGGCCTCCCTCCCCCGTGCGGCCGGTGAGCAGGTGCAGTCGCCCACCGAGGCCCGCGACCAGAGTCCGTACCTCGTCGACCAGCACGGCGTCGGCCTCGCTGCGCACCCGGTAGAGCACGACGACGTCGTCGCCCGGTTCCTCCTCCAGCAGGGCTCGAACCGGCGTGATCCCCACTCCTCCGGCGATCAGGAGCGCACCGGGCCGCGTTCGGTGCAACGCGGTGAACGCCCCGTACGGCCCCTCGACGAACGCGCGGCTCCCGACCGGGACATGCAGCAGGCCGGCGCTGGTGCTGCCGACCGCCTTGGCGGTCAGGCGCAGCGTGCGGCCGTCGGGTGCCGCCGACAGCGAGAAGGGATTGGCCAGCCACCAGTGGTTGTGCCCGGGGAACCGCCAGATGCAGAACTGGCCCGCCCTGGCCGGCAGCCTGTCGAGGTGGCGACCGGTGACATGCACCGAAACCACGCCGTCCGACTCCGGCACCACCGCCGTGACCTCGAATCGGTGATAGGCGTTGCGCCACACAGGCATCACGATCCGCCCCGTGATCAGGGCACCGAACGCGAACACCCACAGGGCCCACCAGTAGAGCATCGCGGGCGTGGATGAGCTGAAGGTCGTGGTCTCCTGCAACTGGTGGACGAACGCGAGCCCCAACGCCACGTACAGCAGCAGGTGCACGCCGTGCCACGTCTCGTAGCGCAGCCGCCGTCTCACTTGTCGGGCGGAGACCACGCCGATCACGACGACGATCGCGGCGGCCCCCATCCCCAGCAGGGAGGCGGGCACTCCGGCCAGTGCGGAGAACGTCTTCGTCATCGACGCGTCATCGAGTTCCGCGAAGCCCAGCACCACCAGCACGGCGTGGGTGAGGATGGTCCACAACAGGGTGAAGCCGACCCACCGGTGCCACACCGTCAACCGGTCCATGCCGATACGGCGGTCGAGCCACGGCAGCCGGGCCACCAGCAGCAGCTGGAACAGCATCAGCACCGCGGCGTGCAGGCCGAAGAACTTGGCGACCGTGAGCACCCCGTTCTTGCCGGACCCGGCGGTGAGAAACAGGCCCTCGACGATCACCAGGTTGATGATGGCGAACGTCCACAGCGCCCTCCGCGCCGCGACGACCGGAGGTGTGGTGCCCTCTCGCACCTGCGTACTCGTTGCCTCCACCGCTTCCCCTCTTGTCAATTCTTGTCCATGTGACGTAATGGCGCCGGCACCCGCGAGATGGCGGGGATCCGGACGTCCCGATGCGATGCGGCCCCTGGGCGGGGCAAGAATACGGAACTGGCGCAAAGTTGGCCCTACTTGGCCTGCACTGTTCTCGTTCCGCGTTCAGCACGCTGGTCGAGCGGACCGCACGTGAACATCTGCCACCCGCTCGCTCCTCACCCGGCGGCCGTCGTACGGGTCGCCGTCGACGGGTACGCTGAGTGATGAAGTTCTTAACCACAAGCGGTCACAGGGCTGTTGGGAAACACAGGCACTGTCGGGGTGCGCATGGAGAGTTCGCGTGCCTGGCGGTGTCCCACGCTCAGCGCCGTGGCCGCACACGCCGGAGGTCCACGGCCACGGTGTCGAACGCGGTCAACGGCACCGGCCGGCTGTCCGAGACGACCAGGCAGCGCGTGCTCGCCGCGGCGCGCGAACTCGGTTACGCCCCTGCCAGCACGGCCCGGGCCCTCGCCCGCGGCGCCACCGGAGTGCTCGGCCTGACCATGACGGCGTACTCCTCGACCATCTCACGGAGGCCGGCGGCGGGCGGATCGGGCTCTCCCTGCCCCTGCACGACGACGAGTACCCGCGCCTGATCGAACACGCCTACCGGTCCTGGTGCGACGGACGCGACGTGCCCGCACTCGTCGAGGAGTGCGCCTCCCTGCCCGACTACTTCACGGCGGAACAGGAGGCGGTCGGCCGCCTGCTGGACCGCGATCCACGACCGGACGTTGTCATCGGCGTCTACTCCGACTCCGGTCACAACATCCTCGCCGCCGCCCGCCGCCATGGGCTTCGGGTACCGCGGGACCTGCTGGTGGCGTGCGTCAGCGAGGATCCGGACTACGCGACGACCACCCCGCCCGTCACCACGCTCAGCCTCCGCCCGGACCGGATGGGTACCGAAGCGGTCGACCTGCTGATCGCCGTCATCAACGCCCGCAGCGGCGTGGACCGGCGTCGGCTCGTACAGCCGGTGCCACTTGGCCGCGAACACCAGGTAGTGGAGACCGCCCCGTTTGTAGACCCACGGCCCTTCCTCGAACAGCGGGGGGCGGTTGGCGTCGCCGATACGGGTGCCGAACCCCGCGGTGGTGAGCGGAATCCTGGTGGGACTGCCCGAGTAGGAGGTCATGTCGGTGTTCAGCCTGACGTACCACAGGTTCGGATGGCCCCAGTACAGGTAGGCCTGGCCGTCGTAGTCGATGAAGACGGTCGGGTCGAACTCTCCGTTCTCCACCAGCGGATGGCCGAGGGCGTCCCGGAACGGTCCGGTGGGGCTGTCCGACACCGCCACGCCGATGGCCATCCGGCCGGTCGCCCGGTTCGTCACCGGCACGTACCAGTAGAACCGGCCGTTGCGCTGCACGGCCTGTCCCGCCCACGCGTCCTTGGGCGCCCAGCTGAAGGTGGCCAGGCTGAGCGGCGAGCCGTGGTCGGTCCAGTTGACCATGTCGGCGGAGGACCACACCCGTCAGTCCTTCATGGTGAAGTAGGCGGAGCCGTCCTCGTCGTGCCCGGTGTAGAGGTAGACGCGCCCGTGGTACACCAGCGGGGCCGGGTCGGCGGTGTACACGTGCCGCACGATCGGGTTGTCGGCCCTGGCCGCGGTGGGCTGCACCGCGGCGGGAAGAACGGCGAACGCCGGCAGGAGGCCCATCACCCAGGCGGCTGCCCGGGTGAGCCTCGTACCGGTGGGGGGGCAACGGTCGAGCTGCGATCATCATGGCGTCCGGTGGACGCCTGCTGGTGGCTGAGCTGTCGAGCGGTGCGCTACGCCCCTCACGCGCGAGTCCATTTCTGGCCGGCCCGGCCGTCGCAGGCCCACAGGACGAGCGAGGTGCCGTTGGCGGTGCCGGCCCGGTCGGCGTCCAGGCACAGCCCGGCGTGAACGTTGCGGATCGACCCGTCGGAGCCGACGGTCCACTGCTGGTTGTCCTGGCCGTTGCAGGTCCAGGTGATGACCCGGGTGCCGTTGGCCGTTCCCTGGTTGTAGGCGTCCAGGCACTTGTCGCCGAACACCCGGATCTCGCCGCCGGCCCAGGTGGTCCACAGCTGGTCGGCGGCCGTGTGGCAGTCCCGGAGCAGTGCCGTGGCCCCGGCGGCGGTGGACGCGTTGTCCACGTCCAGACAGCGGCCGGATCCGGTACCGCGCAGCCGGGAGGTGGTGGCGGCCAGCGGATTGCCGCCGGTCACCCGGAACACGGCCACGCCGTGCGCCGGCACGCTCGCCGAGATCTGTCCGGACGTGCTCGACGTGCCGCCGGTCCACAGGTCCGTGAGAGTGAACGACCCACCGGACAGGCCGACTTGTGCCGCTGTCGTGGCGATCGTCGCGGTGCTGCCTCCCCGGTTGAACAGGCCGACCGCGACCGAGCCGTCGGACAGGGGCTTGGCGAAGACCTCGGTGCTGCCGTCGTCGCGCACCCTGCGCCCGCCCGCGCCCAGCGAGTCCTGGTTCACCGCCAGCAGCCGCGGGTTGCGCAGGATCGCGCTCACGTCGGCGGACATGGTGCGGATGTCGTTGCCCGCCATGAGCGGGGCCCCCGTCAGCGCCCACAGGGCGAAGTGCGAGCGGGACTCGGTCAGTGACAGACCGGGACGGCCCACGACCAGCATGTCCGGGTCGTTCCAGTGTCCGGGACCCGACTGTGCCGCCAGCGGCGCGGTGACGTCCAGGACGTTGCCGACGCCCATGGGATAGCTGTTGGTGTTGCCGTTCTGCCAGATGTCGAGCAGGTCCTCGGTCGTCCGCCACAGGTCGGCGACCTCGCCCCAGTTGTAGGTGGAGCCGGTGATGGCGTGGAAGCTGTTGGGGTTGATGCTGTAGACGATCGGCCGCCCGGTGGCACGCAGGGCGTCGCGCATCAGCGTGAACCGCGCGACCTGCTCGTCGCGGGTGCCGCTGGAGGAACACCAGTCGTACTTGAGGTAGTCGACGCCCCACGAGGCGAACGTCGTCGCGTCCTGGGCCTCGTGTCCCCTGCTGCCCGTCGACCCCGGATAGCCGCCGCTGGTCTGCGCGCAGGTGCGTTCGCCCGGCACCTGGTAGATGCCGAACTTCAGCCCCTTGTTGTGGATGTGGTCCCCGAGCGCCTTCATCCCGCTGGGGAACTTGGTCGGGTTGGACCGCAGGTTGCCCGCCGCGTCGCGGTTCGGGTCGAACCAGCAGTCGTCGACCACCAGGTACCGGTAGCCGGCGTCACGCATGCCCGAGGACACCATCGCGTCGGCGGCCTGGCGAACCTGGGCCTCCGTGATACCGCACCCGAAGCTGTTCCAGCTGTTCCAGCCCAAGGGTGGCGTGAGCGCCGGGCTGCCTGGCGCGGCCGAGGCGGTGGAGTGGGCGGAAGCCGTCACGGACGCGGTGACCGTCAGCACGAGGGTCGCGAGGAGGCGGAACAGTCGTCCGCCTGACCGTCTGGGCACCAAGGGCTCCTTCGCGGAAGGGCGCCATGAGCGGGTGACATGAAAGATCAATGTCACGTCCATGACACTGGATTACAGAGAAGTGATGGTTCGAAATTTCGTGAGCCATTCGGAAACCGAGGTCCTGCGGATACTAGAGAGGCCACCGAACATGTCAACACCCATCACCGCACTGCCGCCAAAATCCGGCCACACGGACTCGCGAAAGCTGGCATATACCCACCATTCGGGGCTACTCGCCCGCGGCGACATGGGATCAACCGCCTTCGAATGTTTCGAAGATGGCATCGATTCATGCGAGAGGTATTGACGGGATTCACCGGCCTTCTATTATCCAGAATCCCGACAAGCCGATCCGCGTTCGAGATCTCGTATACAGAGCAGTCGCTCCGAGCGAACCAGCAGGGCACCTCCGGACAACTCCCACCACCAACGGCTGGGCCACAGAAGGAGAACGCCACCCGTGCAGATGTCATGGACCCATCACGCCCTGTCCCGTCGCCGCGCCCTGACGGCCGCCACCGGCCTGACCGCCGGCGCCCTGCTTCCCACAACCACGGCGGCCGGTGCCGCCTCCGACCGAGGACCGTCCCTCGCGACCGCGGCGACCTTCACGAACCCGGTGATCTGGCAGGACTTCGCGGACATCGACGTCATCCGCGTCGGTGACATCTTCTACGCCTCGGCCTCGACCATGCACTACTCGCCGGGCGCGCCCGTCCTGCGGTCGTACGACCTGGTCAACTGGGAGATCGCCGGTCACTCGGTACCCGTCCTCGACTTCGGCGCCAAGTACGACCTGAACGGTGCCCGCGGCTACGTCCGGGGCATCTGGGCGTCGTCGCTGGCCTACCGGCCGAGCAACCGGACGTTCTACTGGCTGGGCCAGATCGACTTCGCCAGGACGTACCTCTACACGGCCACCGCCGCCGAGGGCCCGTGGAACCGGCTCACGACGATCAACACGGCCTACTACGACGCGGGTCTGCTCGTCGACACCGACGACACCCTCTACGTGGCGTACGGGAACAGCACGATCAGCGTGGCCCAGCTCTCGCCCGACGGCCGCAGCCAGGTCCGGACCCAGCAGGTGTTCACCACTCCATCGAGCGTGGGCACCTTGGAGGGCTCCCGCTTCTACAAGATCAACGGGCAGTACTACATCTTCGTGACCCGCCCCGCCAACGGCCAGTACATCCTCAAGTCGTCGAGTGGCCCCTTCGGTCCCTACACGATGCGGCAGGTCCTTCTCGACCTGCGCGGGCCGATCCCCGGCGGTGGCGTCCCGCACCAGGGCGGGCTGGTGCAGACGCAGAACGGCGCCTGGTACTACCTCGCCTTCGTCGACGCCTACCCCGGTGGCCGGATGCCCGCCCTGGCGCCGGTCACCTGGACCGCGGACGGCTGGCCGGTCGTCCAACTCGTCAACGGCGCGTGGGGCACCACGTATCCCAGCCCGACCGTGCCCCCGCCGCCCCGCCAGGTCACCCCCATGACCGGCGTCGACACCTTCGACGGCACAGCCCTCAAGCCGCGATGGGAGTGGAACCACAACCCGGACAGCACCAAATGGTCGGTGAACAACGGCCTGACCCTACGCACCGCGACGGTCACCAACGACCTCTACTGGGCCCGCAACACCCTCACCCACCGCATCCAGGGCCCCACCTCCACCGCCACCGCCCAGCTCGACTTCTCGGCGATGCGGGACGGCGACCGGGCCGGACTGGCACTGCTGCGCGACTCCTCCGCCTGGATCGGCGTCAGGCGCGACGGCGGTACGACGCGGGTGGTGATGGTCAACGGGCTGACCATGGACACCAACTGGAACACCACCGGTACCGGCACCGAGGCCGCGAGCGCGGCCGTCCCGGGCAGCCGCGTCTGGCTGCGCGCGAACGCGGACGTCCGTCCCGGCTCCGGACGCCCCGGCACCTTCTCCTACAGCACCGACGGCACCACCTTCACCCGCCTCGGACCCGCCTTCTCCCTGGGCAACGACTGGCGGTTCTTCATGGGCTACCGATTCGCCCTCTTCAACCACGCCACGCAGGCACTCGGCGGCGCCGTCCGCTTCGCACGGTTCGAGCTGACCACGCCCTGAAGAGGTCCACCGATCGCACCACGCAAACCCCCCACCCATCCCGACAGGAGACACATGAACCCGCTCAAACGGCTCGGCTCCCGCCGAGCCTCGCTGCTGGGCCTACTGGCCGCGACCGTCCTGGCGACACCCGGGACAGCTACCGGCGCGCCCGCCTCGGCCGCCGCGCCCGCCGCGCCCGACACCGTTCGGGCCTCCACCCTCGGCGCCCAGGCGGCCCAGTCCGGACGGTACTTCGGAACCGCCGTGGCCGCGGGCCGGCTCGGCGACCGTACGTACACCGGCATCCTGGACCGCGAGTTCAACATGGTCACGCCCGAGAACGAGATGAAGTGGGACGCCACCGAGCCGTCCCGCGGCAATTTCAACTTCGGCGCCGGCGACCAGATCGTCAACCGCGCGCTGTCCCACGGTCAGCGCATGCGCGGCCACACCCTGGTCTGGCACTCCCAACTGCCCGGCTGGGTCAGCTCCATCAGGGACGCGAACACCCTGCGATCCGTGATGAACAACCACATCAACACCGTGGCGAACCACTACAAGGGAAAGATCTACGCCTGGGACGTGGTCAACGAGGCCTTCGCCGACGGCGGCAGCGGCCAGCTCCGCAGCTCCGTCTTCCGGGACGTGCTGGGCAACGGCTTCCTGGAAGAGGCGTTCCGCACCGCCCGGGCGGCCGACCCGGGGGCCAAGCTCTGCTACAACGACTACAGCATCGACGACTGGAACGCCGCCAAGACCCAGGGCGTCTACCGCATGGTGCGCGACTTCAAGGCACGCGGCGTACCCATCGACTGTGTCGGCCTCCAGGCCCACTTCGGTGCCGGTGGTCCCCCCGGCAGCTTCCAGACGACGATCTCGAGCTTCGCCGCACTCGGCGTGGACGTCCAGATCACCGAGCTGGACATCGCTCAGGCGTCGCCGAACGCGTACGCGAACACGGTCAGGGCCTGCATGAACGTGGCGCGCTGCACCGGCATCACGGTCTGGGGCATCCGCGACAGCGACTCCTGGCGCAGCAACGAGAACCCGCTGCTGTTCGACCGTAACGGCAACAGGAAGCAGGCGTACAACTCGGCGCTGACGACGCTGGGCGGCACGCCCGCCACCACGCGCAGCAGCACTCGCGACGCCGCCGCCCTGCCCAACAGGTACTCGTGGAGCTCCAGCGGCGCCCTGATCGGGCCGAAGTCCGACGCGACGCACAACATCGCGGGCCTCAAGGACCCGACGGTCGTCCAGTACAACGGCAAGTACCACGTGTTCGCCAGTACCGCGAGCCGCTCCGGCTACAACCTGGTCTACCTGAACTTCAGCGACTGGTCCCAGGCCGGCTCGGCCACCCACCACTACCTGGACCGCACCGCCATCGGGACCGGTTACCGGGCCGCGCCGCAGGTCTTCTACAACGCGCCGCAACGCCTGTGGTACCTCGTCTACCAGACCGGCAACGCCTCGTTCTCCACCAACCCCGACATCAGCAACCCCAACGGGTGGAGCGCCCCGCGCAACTTCTACTCGTCGATGCCGGACATCATCCGGCAGAACATCGGCAGGGGCTTCTGGGTCGACATGTGGGTGATCTGCGACAGCGCCAACTGCTACCTGTTCTCCTCCGACGACAACGGACACCTGTACCGCTCGCAGACCACCGTCGGCCAGTTCCCGAACGGGTTCACGAACACCGTCATCGCGATGCAGGACTCCAAGAACGCGTTGTTCGAAGCGAGCAACGTGTACAAGGTTCAGGGCAGCAACCAGTACCTGCTCCTTGTCGAGGCCATCGGTTCCGACGGGCGGCGCTACTTCCGGTCCTGGACCGCCACCGGCCTCGGCGGCTCCTGGACGCAGCTCGCCGCGTCCGAGGGCAATCCCTTCGCCCGGGCGAACAACGTCAGCTTCCCCGCGGGCGCCTGGACCCGGGACGTCAGCCACGGCGAGATGATCCGCGCGGGCTACGACCAGACACTCACCATTCCCTCCTGCCGGCTCCAGTACCTGTACCAGGGCCTGAATCCCAACGCGGGCGGTGACTACAACCTCCTCCCGTGGCGGCTCGGCCTCCTGACCCAGACCAACTCGACCTGCTGACCGACTGAGCGGTGGGGAATGCCCCAGCGGAACGACATGAGAACTCCTTGTTGCTGTGATGGTGATCATGGGATGGCGCTGTGGGCACCGGAACCACGAGGTGGGTGCGGCCTACGGCGGCGACGAACCGCCACCTGGCGTCGTTGGCTCTGATCCAAGGCCGACCGGGCGGTTGTCCTGCGGTACGGGGATGGTGGAGCCAGGCCAGGTGCGTTCGCCAGAGTCCATGACGTTCATCGAGACGCCTGCTCCGCAGCCGCATGCAAATTAGGTCGCCCGCCTGACGCGCGCAGTGACCTGGACCGTGCGTGGCGCGATCTGGTCGTTCAGCGCCGCCGATATTCGTATGCGACGCTCGCC
>NZ_AEJB01000583.1 GCF_000331005.1 Streptomyces turgidiscabies Car8
CGTGCGGCGGGCCTATCCGGTGCCAGTCGGGGTGCATGTGGATGGAGCCGAGCAGTTCCAGGCCGAGCGCCTCGGCCTTGCGGGAGGCGCTGAGGAGATCGCGGGAGTCGACCCACCAGCCGCGGTGCTCGTTCTCGTACGCCGGTCCGTACCGGGGGACGATCGTCTCGCTGAACTCCAGGAGGGCCGCCGGGTCGGAGGTGCGGGCGTTGCGGCCGAAGGCGACGCGTTCGACGTGCAGTGTTCCGGGGCCGGGGGTGCCGAGGAGGAGCGCGAAGCAGGGGAGGGGAGTGTCGGCGGTGATGAGCTGGTACTCGCCGACCGCGGCGGCGAGGAACTCGTCGAGGGCCTGGTTGTCCATCAGGACGGTGGGGGGAGCGCTGCCGGTGTGGTTTCCGGGCGGACAGTGCTCGTCCGATAAGGACGGCATGGGTGACGTGTCTCCGTCTCTCGTAAGCGCCGCTCGCGAACGACTTTCGTTCGGGGGCTTACGAGTTCGGAGCGTAGGGGGATCGTTGTTGAAGTTTCCAGAAGCCTTCCGGAAGCCGGGGGTTATCCCTATGCGCCCGTTGCGGTCGGTGCAGTCGGTCCGGCCAGGTGTGCGGGCACGCGAAAGCCCCCGTCCCGACGCCGATCTCAGGTACTGGCGTCCGGCCGGGGGCTTTTCAGCCGCGGGGTGCGGCTCTGGCGTCGGCTCAGACGTTGACGCCGAAGTCCTGGGCGATGCCCACGAGGCCCGAGGCGTAGCCCTGGCCGACCGCGCGGAACTTCCACTCGGCGCCGTTGCGGTACAGCTCGCCGAAGACCATGGCCGTCTCCGTCGCCGCGTCCTCGGAGAGGTCGTAGCGGGCGATCTCGGCGCCGCCGGCCTCGTTCAGGATGCGGATGTAGGCGTTGCGGACCTGGCCGAAGTTCTGCGAGCGGTTCTCCGCGTCGTAGATCGAGACCGGGAAGACGATCTTGTCGATGTCGGCGGGGAGGCCGGCGAGGTTGACCTTGATCGCCTCGTCGTCGCCCGCGCCCTCGCCCGTGCGGTTGTCGCCGGTGTGGACGATGGTCTTGTCCGGGGTCTCCTTGTTGTTGAAGAAGACGAAGTGGGCGTCCGAGAAGACCTTGCCCTGCGTGTTGACCGCGATCGCCGAGGCGTCGAGGTCGAAGTCCGTGCCGGTGGTGCTGCGGACGTCCCAGCCGAGGCCCACGGTGACGGCGGTCAGGCCCGGAGCCTCCTTGGTGAGCGAGACGTTGCCACCCTTGGACAGGCTTACAGCCATTGTTGGGAGTCCTTCCCTCGTTTGACATACGTGCAGTACGTGCGTGCGGTGCGGAGCCCCGTACGGGACGAAGCTACCGTCACCCCTATGAACGCCGACGGGGGTCCGGAAGGTTCCGCGCGCCTTTACTTTCTTTACCTACCTTGTCGGTCTGTCGCGGTGCCGGGGTGAAAACGGGGTGACGTGGACCGGACAGGCGCGCGACCATAGGGGCATGTCCGGTCCCTACCTCATCCGTGGCTCCGTCTCGCTCCCCGAGGCCGAGCTCATGTGGCGTTTCTCGCGGTCCGGCGGGCCGGGCGGGCAGCACGTCAACACCAGTGACACGCGGGTCGAGTTGAGCCTCGACCTCGCGGGCACCGAGTCGCTCCCCGAAGTCTGGAAGCGGCGCGCGCTGGAGCACCTCGCCGGCCGGCTCGTCGACGGAGTCGTCACCGTCCGCTCCTCCGAGCACCGCTCGCAGTGGCGCAACCGCGAGGCGGCGGCCGTACGGCTGGCCGCCCTCCTCGCCGAGGCCACCGCACCGCCACCCAAGCCCCGTACCCCCACCCGTATCCCGCGCGGAATCAACGAACGCCGGTTGCGGCAGAAGAAGGCACGCGCGGACGTGAAGCGGGGCCGTACGGGACGGGACTGGGGTTAACCGGTAACCGGTAGGAGTAACCGGTTATCCGATGCCGGTTGCTGACTGAGCGACTGACTGTCCCGGCGCCGGTAACCCGGGGTGCGGTGGCGGATGAACGATCGTGAATTTCCGCACGGCCGGAAGAAAGAGCCGTGGAACGGCCCCGGGAATGAATTTCTCGCTGTGCGATTCGAATCACACGGAAGTCATCTCCGGGGTGTCACCTGCCGAATGCTCGGTCAGGCCGCCGTGGTCGCGCGTTCGATGTCGGTCCCGCCGTGTTCTCGGCCGGTGAGGGCGGAGAGGGCGGAGGGTGCGGGCAGGGGCGCGGGCGTCTGGAGCGAGTCCTGACATTTACGTTCGTACACGCAAAGGTCGTCATGATCGACAGCCCGGTGTCAGGTCAGGGCCGGGTCAGTGCTCGGTCAGCTTCAGGACGCCTACCGTCTGGCCCCCGCTGGTCTCGCCGGTGGGGGTGAAGCCCAGGCCCAGGTAGAAGGGCTCGGGGCCGGTCGGGCCGGGGTGCCAGGTGACGTAGAGGTCGGTGCCGCCGCGTCGGCGGATCTCGGCGGCGACGGACTCGACGGCGAAACGGCCGTAGCCCTTGCCCTGTTCGTCGGCCGCGATGTTCAGGCGCCACAGGCCGGAGCGCAGGTCGGTGCCGGTGTCGCCCCAGGCGATGTCGAGGAAGGCCATGAGGAAGCCGACGGGACGCTCGCCGTCGAGGATCAGCCGGGGCCAGGCGGTGCGCGGATGGACGTACGCCTCGGCCAGGGACTTCATCACCGGGTCGACCGCGTGTTCCTGGTCCGGGCGGACCCGTACGGCGACGGCGGCGTCGAAGTTGTCGGAGCTGATCCGCTCCAGCCGGAGCGTGTCGTTCGTCATACGGCGAACCTAGGCCGTCCGGCAGCGGTGTGACCAGCGGGTTTCTCGTCAGTCGAGTCGGCGGTAACGGCCACGGAAGTACGCCAGTGGGCCCCCGTCCGCGTGCGGCGCGGTCGCCGTGAGGACGCGGCCGATGACCAGGGTGTGGTCGCCGGCCGTCACCCGCTGTTCCGTACGGCACTCCAGGGTCGCGAGGGCGCCCTCCACCAGGGGGGCGCCGGACGCCTCGCCCCGGATGTGGGGGAGGTCCGCGAAGAGAAGGCGGTCGCTGATGCGGCCCTTCATCGCGAACCGGCCCGCGATGTGCCGCTGGTGCTCGGAGAGTACGGAGACCGCCCAGAGGGGCTGTTCGTCGAGCAGGTCGTCCATCCGGGAGCCCTCGCGGACGCTGACCATGACGAGGGGCGGGTCCAGGGAGACCGAGAGGAAGGCGGTCGCCGTCATGCCGACGTCCTCGCCGCCGGGTGCGTGCGGATCGTCCGCGTCGAGCGGCGGCTCCTGTGCGGTCACCAGGACCACGCCCGAGGAGAGGCGGGACATGGCGGCGCGGAAGTCGTCGTTGCTCACTCCCCCAGGATGCCCGGCGCGCGGGAGTACGGGAGAGGCGGTGGTGGCGGAGGTGGCGTGTGGGGCGGAATAGGCGGGCACGGCACGGCTGGGTACGGCAGGGGGAGTCAGCACAGGGAAAAGCTATTCGTGGTCCCCGTGCCACCGCATCGGACCAGCGCCCGAACCGGGACCTAGGACTCCCGACCGACCCCAAAGATCGGGAACGGCCCCGCGGACTTCCGCTCGGTCGTATCCTCGCTCGTAGTATCCGCACGGATACAAAGTTTGCGTTCAGTAAATGCACAGGGAGAACTCAGAAACTCCACTCAATTGCTCATCTTTCGCTGTGACTTGAGTCACAGGTGACCTTTTTTGTTGACCCTGTGTACCGAGTGGGCAGCGCGCTGTGATTCAGTGGCGGAGAAGGTGGGATAGGCGGAAGGAGGGCGAATGGAGACCGACCAGGAGCCGTATGTCCGTCTTGCGACCTTGCGGCAGCTGCACCAGGTCATGGCGGACATGAACACCGCGCGCAGTCTGGCGGACACCCTCCAGACGGTCGCCGACGGCGTCGTCAACGGCCTCGGTTACGAGCTGGCCTGCGTCAACCTCGTCCGCCCCGACGGCGATCTCGTCGTCGCCGCCTTCGCCGGAAACTCCGCCGCCGAGGCCCTCATCACCGGCCGGGTCGGCTCACGCGACTCCTGGGAACGCCGGCTCGCCATGGGCGAGGCCTGGGGCGACCTGGTGTTCATACCGCACACCGAGGGCTGGGTCCTCGACGACGACGACGTTCCCCAGTGGTACACCGACGGCCCCGCCCCGCGCTTCGAGGACGAGTGGCACCCCTCGGACCGGCTCTTCGCACCGATGTTCACGCCGAGCGTGCCCGGCGGCACCTGCGGCGAACTGATCGGCGTGCTCTCCGTGGACCGGCCGCGCAATGGCCGCCGACCGGGCGCGTGGGGCAAGGAAGCGCTCCAGATGTACGCGTTCCAGGCGGCCATCGCGATCAGCAACGCACGTCTACGCGCGAATATGCAGCGGGCACTGGTCAGACTCGAACGCGAGCAGCAGGCGCTCCGGGCCAGTGAGGAAAGCTTCCGCCAGGCCTTCGAGTACGCGCCCTCCGGCATGGCCATCGCCGAGATGGGCGGCGACCAGCAGGGCCGAATACTCCGGACCAACGACGCCCTGTGCCGGCTGCTGGGCCGCCCCGCCTCCGCGATGCGCCGCTACGCCTTCTCCGACCTCGTGCACCCCGAGGACATAGGCACCCTGCTGCGCACCTCCGCCGAGGGCGGGCGCGCCGAGCTGCGGCTCTGCCGCCGGGACGGCTCGTACCTGTGGGTGTCGCTGCGCAACTCCGTCGTCGCGGACGCCACCGACGGCCCGCGTTTCCTGCTCACCCACGTCGAGGACATCGAGGAGCGCAAGCGCCGCGAGCTGCAGCTCGCCCACCGCGCCTCCCACGACTCCCTCACCGGTCTGCCCAACTCCGCCGAACTGCGCGCCCGGCTCAGCTCCCGCCTCTGCCAGCGCCCGCAGACGGCGGCGCCCGGACTGGTCGAGTCGGTCGACGCGGCCTACGGCCACGCCCAGCTGGACCCCTTCGGCACGCACGACCAGTACACGGCGGTGCCGGCGCCCGTGCCGGACGGCGGCATCCAGCCGTACGACGCGAACGGCCACGGTTTCGACTTCCGCGGCGCCCCCGAGGTGTACGGCGCGTACGACCACCATGTCCACACCGTCGCCCCCGAGGGTGAACACGACGACGGGACGAAGGGGCTCGCGGTTCTCTTCTGCGACCTCGACGGCTTCAAGTCGATCAACGACCGTTTCGGGCACAACGCCGGCGACGCGGTACTGATCGAGGTGGCCCGGCGGCTCGGCGGGGCCGTGCGCGACGGCGACACGGTGGCCCGGCTCGGCGGCGACGAGTTCGTGGTCCTGGCCGACGGCCTCGGCCGGGCCGACGCCCAGGACCTGGCCGTACGCCTGCGCAACGAGATCATCCAGCCCATCCGGGTCGACGGCCGCGCGATGCGGGTCGGCGCGAGTTTCGGTATCGGGTGGGCACACTGCGGGATGACGGCGGACGAAGTCCTGAAGTCGGCCGACGAGCGGATGTACATCGAGAAACGATCTCGTCCCAAACAGCACCGCAGGGCGGGATGATCTCCAGGTCAGCGGTGTGACGCCGGTCCCGTGGGGCCGGACTCACCCGTTTGGGTCAGTGGGAGCGGGTAGGCTCGCTATTCGCATTGCATGTATCGCGGGACCTCGCAACATCTCGTGGTCCCGCCCGCAGTAGTCCCACCCCGCACCTGTTGAGGAGACCAAGGGATGACGCCCGGCAACAGCGGCGCGAGCACGCCCGAGGACGACGACCCGTTCGGCTACCTGTACGAAGACGGGCGGGCCAACGGAGCCCAGCCGCCGAGCAGCGGCTACGGCTACCCGAACTCGGTCGGCCGTACGCGACCGGTCGGCGAGCGTCAGTACAGCGGCCCGCCGCAGGGCCAGCAGCCGGCGTACGGTCAGCCCGCGCCGACCGCCCAGACCGCGCAGTACGGCCAGGCGATCCCGCAGCAGCAGGGGGCGTACGGCGCCCCGAACACCCACTACCAGGCGCCCGAGGCCTTCGGTGGGGGCCCTGCGGCTCCGCAGCAGCAGTCGTACAGCGGAGGCGGCGGCAACGGCAGGGGCGGGCGGGGCGGCGGTCCCAACACCAAGGGTCTGCTGATCGGTGCCGTCGCGGTGGTCGCCGCGGTCGTCATCGGTATCGCCGTGGCGATGATGGGCGGCGACGGCGACAAGAAAGAGGCGGGCGGTGCCAGCGCCACCCCCTCGACCGGGCAGAGCGCCGAGCCGTCCCCGTCGGCCAGCGCCTCGGCTGTCACGGAGGACGAACTCCCGACCATCGACGCGAAGGCCCTGCTGCTCGGCGGCGGCGCCGCCCCGGCGTCGGACGTCGAGGGCGCGAAGGCGGCCGACGGTGTCTATGTGGGCAACTTCAACAACCAGGGCGCGTCGGTCACCTGGAACGTGAGCGGGATCGCGAAGAAGGGCGGCTACCGGCTCTACGTCAACTACGGCGTACCCGGCAAGGACGCCAACGCCACCCTCACGGTCAACGGCGAGGCCCAGTCCCGCCCGCTCAACCTGGGCAACTTCGCGAACGCCGCCGAAGGCGACTACGCGAAGGGCTGGACGGAGACCTGGGCGTCCGTCCAGCTGAACAAGGGCACCAACACCATCAAGATCTCCTGCGAGCAGGGGAACCAGTGCGATGTGAACCTGGATCAGCTGTATCTGACGGGCGCCAGCGGATGACGACCGGCGCTTGAGAGAGGGCTGACCGAAGGCCGACCGAGGACCGACAGGCGCTAGGCCGCCGTCGCCTCGCGGGTCACCGTCACCCGGTCCAGCAGCTTCTCGTACGCCGCGCGGTCGAACTCGCCCGCCACCGGGGCCAGTACGGTCGCCGCCGACAGGGCCACCGCCCTGGTCAGGCGTTCGGGCCAGGGGAGTTGGTCGACCAGGCCCGACAGCAGGCCCGCGACCAGTGAGTCACCGGCGCCCGTCGGGTTGCCCCGGACACGGGCCGGCGGGGTCGCCCGCCAGCGGCCCTCCGGGGTCACCGCGAGCAAGCCGTCCGGACCCAGTGAGGCCACCACGGCCCGTGCGCCACGCCTGCGGGCGTCCCGGGTCGCCTGCAACGGCTCGTGGGAGCCGGTGAGTTCGGCGAGTTCACCGGCGTTCGGCTTGACCAGGTCGGGTCGGGCCGCGACCCCGCGCCGCAGGGGCTCCCCGCTGGTGTCGAGCAGCACGGGTACGTTCGCCGCCCGTGCACCGCGGACCAGGTCGGCGTACGCGCCCACCGGCACCCCCGGCGGCAGGCTCCCGCAGAGGGCCACCGCGGAGACGGACGGCAGCAGCCCCTCGTACACGTCCTGGAATGCCGCCCACTCGGCCTGGGTGATCTGCGGGCCGGGTTCGTTGAGTTGGGTCGCGTCCGTCGTCATACCGGCCGCCGAGTCGTCGATCACCGCTATCGTGCGGCGAGTCGCACCCGACACCGGCATCAGCGCGTCCAACACGCCTGGAGTGGCGGCGAGTTGGTCCTGCACGATCCGGCCGGTCGGGCCGCCCGTGAAGCCGGTGACCGTCACCTCGTGACCGAGGGCGGCCAGCACACAGGCCACGTTCAGGCCCTTGCCGCCCGGGCGTTCGGTCACCGAGGTGACCCGGTGGGAGTCGTGCGGGCGTAACTCCCCTACGCGGTACGTGATGTCGAGCGCGGTGTTCAGCGTCACCGTGAGGATCACCCCGCCGACCTCCCCTCTTCAGCTCCGGCGACTCAAGGCAGTTGGGGCTTCGGCGGCTGGGGCTCTGGCAGTTGGGGCTTTACTACCCAACTGCCCTTGCGCATCACTCCCTTGAGTGTGAAGTCCGCGTCCAGCAGTACGAGGTCCGCGTCCTTGCCCGGTTCCAGGGAGCCCACCCGGTCGTACATCCCCAGCAGTCGGGCCGGGTTGGCGGACAGGGCGGCGACCGCGTCCGTGACCGGGAGCCGGTCGACGGTGACCGCCCGTTTGAAGGCGCGGTCCAGGGTGAGTGTCGAGCCGGCGATCGAGCCGCCCTCGACCAGCCGGGCCACACCCTCGCTGACCTCGACCTCCAGCGGACCGAGCAGATAGCGGCCGTCGCCGAAGCCGGCGGCGTCCATCGCGTCGGTGATGAAGGCCACACGGTCCGGGCCCGCGTGGTGGAACGCGAGTTGGAGAGCTGCCGGGTGCAAGTGGGTGCCGTCGTTGATGAGTTCGACGGTGACGCGCTCGTCTTCGAGGAGGGCGGCGATCGGGCCGGGGGAGCGGTGGCCGAGGGCGGGCATCGCGTTGAAGAGGTGCGTGGCGACGGTGGCGCCCGCGTTGATGGCGTCCACCGTCTGCTCGTACGTCGCGTCCGTGTGCCCGATCGCCGCGAGGACGCCGTGCTCGACGAGCAGCCGTACGGAGTCGAGGCCGCCGGGGAGTTCGGTGGCGAGGGTGAGCATGCTGGCCCGGCCGCGCGCCGCGTCGATCAGCTTGCGTACGTCCGCCGGGTCCGGGTCGCGCAGCAGCGCCTCGGAGTGGGCGCCCTTGCGGCACGGGGAGATGAAGGGGCCCTCGAAGTGGACGCCGGCGATGTCGCCCTGCTCGGCCAGTTCGGAGAGGAGGCCGGCGCGGGCGGTGAGGGTGTCCATGTCGCCGGTGACGGTGCTGGCTACGAGGGTGGTGGTGCCGTGGGTGCGGTGGGTGTGGACGCCCTTGAGTACGTCTTCGGCGGTGCCCGAGGTGAAGGAGGCTCCGCCGCCGCCGTGGTTGTGGAGGTCGACGAAGCCGGGGACCACCCAGTGGCCGGGGAGGTCGATCACCTGGGCGTTCTCGTGGGGGCGGTCGGTGAATGTGGTGCCCTCGACGGCGAGTCGGGTGCCGTCGGTGATTCCTGTGGGGAGTACAACTCGGGCACCCCTGAGCACCAGGCTGTGTGCACGCTGCCGGCCCGCGGGGGCTGGTCGCGCCCACGCAGCGGTAGCTGCAAATTCAGCACAGCCCCGCGCCCCTGGGTGGGTTGCCGCTGGGTCTGTTGCCAGTGCACCCGCCTTCACTGGGTTCGCTGCCATCAGGGCGTTACCTCCGTGAGGTCGGTGGGGGTCAGGAGGTCCCAGGCGAGGAGGCCTGCTCCCAGGCAGCCTGCTGTGTCTCCCAGGGCCGCGGGGGCGATGGCCGGGAGCTTCTGGAAAGTGATCCGTTCTTGTACGGCGGTGCGCAGCGGTGTGAACAGCGTGTCGCCCGCTTCCGCCAGGCCGCCGCCGATGATCAGGGTGCGGGGGTCCAGGAGGGTGAGGGCGGTGACCAGGCCGTCGGCTAGGGCGTCGACGGCGTGCTGCCAGACCTCGCGAGCGCGCGGGTCGCCGGAGTCGACGGCCTTGGCGCAGTCCGCCGCGTCCGCGCCCGGGGTGCCGGAGGCCTCGGCCCATGCCTCGCTCACCGCCGACGCCGACGCGTACCGTTCCAGACAGCCGCGCTGGCCGCACGGGCACAGGGCGCCGCCGGGCCGTACGACGATGTGGCCGACCTCGCCGGCGAAGCCGTGCGCGCCCGCCTCCACCCGGCCGTCGACGCCGATCGCGCCCGCGATGCCGGTGCCGAGGGCGATGAAGAAGAAGCGGTCGGCTCCCTGACCGGCTCCGATGCGCCCCTCCGCGAGGCCGCCCGTCCGGACGTCGTGGCCGAGGGCGACCGGCAGGCCGAGCCGTTCGGTGAGTAGCGCGCGCAGGGGTACGGCACGCCAGCCGAGGTTGGCCGCGTAGACGGCGAGGCCGCGCTCGGCGTCCACGATGCCGGGCACCGAGACTCCGGCGGCGGCGGCGCTCTCGCCCAGGTGGGCGATGCCGTGCGCGTGCAGGTCGGCGGCGAAGTCGAGGATCGCCTCGACCACGGCGTCGGGGCCGCGCTCGCGTCCGGTCGCCCGGCGCGTCTGGTGGAGCAGAGCGCCGTCCGGCCCGATGAGGGCGGCTTTCATCGCGGTGCCGCCCACGTCGAGGGCGATGACATGTCTCACGGGGACAGTGTGGCCCGTAGACCCGGAAGAGGTCTAGTCCACTCACGTGGTGTAGACCTTATGGAGGTAAGAAGTTGAACCTACCAATGAACACATATGTGAACGACCAGTGGGGATTTTGCAGTGCAACGGCGCAGGACAGGCATGATCGCGGCGGTGTCCGCACTCGGGATGACGGCGGTACTCGGCGGCTGCGGAGCCGTCGGCTCGGGTGACGTCACCCTGAAGCTGGTCGCCGCCGACTACGGCGACTCCGACGCCAACAGCTCCCAGAAGTACTGGGACAAGCTGGTCGGGGAGTACGAGGACGCCCACCCGGGTGTCAAGGTCGACGTCAGCGTCTACTCCTGGAACGACGTCGACCGCAAGGTCAAGGAGATGGTCGCCGCCGGTGACGCGCCCGACCTGGCGCAGATCGGCGCCTACGCCGACTACGCGGCCAAGGGCGAGCTGTACCAGGCCGACGACCTGCTCTCCATCCCGACGCAGGCCGACTTCGTCGCCCAGCTGGCCGACGCCGGTGAGGTCAGGCGCACCCAGTACGGGATGCCCTTCGCCGCCTCCACCCGCCTCCTCTTCTACAACAAGAAGCTCTTCACCGAGGCCGGCCTCACCCCGCCCACCACCTGGAGCGAGCTGGCCGCCGACGCCGCCGCGCTCGAGGAGAAGGGCGTGAAGTACCCGTACGCCCTTCCGCTGGGGCCCGAGGAGGCGCAGGCCGAGACCATGCAGTGGCTGCTCAGCGGCGGCGAGGGCTATACCAGCGAGGTCGGCACCTACGGCATCGACTCCCCGCAGAACATCAGGACGTTCACCTGGCTCAAGGACGAACTCGTCGACAAGGGCCTCACCGGCTCCGTCGCCCCCGGAAAGCTCAACCGGGCCGCCGCCTTCGCCGCCTTCGCGCGCGGCGAGGTCGGCATGCTCAACGGCCACCCCTCGCTGATGAAGATCGCGGCCGCCAAGGGGGTCGACTTCGGGATGGTGCCGATGCCGGGCCGGGAGCGCTCGACGCGGTCCACGATGGGCGTCGCCGACTGGATGATGGCCTTCAAGAAGAACGGCCACCGCAACGAGGTCGGCGGGTTCCTCGACTTCGTCTACGAGAAGAAGAACGTGCTCGCCTTCTCCCGCGAGTACGACCTCCTCCCGGTCACCACCTCCGCGTCCAGGACGATGTCCGCCGCCGCCGAGGACAAGGATCTCGCCCCTTTCCTGGAAGAACTCCCGACCGCCCAGCTCTACCCGGTCGGCAAGACGTCCTGGGCGCAGGTCAACGCGGACATCAAGCAGCGGATCGGTACGGCGTTCACGGCGGACGGCGACCCGGCCTCGGTCCTCGCCGAGCTGCAGACGCAGGCCAACGCGGCGGAGACCGAGGAGGAGAACGCGGAGTAGGCCGCCGGCGGGTCGTGGGAGCGGGCGGGCCGGGCTGCCAGGCCCGCCCGATGTCAGTGGCGGGGGCTACGGTGCTCTCCATGGACGTGGACGGGGAGCAGCTGGGGCGACGGGAACAGGACATTCTCGCGCTGGAGCGGCGGGGGTTCGCGGGGCCGGGTGCGAAGGAGCGGGCGATCCGGGAGGAGCTGGGGTTGGTGCCGGTGCGGTACTACCAGCTGCTGAACGCGCTGCTGGACGACCGGCGGGCGCTGGAGTGTGATCCCCCGCCGGTGACCAGGTTGTCGTCGGCCCGGGAGGTTCGCCGGGGGGAGCGGTAGCCGACGTCGGATCGTTTCGCCCCCGCCGCCCCTACCCGTCCCATCCCGTTCCTGGGGGCCGCGCCCCCAGACCCCCCTTCGCGCCGAAAGCGCTCGTCCTCAAACGCCGGACGGGCTGAGATACGGTCGCTTCCATGGACTTGCTGCCCACGCCCCTGACGCAGGCCGGCCGTGACGGGCTGGATGCCATTCTTGGCGAGCCCGGTGGTGCCGTTGTCGCTCTCGACTTCGACGGGACCCTCGCTCCGATCGTGGCCGACCCCGAGCAGGCCCGCGCCCACCCCGACACACTCGCCGCCCTCTCCGCCCTCGCGCCCAGGGTCGCCTCCGTGGCCGTCGTCACCGGACGCCCCGCCGGTGTCGCGGTCCGCCACGGCGGTTTCGCGGGTGTGCCCGGCCTGGAACACCTCGTCGTCCTCGGCCACTACGGCACCGAACGCTGGGACGCCGTGACCGGCACGGTCAGTGCCCCCGCCCCGCACCCCGGCGTCGCCGCCGTCCGCGCCGAGCTGCCCGGGTTCCTCGAAGGGCTCGGTGCCTGGCAGGGCACCTGGATCGAGGAGAAGGGCCGGGCCGTCGCCGTGCACACGCGGCGTGCCGCGGATCCGCAGGCCGCGTTCGAGGCCCTGCGCGAGCCCCTCGCCGACCTGGCGACCCGGCACGGCCTGATCGTCGAACCCGGCCGCCTGGTACTGGAGCTGCGCCCACCCGGCATGGACAAGGGCGTCGCCCTGGAGGAGTACGTCCGCGAGACCGGCGCCACCTCGGTCCTCTACGCCGGCGACGATCTCGGGGACCTCCCGGCGTTCGCGGCGGTGGAGAAGCTCCGCCAGAACGGCACCCCGGGCCTGCTCGTCTGCAGCGGCAACAGCACCGAGGCCGTGACGGAGCTGGCGGAACGCGCCGACCTCGTCGTCGACGGTCCCGCAGGCGTCGTAGGGCTGCTGGCCGCCCTCGGGCAGGCCGTCGTCGGCCGTTAGTCGCTGAGCGCGTTCAGCTGGTCCAGGAACCACTGGGCCGGCGGTAGGGCGGTCGCCGACGCGGCCAGTCGTTTCGTGCGTTCCGCCCGTTCGCCGGCGCCCATGGTCAGGGCCTCCTCCAGCGCCCGCGCCGTCTGCGTGACGTCGTACGGGTTCACCACGATCGCGTCCTCGCCCAGCTCCTCGTACGCCCCCGCCTCCCGCGACAGCACCAGCGCGCACCCCTCGTCGGAGACCACCGGGATCTCCTTCGCGACGAGGTTCATGCCGTCGCGGATGGGGTTGACGAGGGCCACGTCGGCGAGGCGGTACGCGGCCAGGGAGCGGGCGAAGTCGTCCTTGACGTGGAGCACGACCGGGGTCCAAGTCGGCGTCCCATAGGCCGAGTTGATGTCGTCGGCCACTCGCTGCACCTCGGCCGTGTAGTCGCGGTAGACCGCCAGATCCTGGCGGGAGGGGTATGCGAAGGCGACGTGGACCACCCGCTCCCGCCACTCCGGGCGGTCCTCCAGGAGCTGCCGGTACGCCAGCAGGCCCCGCACGATGTTCTTCGACAGTTCCGTACGGTCCACCCGCACGATCGTCTTCCGGTCACCGGTGCCGCCGATCTCGTCGCGCAGGGCGGCCATCCGCTCCTCGACGTCCGGCTCGTGGGCGCGCCTGCGCAGGAAGTCCGCGTCCGCGCCCAGCCCGTGCACGCCGATCCGGGTGTCGCCGACGCCGCCGACCAGGTCCGTACAGCAGGCGGTGAACGCTTCCGCCCACCGCCGGGTGAGGAAGCCGAGGCGGTCCGCGCCGAGCATGCCGCGAAGGAGCTGCTCGGAGATGTCGTACGGCAGCATCCGGAAGTAGTCCGCCGGTGCCCACGGGGTGTGCGAGAAGTGGCCGATGCGCAGGTCGGGGCGGAGGGAGCGGAGCATCCCGGGGACCAGGCACAGGTGGTAGTCCTGGACCACCACCGACGCGCCCTCGGCGGCCTCCGCCGCCAGCGCCTGGGCGAACGCGCGGTTGTAGGCCTCGTACGACGCCCACTGCCGCCGGAACTCCACGTCGAAGACCGGCTCCAGCGGGGTCTGGTACAGCATGTGGTTCACGAACCACAGCACCGAGTTGGCGATGCCGTTGTACGCGTCCTCGTGGACGTCCGCCGGGATCGCCAGCATCCGTACGCCCGCCTCGGCCTCGCCGCGCCGGACGGCCTCGCGGTCGCCGTCGCCGAGGGCCGAGCAGACCCACAGGGCGTCCGCGTCCGGGCCGATCGCCGACAGCCCGGAGACCAGCCCGCCACCGCCGCGCCGGGCCTGCAGCGAGCCGTCCTCACGGACCTCGTACGTGACCGGGCCACGGTTGGAAGCGACCAGCACCCGGTAAGAGCCCTGCGTACCCTGCACACCTTGCGTCGAAGCCATACGCCTCAACCTAGCCCGGCCCGGAAACACTCAAACGTACACACGTACGCCTCAGCCGTATACAAGCCGCCCGGGCCGGTGCACCGGCCCGGGCGGGGCTAGGCGGCCTTTCTCCTCGCGTACTCCGAGATCTCCGCCATCGGCGGCCGTTCCTCCGTGTCCACCGAGTACGTCCGGGGCTCGAAACCGTCCTCTCCGCGCTCGAACTGGGTGAGCGAGGGGCGGATCAGATGGCCGCGGGCCAGTCGGAGCTGCGCGGTGCGGTAGATCGCGGCGGACATCCGGCCCAGGGCCTGGCCGTCCTGGTGGCGGTGCTTGCGCACCCCCACGTCGACCTGCGCCAACGCGTCCAGGCCCACCAGGTGCAGGGCGTCGATCAGCATGCCCAGCTCCACGCCGTAGCCGACGGGGAACGGGAGCTGTTCGAGGAGCGAGCGGCGGGCCGCGTACTCGCCGCCGAGCGGCTGGACGAAGCCGGCCAGCTGCGGCCAGTGCATGTTGAGGAGGGGGCGGGCCATCAGCTCGGTGACCCGGCCGCCCTGGCCGGCGGCCTGGCCGAGCGGGCGGTCGTACATCGCCTTGACGAGGTCGACACCGGGGTCCGTGAGCAGGGGGCCCACGATCCCGGAGACGAAGTCCGACGAGAACTCCTTCAGGTCGGCGTCGACAAAACAGACGATGTCCCCGCTGGTGACCAGGAGCGAGCGCCACAACACCTCGCCCTTGCCCGGTACGGCCGGGATGCGCGGCAGGATGTCGTCGCGGTGGACGACCCGGGCGCCCGCCGCGGCGGCCACCTCGGAAGTACGGTCGGTCGATCCGGAGTCGATGACCACGATCTCGTCGACGAGCGGGACCTTCAGCATCAGGTCCCGGCGGATGACGGCGACGATCTCGCCGACGGTCTCCTCCTCGTTGAGCGCGGGCAGGACGACACTCACCGTGGCGTTCGAGGAACGCTTCGCGGCGATCAGCTTCTTGAGCGGGCGGTCGCGGGCGGACCAGGAGCGCGTGCTCAGCCAGCGCTCGACGTCTTCCAGCACGTGCGGCTCTCCCTTACGTTGCGTGGGGGGAAGCGCGATCTTGTATCTCGCGGTTCGGACGGCTCCCACCACCATCCAAGCCTTCGGTTACAGTCTTGAACAACGCGGGTGACCATCGCATGTCCGAGGTCGCCGGTGTTCACAACCGCACAACCCCACAACTTCATACCGCTCATCCAGAGGGGCAGAGGGATACGGCCCGATGAAGCCCCGGCAACCCTCCAGTCGGCACTCGTGATCCATTGACGGATCGCGAGGCTCCCGGCTCGGGAAGGTGCCAAATCCGTCTCATGGCGAAACGCGTCGTGAGAAAGATGAGGAAAGGGCTTCGCCTCCATGGCTGCGCAAACTGTCGAGAGCACCGAGAGCACCACTTCCGGCTCCGTCACCACTGACTCCGTCACCCCCGTTGATCTCGGCCCCGCCGCCGCGCTCTCCTGCCGCGAATGCGGCCACCGCGTGCCCCTCGGTCCGGTGTTCGCCTGCGAGGAGTGTTTCGGCCCGCTGGAGATCGCCTACGACTTCGCTGTCCATTCGGCGGCCGACACCGAGGAACTCCGCAAGCGCATCGAAGCGGGACCCGCGAACATCTGGCGTTACGCGCCCCTTCTGCCCGTTCCCGCGAACGTCGCCGAGAAGCCGAACATCAACCCCGGCTGGACCAAGCTCGTCCAGGCCGACAATCTCGCCCGCGAGCTGGGTGTCGACGCCGGCAAGCTCTTCGTCAAGGACGACTCCGGCAACCCGACGCACTCCTTCAAGGACCGGGTCGTCGCCCAGGCCCTGGAGGCCGCCCGCGCCTTCGGCTTCACCACTCTCTCCTGCTCCTCCACGGGCAACCTGGCCGGTGCCGTCGGCGCCGCCGCCGCCCGGGCGGGCCTGCGTTCCTGCGTGTTCATCCCGCACGACCTGGAGCAGGGCAAGGTCGTCATGGCCGCGGTGTACGGCGGCGAGCTCATCGGCATCGAGGGCAACTACGACGACGTGAACCGCTTCTGCTCCGAGCTGATCGGCGACCCGGCCGGCGAGGGCTGGGGCTTCGTCAACGTCAACCTGCGCCCGTACTACGCGGAGGGCAGCAAGACCCTGGCGTACGAGATCTGCGAGCAGCTCGGCTGGCAGCTGCCGGACCAGCTCGTGGTGCCCATCGCCTCCGGGTCGCAGCTCACGAAGATCGACAAGGGGCTGCAGGAACTGATCAAGCTCGGGCTGGTAGCCGACAAGCCGTACAAGATCTTCGGCGCCCAGGCGGAGGGCTGCTCGCCGGTGTCCGTGGCCTACAAGGCCGGGCAGGACGTCGTACGGCCGCAGAAGCCGAACACCATCGCCAAGTCGCTGGCGATCGGCAACCCGGCGGACGGGCCGTACGTGCTGGACATCGCGCGGCGGACCGGGGGAGCGGTGGAGGACGTGAACGACGAGCAGGTGGTCGACGCGATCCGGCTGCTCGCGCGTACGGAGGGGATCTTCGCGGAGACCGCCGGTGGTGTGACCGTGGGTGTCACGAAGAAGCTGATCGAGAACGGGCTGCTGGACCCGACGCTGACGACTGTCGTGCTGAACACCGGGGACGGTCTCAAGACGCTGGACGCGGTGGCGGACACGGGGCTCACCGCGACCATTCGGCCCAGCCTTGAGTCGTTCCACGCGGCCGGACTCGCGTAGGCGGTGGTTGTTCGTTCGTCTGCGGGTCCGTGGGGGCTGGTCGCGCCCACGCGGCGGTAGCCGCAAATCCAGCACAGCCCCGCGCCCCTAGGTATGTCATCCGACCGGAGGTTTTCATCGTGAGCGTTAGTGTCCGCATCCCTACCATCCTGCGCACCTACACCGGCGGGCAGGCCGAGGTGGCTGCTGAGGGTGGGACTCTCGGCGAGGTCATCGCCGATCTGGAGAAGAACCACACGGGGATCGCCGCCCGCGTGCTCGACGACCAGGGCAAGCTGCGTCGCTTCGTCAACGTGTACGTCAACGACGACGACGTCCGCTTCGAGCAGGGGCTGGAGACGGCGACGCCGGACGGTGCCGGGGTGTCGATCATTCCCGCGGTCGCGGGCGGCTGATACCCGTCAGTAGTAACCGTCGGTAACATCGATTACCGAGAGTTCATCGAATTGCCCCCTCCGTGAGAGAAGCGGAGGGGGCAATTCTGTATGGTTGAGCGCGGTACAGTTGGGGAAGCCGCACCATCTCGCACGCCGCACGAGTATTGATTCCTGCCGCGCACCCAACGAGAAGTAGCCAAAGTGTGCAGGCATTTTGCGTTTTTTGTTCTCTTTGTGGGGCCCGGCTTGCCCTGAATCCGCGTGAATTCTCCGCATATTTCCTGACCTGGCGTGCCCGGATTTCTCGTCCAATTGACCTGTTGCAGAGGGCAGTTGGACAGATACATTCGGCCGCGGTCGACGCGTTCCGGCGCACACCTCCACCGGTTGGGGGGGTGAGGTCTGACCCGGATCCGCGAAGTGCGGATCCGTGCAAGGGCCAGTAATAGGGGAGTTAGGCATGGCTCAGGGCACCGTCAAGTGGTTCAACGCGGAGAAGGGGTACGGCTTCATCGCGGTCGACGGTGGTGCGGATGTTTTCGTCCACTACAGCGCGATTCAGATGGACGGCTACCGCACCCTCGAGGAAGGTCAGCGGGTCGATTTCGAGATCTCGCAGGGCCAGAAGGGGCCGCAGGCGGACATGGTCCGTCTGGCGACCACCTGAAGCACGCGCCGGCGCACACGCAGCGACGTTCTTCTTCCTTCATCGAAGGATTCGATGGGCTCGTACCTCGTGGGACCTCACGGGGTGCGAGCCCATCGGCATGTCCGCAGGCGCGTCGGCATGGCTACCGGGCCGTAGCCATCCCCTTGTTCACCTGGGGATCTTCGAGAGTCGCTTGCACTCGGCAGGGGCGAGTGCTAATCATTGGCGTTAGCACTCTGAAGGTGAGAGTGCTACCGAAGGACCGGGTGGGTGAGGCCCGCAGGCCAGGTGGTGCAAGGAATCACCGAGGCAGGCAGGCCGTCCGTCGCGGGCGCCAGCGCGGTCCGGAGCAATCCACCCCAGTCCGGGAGGACCACTTCACATGGCCAAGATCATCGCGTTCAACGAGGAGGCACGGCGCGGTCTCGAGCGCGGGATGAACCAGCTCGCAGACGCCGTCAAGGTCACCCTCGGCCCCAAGGGCCGGAACGTCGTCCTCGAGAAGAAGTGGGGCGCCCCCACGATCACCAACGATGGTGTTTCCATCGCCAAGGAGATCGAGCTCGAGGACCCGTACGAGAAGATCGGCGCCGAGCTGGTCAAGGAAGTCGCGAAGAAGACGGACGACGTAGCCGGTGACGGCACGACGACCGCGACCGTCCTGGCCCAGGCGCTGGTCCGCGAGGGCCTGCGCAACGTGGCCGCGGGTGCGAACCCGATGGCCCTGAAGCGCGGCATCGAGAAGGCCGTCGAGGCCGTCTCCGGTGCGCTGCTCGACCAGGCGAAGGAGGTCGAGACGAAGGAGCAGATCGCTTCGACCGCCTCCATCTCCGCCGCCGACACGCAGATCGGCGAGCTCATCGCCGAGGCGATGGACAAGGTCGGCAAGGAAGGCGTCATCACCGTCGAGGAGTCCCAGACCTTCGGTCTGGAGCTGGAACTCACCGAGGGTATGCGCTTCGACAAGGGCTACATCTCGGCGTACTTCGCGACCGACATGGAGCGCATGGAGGCGTCGCTCGAGGACCCCTACATCCTCATCGCCAACTCCAAGATCTCCTCGGTCAAGGACCTGCTCCCGCTCCTGGAGAAGGTCATGCAGTCGGGCAAGCCGCTGCTGATCATCGCCGAGGACGTGGAGGGCGAGGCCCTCTCGACCCTGGTCGTCAACAAGATCCGCGGGACCTTCAAGTCCGTCGCGGTCAAGGCCCCGGGCTTCGGTGACCGCCGCAAGGCGATGCTGAACGACATCGCGATCCTCACGGGTGGCGAGGTCATCTCCGAGGAGGTCGGTCTCAAGCTCGAGAACACCTCCCTGGACCTCCTGGGCCGTGCGCGCAAGGTCGTCATCACCAAGGACGAGACCACGATCGTCGACGGCGGCGGCTCCGCCGACCAGGTCGCCGGCCGGGTCAACCAGATCCGCGCCGAGATCGAGAACTCGGACAGCGACTACGACCGCGAGAAGCTGCAGGAGCGCCTGGCGAAGCTCGCCGGCGGTGTTGCGGTCATCAAGGCCGGTGCCGCGACCGAGGTCGAGCTCAAGGAGCGCAAGCACCGCATCGAGGACGCCGTTCGCAACGCGAAGGCGGCCGTCGAGGAGGGCATCGTCGCCGGTGGTGGCGTGGCCCTGCTGCAGGCCTCCTCGGTCTTCGAGAAGCTGGAGCTCACGGGTGACGAGGCGACCGGCGCGAACGCCGTCCGTCTCGCCCTGGAGGCCCCGCTCAAGCAGATCGCCGTCAACGGTGGTCTCGAGGGTGGCGTCATCGTCGAGAAGGTGCGCAACCTTCCCGTCGGCCACGGCCTCAACGCCGCGACCGGTGAGTACGTCGACATGATCGCCGAGGGCATCATCGACCCGGCGAAGGTGACGCGCTCCGCGCTGCAGAACGCCGCGTCGATCGCCGCGCTGTTCCTCACCACCGAGGCCGTCATCGCCGACAAGCCTGAGAAGGCGGGCGCCGGCGCCGGCGCCGGTGGCGGCATGCCGGG
>NZ_AEJB01000584.1 GCF_000331005.1 Streptomyces turgidiscabies Car8
CCCGCAGTGCGTTGCGCCCGCCCGCCGGTCACGGCTCGGTGTGACGCCGGGTCACGCCTCGGCAGCTGTGGACTCCTCCTCGGGCTCCTGCAGGAACCCCGGCAGCCACTCCTCCAGTTCCGCGCGCATGCGGACCGTCGCTCCCAGCTGGCACAGGACGCCGATGGTGCTCAAGGTCACCCGGTGTATCAGGAGGTACGAGGGGGGCAGGTTCAGGCGCTTGCCCAGTTGATGCGCCGGAGAGCGTGGATCGGCTATACGGGCCGCCTGGCTGCGCATCCAGCCGCGGGTGAAGGTGAACTCGTCCGCCTCGGCCGGTTCGATGATCGGCAGAAGGTAGTCGAGTACCGCCTCGGGGTCCAGGTCGATCGAGTCCTTGACGAAGCCTTCCGCACAGAGAGCCTCGTAGACCGCCTCGGCCTCGCCGTCCAGAGTCAGCCGCAGTGAGCGGCCGATCGTCGAAGGCAGCCCGCCCGGGAGACGGTCGACCGTACCGAAGTCCAGCACGCCCAGGCGCCAGTCGTCCTTGCCGGCCGGACCGCCGGGCAGCAGGCGGAAGTTGCCGGGGTGGGGGTCGGCGTGCAGGAGGCCGGTGCGGGCAGGGCCCGAGAAGAGGAACCGGGCCAGCAACTGGCCCGCGCGGTCGCGTTGCTCCTGCGTTCCGGCGTTGATCACCTCCGACAGCGGTATGCCGTCGATCCACTCCGTCACCAGAATCTGCTCGCACTGGTGGACGACGGCCGGTACCACGACGTCCGGATCGTCCGTGAACTCCGCCGCGTGGGCCTGCTGGGCCTGAGCCTCCAGACCGTAGTCGAGCTCCTCCGAGACACGGTCCCGGAGTTCGGTGATGAGCGGCTTGATGTCCATGCCGGGGATGAGGGGCCCCAACAGGCGGGCGAAGCGGCTCAGCTGGGTCAGATCCGAGAGCAGTGCCTCGCCGGCGCCCGGATACTGCACCTTGACCGCGACCTCGCGTCCGTCGTGCCAGAGCCCCCGGTGCACCTGGCCGATCGAGGCGGCGGCGGACGGTTTGTCCTCGAACTCCAGGAACAGGTCCTGCCAGTCCGCGCCGAGCCGGGCCTCCAGCACCGAGTGCACCGTGCGGGTCGGCATCGGAGGGGCTGCTTCCTGGAGCTTCGTCAGCGCCGCGCGGTAGGGCCCCGCGACCTCCTCGGGCAGAGCCGACTCGAAGACGGACAGGGCCTGCCCGAACTTCATCGCACCGCCCTTGAGCTCGCCAAGCACCTTGAACAACTGCTCCGCCGTGCGCTGTTGCAGTTCGCGGCCGACGATGTCCGCCGACTCGCCGACGATCCGTTTGCCCAGTCCCCAGGTGGCCCGCCCGGCGATGCCGAGCGGGAGCGCGGCGAGCTTGGCGGTACGGGTGACCGCCTTCCGGGGAAGATCAGACATGAGCCCTCCAGGTTCCGGACAGCCGCGCCGTGTGTGCCTTACGGCGTAACTCCGTCGACGGCCGTTGCTCCGCCATTGTCTCGCGCGACTCCCCGTCCTCCGGAGTGTGTTCCTCCTTACTCTTCTCCTCCGCACCGCACGGGCATGCGGGATGTGCCCAGACCGGGCGGGCGTGCCAGTCGAGCCCGGGTACCGAGACCTCCCAGCGGGCACTCGCGGTGGACGGGGTCCTGCCGTCCAGGAAGGCGAGCGCATGGCTCGCGGTCAGACCCGCGACCGTCGTCGCCAGGGTCAGGTCACAGGCCCTGACCTGGCGTGGCCGTGCCGAACGCCACTGCGCCACCAGTCGAGGCCAGACGGGGTCCCGGTCGACGCGCCACCGTTCCAGACAGCCGGCGCAGGCCGTTTCGCCCGGCAGGACCAGAGGGCCCACGACTCCGGTTCCTTCCACGACACCCGCGTACAGATGAGGTGTGCCCGAGTTCACCAGTTCCTCGGCGGCGGCCGGGTCGGGGGCGTGTACGGCGAGATCGTCGCGTGGGGCGATGATCACCAGGGAGAGACCGGGGCCGCTGCCGTCCGGCGGCGACTGAGCCGCCGTACGCCGAGGTGGGCGGTCCGGGGCCGCCCGCCGGGCAGCGCGCCGCGCGGACTCGTCCCGGCGTTCGCCGATGGAATCGACGAGCAGGCCACCGGGTGCGACGTCCCACGGCTCGACCACGCCGCCGTCGCGCACATCGACGTGACCCACGCCCGCGCCCGCCAGCAGCGAGGCGATCACCGCGCCCACCCGGCCCGCGCCCCGGACCTGTACGCGCAGCGACCGGCGAGCGGCCAGCCGCGCCATCGCCTCGCCCGGCGCCCGTGCGACCAGAGAGAGGGAGGCCAGATCGGGGCCCAGCCGCTCCAGGACCTTCTTCTTCCCGCGCAGCGCCTCGACGGCCGGACCGCCGCCTGTCGCGTCGTCGAGGAGGCCGGCCTCGCTCAGCCGCTCCACCAGACCGTCGACATGGGCGGCCGGCAGGTCCATGCGATGCCCTTCCTCATGGAGGCGCGGGAGTCCGCGCGTGCCGTCGAGGAGGCTCAGGAAACTGCCCGTCGCCGTGTCCATCGGACCGAGTGTCATCGCATGGGCGGGAGTCATCCCGAACTGCACGGTGTTCAGATCCCGCCAGCCGCTGCGCAGCGCGCCCTTCATCACCGGGTGAGCGACACCCGCATGAGCGACACCCGGGTGGGCCTCACCCGAGTGGGTTGTCGTCGACGGAGCGACCGCTGTGTCCGAAGCGGGCGCGGGTGTGGTGGTTGATCGCATGGCAGGCCCCCGTAGCCAGAGAAAGTCCCCGTTGTAAGTCCTTGTTTGTCGGTGGATGTCAGTGCTCGTTCCGCCGACGAGTGTCAGCATGGCCGGTTTGCTCATCGAGCGTCGAAAGTTGTCCACAGGCGGTGGGTATTAGTCGCACAAATCAAACGCATGGTGGGGATCGCCGCCGAACCGTGCCGGAGTCAAGACTTCCTCCATGCACAGCGGGTAACGTCGTGCCGTGCCCGCCGACCCACTGCACCGCGCCAAAAACCCTCAGCGCAGCACGACGAGCCAGCCGCCGAGCGGCTCGGGGGCGAGCGCGATCGAGGTTCGCAGGAGTGACCGGCGACGCCGGACCGTCTCCGCCTACCGCGAGGGCGATCGCACCGTCGTGCTCATCCCCGCCCGGATGTCCGAGGCCGAGGAGCAGCGCTGGGTGACTGTCATGCTCGACAAACTCGCTGCCCAGGAGAGCAAGACGAAACGGGTGCCCGGCGACACCGAGCTGGCCGAGCACGCCGAGCGGCTGTCGGCCCAGTACTTCGGCGGCCGCGCGCGGCCCACCTCGGTGCGCTGGGTCACCAACCAGAACACCCGCTGGGGCTCGTGCACCCCGGCCGAGGGCAGCATCCGCCTCTCGCACCGGCTGCAGGGCATGCCCGAGTACGTCGTCGACTACGTCCTCCTCCATGAGCTGGCGCATCTGCTGGTACCCGGCCACGGGCCCCGTTTCTGGCGGCTCCTGGACGCGTATCCACGGACCGAACGGGCCCGTGGCTACCTCGAAGGAGTGGTCGCCGCCGACCGGCAGCCGCAGTCGCCCCCCGCGCGCGGGGACTGATCCCGGGCGGCAGACACCCGGCGGTCGCTCAGCGTTGTGTACCGGGTTTGTACCGGCTCTGACCACGGCCGGAATTAGCCGTTAGCCTGACCCGACGCATCAGGCATTCGGGATGGGGGACGGTCGTTACGCATGGCCAGGGAATTCCAACGCGGTCACAAGGCCAGAATCAGTGATCTCACAGCGGGCACGGACCTGTACGTAGGTGTACAGATCTCCGGGCCGGGGCTCACCTTCGACATCAGCTGCTTCGGCCTCGACGCCGACGAGCGGCTCTCGGACGACCGGTACTTCATCTTCTTCAACCAGCCGAAGTCCCCCGAGGAGTCCATCCAGCTCCTGGGCGCTCAGGCGGGCGACACGGAGTCCTTCCGCGTCACGCTCGACCGGATCCCGCCGCAGATCCAGAAGCTGTCGTTCACGGCCACCCTCGACGGCGCCGGGCAGATGTCGCAGATCGCCCCCGGATACATCCGTGTCGTCGCGGGCGGCGAGGAGGTGGCCCGCTACGCATTCAACGGTTCGGAGTTCTCCACCGAGCGAGCCGTGATGCTGGGCGACTTCTATCTGAAGGACGTGTGGCGGTTCGCCGCCGTCGGGCAGGGTTTCGACGGCGGCCTCGACGCGCTGCTGAAGAACTTCGGTGGGGAGGTCGCCGAGGAGGAGGAGCCCGCCGCGCAGCAGCCGCAGACCGGTGCCGCTCCCGGCTTCGCGCCGCCCGCGTTCGGCGCTCCGGCGCCCGCCGCTCCGCAGCCCGCCG
>NZ_AEJB01000585.1 GCF_000331005.1 Streptomyces turgidiscabies Car8
CCGCGAGCCGGGCTCTGAAACCCTCGCCCCGGCCGACACCGGCCGCTCCACCGGGACGGAAGCCCCGGGCAAGGCGGCTCCCCGGGAGACTCCGGAGACCGAACCCGCTGCGGAGACCGGGAAGGCGGCGGTGACCGACCTCTCGCCCGGCGTCGATGAGGCGTCCGGCACGGAGGCCTCTCCCGAGATGACGCCTGACATCCCCGCCGGCCAGTCCTCCCCCGCCGCCTCCGACGAACGCGTCGCCGCTGTCCGGCGGCTCGGGGAGTCGTCGCGGCGGTGGCGGGCGGTGCAACTCGGCGCCTGTGCCGCCGCGTTGGCGGTGGCGTTCACCGCCGGAGCCGTGGTGCTGGGCGCCGTCCGGGACGGGAGCGGTACCGCCACCGTCTCGTCGGCGCCGGCCGCCATGTCCCCCGCGCTGCTCGCCAGCGGGGACATCGGCGCGAGCATCGCCTCCCTCCAGGCGCATCTCCGGGCGCAGCCCAGGGACTTCGGCAGCTGGGCGACGCTCGGACTCGCCTATGTCGAGCAGGCCCGCACCAAGGGGGATCCGTCCCGGTATCCGCAGGCCCAGCAGGCCCTGGCCCGGTCACTCGAGCTGAAGCCCGACAACGACCCCGCTCTCGCCGGGCGCGCCGCCCTCGCAGCCGCCCGCCATGACTTCCCCGGCGCCCTCGAGTACGCGGACCAGGCCCTCGCGCAGAACCCCTACAGCGAGCGGGCCCTGTCCATCCGTATCGACGCCCTGGTCGAACTCGGGCGCTACGACGAAGCGTCGAAGGCCACCGACGAGGCCGACGCCAAGCGCCCCGGGGTGCCTGTCTTCACCCGGTACGCGTACGTGCGTGAGCTGCGCGGCGAGGTCACCGTCGCCCGGCGGGTGCTGGAGCAGGCGCTGGGCTCCGCCACCTCTCGCGGGGACATCGCCTACGTGTCCACCACGCTCGGGCAACTCGCCTGGAACCAGGGCGAGTACAAGTCCGCCCTGGAGTTCTACGCCCGCGCCCTGGCCGCCGACGACACCTACCTTCCGGCGCTGGAGGGACGCTCGCGCGCCCAGTTCGCCGACGGTGACCTGGCCGGTGCGATTCTGGGTATGGAGGACGTCGTCTCCCGCTACCCGCTGCCCGGTCCGCTCGTCGAACTCGGTGAGCTGTACGAAGTCCGGGGCGGCGAGGGCGACCTGGCCAAGGCCCGCGACCAGTACGCGCTGGTCAACGCCTGGACGGCCATCGCCCGCGCCAACGGTGTCAACGCCGACCTGGACACCGCGCTCGCCGCCGCCGACCACGGCGACCGGAAGTCGGCGCTGCGCGCGGCCCGCGCCGAGTGGGACCGCCGCGAGACCGTGCACACGGCCGACGCCCTCGCGTGGGCCCTGCACGTCAACGGCCAGGACGAGGAAGCCCTCCCGTACGCCCGCCGCGCTACCGCGACCGGCTACCGCAACGCCTCGTTCATCTACCACCGCGGCATGATCGAGCAGGCCACGGGCCACCCGAAGGAAGCCCGCGCCTCGCTCTCCGCCGCCCTCGAACTCAACCCCGGTTTCTCCCCGTTGGGCGCCCGCAAGGCCCGTACGGCTCTCAAGTCCCTGGAGGCGGCGAAGTGAAGCCCCGTCGTGTGGCCGCCTCCGGCGCCGCCCTGTTCACGGCAGCGTGCGCGCTCGTGCTGGTGCCCGCCGGCGCCGCGAGCGCGCATCCTCTCGGCAACTTCACGGTCAACCGGTACGACGGTCTCGTCGTCGCCCCGGGACAGCTGCGGGTCGCCCACGTCGAGGACCTCGCCGAGATCCCGGCGACCCAGGCCAAGCCCGACATCGAGAAGCTGGGTCTGACCGACTGGGCCGGGCAGCGGTGCGCCACCGCGGCCAAGGGCAGCAAGGTCACCGTCGCCGGCCGTACGGTCCCCCTGTCCGTCGGCAGCGCCAAGGCGAGCACACGGCCCGGTCAGGCCGGCCTCGACACCCTGCGCGTGGAGTGCGGGCTCACGGCCGCCCTCCCCGAGGTCGCCGAAGGGGACACCGTCTCCCTCGGTTTCCACAGCGCGGGCATCGAGTCGGGCCCCGGCTGGCGGGAGATCACCGCGCGCGGCGACCGGATGACGCTCACCGAGTCCGACGTACCGCGGAAGTCGGTGTCCCGTGAACTGACCGGATATCCGGAAGGGTTGCTCTCCTCACCGGCCGACACAGCGACGCCGTCCTTCAGTGAGCCCGGGTGGCCCGGCCCTCGTCGAGAGCGGCGAGAAGGCGGCCCCGGCCTCCTCCGTGCTGCCGCGCGGCGCCGACCGGTGGACGCGCGCGCTGGACTCCCTGGTGGCCCGGCACGACCTCACGATCGGCTTCGCCGCGCTGGCCCTGGTCATCGCGGTCTTCCTCGGCGCGATGCACGCGCTCGCCCCTGGCCACGGCAAGACCCTGATGGCGGCCACGGCAGCCGCCCGCGGCGGCAAGGCCCGGCTGCGCGACGTCATGCCGCTGGCCGCCTCGGTGACGGTCACCCACACGCTGGGCGTGGTAGCCCTGGGCCTGCTGGTGACGGCCGGCTCGGCGGCGGCGCCCTCGGTGATCGCCTGGCTGGGCGCGGCGAGCGGTGTGCTGGTGACGGGGGCGGGTCTGACCCTCACGCGGCGCGCCTGGCGCCAGCGCGCCCATGAGCGCACGCACCTCGCCGCCCATCCGCACCCTCATCCGCACGACGACCACGGTCACGACCACCAGCACGACCATGGCCATGACCACGACCATGAGCACGGTCACTCCCATGACCACGGCCACGATCACGAGCACCCCCACAGCCACACCCACGTCGCCGACAGGGCCCCGGCACGCGAACTGGTCCTCGCCCACGCGTCGCACGCGCACTCGGACACCGCGCTCGCGCCTGCACCCGCACCCGCACCCGCACCCACCGCGGCTCCCGCACATGTGCACGACCACGGGCATGAGCACGATCACGACCACGACCACGACCACACCCATGGTTCCCACAAGTCCCACGATCACCACGACCGCAAGCACAAGCACACGCACGCCTCCACCACCCTCGAACACACCCACGGCGGCTTCACCCACACGCACGACATCGCACCCACCCTGCGCGGCACGATCCTGCTCGGGTTCGCCGGTGGGCTGGTGCCCAGCCCGTCGGCCGTGGTCGTGCTGGTCGGTGCCGCCGCGCTGGGGAAGGCGTGGTTCGGGTTCCTGCTCGTGCTGGCCTACGGGGTCGGCCTCGCGCTGACCCTCACCGGGGCCGGGTTCCTCGTCGTACGGCTGGGGAGCGGGGCCAACCGGCTGCTGGACCGGCGTCCAGGGCTCGCCGGAGGGCCGTTGCTCGCGCTCGTACGGCGTACCGCACCGCTGGCGTCCGCGTTCCTCGTTGTCGCACTGGGGGTCGGACTGGTACTCAAGGGGGCGGCTTCCGCGCTCGGCTGAGCTAGTTTTGGGCAGAAATCAGGCGGAGTGCGGAAAACCGGCGTGCAATGAGACGGAATCCGTGAACGCGCGGCTGCGATGGGGGGACGCCCGTGTCCGAAGAACCAGGCAGTGAACGTGTGATCGCGGGACGCTACCGGCTGCTCTCACCGCTCGGCGAGGGCGGTATGGGCACGGTGTGGCTGGCCCGCGACGAGTTGCTGTACCGCGAGGTCGCCGTCAAGGAGGTACGCCTTCCCGCCGGACTGCCGACCTCCGAGATCGAACGGATGTACGCCCGCCTGGAGCGTGAGGCCTGGGCCGCCGCCCGCGTCTCCAACCGGAACGTCGTGACGGTGTACGACGTGGCGACCGACGACGGCCGGCCCTGGATCGTCATGGAGGTGGTCCGCGGGCTCTCGCTCGCCGACCGACTGGACGCCGAGGGGCCGCTGTCCCCCCAGGAGGCCGCGCACATCGGCGCCGAGGTGCTCTCCGCGCTGCGGGCCGCGCACGAGGCCGGGGTCCTGCACCGGGACGTGAAGCCGGCCAACGTGCTGCTGTCCAACGACGGCCGGGTGGTGCTCACCGACTTCGGCATCGCGACGGTCGAGGGCAGCTCGGCCCTCACCATGACCGGCGAGCTCATCGGCTCCCCCGAGTTCCTCGCGCCAGAGCGGGCGTTGGGGCGCACCCCCGGCCCCGAATCCGACCTGTGGTCACTGGGCGTGCTGCTGTACGCGGCGGTCGAGGGCAACTCCCCCTTCCGGCAGAACACCCCGCTCAGCACCCTGCGCGCCATCGTGGACGAGGAGTTGCCGACGCCGCTCAGGGCGGGGCCGCTGACGCCGGTCATCGAGGGGCTGTTGCGCAAGGATCCGGCCGACCGTGTCTCCGCCGAGCAGGCCGAGCACGATCTGCGGATCATCGGGGCCGGGGGCACGCTTCCCGGGGCAGGCGCTGTGCGCGCGGAGACCGGGCCGACGGTCCCATACACGCCGACGATCGGTGCGGCCTTCCCGCAGGACCCGCAGACGCCGCCTCGGCCGGTTCCCGTTCCTCCGGGGACGAGTTGGGACGCCTCACCGCCGCCGGACACCTACGCGACCCGCACCGCCGAACCGGCCCGGAACCGCCGGGCGGCCGTCGTCCTGGTCGCGGGCCTCGCCGCCGTCGCACTGGCGGTGGCGGGACTGACGTACGCGCTGCTGAACCGCGACAAGGGCGGGGACAACACCGGCGCCGACCCGGGCAGCAGCGTCCAGCAGAGCAACGACGTTACGGGTGACGCGAGTTCGCCGAAGAACAGCCCCAGCGACTCAGGCGACGAGGAGAGCGCGACCCCCAGCGGCGATGGTGGCGCGTCCTCGCAGCCGGCGCAGACCGTCGAGGTCCATGTGTCCGGTTCGGGCACCGACTACTCGGGGACCTGTCCGCCGCCCGAGGCCGAGGCACCCGGCTTCACGGCGACCTTCACGGTGGGCAACGTGCCCACGAAGATCTCCTACCGGTGGGTGACGGAGACGGGCGACGCACCGGAACAGGGCTGGCGGACGCTGTCGTTCCCGGCGGGCGGCGGGAAGACCAAGGAGAACAAGGTCTTCGTGACGACGTACGACGAGAGCGGGACGATCGAGAACGCGATCGGAGTGGAGGTCCGCGACCCGGTGAACGTGAAGTCCAACTCGGTGCCGTTCACGGTGACATGCGAGACGGAGACCCCCACGGACGAGGTCTCCTCTCCCAGTGACACTCCCTCCGGTACGCCCTGAGGGGACGAAGGACCCGCCCGGTCAGGCGGCGCCGGTGAACACCGGCAGATAGCCGCCCGACTGGCCGGCGGCCGTCGGGTGGTACGACTCGCCGATGTTGAGCAGGTTGAGGCTGTGCAGCCACGAGCTGCCCGAGCAGAGCTCGTGCCCGGTGAAGGCCGGCTTGACGTCACCGAAGGTGAAGCCGTGGTCCGCGGCCCGTTTGGCGAGCGCGCTGTTCAGATAGTCGGACGCGTTGTTGATCGCGGAGCGCTTGGTCTCGGAGAGGCCGAGGCAGGCCTGGCCGAGCTTGTAGAAGCGGGGGTAGCCCAGGACGACCACGTGGGCGGCCGGTGCCCGTGAGGTGATGGCGTCGTACACGGTGTCGAGCTGACCGGGGAGGGTCGAGTCGACGTACGCCTTCGCGGTGTTGATACGGGCGAGGCAGGAGCTGTCGGACTGGAGCACACAGGTCGTCATGACGTCGGCGAAGCCCGCGTCGTTGCCGCCGACGCTGATCGAGACGAGTCCCGTGGCGGTGCCGAGCGGGGTCAGCTGGTTGGCCAGAACATCACCCGTTCGAGCGCCGGAGCAAGCGGTGAAGTTGAAGCTGGCGGGTGAGTGGGCGGCGGCCCAGAGGTACGGGTAGGCCTTGGTGCTGCGCTTGCAGTCGCCGCTGGAGCTGATGTAGCTGCCGGACCCGACGCCCGAGGAGTAGGAGTCGCCGAGGGCCACATAGCCGGTGGGAGCGGCGAGTTGGGACGCCTGCGCGGACGTGGCCCCGTTGAGGGCGGCGCCGACGGCGAGGAGGAGCGAGGTCACGTATGCCGTAATTCGGGAACGTCTCATGGAACCTCCTTTAGCAGGATCTCTGCCACAACGTTCGTACCAACCAGGCATGTTGATCGGAAGTGTCCATGCCAAGACTTTCCGGTTCCTTCCGGCTCCTTCCGGCTCCTTCCGGGCCGGATCACCCGCACTCCTGTTACGTCATATTGCGTGTTCATGACACGCATGTGAAAAGCCGTACGACCTCTTGAGCAACTCCCGCCCATGACCGAGTCTTTACCTCGACCCGGGCGGAACCTGACGCTCCGGGTTGTGTCCGCGGTCGCGGGCACCCCCCACAGACGCGCCCGCACCCAGGTGCGTGCTGCCTGAGAAGAGGACTCCCTCGTCATGGCACAACTGCGTAGCAGGAAGATCAGGACCGCCGCGACCACCGTCGTGGCAGCCGCCGCTCTCGTCGGCGGACTGACCGCACTCCCCGCCCAGGCAGCCCCGGCACCCGCCGAGGGCAAGGTGCTGGCCGCCGGCTCCCCCACAGCCGTCAAGGACAGCTACATCGTCACGCTCAGGAAGACGGCGGGCCTCAAGTCCGCGTCGAGCGCGGGCAGGAGCCTGATCAACGAGTACGGCGGCACGGTGAGGAAGACGTTCAGCACCGCGCTGAACGGCTACACGGCGACCCTCTCCGCGGCCGAGGCCCGCAGACTCGCCGCCGATCCGGCGGTGGCCGCCGTCGAGCAGAACCAGACGGTGCACGTCGACGCCACCCAGTCCAGCGCCCCCTGGGGCCTCGACCGCATCGACCAGGCCGCCCTGCCGCTGTCCGGCACCTACACCTACCCGGACACCGCGGGCGCCGGAGTGACGGCGTACGTCATCGACACCGGCGTACGCATCACGCACTCCCAGATCAGCGGCCGGGCCACCAACGGCTACGACGCCGTGGACGGTGACACCACCGCGCAGGACGGCAACGGTCACGGCACGCACGTCGCCACCACCATCGCGGGCTCGACCTACGGTGTCGCCAAGGCGGCGAAGATCGTGGCGGTCCGCGTGCTCGACAACGCGGGCTCCGGCACCACCGCCGGTGTCATCGCGGGCATCGACTGGGTGACCGCGAACCACAGCGGCCCCTCGGTCGCCAACATGTCCCTCGGCGGCGGCGCCTCGACCTCGCTGGACACGGCCGTCGCCAACTCCATAGCCAGCGGCGTGACCTACGCGGTCGCGGCCGGCAACAGCAGCGCCAACGCCTCCTCCTACTCCCCCGCGCGGGTCGCGACGGCCATCACGGTCGGCGCCACCACCAGCACGGACGCGCGGGCCAGCTACTCCAACTACGGCTCGGTCCTGGACATCTTCGCCCCGGGTTCGTCGATCACTGCCGGCTGGAACACCAGCGACACCGCGACCAACACGATCTCCGGTACGTCGATGGCCACCCCGCACGTCGCGGGCGCCGCGGCCGTCTACCTCGCGGGCCACACCTCCGCCACCCCGGCGCAGGTGGCCACGGCCCTCACGGGCGGCGCCACCACCGGCGTCGTCACCAGCCCGGGCAGCGGTTCCCCGAACCGCCTGCTGAAGCTCGTCTCCTGACACCCGGTCCACCGCGGTGACCCGTCCCACCTGAACGGCAGTTCCCCGGAGGCAGCCGGCGCCTCCGGGGAACTCGTCCGTCCGCCCCTCCGTTCCCCTCTGGGGAAGTCGTGTACGCATTCGGGCGAGCTGTCGCGGAAGTTGCGCATCTTGACTCGCCCGGCCCGCTGCGCGACATTGAAGCCCGGCATCCGGCGCGTCGGGGGGCAAAGTCGCCAATGCAGACCATACGGAACAAGCCACCTTCATCCGGGAGCGGACCTGATGGCGGTGAGCCGCCGGAACAGGGCCTGGGGAAGGACCTCTTCCCGCTGCTCACGGGCGTGGCCGTGGCCGTCGCGGCCGTCGGTGCGGTCCTCGCGCTGACCGACACCGCCTCACCGCTGCGCGGCCCCTTCACCCTGTTCTTCCTCCTCGCCGCACCGGCGGCCGCCGTAGGAACCGCCCTGCGCGGACTGGACCCGTTCGGCCGGATCGTGACCTCCGTGGCGGCGGCGGTCGCACTCGATCTCCTGGTGGCCCAGGGCATGCTGGCCACCCACCGGTGGTCGGTCCGTGGTGGCGTCGTGACCGTGACCGTGATCAGCTCGCTGATCCTCCTGCTGGTACTGCTGCCGGTACGGCGACGGCGCGGCCGTACGGCGAGAAGACGGACCTCCTGACGTGGCTGGTGACGTGGCTCGTAATCTGACACCCGAAGTGACCCTCACCGTGCACCGCCCCGGCGAACTCACCGCCGCGGACCGGGCCGCCTGGACGGCACTGCAGGCCAAGGCCCATCTGCACGGCACGCCCGAACTGGCGAACCCCTTCCTGTCCCCGGAGTTCGCTCTCGCCGTCGGCCGCTGCAGACGTGGCGTACGTATCGCGGTGCTTCACGAGGGCGGGGAGCCGGCAGCGTTCTTCCCGTTCCAGAGATCGCCCGCCGGCGTCGGCCGGGCGATCGGGCTCGGTGTCTCCGACTGCCAGGGGCTGGTGCACCGCCCCGGATTCACCTGGGACGCACGGGAGTTGCTGCGGGCCTGCGGGCTGGCGGTGTGGGAGTTCGACCACCTGTTGGAAGGCCAGACGCCGTTCGAGGCCGGAGCCTCCGGCACCTTCCCGTCCCCGGTGATGGACGTCGACCAGGGCTACGAGGCCTATCTGGCCGGACTCCGGGCGCGCTCCCCCAAGTTCACGCGCACGACGCTCGCCAAGGAGCGCAGACTCGGCCGGGACGCCGGTGAGGTCCGCTACGTCCACGACGAGCGTGACCCCGAGGCGCTGGCCGGGCTGATGGCCTGGAAGTCCGCCCAGTACCGCAGGACCGGACGCAGCGACCGGTTCGCGCATCCCTGGATCACCCGGCTCGTACAGCAGCTCTTCCACACCCGTTCCGACCCGTTCGCGGGCGTCCTGTCGGTGCTCTACGCCGGCGGGAAGCCGGTCGCCGCCCACTTCGGGCTACGTACGGAACGCGTGCTGGCCTGCTGGTTCCCGGCGTACGACCCGGCGTACTCGAAGTACTCGCCGGGACTGATCCTGCACCTGCGGATGGCCGAGGCGGCCGCCGCCGACGGTATCGCGTACCTGGATCTGGGCCGGGGGCAGAAGGAGTACAAGGACTCCCTGAAGACCCGGGAACTCATGGTGTCCGAGGGGTGGGTGACACGTCGCCACCCGGTGGCGGTCGGGCACCGGGCGCGGCGCGCTCCGGTCCGGGCGCTGCGCAATGTGGTGCTGTCCCGGCCGGAGCTCTTCGAGCCCGCCGACAGGGCGCTCAAGCGGATGGGGCAGCTCCGTTCCAAAAATGGATCAAAGTAGTTGCGTAACGGTCAAACCAACAAAAACGTGTGACCTTGCTTCAGGTCTTGCCATAAGGGCGCAATCGTCAATACCGTCGTACATCTCACCCGCATCGGTACGTCGTCCTGTGACTCAGGGGAGGGCTCAGGGTCCACGACGACCGTCGGAGCGGGACGCGGTAGGGGGGTGCCGTGCTCGGGGGACGTGAGTCCCGCCGGGCCGTGCCGCGAAACCGACCACCGAGCAAGGGTGTTCGGCCAGCTTTGCCAGCTCACCCGGCATGCACGTGAGACACCAGGAGACCGATACGGAGGATCCATTCGCATGCCGTAAGTGAGAACCCCCCTTTCGAACCGGACAAAAAGCCGGGCCGCCCAGGGGAGGGCGGTCCACCGGACGAGAGGGACCAGACTCATGAGTTCCGTTCTGCGACCGGCGATACCGGGCCAGGAGCCCGCAGCCGCCGACCGGCAACCGATCACGGCCGACGTGTACCGGCCGATCTCCTCCCACCTGGCGATCACGCCACCGGTGAGTGTGGTGATCCCCGCCATGAACGAGGCGGAGAACCTGCCGTACGTCTTCAAGACGCTGCCCGACTGGATCCACGAAGTGGTCCTGGTCGACGGCAACTCCACCGACGACACCGTCGAGGTCGCCCGCGATCTGTGGCCCGGCGTCAAGGTCGTCGAGCAGCGGGGCAAGGGCAAGGGGGACGCCCTGATCACCGGGTTCGAGGCCTGCACCGGCGACATCATCGTGATGGTCGACGCGGACGGCTCGGCGGACGGCGACGAGATCGTGTCGTACGTCTCCGCGCTGGTCTCGGGCGCCGACTTCGCCAAGGGCTCCCGCTTCGCCAACGGCGGTGGCACCGACGACATGACGCCGATCCGCAAGCTCGGCAACTGGGCGCTGTGCACGGTGGTCAACAAGAAGTTCGGCGCCCGTTACACCGATCTCTGCTACGGCTACAACGCGTTCTGGCGGCACTGCCTCGACAAGATCGACCTGGACTGCACGGGCTTCGAGATCGAGACCCTGATCAACATCCGGGTGGTCAAGGCGGGGCTCAAGGTGCAGGAGATCCCGAGCCACGAGTACCTGCGTATCCATGGCGCGAGCAATCTGCGGGCCGTGCGCGACGGGCTGCGTGTCCTGCGGGTGATCCTGAAGGAGCGCTCCAACCGGCGTGCCCTGCGCGGTCGTTCGCGCTCCCGTGTGCTCAGCGCGAGCCGGGGAGAGGCGTCTTGAACGAGACAGCCGTCTCGGTGGTCGTCTGCGTCTACACCGAGGACCGCTGGGAGGACATCCTCGCGGCGGTCGCCTCGGTGCGGGCGCAGTCACGGCCGGCCCTGGAGACACTCCTGGTCGTCGACCACAACCAGGCTCTCCTGGAGCGGCTGGCCAAGGAGTACAAGGAGACCGACGAGGTACGGGTGCTCGCCAACGCGGGCCCGCGCGGCCTGTCGGCCGGCCGCAACACGGGGATCGCCGCCTCGCACGGCGGGATCATCGCCTTCCTGGACGACGACGCCGTGGCCGAACGCGACTGGCTGCACCACTTCGCCGAGGGGTACGCGGACCCCCTGGTGATGGCCGTCGGCGGCCGTACGATGCCGATCTGGGCGTCGGGCCGCCGGCCGGCCTGGTTCCCCGAGGAGTTCGACTGGGTGGTGGGCTGCACGTACAAGGGGCTGCCGCCCGGGCGGGTGCGGGTCCGCAACGTGCTCGGCGGGAACGCCTCCTTCCGGCGTACGGCCTTCGACGCGGCGGGCGGATTCGCCACCGGCATCGGACGGGACGGCGACAAACGGCCGCTGGGCTGCGAGGAGACGGAGCTGTGCATCCGGCTCGCCCGGGCCAGACCGGACGCGGTGCTGCTGATCGACGACCGTGCGGTGATCCACCACCGGGTGCCCGAGGTACGTGAGCACTTCGGCTACTTCCGCGCCCGCACCTACGCCGAGGGCCTGTCGAAGGCTCTGGTCGCCCGAAGTGTCGGCGCCGACAAGGGACTTGAGTCCGAACGCCGGTACACCACCCGGGTACTGCCCGCCGGGGTCGCGCGCGGTGTGCGCGACGCCCTGCTGGCCCGGCCGGGTGGCGCGGGCCGGGCGGGCGCGATCGTCGCCGGGGTACTGACGGCGGCGGGCGGGTACGTCCTGGGGAGCCTGCGGGCACGCCGGGGCGGGGCCACGTTCACGGTCGTGGAGATCGAGAGCGCGGTGCGGACCGAGGGAGGGGACCCGCGATGACCGACACACGCGTACCGATCCTCATGTACCACTCCGTCGCCACCGAGCCGAACGACGCCACCAGGACCCTCTCGGTGACCCCCGAGGCGTTCACCGAACAGCTGGCATGGCTGGCCGAGCGGGGTTTCACTCCCCTCAACACGGCTGAACTGGCGGCGAGTTGGCGGTCCGGGCGTCCGCTTCCGGCGCGTCCGCTGCTGATCACCTTCGATGACGGTTACGAGGGCGTCCACCGGCACGCGCTGCCGGTGCTCGCCAAGCACGGTTTCCCGGCCACGCTGTTCGTGTCGACGGGCTGGCTGAAGGGCCCGTACGACACCGGGGGCGGCCTCGACACCATGCTCGACTGGGACCAGGTGCGCGAACTCGCGGGCAGCGGCGTCGAGATAGGCGGCCACAGCCATACGCACCCGGAACTGGACCAGCTCGACGACGACGCGCTGAGCTTCGAGCTGACCCGCTGCCGGAACGTCGTCGCCGGTCAACTCGACGCCGTACCAGCATCGTTCGCCTACCCGTACGGCTACTCCAGCCGCCGGGTACGGGAAGCGGTGCGGGCGGCCGGGTTCACCCAGGCGCTCGCCGTCGGCAACGGTCTGGCGCGCCGACAGCAGGGCCCGTACGCCCTGCGGCGCGTCACCGTGCGCCGCTCCACCGGTATCGAGGAGTTCGCGCGACTGGCCGAAGGCCGGTCCGTCGCCCGCGACTTCGCCCGGGACCGTGCCCTCACCAAGGGGTACGCCATGGTCCGCAGAGCACGTCAGGTTCGCCGGAAGGCCATCCGTTCCCGTGTCTGACACGACGACCACACCCGCGACCGAGGCCGCCGGGAAACCCGAGGCCGAGACACCCGAGCGGCGTCCGGGGCGGCGGCTGCGGCTGCCCGGCCTGGGAAAGGGCCAGGGGGGCGGCAGCCAGCTGTTCCGCAACGCCTACGCGCTGATGCTCAACACCGGCATCTCCGCCGTGCTCGGGCTCGGCTTCTGGCTGGCCGCCGCCCGCTACTACTCCGAGTCGGCGGTCGGCCAGAGCTCCGCCGCGATCGCCGCGATGAAGCTCCTCGCCGGTCTCACGGCGGTGACACTGACGGGCGCGCTGGCCCGCTTCATCCCGGTCGCGGGCCGCGCCACCGGGCGGCTCATCTTCCGTACGTACGCGGGCAGTTCGGTGATCGTGGCGCTGGCAGGGGGTGTCTTCCTGCTCACGCTGGACAGCTGGGGGCCGTCGTACCGGTTCCTGCACGGGCCGGTGCCCGCCCTGGGGTTCGTCGGCGCCGTCGTCCTGTGGAACCTGCTCACGCTCCAGGACGGGGTGCTCACCGGGCTGCGCAGCGCGCTGTGGGTGCCGGTCGGCAACACGGCGTTCTCGGCGGTCAAGCTGGGGCTGCTGGTCGCGTTCGCGGCGGCGATCCCGACGAGCGGTGTCTTCGTCTCGTGGGTCGCCGCGATCGCCATGTCCGTGCTTCCGCTCGGCTGGCTGGTGTTCCGCAGGCTGGTGCCCCGGCATGTCAAGGCGACCGAGGAGCAGGCGAAACCGCCGACGCTGAAGGAGATCGGCCGGTTCCTCGCGGGTGACTACACGGGGTCGCTGTTCTCCCTCGCGGTGGTCTACCTGGTGCCGGTGATCGTCGCCTCGCAGGTCAGCTCCGCCGACAACGCCTACTTCTACATCACCACCACCATCGGCGGCACGGTCAACCTGCTCGCCATCAACATGGGCGCCTCCCTGACCGTCGAGGGCTCGCACGATCCGGCCCGGCTGGCCGCCAACACCCGGGCCGCGCTCAGACGCATGGCGCGGATCATGCTGCCGGTCGCGGGGGTGCTGTTCTTCGGGGCGCCCCGGATCCTGGCCGTCTTCGGCTCGGGTTACGCGGACGCGGCGACCTCGCTGCTGCGCTGGTTCGCCGTCGGTGCGGTGCTGCGGGTCGTCATGGAGACGTACTTCGCGGTGCTGCGCGCCCAGAGCCGCACCGCCGGACTCGCCTGGATGCAGGGCCTGTTGTGCGTCCTGGTGCTCGGTCTGACGCTGCTGCTGCTCCCCCGGATGGGGCTGACCGGAGCGGGCGTCGCGGAGATCTCGTCCCTCGCGGTGATCGTCGCGCTCGCCGCGCCGAGGCTGTACCGGACGGTCAGGGGGGCGCCCGCCGACCCCGTCCCCGAGGACACGGCACCGGACGGCGACCTCGCCGACCTGGCGGCGGCCTCCCTCGGTCGAGGGCAGGGATGGGCAGCGCGTTCGCTGGACTCGGACACCCTCGCACTCGGCGTCCATCTCGACTTCGACCACCAGGAACGCCGCCCGGACGTCCGCCCGGGGCCGGGGACCCCGCCCACGGGGACACCGGCGCCACGTGCGGACCACCGGCCGACCTGGGCCCTGAAGCAGGTGGGGCACGAGTCCCTGGGGCTGCCGGCCGAGGGCGCGTCCCAGGAGCTCGCCGTCCCGGCGGACGCGGACGCCGAACTCGTACGCGCCGCACAGGCTTCCCGCATACGGGAGTTGTGCACCCCGCACACCCCACCCGCCCCGCCTCCATCGCCTCCCCTCTCGCTGCGCGCGCGATTGCGGCCCACCCGCACCGGAGTGTTCCTCGGCGGTCTCCTGATCGCCGCTCTCCTGCTGTACTGGCTGCCCGCGTCCCGCCTCGGCGACGCGGACCTCGACCGGATGGGCGGGCTCGGGCTCGTCTCCGTGCTGCCGCTGCCGACGCTGGCCGGGGCCGCGCTGCTGGTCGTGGTGTTCGCGTCGCTGCTGTGGGGGAACCGGGAGCACCGGACGCTGCTGGCCCTCACGCTGCTCGCGACCGTCGTGTCCCTGCACGCGCTGCCCGCGGTGATCGAGGCCGAACCGAGGTTCGCGACGGCCTGGCAGCACCTCGGGTTCATCGACTACATCGACCGGACCGGAACCGCCGTACCGGACCTGGACGCCCGCTGGAGCTGGCCTGGCTTCTTCGCGGGGGCCGCGTTCGTGGCGAAGGCCTGCGGGGTCAACGACCTCACCGAGGTCATCCGCTGGTGGCCCCTGACCATGCAACTGCTCTACCTCGCACCGCTGTTCCTGCTGACGCGCTCGCTGCGGGCGAGCTGGCGCGCCAAGTGGACCGGCATGTGGATCTTCGTACTGAGCGGCTGGGTGGGCCAGGACTACTTCTCCCCGCAGGGTTTCACCTATCTCCTCCATCTGGTGTTCGTGGCGATCCTGCTGGTGTGGTTCCGGGCGCCCCGGGTGCTGTGGGCGAAGGTGCGGCCCGGCGAGGCGGAGGTCGAGCCGACGAACCGTCGCCAACAGGCCGTACTGCTGGCCGTGTTGATCGCCCTGTTCGCGGCGACGGTCCCGGCCCACCAGCTGACGCCGTTCGTGATGCTGGGCGTGCTGGCGGTCCTGGTCCTGATCGGGAAGTCCGAACTGCGGGGCCTGCCCATACTGTTCGGCGTCATCGTCGCGGTCTGGGTCGGTTTCATGGCCGAGCCGTACTGGTCGGGGCATTTCGACGAACTCTTCGGCGGGATGGGCGGAGTGGGCGGCAATGTGTCGTCGAGCGTCTCCGGCCGTATCGAGGGCGGCAGTTCGACGCACAAGCTCGTCCTCTACACGCGCGTCCTGCTGGCCGGCGGGGTCATGACCCTCGCCTGCTACGGCTGGTGGCGCCGCCGCGACCACAAGTACCGGGAACGCTCCCTGCTCGTCCTCACCTTCGTCCCGTTCCTGGGCTTCGGCATGCAGTCGTACGGCGGCGAAATGGCCCTGCGCGTCTTCATGTTCGCCCTGCCCGGCGCGGCCCTGCTCGCCGCGCTCGCGCTCTTCCCGCGCACCGGAGTCACCCCGAAGGAACGGGACCAGGACCGGATCAGCCTCGCCCCGCTGGCGGCGCTGATGGCGGGCCTGGTCCTCATGGGCGGCTTCCTGGTGGCCCGTTGGGGCAACGAGCCCTTCGAGCGGACCCGACCCGGCGAGGTCGCCGCGATGAACTACGTCTACGCGCACGACGATCCGACCGTACGGCTGCTGTGGCTGAGCAACGATCTCCTCGACAACGTGACACCGGCGCTGCCCTGGGGCGCCAAGGACATGGAGAAGGTCCGGTACGAGCCGACGCTCGCACCGGCCGACCCGGTACTGGTGTCGGGGCTGGTGAAGGCACTCAGGGACGCGGGCCCGGGCTCCTACCTGATGGTCAACCGCAGCCAGGTCGTCTACCTCCGGCTGGACGTGGGCTACTCGGCGACCTGGGAGAAACGGCTGCTGCAGAACCTGGACGGGCGGGGCGAGTTGAAGAAGGTGTTCGTCAACTCCGACGTCACGATGTACACGCTGCGGCAGCGACCGGAGGGCGCGGTCGCGAAGGCCGATCCCGGGCCGATCGGTCCCCAGGTGACGTGGACGCCGTGGTCGGTGGTGGGCGGCCTGGCGGCCGTCGCCCTGATCCTGCTCCTCACGGCCCGGGAGGCCGTACGGGTCGCGGTGCGGCCGGGGGTCCGGCAACTCCGTTGGCTGCAGAGCAGCTTCTGGT
>NZ_AEJB01000586.1 GCF_000331005.1 Streptomyces turgidiscabies Car8
CTCCGAGACGGTCACCACCGGGATGCCACGGGCGTTGATCGCCTCCATGAGCGTGGCGAGGCCGGCCCGGCTGATCTCCGTACTGCTGGCCGGAGTTCCCGCCACGATCCGGTGCAGACAGAGAATGAGCCAGTCGCCGTTGTTCGCGCAGCGGTCCAGCCTGCCGCCCGCGGCGGTCAGGCCCGACAGGGCGGTGCCTCCGATGCCCGAGCCGTCGTTGATGCCTGTCAGGGCCTTGAGGCGGTACGGCATCGCCGGGGCGAAGGACTCGACCGTCTCGGAGATGATGGATCTGGCCGTGGTGAAGTGCCGGGTGGCGATCAGATCCACCGGAACGCCGTCCGTCGTCTTCTGGAACGCGCCGTGCGGATACGCGAAGTGCTCGCTGGTGAAACCGTTGGACACCAGCCACTCCCGCAGCTGCCGGAAGTCGTCGTCCACCTGGCGCGCGGTGAGCGTGCTGTAGTTCGCCGCGTGGGCGGCCGTCGAGAACGAGTGCCCGCCCATCTCCCAGCCGGAGAAGTCCTGCATCGAGCGCATCTGGTCGATGGTCAGGAAGCTGCCGGTGCCGATCGCGTCGGCGATGTTGTAGACCGTGCCGGCGAACCCGTACGCGTCCATCGCCGGCCGGGCCAGGTTGTGGACCGAGTTGTGGGAGTCGTCGAAGGTGAGCGAGACGGCTCCCTTCGGGAAGACGGCGGCCGTGTCGGGCACCAGCTCGACGGCCTGGAGCCAGTACGTCACCGGTCCGCCCGCGTTGTCGTACACGGCGAACGACATGTCCGTGAAACCGGTTCTGGTGGAGGGCACACCGGCGGCGGAGACCGAGTACGTGCCGACCGCGCCGGCCACGTCGGCCCACTGGAGATGGACCGTGACCCATTCTCCCGACTGGACGTAGTTGGCCGACGTGGTGGAGTGGGTGTGGACCGTCCAGGAGAAGAAGTTCGCGAACGAGCCGCTGCCCAGGTAGAAGACCAGCTTGGACAGCTTGGCCGTGTCCTCGACCCGCAGCAGGAGACGGATCATCTTCCCGGTCAGGTTCATCGCGGGCTGAGCGGTTCTGCGGACGTACGACTGCGTGCCCGTACCCGTGGTGGTGACCCGGACCGACTGCGTTCCCCGGACGAAGACCGAGGTGTCGTTCGGTTCGGCCGACGCGGTACCGGCGCCCGCGGCGGACCAGCCGTGTCCTGCCTGGAACTGCTGACTCCAGGTGGCGCGGCGGTACTTGGGGCGGCGTCCGGACGGGGCGTACGGCGGCGGGGTGTCGAGTCCGCCGATCGCCCCGGCCGCGGCGGCCGTGACAGTGGCCGCCGAAGCGGGTTGGGCCACCGCGGCGCCCAGTACGGTGCCGCCTGTGGTCGCGATACCTCCCGTACCGGCCAGACGCAGTGCGGAGCGCCGGCTCAGGGCGCGTGGTGACAACGGCTCACTGCTCAACGGGGGCTCCTGCGGGTGCGCGACTGTGGACCGGGGGCTGTGGACCGGGGACCGGGAGGGGGACGCGGGGTCAGGGCTTGGCCACCGTGTCGAAGTAGTTCATGCCGCTGTCGGTGAAGCCCTTCACCGCCGCGTCGACCTGCTTCTGGGAGAGGGTGGCCTCGGCGTTGTAGTACAGCCAGTCGACCTTCATGTTCCAGACGCGGTCGCCCTTGAACGGAAGGTCCACGAACCAGGTGTTGAAGTTCACCGACATACCGGAGCGCGGGACGTACTTGCCGGTGCTGCTGAACAGCTTCCGGCCGTCGAGGCGGTACGTGACCCGGTCGTCGTCGACGGTGATCAGCATGGTGTGCCACCCGGCGAGGCTCGCCTCCGTCTTGGTGGTGACCCTGTCGCCGGCCTCGACGCTGTACCAGCTCGTGGTGTCGAGCTTGGGGCCCGGCGCCCCCCAGCCGCCGTTCGGCATGTACTCGTTGTCGAGTTCGCTGTACTTGGTGCCGCTGCCGCCGATCGTGTAGAACGTCTGGTTGACGTGATCGCCGTTCTCGCCCTTGCCGGGCTTGTCGCTGAAGTGGATCCGGGCGGCGTAGGTGCCCTTGCGGAACTCGGTGGCGGCGGTCCCCAGACTGGCCTGCTGGGTACCGGCCTTGGTGCCGTCCGTGGCGGCACGCAGCTGAAGCACCTGGCCGTGGCCCTCGGCGTTCGCCTCGCTGGGGAAGCTGACGCCGTCCGCCGACCAGGTGTCGTCGATTCCCGGGCCGCCCTTGCTGGTGCGGACCAGCCAGCCGTGCTTGAAGAGCGCCGGATCCTTGGGGCCGCGGTAGTTGAAGTTGTCGAAGACGGCCTTGGCGGGGACGACCGGTGCCGGGCCGGCCGCAGCGGACGCCGGCGGCGTCTCGCTGTCGCTGCTGGGCTTGCCGCCGTCCGGTTCCTCGCCCCAGACGAGCACACCGCGTCTGTACGCGGTCACTTTCTTCGACTCCTTGTAGCTCGTCATCGTGTCGTCGAAGGAGCGGTCGTTGGACTGCTTCAGCTTCTTGTGGTCGACGCGGTAGAGCTGCAGCTCTATGCCCTCACTGTTCGCCCCGGGCTCGAGCGCGCCCGCCCCTGCCGTGAACGCGATCTCGAGGTAGCGGTCGGCGGTCTCGGTGGGCTCGTCCGGGGTGCCGATGGTCCCGGCTATGTTCGAGCAGCCCACGGCGGCCTGGACGCAGTTGAAGGCGTACGCGGAGGCGTCGTCCGCGGTGAAGTAGTACCGGAGCGTCACCTCGCTCAGCGGCAGCGGCTTCTTCGACTCGTTGAAGACCTCGAGCGACGGCCTGGCCGTCTCCGCCCTGGCCGCGGTGTCGGTCCGGTACCGGACGGCGAGCTCCGGCGGATCCGGATTCGCCGCACGCCACAGCGGATAGAGCGCTGTGCCGCCGGCACCGACCACGCCCACGACGAGTAGCAGCCTGATCTTCGGCCAGACCCGGCTGCGGGGGCGAGGCTGACGGCGGTTGGAGGGCACGGACATTCCTTCGCAGGGCAGTCGCACGACATTGAGGTCGAAACGCTCGAATGAGTGCTGCATATGGTCGGATCCTGTGTGAATCCTATCGGTGAGGCGTCATCCCGAGGATGTGAACCAAAACAGCGGGCCG
>NZ_AEJB01000587.1 GCF_000331005.1 Streptomyces turgidiscabies Car8
GCCGTCCTGGACGGTGATCGTCAGGCCCGGCAACGCCAGATCCGCACGCCGCTGAGGATCTGGATGGCGGATGAACAGCCAGCCGTCTTCGGGCCCGCCGGCGAAGGCGGAGCGGTCGGAAATCACGGCGCCGGGCCACACGTGGGCGATGACCGCCAGGTAGTGCTGGCGGGCGACAGCCTCGGGGGGCAGGGTGGCGCCCACGGCGTAGATGCCGGGCGCCAGCCGCAGGGCCCGGCCGGCCTTCGCCTGCCGGCTCCGGGAACCGCTCGTCCCGAATTCCAGCGTCCCCGCCGGAGACCCCTCAGGGGCAACTTTCATGCAGAAAAACGTCCTCTCACGCTCTCCAGAAGCCTCCAGAGGCAAGGATCCTCATCTAAATACCGCCAGCAGGCAAGGAAAGTGAATTAAATCTACCGCTCATGGCGGCCGACTGCAGCCGCATGTGCCGGATCTCCCCGGGCTGCGCCGCGGCAGACAGCAGGAAGCTATGCGACCGCCGTCGGCGCGTCCCCGTCGCGCACGGGTGCCCGCCCGGCGTACGCCCGGCCGCGCGTCTCAGCGGGGCTCGCGGCCGGCGGGTACGGGGTGGGGGCGGA
>NZ_AEJB01000588.1 GCF_000331005.1 Streptomyces turgidiscabies Car8
CGCCGAACGGGCCACCGGGGTCCGGGCCGGGATCACCGGCCAGTGGCGGGTGATCCCGAACGGCATCGACACCGAGCGTTTCCATCCCGCGCCGGCGGCCTCCGTACGAGCGGGGATCCCGCTGCTCGCGGAGGTCGATCCGGCCGCCCCGCTGGTCGTGTGCGTGGGGCGGCTGTGCCGGCAGAAGGGGCAGGACGTGCTGCTCCGGGCGTGGGACGAGGTCGCGCGGCGGGTGCCGGGGGCCCGGCTCGTGCTCGTCGGTGACGGGCCGGACGCCGGCCGGCTGCGGACCCTCGCCCCCGACTCCGTGCTGTTCGCGGGTGCCGTCGCCGATGCCGTCCCCTGGCACCGGGCCGCCGATCTGGTCGTCCTGCCCTCGCGGTGGGAGGGCATGGCGCTGGCGCCGCTGGAGGCGATGGCCTGCGGGCGCCCGGTGGTCGTCACCGATGTGGACGGCGGGCGCGAGTCTCTGCCCGCCGCTCTCGCACCGCGTTGTCTGGTGCCGGCCGAGAACCCCGCCGCGCTCGCCGGGACCGTCTCCGAACTGCTGCTCGATCCCCCGCTGCGTGAGTCGCTGGGGCAGCTGGGGCGCCGGCACGTCCTGTCCGCGCACGACGTCCGGCACACCGCCGAGGCCGTCGCGGGCGTGTACCGCGAGCTGATCACCGCGCACGCCGTGCGGCCCGTGCGCGCCGAGTACAGGGAGTCCATCCACTCGTGACTGCGGAAAGTACCGTCCCCTCCCCCGGCGGAGGGCCGCGGGAGCACAGGTTCTCGTCAGTGTCGGCCGTCTCGGTCATCCCGCCCCGCGAGTCGGTCGGTGGCTTCAGATTCCCGGCCGGCCGGCGCCCCGCGCTCCGGCCGGCCTCCCCGCTGCCGCTGCTCGCCGCGGACGGCATCGCCGCCCTGCTCGGCGTCCTGGCGCTCACCGGGCCACAGCGCCACGCCGTTCTCGTCGGCGCGCTGCTGATCGGCGTGGTCGCGCTGAACGCACGGGCCTCGCTGTACCGGCCGGAGTCCGTGCCGGCGTTCCTCGACGAACTGCCCGCCGTCTGTGGCCGGATCGCGCTGGGCTGGCTGTCGCTCGCGGCCCTGGTCGGGGCGATCGAGCCCGCCGACGCGCTGTCCGCGCACACCCTGGTCGTGGGCTGCGCGGTGCAGGCGACGGTGAGCGCGGTGGGCCGCGCGACCATCCACTGGCGGCGGCGCCGGGCACTGCTGCGCCGACCGCACACCGCCCTCGTCATCGGACCGGCCGGCACCGCCCGGCGGGTGGCCACCGCGTTCCTGCGCCACCCGGCGTGCGGGGTACGGCCGGTGGGACTGGTCACCGACCACCCGGACGGCGTGGCGGGCCTGCCCGTGCTGACCACCGGCGAGGAGGTCCAGCGGGCGCTGATCCAGAACGGCGTCCGCGCCGTGCTCACCGTCCACCCCTCCGTACGGGCCGAACAGGGGCCCCTGCTGCGGGCGTTGGCGGAGTCGGGCTGCACGCTGTGGGAGATCGACGCCGAGTCGCCCTCGTACGAGAGCGCGGAGCGGCTCGCCGGGTTCTCCTGCCGGCGGCTCGCCATGGGCCCGGACCGGCCGGGCAGCCTCGGCAAGCGGCTGCTCGACGTGACGGTCTCCGGGACACTGCTCCTGCTGTTCTCGCCGTTGCTGCTGCTGTGCGCGGTGGTGCTGCGGCTGACCGGCGGGCGGGGCGTCGTCTTCCGGCAGGAGCGCATCGGCAAGGACGGGCGGCCCTTCACCCTCCTCAAGTTCCGCACCCACCGCCCGGTGAACGAGATGGAGTCGGCGACCCGCTGGAGCGTCGCCGACGAGCAGCGCATGAACTGGTTCTGCCGACTGCTGCGCCGCACCTCGATGGACGAGCTCCTCCAGCTGTGGAACGTCCTCTGGGGCGATATGAGCCTCGTCGGGCCGAGGCCCGAACGCCCTTACTTCGTGGGCAAGTTCAGCCAGACCTACCCCGGCTACGCGGCCCGCCACCGGATGCAGACCGGGATCACCGGGCTCGCCCAGATCCACGGGCTGCGCGGTGACACCTCGATCGAGGACCGCTGCCGGTTCGACAACGCCTACATCGACAACTGGTCGCTGTGGCAGGACATCTGCATCCTGCTGCGCACCGCCGCCACGCTCGTCCGCCCGACAGGAAGCTGAGCGCAGTGAGCCACAGCCCCGCATGGCCGTTGCCGCGCCGAGTGCCCTTCGCGCACCTCGCGTCGTTCGCTCCGCTCCTGCCCGTGCTCCTGGTGGTCGCCCTGCTCGCCCTGCCGGCCGCGCAGGGTACCGACGGCGGGGCGACCCCGGCCGACGCGGTCTCCGGTCTTGTGGTCCTGTACTGCGCGATCCGGCTCGTACGGGAGCGGCGGCGCCCCCTGTCCCGTACGGCCGCCGTGGTGCTCGGGCTGCCGGTGATCGGGCTCGCTGTCGCGGCCGTCGGAGCATCCTCACCGGCGGCCGGGATCGGCGGCCTGGGACGCTACCTCCAGATCTTCGTCCTGGTCCCGGTGGCCGTGGTGCTGCTCATCCGGGACCGGCGCGACTTCCGGGTGCTGGCCTGGGCGTTCGTCGGGTTCGCCCTGTTCCAGGGGGCGGTCGGGGTGCACCAGTTCGTGACCGGGACCGGCGCCTCCTACCAGGGCGAGGAGATCCGGGCGGTGGGCACCTTCGGGCCCGCCGACGTGATGGGCATGGCGACTGTCGTGGCCTTCGGACTGATGTGCGCGCTGGCGCTGGCGCTGGGGTCGGCCGCCGCCCGGCAGCGGGCCGTGGCCGCCGGCTGCGCCCTGCTGCTCCTCGCCCCGCTCGCCGTCTCCTTCAGCCGGGGCGCCTGGATCGCCACGGCGGCGGCCTGCACGCTGCAGCTGATGCTGGCCGGGATGCGGCGCGCACTGAAGGTGGGCGCAGTGGTGACCGCGTCGGCCGTGATCCTGGTCGGCGGCCTCGGCCTCGGCTCGGCGATGCTCCAGGAGCGGATCAGCAGCATCACCCAAGTCACCGACGCACCCGACCAGTCGGTGACCGACCGGTACACCATGTGGGCGGCGGCGACCGACATGTGGAGCGAACACCCGCTCACCGGCGTCGGGTTGAAGGGCTTCCCCGAACACCGTGACGGACACGCCTCGTTGGCCCTGTCCTCGGGCAGCGACACGGAGGGCGCGGGCGCCGCGTTCCGCAGGCAGCCGCTGCTGTCCCCGCACAACATGTATCTGCTGGTGCTCAGCGAGCAGGGCCTCATCGGGCTGCTGGCCCTCGGGGGCAGCTGGCTGGCGCTGCTGGTGTGCGGCCTGCGGGGTCTGGTGCGGGCCCGGCGGTCGCAGTCGCGGTCCGGCGGCGGGCTCGACTGCGCCCTCGTCGCCTGCGGGCTGCTGATCTGGCAGCTGATCGACTTCCTGTACGCCGACATCGGCGGACCCGCGACCGTACTGACCGCCGTCCTCTTCGGGCTCGTCGCCTGGTGGGCCCTCGTCGGCGGCGACGACGTCCCCGAGGCCTCCGCGCGATGAACGCGACGCCGCCTCGGGCCGAGGGAGAGACCAGGGTGACGCTGCCCGCGGCACGCGCCGCTTCGCCGGTATCGAAGGGAAGCGGAGAGGGAGACGGAGGGGACCACGACCCCGGCAACGGCGGCAACACAGGCGGCGATCCCGCCGAACTCGCCCCCGTTTCCCGCAAGTTCCTCGCCCAGGCCACGCTCATCACGGCCGTCCTCTCGGTCGCGGGCGCCCTGCTCGGGCTGATCCGGGACCAGTCGCTGGCCCGGCTGTTCGGGGCCGGCAGTGACACGGACGCCTTCCTCGTCGCGTGGACCGTGCCGGAGTTCGCGGCGACGCTGCTCATCGAGGACGGGCTGGCCTTCATCCTGATCCCGGCGTTCAGCATGGCGCTGGCCCGCCGAGCCCAAGGTGCCCCGGGCGACCCGGTGCGGGCGCTGGTCGCCACGACACTGCCCCGGCTCACGCTGGCGTTCGCCGCGGTCGGCGCACTGCTCATCGCCACCGCCCCCTACCTGGTCGAGGCGCTCGCCCCCGGCCTGCCCGACCCGTCACTCGCCGTGGACTGCACCCGCCTCACCGCCACCTGCGTCTTCAGTTTCGGCCTCGCCGGGTACTGCAGCGCGGCCCTGCGCGCACACCGGCGGTTCCTGGCGCCGGCGGCGATCTACGTCGCCTACAACACCGGCATCATCACGGCGATGTTCGTGCTGGGCCCCACCCTGGGGGTGCGCTCGGCGGCGGTCGGGGTGGCGGTCGGCGGCGCGCTGATGGTCGTCACCCAACTTCCTTCCGTTCTGCGGCAGTTGCGGCGACGCAAGTCGGCGGCGCCGGACGAGATCGTGGCGGAGGAGACATCGGCGGCGCCGATGGCGTTCGCGCTGGTCGCACCGGTGCTGCTCTTCGCGCTGACCCGGCAGTCGCAGGTGCTCGTCGAGCGGTTCCTCGCCTCCACCCTCCCCGCCGGGGCCATCTCGCACCTGAACTACGCGCAGAAGGTGGCGCAGATCCCGATGACGCTGTCGCTGATGCTGTGCACGGTCACCTTCCCGGTGGTCGCGCGGGCCATCGCGGAGGGCGACACCGAGCGGGCCCGCAGCCGGGTGGAGCGGGATCTCGCGCTGGCCGCCTGGGTGGTGCTGCTGGGCGCGGGCACGGTGATCGCCTGTGCGCCGCAGATCATCGAAGTCCTCTTCCAGCGGGGCGCGTTCACCCCCGCGGACACCGAGGCGACCGCCGCCGTGATGCGGGTGTACGCGCTCGGGCTGCTCGGGCACACGCTGGTCGGCGCGCTCATCCGCTCGTACTTCTCCTCCAACCGGCCCACCTGGTACCCGTTGGCCGCGATGACCGCGGGCATCGTCACGACCTCGTGGATCGGCGCCTGGACGGTCGGTCCGTGGGGGGTGTGCGGGATCGCCGCCGCCAACGCCGCCGGGATCACGCTGTCGGCAGCGCTGCTGCTGTACGGGATGGGTCCGCGCAGTGTGCCGATCCGGACCCGGCAAGTGGTCGTCGAGCTGAGCAAGCCGGTGCGCGCGGCGCTGTGCGCGACGGCCGCCGGGGCGTTCGTGACCAGCCGGATCGACGGGCCGGTGGCGGGACTCGCCGCCGGTACGGCGACCGTGACCGTCGTCTACTTCCTGCTCGGCCGGCTCATGCGGGCCCAGGCCGTGCAGAGCTTCGTCCTCGCACTCCGTTCCGCACGCTCCATGACCCGGAGGCTTCCGTATGTCCGCAAGCGCACCCGCGCCCACGCCCGCCCCCGTCCCCGACGGCGCGACCGGGTCCGCTGACCGCGCCCGAAGAGCCGCCCGCGCCGGTTCCGTCCCCTGGGTGGCGATGTACCACTCGGTGGGCGACTGCTCGGACGACCCGTACCGCATCACGGTCACGCCCGAGCGCCTCGACGCCCAGCTGCGGTGGCTGCACCGGCGCGGGCTGCGGGGAGTGGGCGTGGCCGAACTGCTCGCCGCCCGTTCCCGGGGTGAGGGGCGCGGGCTCGTCGGGCTCACCTTCGACGACGGGTACGCCGACTTCGTCACCGACGCCCTTCCGGTACTGGAGCGTTGGAAGTGCGGCGCGACCCTCTTCGTCCTGCCGGGACGGCTCGGCGGGGAGAACGCCTGGGATCCCCTGGGTCCGCGCAAACCGCTGCTGACGGCGGACGGCATCCGTGCCGTCGCCGGAGCCGGGATCGAGATCGGGTCGCACGGGCTGACGCACGTCGACCTCACGAAGGCGGACGACGAGCTGCTGCGCGCCGAGGTCGCCGAAAGCAGAGCGCTGCTCTCGGAGTTGAGCGGTGCTCCGGTCGACGGGTTCTGCTATCCGTACGGGACGGTCGACCAGCGGGCCGCCGACGCCGTGAAGGCGGCCGGGTACGGATACGGCTGCGCGATCGACCCCGGGCAGCTGAACGGCGTCCATGTCCTGCCTCGCGTGCACATCGGCGAGAACGACACCGCCGTACGCCTCCATCTCAAGTACCGGCTGCACCGGCTGCGGCGCCGGCCGGTCGAGGGAGCGTGACGGCGATGAAGGCCCTGCACATCATCACCGGCCTCGGAGTCGGCGGCGCCGAGCAGCAACTCCGGCTGCTGCTGCGGCACTTGCCGGTCGACTGCGATGTCGTGACGCTCACCAACCCGGGCTCGGTCGCGGACGGTCTGGTCGCCGACGGTGTCCGGGTCGTCCACCTCGGCATGGCCGGCAACCGGGACCTCGCCGCCCTGCCCCGGCTGGTGAACGTCATCCGCTCGGGGGGCTACGACCTCGTGCACACCCACCTCTACCGGGCCTGCGTGTACGGCAGGATCGCCGCGCGGCTCGCGGGCGTACGGGCGATCGTCGCCACCGAACACTCCCTGGGCGACTCCCAGATGGAGGGGCGGCGGCTGACCACCGGGGTCCGCGCGCTGTATCTCGCCGGGGAACGGCTCGGCCGCACCACCGTCGCCGTGTCCCCCACGGTCGCGGAGCGGCTCCGCCGCTGGGGTGTGCCCGCGCCGCGTATCGAGGTCGTCCCCAACGGCATCGACCTGGCCCGCTTCCGCTTCGACCCGGAGGCCCGCCGCCGCACCCGCGAGCGTCTCGGGCTGCCCGAAGGGGCGTACGTCGTCGGCGGCATCGGCCGGCTCGCGCCGGGCAAGCGCTTCGGTGACGTCATCGAGGCGCTGGCCCAACTCCCCGACGACTACTGGCTGTTGCTCGTCGGAGGCGGCCCCGAGGAGCAGGTCCTTCGGCGCACCGCGCGCGAGGCGGGCGTGGCCGGCCGGGTGCTGTTCACCGGCGAACGGCCCTGCGTACCGGACGGCACCCCCGGCCCCGACCTGCCCTCCCTCACCGCCGCGATGGACCTGCTCGCCTCCCCCTGCCCGGAGGAGGCCTTCGGCCTCGCGGTCGTGGAGGCACTGGCCGCCGGGCTGCCCGTCCGGTACGTCTCCTGCCCGGCGGTCGAGGACCTGCCCTCGGAGGCCGCCGAGAACGCCCGGCGTGTACCCAGGGGCGCGGACTCCTTCGCCCGCGCCCTCGCCGAGGCCCGCGCGCTGGGCCCACAGGACCGCACGCCTCCCACGGCGGCCCACCACTACGACATCACCCGCAGCGCCGCCCAGCTGATGAACGTGTACGCGGCGACCGCTTCTGCCATCAACCAGTCCCCGTCACCTCAGGGAGCCCCATCCTCATGACCGAGAACGCCAGCAGAGCCCCCCGCCTCACTCCCCGCACCCGCACCCTGCCCCCCTGGTCCCTCCTCGTGGCCGGCGCGGTGCTCGGCGGCCTCCTCGGTGGCGCCTACGGCACCCTCAAGGCGCCCACCTACACGGCCACCAGCTACGTCGTCGCCGTACCGACCGAGAAGTCCGACCCGGCGTCCGCGCTCGGTTTCGCCCAGGCCTACGGCCGGGTCGCCACGCAGCTCGCGGTGCTCGGGGACGCCCAGGTGTGGGCGGGCGTGCCGGTGTCGACGCTGCGGTCGAGCGTGCAGACAGCGACCTCGCCGGACGCGCCCATGGTCGCCGTCTCGGCCACCTCCACGCGCCGCGACCTCGCCGCCGACATGGCGAACGCCGTGGCCCGTTCGCTGACCCGGCACGCCAACGACACCAAGGCGTCGACCCACGTGGAGCTGCTCCAGTTCTCGCGCGCGGTCAAGCCGGCCGAGCCGTCCTCGGCCCCGGCCGCGGTGACCGGCCTGGTCGGCGCGAGCGCGGGCGGGCTGCTCGGCGGACTGGTGCTGCTGGTACGGCCCCGGCGACGCACGGAGGAACCGGCGCTCGCGGCCTCCGTACCGGGCCCGGCCGTCGCCGCCGACGCACACGGCCAGCTGTGACCGTCACGACCACGGGCGCCCTGCGCGCCGAAGTCGTCAGCGACGAGACCGCTTTCGCCGAACTCGCCCCGGCCTGGGGCCGGTTGTACCGGCGGTGCGGCGCTGCGACCCCGTTCCAGAGCCATGCCTGGCTGCACTCGTGGTGGCTGTCGTACGGCGTCCCGGGCCGGCTTCGGATCGTCGTGGTCCGCGATCCGGAGGGCGAACTCCTCGCCGCCGCCCCGCTGATGCGCGTACACCGCCCGCTGCCCGCGCTCGTGCCGCTCGGCGGCGCGATCTCCGACTACGGTGACGTGCTCCTCGACGACGACGCGGCCGACGAGGCCGCCGCCGCCCTCGCCGAGGGACTCTCCGACGCCGCCCGTACCGCGCTGATCGATCTCCGCGAGGTCCGGCCGGGTGGCGCTGCGGAACGCGTGTACGAACGCTGGCGTGGTCCGCGCCGCCAGGTCAGGGACTCCGTGTGCCTGGAACTGCCCGCCGTCTCGATGGACGGCCTGGTCTCCCGCCTCCCCGCCTCGAAGGCCCAGCGGGTCCGCGCCAAGCTGCGCAAGCTGACCGCGCTCGGCGTCGAGCGCCGCGTCGTACGCCCCGACGAGGTCGACGCGGCCCTGGCCCGTCTGCTCGAACTGCACCAACTCCAGTGGCAGGGACGGAAGGTGACGTCGGAGCATCTCCAGCCCCGGTTCCGTGAGCACCTCGCCCGGTCGGTCGGGCCGATGGTGCGCTCCGGGGACGCCGTGGTCACCGAGTTCCGTCTCGACGACAGCGTGGTCGCCGTCGATCTGACGCTGCTGTCCGGGCGCCTCGCGGGCGGCTATCTGTACGGCGCCCATCCCGGCCTGCGGAAACGGAAGGCGGACGTCGCCGTGATGCTCCTCGACGCCTGCGCCCAGCACACGGGGGCCGGCGGACACGCCACGCTGAGCCTGCTGCGCGGTGACGAGCCGTACAAGCACCACTGGCGTCCCGAACCCGTCGTCAACCAACGGCTTTTGCTGGCCCGGCGGCTGACGGCACCGCTGATGTCGGCGGTCGTGTGCGATGTCGCCGCCCGCAGCCGGGGCAAGGAACTCCTGCGCCGGCTGCGGGAACGCGACGGGAACGGAAGCAAAAGCGGCGGCGACGGTGGCGGCGGACCGTGAACGACCCGCCGCCACCGGGCGGTCACCGGTTGCGCGACCACCAGTCGAACTTCAGGCAGAGCTTCCCGCCCATCCAGTACTCCACCCAGTCGCCCAGGTCCAGCGGCGAGCAGTTGGGCGGCGGCAGCGGCACGGGCGGGGTGACCGGGTCCGTGGGCTTCGGCGGCTCGGGGGTCGGTACCGGTGTCGGTACCGGCGGCACCGGTGTCGGCACGGTCGGCTCGGTGTCCTTACGCCCCGTCAGGATCTGGCGGTACACCTCGGACGCCTTCGGATTGCTCCCGCACTGCCACACGCCGTGCGGGCAGTAGTCGGTCAGCGTGTTGTACAGCGGCTTGTGCTCGTCCATCCACGCGAGCATGCGCCGCATGTACTCCGGATTGTCGCCGTTACGGAAGAGTCCCCATTCCGGATAGGAAATGGGCTTTCCGTGCGCCTTGGCGAAATCCACATGCGCCTGAAGTCCGTAGGGCTCGCTCACCTGCTCGTCGAATGACAGGCCCCGGGGCTGGTCATACGCGTCCATGCCGATGATGTCGACCGTGTCGTCCCCCGGATAGCACTGCGGCCACGGAATGGCGTCCTTGCCCCGGGTCGGATTGAAATCGAACCGGAATTTCTGGCCCGGCACCGCCCGCATGGTGGTGACGATCCTGTTCCAGTACCTCTTCCAGGCCTCCGGGTCCGGCCCGCAGCGATGGGTGTACGTGATGCCGTTCATCTCCCAGCCGAGCACGATCACCGTGTCCGGGATCTTCAGGTCGACCAGCCGCTGGGCAAGGGCACGGAAGTGGTGATCGTAGAGACCGGCCGCGCCGCGCCTCAGCTGCACCTGGACCTGACGGTCGGAGACGCCTTCCTCGTTGCGCTCCAGCATGGGCACGTTGAGGACGAACAGCCGGTCCTCCTCGGCCCGTCGCCAGTCCGCCCACACGTCGAGGAACCCGGGCAGCCCCTCGATGTTGCTCCACCGGTCGCCCGGCAGGTAGGTGTGCCCGACCTTGAGATCGGCACCGCCCAGCCAGCGGCTGAGCTCGGCGATCCTGGCCGTGCCCCGGGTGCCGTCGTAGTCGACGTACGCGCCGAAGGCGGGAAGCCGGGGCGGCTCGGGGGGTTCCGGCGGCTCGACCTTGGGGGGTTCGGGAGCCACCGGGGGCTCGGGAGTCACCGGCGCGACCGGCGCCACGATCCCGGTGGGCGGTGTCGGCTGCGTGACCGTGTCCGGTGCGGGGACGGGAGGATCGGCCACCCCCGCGCCCACGGCGTGTCCCGGCCCCGTCGCCAGGACGGCCGACGCGGCGACCGCGGCCGCCAGGAACGCCAGCCGTCCGGTGCGGGCCCGTCGCTTGTGTGGGGCCATGCCTGCTCCTTCCTCCACGCGCGTACTCCCTGTTCTCACACTGCCTGTTTTCGCGCTGCTTTCCGCACTGCCTGTTCTCGTCCTGCCTTTTCACCTACTGACACTCAGTCATATGAGTATGAATCCCGCCACCGCGCTTGAGACTTTCGAGTGTTCCGCTCGCCCGCACGAGTGAACCGACCCGAAGGAAACCCAAAAACACATGTCCGTGTCGCTGCTCGACACCCGCGTCCCCGCCGTCCTGGTGCGGACCGACCGGAATCCCTTTCACCACGGAACTTTGGGCGCCGTACGCTCTCTCGGCCGAGCGGGCGTCGACGTCCACCTGATCGCCGACGTCGCCGGAAGTCCCGTACGCAGATCCCGCTTCGTACGCCAACTGCATCCACCGCCGCCGCCCGGCGCGGCCCCCGCCGACATCGCCCGTGCGCTGCTGCGGGTCGCCTCCCAGATCGCGCGGCCCGCCGTGCTGATCCCGCTCGACGACGCGAGCGCCGTCGCGGTGGGCCGGGCCCGGGCCGAACTGGCGCCCGCCTTTCTGCTGCCGGAGCAGCCCGGCGCGCTGGCCGAGCGGGTGGCCGACAAGGCCGAACTGGCCGAACTGTGCGCGGCCGTGGACGTGCCGCACCCACTGACACTGATCCCGGACAGCGCGGCCGACGCCGCCGCCTCGGCCTGGCACCTCGGGCTTCCGGCCGTGGCGAAGTGGAGCCGGCCCTGGCTGCTCCCTGCCGACAGCGACCTGCGCAGCACGGTCGTCGTGCGCGCGGCCCGGCAGGCGCGCGAGCTGTATCTGAGGACGGAGGAGGCGGGCAGCCGACTGCTGCTCCAGGAGTTCCTGCCCCAGGGCCCCGACCTCGACTGGTTCTGCCACGGGTACGCCGACCGCACCGGGACCGTGCGCGGCGGCGGCCCCGGCCGCAAGCTGCACGCCTGGCCGCGGGGCGCCGGGCTGACCGCGGTGGGCCACTGGACACCGAACGCGTCGGTACCGGCGCTCACCGAATGCCTGATCGGCGAACTCGGCTACCGGGGCATCTTCGACCTCGACTTCCGCCGCTGCGCCACGACCGGCGCCTACCACCTCCTCGACTTCAATCCGCGCCCCGGCGCCCAGTTCCGGCTCTTCACTGACTCGGCCGGCCTGGACGTCGTACGCGCCCAGCACCTCGACCTGACCCACCGTCCACTGCCCGAGGGGGCGGCCCGGCCCGGGCGGGCGTTCGTGGTCGAGAACTACGCGCCGCTCAGCGCACTGCGTCCGGCGCCGGCCGGCCGCGAACTGGCGTGGCACGCCCCGGACGACCTCGCGCCCGGCTGGGCGATGTGGGCCCTGTGGGCCCGGCACGCCGCCCGCCGTCTGCCGACGCGACTGCGCCGGCTGTGCGAACGGCCGGGGCCGGACGACACCCGGGCACGCGTGGTCCGGCAGGCGGTGGCCGACGCACCGCAGCCACTGACCGACGGCTCCCTTCCCGACGACGAGAAAGCGAACAGTTACTGATGTACGACCTGCTGGTGGTGGGCGCGGGCCCCTACGGCCTGTCCATCGCCTCCCACGCCGCCGGCGCCGGGCTCCGGCTGCGTGTCCTCGGCCGGCCCATGGCTTCCTGGCGCGACCACATGCCCCGGGGCATGTACCTCAAGTCGGAGCCGTGGGCGTCGAACCTGTCCGACCCCGACAACCGCTGGCGCCTGGACACGTACTGCGCCGGTCAGGGCGTCGAGGCGCGGCACGGGCAGCCGATCCCGCTGGAGATGTTCGCCGCGTACGGCCAGTGGTTCGCCCGCAACGCCGTCCCCGAGGTCGACGAACGGACGGTGACCCGGGTGACGCCCGTCGCCGGGGGCTTCGAGGCGGTGACGGAGGACGGCGAGACGGTATGCGCCCGGACCGTCGCGCTGGCCGTCGGTGTCCTGCCCTTCGTCGAGATCCCCGGCGCGCTGCGCGGCCTCGGTGCCGACCTGGTCTCGCACAGCAGCCACCACAGCGACCTCGACCGCTTCCGCGGCCGGGACGTCACGGTGATCGGCGGTGGCCAGGCAGCCCTGGAGACGGCGGCCCTGCTTGCCGAACAGGGCACGCGGGTACGGGTGTTGGCCCGCGCGGAGCAGCTGAACTGGAATGACGTACCGCCGCCGTGGGAGCGCCCCTGGTGGCGCTCGGCCCGCGCCCCGCACAGCGGCCTCGGCTGCGGCTGGCGCAACTGGTTCTACTCCGAACGCCCCGGCCTCTACCACCGCCTTCCGGAACCCACCCGCGCCCGCATCGCCGCCACGGCCCTGGGCCCGGCGGGCGCCTGGTGGGTACGCGACCGCGTCGAACCGGCGGTGGAGGTCCTCCTCGGCCAGGAGGTGGCGGAGGCAAGGGAGTTGACGGGCGTCGGCGGCGGCGTACGGCTGGACACGGTGACCCGGTCCGGCGAGCGGCACTCCCTGGAGACCGAACACGTCATCGCGGCAACGGGGTTCAGGGCGACCTGCGACCGACTGGGCCTGCTGGATCCCCAACTTCGGTACAACCTCGGCGCGTTGGACGACGGTTCCCCGGTGGTCGGTCGGCACTTCGAGTCGTCGCACCCCGGTCTGTTCCTGGCGGGCCTCGTGACGGCGTCCGGCTTCGGCCCGGCGATGCGCTTCGTACACGGCGCGACGTTCACCGCGGAGACGCTCGTACGAGGGGTACGGCGCCGGCTTCGGGCGGGGACCCCGACCGGCAGGGCGACGGTGCCGGGGCAGGGGCGGCGCGAGGGGGTTCGCTCCGCGGGGTAGGCGGTTCGTCCGCTCCGGGCCGGGACTC
>NZ_AEJB01000589.1 GCF_000331005.1 Streptomyces turgidiscabies Car8
TGGGCGACGCCGGAGTTCAGGGGACCGACGACGCCGACGACGTTGTCGTCGCCGACGAGGGCCGTGGCGTTGGACTGGCCGGTGGCGGGCTGGGCCCGTCCTCCTCCGTATGTCTACGTCCGTCGCCTACGTCCATCCGGGGGCCGCGTCAGCCCTTGGCGGCCTTCTTCTCCTCGGCGTCCGCGATGACCGCCTCGGCGACCTGCTGCATGGACATACGCCGGTCCATCGACGTCTTCTGGATCCACCGGAACGCGGCGGGCTCGGACAGGCCGTACTCCGTCTGCAGGACCGACTTCGCACGGTCGACGAGCTTGCGGGTCTCCAGCCGCAGAGTGAGATCCGCGATCTCCTTCTCCAGGGTCCGCATCTCGTTGAACCGCGACACCGCCATCTCGATCGCCGGCACGACGTCGCTCTTGCTGAACGGCTTCACGAGGTACGCCATGGCCCCGGCGTCCCGGGCCCGCTCGACGAGGTCGCGCTGCGAGAAGGCGGTCAGCATCAGCACCGGCGCGATGGACTCCGCGGCGATCTTCTCCGCCGCGGAGATGCCGTCGAGCTTCGGCATCTTCACATCGAGGATGACGAGATCGGGGCGGTGCTCACGGGCAAGCTCCACAGCCTGCTCACCGTCACCGGCCTCACCGACGACGGTGTAGCCCTCCTCTTCGAGCATCTCCTTGAGGTCGAGCCGAATGAGCGCCTCGTCCTCGGCAATGACGACACGGGTCGTCAGCGGAGGCACGTGCGACTTGTCGTCGTCGGGCGCGTCTACGGGCTGGGGCGACTCGGGGGCGGTCACGGGGGCTCCTTGTTACGGGCCGGGCACTGCTGCTGCTTTGCAGCCTACCTAGAGGCGGGGACCTGCGGTGACCCGGTACACTCGCGTCTGTGCCTGGCCGGGTTGGTGGAATGGCATACACGGAGGTCTCAAACACCTCTGCCTGAGAGGGCTTGCGGGTTCGAATCCCGCACCCGGCACACCCGGAAGCGGA
>NZ_AEJB01000590.1 GCF_000331005.1 Streptomyces turgidiscabies Car8
CTTCGGCCGCCACACCACCAACGCACTCGTCTGCTGGACCTCCTGATACGGAACCAGGTCCCGCCGGTAAGACGCGTGAACCGCCGCCTCCCGCTGCTGCATAGCCGCAGCGGCGCCGTCCAGGGCGGACTCCATCTCCGCCACCCGGGACTGAAGCGCGGCGACCTGGTTCTCCAGCTCGATGATGCGCTTGATGCCGGCCAGGTTGATGCCCTCGTCCTGCGACAGTGCCTGCACCGTGCGGAGCAGTTCGATGTCGCGGGCCGAGTAGCGGCGGCCCCGGCCGGCGGTGCGGTCGGGGGAGACCAGGCCCAGGCGGTCGTACTGGCGCAGGGTCTGCGGGTGCAGGCCGGACAGCTGGGCCGCCACCGAGATGACGTAGACCGGTGTCTCCTGCGTCAGTTCGTACGGATTGCGTCGACGACCGTCCATCTCGGTCAGGCTCCCTTCGCCGCCTCGAACAGCTCCGCCCGCGGATCCTCGTCCACGGTCGCCTCGCGATACGCCTCCAGTGCGTCACGAGCCTTCCCCGCCAGCTCCGTCGGCACACTCACCTCGACGGTGACCAGCAGGTCTCCCCGGGTGCCGTCCTTGCGGACCGCGCCCTTGCCCCGCGCGCGCATCGTGCGCCCGTTGGGCGTGCCCGGAGGCAGCTTCAGGGTGACCGGCGGGCCGCCCAGGGTCGGGACCCTGACCTCGCCGCCGAGTGCCGCCTCGACGAACGTCACCGGCACCGTCACCGTCAGGTTGTCTTCCCTGCGGCCGAAGACCGGGTGGGAGTCGACATGAACAGTGACGTACAAGTCGCCTGCCGGGCCGCCCCGTTCACCCGGTGCGCCCTTGCCTCGGAGGCGGATACGTTGGTTGTCCGCCACCCCGGCCGGGATGCGCACCTGCATCGTCCGCGAGGACTTGGCGCGCCCCGAGCCGCTGCACACCAGGCAGGCGTGCTCCGCGATCAGGCCCCGGCCCTTGCAGTCCGGGCAGGGGTCGGTGAGCGAGAAACCGCCGCCCGAGCCGCGCGCCACCTGGCCGGTGCCCACGCAGGTCGGGCACACGCGCGGCGTGCCGTTCTTGTCGCCGGTGCCCGAGCACGCCTTGCACGGTGACTGGGAGGTCATGCGCAGCGGGACCGTCGCGCCGTCCACCGCCTCCGTGAAGCTCAGCGTGACCTCGGTGTCGATGTCCTGGCCGCGCCGGGGCTGCGTACGGGTGGTCCCGCCGCCGCCCCGGTTGAAGAGGCCGCCGAACACGTCTCCGATGCCGCCACCGAAGCCGCCGGCGCCACCGGAGCCGGACCCGGCCCCGCCCGGGGCGCCGCCTCCGAAGAGGTCACCCAGGTCGAAGTTGAAGGAGCCGCCGCCCGCGCCCGGCCCCGGGCGGAAGCCGCCGTTGCCGAAGAGGGCGCGGGCCTCGTCGTACTCCTTGCGCTTCTTGGGGTCACCGAGGACGTCGTTCGCCTCGGAGATCTCCTTGAAGCGCTCCTCCGCCTTGGCGTTGCCCTTGTTGGCGTCCGGGTGGAACTCGCGGGCGAGTTTCCGGTACGCCTTCTTGATCTCGGCCTCGGTGGCGTCCTTGGGGACGCCGAGGACCTTGTAGAAGTCCTTCTCGATGAAGTCCTTGGTGCTCATCCTCGACGTCCCTCCTCTCCGGAGTGCCCCACTTCAATGCTCACGTCAGCCCTCTTCCGGGCCACCGCTCTCCTTGCCGTCCGCCGTGTCGGCCGACCCTGATTCGGCCGGCGTCGCCCCGGGCTGGGGCTCGGCCACCGCGACCCGCGCGGGGCGCAGGTTGCGCTCGCCGAACTTGTAGCCCGGCTGCAGGATCGCCACGCAGGTCGTCTCCGTGACGTCCGGCGCGTACGAGTGCATCAGGGCCTCGTGGATCGTCGGGTCGAAGGGCTCGCCCTCCTTGCCGAACTGCTGCAGGCCCATCTTCGCGGCGACGGACTCCAGCGACTCGGCGACGGACTTGAACCCGCCGACCAGTTCGCCGTGGTCCCTCGCCCGGGAGATGTTGTCGAGCACGGGCAGGAGTTCGGTCAGGAGGGTCGCGATGGCGACCTCCTTGACCGCGATCCGGTCCCGCTCGACCCGGCGGCGGTAGTTCTGATACTCGGCCTGGAGCCGCTGGAGGTCCGCGGTGCGCTCACCGAGCGCCGTACGAACCTGGTCCAGCTGTGCCGTCAGACCGGCGACCTGTGCTGCTGCTGCGTCCCCGGCCGGGGCCGCCCCCTCCGAAGAGGGGGCGGCCTTCGGCTCGGCGTCGTCGGGGGTGGCGCCGGAAGGGACGTCGGGCTTCTCGTCGAAGCCCGGAGTCTCCTCCGTCACGCGGCACCGTCCTTGCGCTCGTCGTCGACGATCTCGGCGTCCACCACGTCGTCGTCGGCCTTCGGGGCCTCGGCGCCGGGAGCGTCGTCACCGGCGCCGGCTGCCTGACCCGCCTGGGCGTCGGCGTACATCGCCTGGCCCAGCTTCTGCGAGACGGCGGCGACCTTCTCCGTGGAGGTGCGGATCTCGGCGACGTCCTCGCCCTTGAGCGCGGCCTTCAGCTCCTCGATCGAGGCCTCGACCTCGGTCTTGATGTCGCCGGGGACCTTGTCCTCGTTGTCCTTGAGGAACTTCTCCGTCTGGTAGACGAGCTGCTCGCCCTGGTTGCGGGTCTCGGCGGCCTCGCGGCGACGGTGGTCCTCGTCCGCGTACTGCTCGGCCTCCTGGCGCATCCGGTCGACCTCGTCCTTCGGCAGCGAGGAGCCACCGGTGACGGTCATCTTCTGTTCCTTGCCGGTGCCGAGGTCCTTGGCGGTGACGTGCATGATGCCGTTGGCGTCGATGTCGAAGGCGACCTCGATCTGCGGCACACCGCGCGGGGCCGGCGGCAGGCCCGTCAGCTCGAACATCCCGAGCTTCTTGTTGTACGCCGCGATCTCGCGCTCGCCCTGGTAGACCTGGATCTGGACGGACGGCTGGTTGTCCTCGGCCGTCGTGAAGATCTCGGAACGCTTGGTCGGGATCGTGGTGTTGCGCTCGATGAGCTTCGTCATGATCCCTCCCTTGGTCTCGATACCGAGGGACAGCGGCGTCACGTCGAGGAGCAGGACGTCCTTGACCTCGCCCTTGAGGACACCGGCCTGGAGCGCGGCGCCGATGGCGACGACCTCGTCCGGGTTCACGCCCTTGTTGGCGTCCTGACCGCCGGTCAGCTCCTTGACGAGCTCGGCGACGGCGGGCATACGGGTGGAGCCACCGACGAGAACGACGTGGTCGATCTCGGAGAGGTTGATCCCCGCGTCCTTGATGACGTTGTGGAACGGCGTCTTGCAGCGCTCCAGCAGGTCGGCCGTCAGCTGCTGGAACTGGGCGCGCGTGAGCTTCTCGTCCAGGTGCAGCGGGCCCTCGGCGGACGCCGTGATGTAGGGCAGGTTGATCGAGGTCTCGGTGGACGAGGACAGCTCGATCTTGGCCTTCTCGGCGGCCTCGCGGAGGCGCTGGAGGGCCATCTTGTCCTTGCCCAGGTCCACGCCGTGGCCGGCGCGGAACTGCTGGACCAGGTAGTCCATGACGCGCTGGTCCCAGTCGTCACCACCGAGGTGGTTGTCACCGTTGGTGGCCTTCACCTCGACGACGCCGTCACCGATCTCCAGGAGGGACACGTCGAAGGTGCCGCCACCGAGGTCGAAGACGAGGATCGTCTGGTCGTCCTTGTCGAGGCCGTACGCGAGAGCGGCGGCCGTCGGCTCGTTCACGATGCGCAGGACGTTGAGGCCCGCGATCTCGCCGGCCTCCTTCGTCGCCTGGCGCTCGGAGTCGTTGAAGTAGGCCGGGACGGTGATGACCGCGTCCGTGACCTTCTCGCCCAGGTAGGCCTCGGCGTCGCGCTTCAGCTTCTGCAGGATGAACGCGCTCATCTGCTGCGGGTTGAAGTTCTTCCCGTCGAGCTCGATCTTCCAGTCGGTGCCCATGTGGCGCTTGACCGACCGGATGGTCCTGTCGACGTTGGTGACCGCCTGGCGCTTGGCGACCTCGCCGACCAGCACCTCACCGTTCTTCGCGAAGGCGACGACGGACGGCGTGGTCCTGGCACCCTCGGCGTTGGTGATGACGGTGGGCTCGCCGCCCTCCAGAACGCTGACGACGGAGTTAGTCGTGCCCAGGTCGATGCCGACCGCACGTGCCATTTCAATTCCTCCAGCAGCAATGACTTGAGCTATGACGCAAGCCATGACGAGCCATGACTTGAGTGGAACAGGCTCAAGTGTGCATCACTCCCGGCGCGTGGTCAACAGAGCTGAGTCGACCACACTCAACTCTTATCCGTTCCTTACGCGCAATGGCGCCCTGACCTGCGCCGACTGCACGGCCGGAGGCCTCCGGAGCCCGTACACGGGGACTCTCAGCAGCCCCACCACCCCCGTCCCGGCCACCCCCGCCACCCACCACAGCCCCGATTCCCCGGCCCATCCGCCGTGTGCGAGCACCCCCGTCAGCACCGCCCCGAAGGCACACGCGCCGAGCAGCACGGCCGCCCCGCGCGGGGTGAGCCCCAGCCGCCGCAGCCGGTGCGCGAGATGGTCCGGACCCCCGCGCGACAAGGGCCGTCCGGCCACCCGCCGCGACACGGCCACGAGCACCACGTCCGCACCGGCGACGGCGGTGAGCGCGAACAACACCCCAGCGCTGGAGGCCAGTTCGTGCCCGGTCCGCACGACCACCGCGGCCGAGGCCAGCACGAACCCGGTGAACAGGGACCCGCACGCGCCCAGCGCGATCCGCGCGGGATGCCAGTTGTGCATCAGGAACCCGGTGAGCGCGGCGGCCAGGACGCTCAGCAGCACGGCGAGCCCGTCGAGCACCTCGACGGCGGCGCACGCGCCCACCCCGAAGGCGGTCAGCACCCCGACCGTCCCCAGCAGCCCGTCGGCGTGGTCGAGCGCCCGGAAGGCGAGGGTGACGAACACGATCCAGCAGAGAGCGAGCAGCCCGACCCCGAACCCCAACTCCCCGTACGGCACCACGAACGCGGCCGCGACGGCCGTACCGACGACAAGGAACCGCGCCTTGACCCGCCACACGTCGGCCGCCAGCCCGAGCGCGCCGACGCCCGCACCGGCGACGAGCAGTTCACCGACGCCGTCCCCCAGGGGGGCGTACCCGGTCCACTCCCCCGCCCCGGCGACCAGCCCCGTCGCGAGCACGACCGCGAGTCCGCCGAGCAGGGGCAGGGGGCGCGCCCGGCGCCGGTCGAGGACGCCGAGGCGCAGGGCGAGTGTCCGAAGGAGGGCGGCGAGGACGGCGGCGAGGAACAGGGCGGCGATGGCGGCGAGGATCCCGTAGAGCACGGGTTCACGGTAGGCGCAAACGTAACAATTCTGTACGAATAACACGAAGCAACATCGTCAGCACGTCGTCTGATCCGATCGGTTCCGATCCGGGCCGATCGACGACTCAGGTAAGCCTCAGCGATCCAGATCACTCCGCGGCTGACTACAGTGCGGGCCAGGATATTGGGTAGTCTCTGACAGACTGCCTAAGTTACCGCTTAGTAATACCCAGCAACGCGCAGGCCTGAGGAGCCCTTCCATGCAACTCGCCGCGATCATCGTGTCGCTCGTCCTGACCGTGATCGGCGTCGCGCTGCTCGCACGCGCCATCGGTCAGTTCGTCCGGTACTTCAAACTCGGCCAGCCCGTCCCGGCCGGACTGCGGACGGACAACCCCTACCAGCGCAGCGTGACGCTGGTGAAGGAGTTCCTCGGCCACACCCGGATGAACCGGTGGGGCATCGTCGGCTTCGCGCACTGGTTCGTGGCGGTCGGCTTCCTGACCCTGCCGCCGACCCTCGCGCAGGCCTTCGGCCAGCTCTTCTCGGCGGACTGGACGCTGCCGGTCATCGGCGGCTTCCTGCCGTTCGAGATGTACATCGAGTTCATCGGCGTGATGACGATCCTCGGCATCGCCGTGCTCATCGCGATCCGCCTGGCGAACCTGCCCTCGCGCCCCGGCCGCAAGTCCCGTTTCGCGGGCTCCAAGGCGGGCCAGGCGTACTTCGTCGAGTACGTCATCCTCACCATCGGCCTCGCGATCTACGTGCTGCGCGGCCTCGAGGGCGCGATCCACCACGTCGAGCACTACGAGGCCGGCTACTTCGCCTCGTACCCGCTGGTCCTGGCCTTCAAGGGCCTGAGCACGGCGACCCTCCAGAACCTGATCTACCTCACCGCGATGATCAAGATCGGGACGTCCTTCGTCTGGATGATCGTCGTCTCGCTCAACACCAACATGGGTGTGGCCTGGCACCGCTTCCTCGCCTTCCCGAACATCTGGTTCAAGCGTGAGGCGACCGGCGGCACCGCCCTGGGCGCCCTCCAGCCGATGACGTCCGGCGGCAGGCCGATCGACTTCACCGACCCCGGCGAGGACGACGTCTTCGGCGTCAGCCAGGTCGAACAGTTCTCCTGGAAGGGCCTGCTCGACTTCTCCACCTGTACGGAGTGCGGTCGCTGCCAGTCGCAGTGCCCGGCCTGGAACACCGGCAAGCCCCTCTCCCCCAAGCTGCTGATGATGTCGCTGCGGGACCACGCCCATGCCAAGGCGCCCTACCTGCTCGCAGGCGGCGGCAAGACGGCGGAGGGCGAGGAGAAGGCGAGCGAGGAGCAGCTGAAGGACGTACCGGCCGCCGCCCTCGCCGAGGCCGAACGCCCCCTCATCGGCACCGCCGAGGAGAACGGCGTCATCGACCCGGACGTCCTGTGGTCCTGCACCACCTGCGGCGCCTGCGTCGAGCAGTGCCCGGTGGACATCGAGCACGTCGACCACATCGTCGACATGCGCCGCTACCAGGTCATGATCGAGAGCGCCTTCCCGTCCGAGGCGGGCACGATGCTCAAGAACCTGGAGAAGAAGGGCAACCCCTGGGGCCTGGCGAAGAAGCAGCGCCTGGAATGGCTCAAGGAGCTCGACTTCGAGGTGCCGGTCGTCGGCAGGGACATCGAGGACCTGACCGAGGTCGAGTACCTGTACTGGGTCGGCTGCGCCGGCGCCCTGGAAGACCGCGCGAAGAAGACCACCAAGGCGTTCGCCGAGCTCCTCCACATCGCGGGTGTCAAGTTCGCGATCATGGGCGGCGACGAGAAGTGCACCGGCGACTCCGCCCGCCGCCTCGGCAACGAGCCCCTGTTCCAGGAGCTCGGCATGGAGAACGTCATGGCGCTGAACATGGCGTTCGGCGAGGAGACGGACGACGAGGGCAAGGTGACCGAGGAGTCCCGCAAGCCCAGGTCGGCCAAGAAGATCGTCGCGACCTGCCCGCACTGCCTGAACACGATCGGCAACGAGTACCCGCAGCTCGGCGGCGACTACGAGGTCATCCACCACACCCAGCTGCTCCAGCACCTCATCGACGACGGCAAGCTGCTGCCGGTCACCCCGGTCGAGGGCCTCATCACCTACCACGACCCCTGCTACCTGGGCCGCCACAACAAGATCTACACGCCCCCGCGCGAGATCATGTCGGCCGTCCCGGGCCTGCGCCAGCAGGAGATGCACCGCCACAAGGAACGCGGCTTCTGCTGCGGCGCCGGCGGCGCGCGGATGTGGATGGAGGAGCGGATCGGCAAGCGCATCAACAACGAGCGGGTCGACGAGGCCCTCTCGCTCAACCCCGACATCGTGTCGACGGCCTGCCCGTTCTGCCTCGTCATGCTGACCGACTCGGTCAACGGCAAGAAGAACGACGGCAAGGCGAAGGAGTCCATCACGGTCGTGGACGTCGCCCAGCTGCTCCTGGAGTCCGTGAAGACCCCGGCGGACGACGAGCCCCCGGCGGACGAGCCGGAGACGGAGAATGCGCCGGAGCCGCAACCGGTGAAGTAACCGCCGGTCCAGGTGCCACCGACAGCCCCCTGCCCCTCGTACGGGCAGGGGGCTGTCGCCCTGTCACGGGGCTGTCGCCGCATCTCGAACACGTGCATCATTACCGAGTAGTTGCCAACGGGGTCAACGGTCCGGACGAGGTGCGGGGTACGGGGTGCGCGTACGAAGAGGCGGTCGGGGTACGGCGGCCACCGGCGGGCTGGCGGCCCTCGGCGCCCTGGTGGCACTCACCGCCTGCGGCCCCCTCTCCGGCGACGACGGAGCAGCCGCCACCGACACCCCCGTGCAGGTCGCCAAGGCCCCCGCCCGACGCCCGATACCGCAGGGCGACGGCAGTAAGACCGCCGACGACTTCAACGGCGACGGCCACCGCGACCTGGTCCTGGGCGACCTGGTCAAGGACCAGCTCCACACGGACGACGCCGGGATCGGCATCGTCTACGGCTCTCCGGGCGGACTCGTCCCCGGCGCCCGGCAGTTGCTGAGCCCGGCCCGTCAAGCAGCCCGTACGAAGGGCCAGTTGCCGGCGGTCTTCGACGCGGAGGCGACCTGCGACCTCGACGGCGACGGCTTCACCGACCTGGTCGTGTCGACAGACCCCCCGTACGACGGGCAGGGCCAACCCCCGGTACCCCTCCAGCTCCTCTTCGGCTCCCCGGACGGCCTCACCGGCCGCGCGGTCGCCCTCACGATCCCCGGCGAGGCACGCGCCGGCAACGACTGGCCCGACCAGCCGGTGTGCGGCGACTTCGACGGCGACGGCGCCCAGGACCTCGTCGTCCACGCCTCTGACGTCCAACTCAGCTATCTGCGCGGCCCGTTCACCCGCAAGGGCGCCCCGAAGAAGGCCGGCGCACCGATCGCCGCCCCCGGCAACGTCCCCACGGGCCCGGCGGCCGACGTGAACCACGACGGATACGACGACCTGGTCGTCCGTACGGCCGACGGCACCTCGAAGTCGGCGGTCGTCCTCGGCGGCCCGAACGGCCCCACCCGCACCGGGACGGTGCTGCCCGAGGGCATCGACGTCGCCCTCGGCCGCTTCGGCAAGGGACGTGACCTGGACGCGGCGGTGGGCTCCATGGGGAGGACGTCCCTGCGCTACGACCTCCCCGACGCGACCTCCGGCACCCTCGCCTCCCCCGGCTCGATGCTCGACACCGGCGACTTCGACGGCGACGGCCGCGACGAACTCGTGTCCAGCGGCTCCCGGTTGAAGGTGTTCCGGGCGCCGACAGCGACGACCGGACTCTCGACGGCGGGCATGGTCACCGTCGCACCGCCCACCCGGGGCACGACCCGGGTGCTCACGGTCGGCGACTTCGACGGCGACGGCCGGGACGACCTCGCGGTACGGACGTACCGGGGCGAGACCTGGGACGAGGTGGCCGTCTACCCCGGGATGAAGAGCGGAACAGTAGCGGCCAAGCCGTCCGTGACCTTCTCCAGCTCGGAGTTCCTGTAGGGACGTGGGGATGCGGGGATGCAGGGATGTGCGGGGGCGGACGAAAAAAACCCGACTCCCGTACAACCATCGGCCGTCGTCGACAGTCTCCCCCGTACTCACGGACTGACCACGCACGGACCGACCACCGTGCCGACACACGCACACCTTGCAACGGGGAGACCATTCATGCGACGCAAGCGCATCACCACGGCAGCCCTGGCCGCCACCCTGCTCGCCACCGGCCTGGCGCCCCTGGCCCTCAGCACGCCCGCCGCCGCTGCCGCCGCCAAGTTCGCCGACGACTTCAACGGCGACGGCTACCGCGACTACGCCGAGTACTCCTACGGCGCCGACTACGAGTTCTCCGGCGGCGCCGTCAAGATCACCTTCGGTACGGCGAACGGGCCGGGCACCAAGGTCCAGTACGTCAGCCAGAACAGCGCCGGAGTCCCCGGCTCCGACGAGGCAGACGACCTGTTCGGGGAGGTCAGGGCCGCCGCCGACTTCAACGCCGACGGGTACGGCGACCTGGCCGTCGCCGCCACCGGCGAGGACGTCGCCGGGCGGGTGAACCAGGGCACCGTCACCGTCCTGTGGGGCAGCAGGTCCGGCCTCTCCGGCGGGACCAACATCCCCGCCCGGTCGAACACCTCGTACGGCCGGATGGGCGCGGACCTCGCGGTCGGCGACTTCAACGGGGACGGCAAGAAGGACCTGGCCCTCGTCGCGGGCGGCAAGGCGTGGGTCTACCGGGGCACCATCTCCCGTTCGGGCGTGGCAGGTTCGGTCACCGCCCTGGACAAGGACAACATCTACTTCGAGGTCACCGGGCTGGTCGCGGGCAACGTGACCGGCGACAACAAGACCGACCTCGTCGTCATCGGCGACGTCGTCACCGACACGTACATCGCCTCGGACGCCTGGTTCATCAAGGGCGGCACCACACTCGCCCCCGGCCGCACCCTCCGTCTGGAGCGCAAGAACGGCAGCGGCGGCGAGAGCGAGCGCGGCGGCGACGGCGTCATCGCCGACTTCAACAAGGACGGCAAGGGCGACATCGCCATCGGCACCCCCCTCTTCTCCTCCTACCGGGGCGAGGTGAGCGTCTGGTACGGCGCCGCCGCCGGCCCCGCCAAGTCCGCCCGCTTCACCCAGAACACGGCCGGCGTCGCGGACACCGCGGAGACGTACGACTCCTTCGGCGAGGACCTCGTCGCCGGCGACATCAACGGCGACGGCTACCGCGACCTCGCGATCGGCGCGTACGGCGAGCGGATCGGCAACAAGCCGTACGCCGGCGCGGTCCACGTCCTGTACGGCCGCGCCGCCGGCCTCACCACCGCCGGTTCGCAGTGGTTCGCCCGCAACTCGGCCGGCATCCCCGGCGAGGTCACCGACGGCGACATGTTCGGCGCGAAGCTGCGCCTGCGCGACGCCAACCGCGACGGCAGGGCCGACCTGTACGTATCGGGCGGCACGGGCTCGCTGCGGCTGCTCGGCTCGCCGTCGGGGATCACGACGGCCGGGGTCTCGGCGGTGCCGGAGGGCCTGATCGACGGGATGCTCCCGTAACGGAGAGAAACGGGATCCTTTCCCTAGGGGAAGGATCCCGGCCCCCTTAGGGGATGTCACAGGTCGGCAGCAAAGCGGGGTCCGGAACCCCCGGCCCCGCCCGTCACTCTCCGGGACCAGGTACGTTCGATGACGTGGCTGGATTCAGGATCGGACGCGGCGGCCGGGACAACCGCCCCCCGCAAGCGCGACCGCAACAACAACCGCGGCAGCAGCCGTACGGCCAGCAGCCCCCACAGGGCGGCCCGTCGTACGGCTACCCCTCCGCGCCTCAGCAGCAGCCGTACGGTGGCGGACAGCCGTCGTACGGCGGCTCGGGCGGCGCCGGAGGGCAGTGGCCCCCGCAGGCGACCGCCGACAGCGGCGGCTACGGCGGGCCCGGCGGCCAGGGCAGACACGGCGAGCCGGAGTACTTCGGCGACGGCGGCCAGGGACACGGACACGGGCCTCAGCAGGGGTACCCGAACGCTCCCGTGGACCCGTACGCGGCCAACAACCCTGGTCACACACAGGCGTTCAGCACCGGCGACGACCCGTACAACCAGGGCGACACCTACCGCGCCGGCTCCGCCGCGGCCCCGCCGTCCGGTCCACGCCTGCGCTGGAAGGAACTGCTGAAGGGCATCGTCACCGCCCCCGACCGCACGTTCCTCCAGATGCGCGACTACCAGGTGTGGGCCCCGGCTCTCGTCGTCACGTTCCTGTACGGCCTGATCGCCGTCTTCGGGTTCGACGACACCCGCGAGGACACGATAAACGCGACGCTCAGCAACGCGATCCCGATCGTGCTGACGACGGGCGTGGCGATGGTCCTGAGCGCCTTCATCCTGGGCGTGGTCACCCACACCCTGGCCCGCCAGCTCGGCGGCGACGGCGCGTGGCAGCCGACGGTCGGCCTCTCCATGCTGATCATGTCCATCACGGACGCCCCCCGCCTCCTCGTCGCGATGTTCGCGGGCGGCGACGCCCCCTTCGTACAGATCCTCGGCTGGGCGACCTGGGTAGCGGCAGGCGTCCTGCTGACCATCATGGTCCGCCGCTCCCACGACCTCCCCTGGCCGAAGGCCCTGGGCGCGTCGGCGATCCAGCTGATCGCCCTGCTGTCGATCGTGAAACTGGGCACGTTCTGACCTTCCCGGGGGCCCCTTCCCAGAGGCCCCCGGTACTTCTTTCAGTCCCTGCCCTTGCCCTGACAGGGTGTTTCCTCAGTCCCTGACGGCCGGCTCGGACCGCCGCCGGGCGACGAGCCGCAGACCGGGATCGACGTCCCGGAGTGCGGCCTCGACGTCCTCCCGGAGCCGGCGCAGCACGCTCACCCCGCTCACGACCCCGTCGGACAGCGTCCAGGTGCGAACGGACCACACCGCGTCCACCCGCCCGCGCCCCGCCGACGGTCCGTCCATTTCCGCGGGCCCCGACCTCCGTACGGTGAGACCGGCGGTGAAGGTACGGCCGCCGAGAGTGCTGCCGAACGCGACGAGCACCTCGTCGTCCGTCGCCTCCAGAACGTACGCGTCGGCCAGGACCTTGGGGCACTGCGGGGCGAGCCGTACGGACGACAGAAACGCCTCCCGGATCTCCCGCGGCTCCGCCACGAGGTCGAAGTGCAGTTCCTCGGCGACCAGTTCCTGCCCGTCGCGGTGATCACGCCGGGCGAACACATGCTGCTTCGCCTTCGCCCTGCCGTAGTCCTTGGCCTTCCCCCACAGCACGGCGAGGACCACCAAGGCCACCAGGGCCAGAACGCCCAGCAGCGCCCCGGGAATCCCGTCCGAGGCGCCGGACGACGTCCCGTTCACCGGCTGCGGCTCTGGTCGCGCATCTTCTTCCCGGCCGCCGCGGCACCGGCGCCGGCCATCGCGAGCACGCCGTACGTGACGAACAGGCCCAGGCTCGTCGTCCCCACCTTCATCAGGACGGCCATGACCGCGAACAGGGCCGTGCCCGCCCCCATCAACACCTTTTCGACGCTCATCCGACTTCCTCTTCTCGTCACTCGACCACTGGGTTGTCGGGCCGGCGGCCCGCTGATCGGTCTTTCGTGCCGGGTCAGTTCACGCTCACGGTCACGGTCACGGAGACGTGGACAGATCGGTGGTGCCGATCCCGAGCGGATGGCCGCAGAGCGCGGCGACGCTCTCCGTGGCCTCGCTCAACTCCTCCGTGGAGGTCTCGTCGGCGTCCGAGATGCTGTCCAGCCGTTCCGCGTCGGAGGAGAGGTCCTCCGGTCCCTCGTAGCGGTCGGCCACGTCCGCGAGGTCCCCCGCGGCGGAGAACACCGGGTTGCCGAACACCGCGCCGATCCCCAGGCGACCGCCCAGCGTGTCGTACTCCTCGCAGACCTCCGCCCTGGCGGTCGGCCCCGTGGCACACGCTGCGGTGGCCCATCCGAGGAGCCCCACGACCGCGACGGCCGCCGCACTCCTTCGTAAGACGGCCCTGAGCTGTTGCGTCATCCTCTTCCCTTCCACTCTTCCTTCTTCTTTCTTTCTTCGTCGGTCGCCGTCACCACGCGCCGCGCCACCAGCGCGAACGCGACCGCGGTGCGAGCGGCGCACCCAGCTGGACATCACCGCCCGCCACGACCGCACCGTCCATGCGCACGTCGTGGCCCGCGCTGACGGACACTCCGCCGCGCCGGGGCTCGTCCCGCCCCTCGTCCGGCCCCTCGTCCTGCCGGGCGGCCTGCTCTCCGGCGATCCGCATCGCGCAGGCGTTGTCCCCGGCCACATGCAGCCAGGCCCTGGCGTGGGTCTCCTTGACCCGGAACGTGACGGCGTGGAACGTCGTGGGCTCCACCGCCGGCAGACCCGCCCGCACCACCGCGTCGTGGATGACCTCGGACACCAGGACCGCTGTGTCGCTCACGGCCTCACCGATGGCCTGCCGCAAGGGCTCACCGTCACAGAGCCGGAAGACGTGGTTGACCGCGTTCCCCGCGAAACCGTGCCCGTCGCGGTGCACCTCACCGGCGTGCACGGCCATCCTCAGCCGCAGCAAGGGGTCACTGCGCCGCCGGGCGCCCAGCCCGTGTTCCAGCCGGGGCAGCACCTCGGTGAACAGGTCCCGCACGGGCAGTTCCGGCGGCAGGACGACGAACACACCGTCCCCCCGGTCCTCATGGGGACTCAGGTGCCACAACTCGTCGGTGAACGCCGCCCGCAACTCGCCGTAGAGACCCTCCCGGCTGCGGAGCTGTTCACGGTCACTGCGAGAACTGAACCCCTGGATGTCGACGAAGAGCAGAGGGGCGTGCTGGGACCGGCCGGGCCGGGAGCGAGCGGACACGACGGACATCACTCATCACTTTCTGCAGGAAGTACGGCATACGACACGGACCGGGGCTCTACGACATCGGGACACCGGGGCCCTCCCGGGGCCCTACGACGTCGGGATCTGGAACATCCCGCACTTGAGTTGCTGGCTCCTCGCGTCCACCAGCGAGAGGAACACCCCGGCGCCGCAGACCTTCAGCAAGCCGTAGTCGGAGGAGTTCAACTGCCAGCGCCCACCGGACCGGACCAGGCGCACCGTGCCCTGTTCCTTGCCGTCCCAGCTGAGCATGGTCTGGGCGCCGGAGTCGGTCTCCTCGGGCTCGCCGACCCCGACCTCGTCCACCCGCTCCCGGTACGACGCCGACTTCGCGGTGAACGCCGTACTCATGCCGGTCTCGCACGTGCCGTCACCGGGCTGCGTGAGATAGCACCAGGAGGCCGCGTCCCCGATCCGTTCGGCCGCCCTGATCTGCTCGACCGTGTGCCGGGCGCCGTCGAGCCCTGCCTCGTCGACCACCGACCGGTCGACCACGTCGCCGGTGCTCAGGGAGATCCCGGTCCAGATCGTGCCGGACAGGACGACGACCGCCAGGCCGCCGGCGAACAAGGGGTTCGCGAAAGCCCACCGCTGCACCTTCCGGACGATGGTGACGTCACCGCCGGCCACGACCGCGTCCGGCCCGATGGTGATCCCGCCACCCGCCTGGATGTTCACCTGGTTCTGTCCACCGCGGACGTCCTGGGCCTGACCGTAGGGCGACCCGTGCTCTCCGGACATCTGTCACACCTGTCTGCTCATGTGCCTAGAAGACACATAGAAGCAACCCAGAGCAGAACAAAAAGATGCAACTGCCTCACTACGCGGCACGAGTTGGAGAAAGTCCCCGGGTGAGACACAAGACCTTTTGGGAGACTCTCGCCGTCGACGAGCGCGAGGCCATGGAGCGGGTGGGGAGGGTCCCCCGGAAGCCGTTCGAGCCCGGGGACACGATCTTCCGGCAGAGCGACGAGGCCGACCGGGCCGCCGTGATCATCAACGGCAGGTGCCGCGTGCTCTGGCACGGCGAGAACGAGCGCACGACCTATCTGGCCTCACGCCGGGACGGCGAACTCATCGGCGAGATGGGCCTCCTGGACCACGGCCCCCGGAACGCGACCGTGACGGCACTGACCCGCACATACACCCGCTGGTACGGACGCGAGGTGTTCGAGGGACTGCTCGTGGAGCATCCGGGAATCCTACGGAAGCTGTCCATGACCGTGTGCACACGGCTGAAGGAGTCGGACCACCACCGGGTCGTCATCGCGAGCGCTCCGGCCCGCCTCAGACTCGGTCGACTCCTGCTGAGCCTGGCCGAGGCAGAGGGCGTGCCCACCCCTCTCGGCATCGAGATCAGGGAGGTGACGCAGGAGAACCTCGGCGACTGGCTGGGCATGGGCCGGGAGGCCGCCGGACGGCGGGTGAGAGAACTGCAGGCACGGGGATTCCTCGCCGACTCCCCGTCGAGATCCAGAATCGTCGTCACCGACCCGGACGGTCTGCACCGGCACGCGTTCGGCCCGGACCCCATGGCCTCCCCCCTGAAAGCCGACCCCTTACAGCCCCCGCACCGCCACACCCCCACCGGGCCCGGTCTCGCGCCCCACGTCAGACCGCTTCCCGGTTCTCCTTCGGAGCCTCGCCAGACCTATGTACCGGAGGCAGGACGCTCCACGGAAAGTTGATCCAGTCGTCGGTCCGCTTCCACACGTACTCGCACTTCACGAGGGACTGCGTCTTCTCGTAGATCACCGCGGAACGCACCTCGGCGACGGCTCCCAGGCAGAAGTCCCGCACCAGTTTGAGCGTCTTGCCGGTGTCGGCGACGTCGTCGGTGATGAGGACCTTCTTGGCGGAGAAGTCGATGGCGTTGGGGACGGGCGCGAGCATGACGGGCATGGGGAGCGTGGTCCCGACGCCGGTATAGAACTCGACGTTCACCAGGTGGATGTTCTTGCAGTCGAGCGCGTACGCCAGTCCCCCGGCGACGAACACCCCGCCGCGCGCGATGCTGAGCACGACATCGGGCTCGTACCCGTCGTCGGCGATGGTCTGCGCGAGCTCACGCACGGCGACGCCGAACGTCTCGTAGGACAGGTTCTCCCGTATGTCACTCATGCCGCCGCCCTCACACCCGGGTCGGCTGGAGGTCGAGGGAGGAACGGCGGGCGGTGGGCCCGCACTCGGGACGCGCGTCGATGTCTGAGAGAAGCACGTCCCGAGGATACGCAGTACCTACCGCCGGTTAACGCTGCCTCTCCAGAGCGACCGGGACCACGCTGCGAAGCCTGGCGCATCGTGGGCACCGGATGAGCCGGCCAGGGCCGAGCCGCTCAGCTTGCTGCATCGGAAGCGATGCGGTGGTGAACACGTGCCCCTCGGCACAACGGACGACGGTACGTTCCATCAAGTCCAAGAGTCCCTTCCCCAAGAACCGCGCCTGAACTGCTACTTACGTCGTGACAAAAGCCACATTACGACATCTGGGAGGTGACCCTGCGGACGGCGCTCCAACCCGCTGGGACCTCACCCGCACCGACACCGTACGCCCCGACTTCCGCGCCTCGCAGCCCCGGTAGCGGCGAGGTGACGGAGTAGTCTGGGCCCCGAATATCACCTGGACGGCAGGACGGATCGTAGCGATGCCCCATCCCAACCCCCTGCCTCCGGTTGCCCAGGAGCCGGGCGCGCAGCGTTCCCAGGCCACCCAGTGCCGTCTCGACGCCTACCTGGCTTCCGCCCTGACCGGACTCGACGCCGACCAGCGGAAGTACCTGTTCGAGATCTCCGACGCCGTGGCCGCCACCTGCGCCGACAACAACGTCCGGCTGTACGAGCCCAGGAAGGTGACCGACCCGGTCCACCACACCACCGTGCCGGATGTGGAAGTGTTCCGGACGGACCGCCACCGGGTCATCAATTCCGACCTCCTGATCTATCTCGCGCATCATCCGAGTACGGGCGCGGGCCAGGAACTCGTCTTCGCCCAGGAAGCCATTGTCCCGATTCTGGTGATCGCGCACATCGACACCAGGATCAGTCGAATGGTGACCGGAATTCCCGGGCCGCTCACTCTGGTGCGATACGACTCGATCACCCAGCTCACGGCGCGGCTCGAACAGGAGATCGTCGATCTGCAGCCGAAACTGCTGCAGCGCAGGATCGCCCTGGAGGAACTCGAACAGCACCGCGTGGGCACGCGCATCAGGGAACTGCGCGAGTTGCGGAACATGACCCGTCGGCAGGTGGCGGAATCCACGAGGATTCCGAATGCATTCACTCCCGAACAGCTCAAGCAGTGGGAACAGAGCAGCGACAAGGTGAACAACCTCAGCCTGACCCACCTCCAGGAGATCGCGTCCGCGCTGAGCGTGAGCATCAAGGATCTCGTGTAGTTCTTTACTGCGGCAGCGGGCCTTTGCCGCAACGGGATTCAGAACAGCCGGATTTGAAGCAACGGAATCTTGCGCAGAATTTCGCAACAACGAGCAGGGAAAGAGAATTTCGTGGAGTACGCCGCGTACGCAGACCGTGCACCGGATTCGCAGTACCGTACGATTCTGGGTGCCATCCTGGAGCACGGCGACGCGACGCCCACGCGACAAGGGCCGGCTGCCCTGACCCTCATGCAGCAGACCATGAGCTTCGATCTGGCCAATGGATTCCCGGTCATCACCGAGAGAAGCATGGCCAGGTTCTGGCGCAAACCCATCGGGGAACTCTGCGCGTTCATCAACGGGGCGACCACCCTCGACGAACTGGCCGAGTTCGGATGCGACTGGTGGGGTCCCTGGGCGAGTGAGGGGAAGACGTCACGCCGCGGACTTCCCCCGGGCGGTCTGGGCCCCGGATCCTACGGAGGGGCGTTCCACGACTTCCCCACCGTGGAAGGCAACGGCTTCGACCAGTTCAAGCACCTGGTGGAGCAACTGACCGAACTCCCGAACGACCGCACCCACTTCGTCAGCCCGTGGATTCCGCAATACCAGATCCGCGGCACGGGAAAAACCCCGAAGACCACGATTTCGCCCTGTCACGGCTGGGTTCATGTGAGGGTCATCGGCGGTCGACTCCACCTGCACATGTTCCAGCGCTCAGGGGACGTTCCCGTCGGGGTCCCGTCCAACATGATTCAGTACGCGGCCCTCCTGCTGATGCTGGAACACCTCACGGGCATCCCGGCCGCGCGCTACTACCACACCATTTCCGACGCCCATGTCTACGAGGACCAGGTCGACAGCGTGAAGGCCATGCTGGAACGGGAGCCGCGGCGCCTGCCGACGGTCACTCTCAACGAGGGCGGACGCCAGGTGAAGGACATCCACGAATTCCGTGGCGAACACTTCGATCTCTCCGACTACGACGCGCACGCCGCCATCGGGTCCATTCCGGTCGCGACATGACCGTCAAGAGATCCCTGATCGTCGCGGCCTCGGAGAACGACGTCATCGGCCGCGACGGGGACCTGCCGTGGTATCTGCCGGGAGACCTGCGGTACTTCAAGGAAGTCACGCGCGGGCATGCCGTGGTGCTCGGGCGGCTCACCCACGAGTCGATCGTCGCCCGCCTCGGGCGCCCTCTGCCCGGCCGCACCAGCGTGGTGGTGAGCACGTCTCCCCGCCCCGACGCGGAGAACGTACGGTGGCAGCCCTCCGTCCCGTCCGCACTGGCCGAGGCCGAGGCTCTGGAGCGGGCGTCAGGGCAGGACGAGGTGTTCGTGATCGGCGGGGCCACCGTCTACCAGCAGGCTCTGCACGCCGTGGACAGGATCTATCTGACGCGGGTGCACACTCACGTCGAGGGTGACTCCCGGATGCCCGCCGGGTGGCTGGAGGGCTTCGCCCTGACGTCGCGAGTCGATGTCGAGGCGCGCACGAGCCCGGGCGCGAACACTGGCGAAAACGCGGGCGGCTCGGCGTTGGCCCACTCGTTCCTGCGCTTCGAAAGGGTGCCCGCGTGAACCTGTACTACTTCGGCAACTGCCGTACGGCGGAGCAGCGCGCGGAGATGGAGCGGCTGGACAGCGAGGGCATCTGCCTCTTCTGCCCGGACGTCCTGCGCAAGCACGAGAAGCAGCAGATCCTCTGGGAGACCGCGCACTGGATGGTCACGCCCAACGAGTTCCCGTACGCCGGGACACGGGTGCATCTGCTGCTCATCCCCAAGGAGCACGCCACCGATCTGCTGGACCTCTCCGCCGAGGCCCGCGCGGACTTCTGGGAGGTCCTGGCATCCACGAAGGACCGGTACGGCCTGGACCACTACGGCGTGGGCGTCCGCAACGGCGACTGCCGGTACACGGGCGGGACCATAAGGCACCTGCATGTGCATGTGCTCACGGGCCAGGGCGAGGTGGCGGCCGATGAGGAGTTCGTCCCGGTCCGCATGAAGTTCACGTCGGCGCCGGGCCGCTAGAGGAGCTCGAAGGGCCGACGGGACCGGAAGAGCCGGCGGTGTTGGCGGAGTTGGCGGTGTCGGGGGAGCCGGCGGGGGCAGCGGCGTCGGTGGGGGCATCGTCGGAGGTCATGTCGACCCAGATCAGCTCGACGCCTCCCGAGCGGAGGATCTCCTCCCCGTCCAGCATCGAGTAGGGGCCCGCGAAGAAGCATCTCTGGAATCCGGCCTCGACGACGAGCCGGGCGCAGGCGGGACACGGAAACGTACTGACGTAGAGGTCCGAACCCGCCAGGCCGAGCCCCTCGCGGGCCGCCGCGGCCACCAGGGACGCCTCGGCGTGGATGGCGGTGGACAGGTCCGGCCGCACCCCTCTGCTGAAGTCGTTGCGCGGATCGCCGTCGATGTAGGGCGCGTACTCGGTCGGATGGTGGTGGTTGTGGGCGACCTTGAGGATCTCGCCATCGCGTACGGCCGCCGCGCCGACCTGCCGCCACCAGTCCGAACTACGGCGCGATTCGCGCTCCGTCCGAACCATGAACCGGCGGTCCAGACTCGACCGCGAGATCCGGTAGTCGAAACGGACCGGCTTGGTCGCGCGGCTCCACTCCCGGTCCCAGCGCAGGAACGTCGTCTCGAATCGCAGCTGGGCCTTGTCGGGGAAGTCCGGCAGCTCGACGAGCCGGTGCATGATCTCCTCGTCCGGCAGGACGACGAGGCCGGCCCGTACGGCATCGGCCAGGTCGGCCGGCTCGACCAACAGCACCCGCGTGTCCGGAACGATCAGGCGGGCGTGCTCCACCGCACGCTCCGGACTCAGAGCCCGGATCTCCTTGGCGAGCTTGGGAAACACATCGCTGAATCGCCGACCCAGAATCAGGATCTCGTCGGAGTCGGCGTGCCGCTGGAGAAACGCCTCGTAACCGGCGTGCACCACGGGCAGGTACAGGATCGTCTGCTTCACAGGCGCCCGAGTCCCTCTGTCTCTCTGTCGATCTCTACGTCGATCACTCTGTGTTTTCGCGTCTCTTCGCGTCTCTTCGCGTCTCTTCGCGTCATCGTCCAGGACGAGCGGCCGGGAAGCTGCTGTTCAGGCCGGGTTGCCGGGAGGCTGCTGTCCGGGAGCGGGCCCGCTGCCGTCGGCGAACTCGGTGAGCCCCAGTTGGAGGCGGCGCAGGCGGGCGGAGGTGCTGACGGTCGCCATACGGTCCAGCACTTCGACGTGGACGCAGTACTTCTCCTCCAGCTCGGCGATCTCCCGGGCCGTGTAGGTGTCTGCCGTGGCGACCAGCACATCGGGGCGGACGGCATCGATGAGACCCCAGCGAGGGTGGTCGACCTGCTTCAGGGTGACGAGGCCGACACCACGCTGATGGGTCACCATGCGCAACCGCTCCATCTCTGGGACGGCGGGACGGTTGGGGCCCTTGCGCTGCCTGATCTTCTCGTCACTGTCGAGGCCGACGATAAGGAATTCACCGTATTTTCGGGCAGCCTCCAGATACATCGAATGACCCTCATGGATAATATCGAAGGAACCACTCGTCAAAACGACTCGCATGCCCAGGACGCGAAGCGCCCGAACAATTTCCGTGATCTTTTCGTAGTCTTCTACGAAACGCAAGTCGAAGTGAGATTCATCTGCGAAGAGATCTTTGCCGAACATAGGATCCTCGCGAATCAAGTCATTGGCCCATGGGGCATTTTTTGACCTGCTCGTCATTTTCCTCTTGGCCTCATCGGGTCTGTCTGGCGCGGGGTCATGAACCGTCGCCCCGCCTCTGTCGAGCCTCTGTCGAGGCAGGGGTAACACCTCGATCGTAGCCGCGCTCCTCACCCAGCCGCCTCCCCTTGGCTCTGCCGCCTCTCCGGACAGTCCGTTCCCGCAGCTCACCCCAACCCGTTCCATCACACAGTGCACTCCAAAATCCTTCCACACTAGGCGAGTTCGCCGTAAGGTGGGCGCCGTTGTGGCCCACTGCAGACCGCAAAGGAAGGCCAGGCAATGGTTGCTGATAGTGATCGGCGCCCGCAGCGCCCCGGTTGCCTCCTCTCCCAACAAGAACTGCTCACCGAGCTGCAGAGCTCCGAACGCATCTTCCGGTCGACGTCCTGGAAGCCCGAACAGCTGCTCGGCGCGGGCTACTCGGTCCGGCTCGGCGACGACCTGCTGGTAATTCCCGACAACCCCGGGGATTCCAAGTACACGGCCATCAAGGGCGACAACGTGATGTCCGAGTTCACGTTGGCCCCGGGTGACACCGCGCTGATATCCACGATAGAGAGATTCTCACTCGATTTCGACGTCACCGCGACCATCGGCGACAGGTTCGGCCTCGCGGCCAAAGGTCTTCTCATTCTGCACGGCTCGACCGTGCACCCCGGTTACGGCCGGGAGTTCGACACAGAGAACGGCGACTGGCGCCTCAAGGCCGACGAACGGCTCTACTTCATCGTGGCGAATGTCGGCCCGAAGAACATCACGATGCGAAAAGGCGACGCGATCGCCTATCTACAGTTCTTCGACATCGAACGGGTGCCGGAAAACTCCGTGGCCAACGTGGGGTTCGACCATCTGAGCACGCTGTTCGGGGCGGGCCGGCACACGGAGGACGGCGGGCTGTCCTACTTCCGCAACGTCAAGGACCTCCGCGCCGAGGTCGACAGCGAGCGCCAGAGGATCGACGGCGCACTGTCCGACATGAGACGCACCATCGAAACCAACCAAACGGAGATGCGGAACCGCGCGACCGACGCCAAGACCGCCGTGGACCGCGTCACCGACACGAGCAACATGATCGTCGTGTTCGGGGTGTTCCTGATCGCGACGACCCTGCTGGGAGTCGTCCTCGTGATGCTGGGCGACCTGATCGACAAGCTGTCCGACATGGACGTCTGGAAGATCGCCCTGGTCGCCGGACTGGGGGCGCTGTACGCCGGAGCGACGGTCACAGGGACAGTCCTGGTAGCAAGGGCAGCGGGACAGGCAATACGCCCCGCAGGCCCACCGAGCGCCAACACCAACGCCACCGGCAGCGGCAGCGGCAGCGGCAGCGGCAGCGGCAGCGGCAGCAACGGCTGACACCTCGCTCACGAAGGCCGGCGACTGACGACCGGAGGGGCTCTGCCGGACACCCGCAGCGCCCCTCACCGGGCCCGGAAACACCCGGGCCCGGTGCCGCGCCGATGGGGTACAGTGGGCGAGCGCTCAGGCGCCGACTTCATGATCGGCACCAAATGCGGGTGTAGTTTAGTGGTAGAACATCAGCTTCCCAAGCTGAGAGTGCGAGTTCGATTCTCGTCACCCGCTCTAATACGAACCCCCAGGTCATGGACCCGGGGGTTCTTTGTTGTCTAGACCGGTGGACGGGTGGCGCACCACAACCGCACCACTACGGTCGACCGCACCACTTGGCTAGTTCACCGGAGGCAGCATCGGAGCCAACCTGACTTCCCTCGCAACCGAGCGCAGGAACTTCTTGCGCGGCTTCCCGTTGATCATCTCGTCGAAGGCCCGGCCCGCCCAAATCAAGCACATGGCGAGGGTAACCTCCACCAAAGAGCCGACACTCGCCTTGGGCTGGGTCCGAAGGCTGGGCGGCTCGGTCGTCCACTCGACGAACTCAGAGGCGCTGGTTGCGCTGGGGTGCGCATAGCTACAGAGGAAGCGGTACACGGAGTACAGCTCCCGGTTGGGGGCTATCTCATCGCACTGCGCCTGGAACCTGCGGAAGATCTCACTCTCGTCGGTCTTCTCGGCTGGCGCACCCTTGATCGAGTCGATGAGGTCCTGCGGCACATTGAACCCCTTCTGCATGTCGTCAGCAGCAGCCCGATTCAAGCGGGCCCCCTCGGCAAATACTCCGAGCGCACCAGCGTCACCCTTCTGCGAGAGCCAGTGCAGGCTGATGGTGGTCTCGAACATGGTGCGGAGCAGAGGCAGTGCCTCATGCCTGTATCCCCGATCAACAAGATGCAAGGACGCCTCTGCAAGACGGTGCACCTCGTTGCACCAACCATGCCCAATGAGGACCGACCGGTACCTGCGCTGCTTCGTCTCGATCGGCCCGGCCGCCCGATAGTCGGCGACCATCTTCTCGACGGCCTTACGGTACTGCTGCGGAGTGACGCTACTCATGTGCCTTCCCGTCTCGAATAGGAAGTTCAGGCTACTTGAGCGCTAACAGACTGTTTCATGAATTTCCTCCAGCCATGTCAGGTCACTACCGTTCGCCAACTGGCGTCCGTAAGGGAAGGTTTGGAACCTTCCCTTACGCGTGATCCGAGACCTAATCCCCAAGGTCGATGCGCTGCTCCTGCTTCGCACGCTCGGCGCGCACCAGATCATCGAGCCCGGCGGCGACCTCCCGTTGCCGCTCCTGGTCGGAGTGCTGGTAGATCAGCGCGGCCTTCTCTGAGGACTGACCCGCGCGAACCATCGTGTCCTTGAGGGTGGCGCCAGAGCGCGTCGACAGGGTGTGTCCGGTGTGGCGAAGGTCGTAGAAGCGGAAGCCGTCCGGGAGACCTACGACGACCCGGGCGCGCCGCCATTTCCGGCCGAAGGATGTGCGGCGGAAGGCCGCCCCTTTCTCGCCGACGAAGAGGAGACCGTCAGGCCCCTTCTCCGCGTACCAGGCGAGGTGGCGTTTCACCTCCTTCTCCAGGAAGGCCGGAAGGACAACGAGGCGGGCCCCCGCGTCGGACTTGGTGGCCCCCGGAGCACGCTGCCCGTTGGTTCGCTCGGGCTCGGCGACACGGACGCGGATCACGAGGTTGTCGAGGTCGACGTCTCGGCGCCGGAGGCCGGCCAACTCCTCGGGCCGCATCGGTCCGTACGCCCCGAGGTAGACCATGAAGCGCCAGCGGATACCGATCGCGTCGGCAAGGGCGTCGACCTGAGCAACGGTGGCGATCCGGCGCTCAGCGGCGGACTCCTTTCCGGCGCCCTTGATCCGGCACGGGTTGCGGCTGATCAGGTCATCGTCAACGGCCGTCTCCAGGATGCCTTTTAGTAGCCGGTACGCCTTGGCAACAGTCGTCTTGGCGCTCGTTGCCCGCAGCCGCTCCGCCCGCCACTCACGGACGCGGGGTGCGGTGATCTCGTCCAGGTCGAGCGTGCCGAAAGTCGGGAGGATGTAGAGGCGGAGGAGGTGTCGGTACAGGTCGACCGTGCGAACGGCCAACTCCCGCTCCTCGACCCATTTCTCGGCGTACACGCGGAAGTTCACCGCGCCCGCATCGGGAGAGCGCCAGTCGCCCCGGCTGAGGTCCGCCTCGACCTGTGAGAGCCAGATCTCGGCGTCCTTCCTGGTCTCGAAGGTCTCGTCTGCGCGCACCCGCTCACCGTCAGGCGCGAGATACGACGCCGTCCACGTGCCGGACCGGTACTGCCGCACCGCGCCGAAGCGTCGGCGCCTGCCCTTCTTGTTGGCCATCAGGCAGCCCTCCGCAGTCCGGTGCGGCGGAGACGGATCGGCTCCACGGTCCGAGAGGCGAGGTACTCCTGAAGCGCGCTCTCCGGGATGCGCACGTGCCGGCCGACCTTCACGTACCGGATGCGCCGCTCCTCGATGAGCCGCCGAGGGAAGCGCGCGGTCGTACCCAGCAGCTCGGCGACCTGGTCGACGGACAGGTAGCGGTCGGTCATGCGGTTGGCTCTCCTTCCGTTCCGGGAGCGGGTTCGAGGGAGGCGGCAAGCCAGGCTTCGGTGTCGGAGAGGCCGGTTCCGGCGAAGACCCAGTGGGCGAGGACGTACGTCGTGCTGGTCTCGTGTTGCGTTGGCGGGGCATGGCGTTGGGCACGGCGCCATTCGGCGCGGGCGTCGCGGAGGGCGCCGAGGGTGGTGGAGTAGCGGCGGGATTTGGTGGAGAAGTGGCCGCGGAAGCCGAGCATGTGGGCCCAGGCGCGTAGCCGGAGGTGTTCGAGGTCCTTGCGTGCGCCGAGGGCCCATGCGGTTCGGATCTGTCGGTCGGCATGGTCGGTGATGTCGAGCTGGGCCAGTTCGGCGAGGAACTTCAGTGGGCGGTCGAGGGCACCCGTCGCGGTTTCAGCTCCCTTGGTGGCGTACTTGGCGATGTACGCGGCCACGGCGCGGTCAGTGAGTTCCTGGCCGCCGTCGAAGTCCTTGCTGCGGATGGTGCGTACGTCGAGTTGGCGGCCGAAGGTGAAGGTGTGGGCGCGGCCGTCGATGACCGGGCCGTCCACGCGGACGTGGGCAGCGGCGGCGCCGATGGCATCGGTGAGCAGTTCGGCGGTGGCCCAGGCGGGAGGCGGGGTGTCGCCGCCCTCGGGACCGTCGATGCGGATGACCGCGTGGAAGTGGACGGCGCCGCGCTTCTGGTACTCGGCGACCTTGGCGAAGGAGACCCGGGCGTAGCGGCGGAACGCGCGCTGTGGGAGTCCGGCCCGCTTGGCGACCTCACGGCGCATGTAGGTGGAGAAGCGGCGCCACAGCGGACCGGCGTGGGCGTTCCACAGCACGGCCCCTTCGTAGTCGTACGTGTCCGGGTGGAGCGGAGTGCCGAGTGCGGCGTCGTCCTGGTCGTGGTGGACGCCGCAGCGGCAGCGGCGGACCGAACCGGCGGGGCTGGTAGGGCGGTTGTGGACCGGGCCGAAGCTCGGAGCGGTGAAGGTGGCGAAGACCCGGGGGTGTGCGGCGACGCGTTCCGGGATGCCCTTGCCGCCGCGCAGACCGGAGGTGATCAGGTGGAATGTGTCGCGGCGGTAGACCTCGGCGCAGGCCGCGCAGCGGGTCGTACGGCGGTTGTTGCAGCGGACGAGGAGGTGACCGGCCGGGAGGGTGGAGGAGTCGAGGTGGTGGAGGACGTTGCCTATTTCGCCGGTTCGGGTGTTCACGTCGTACTCGGTGCGGTTGCCGTCGAGGCGGATCGGGTGCGTGCAGCCGCCGAGGCCGGAGAGCTGGCGGAGGAGTCCGGGCATGGTGCCGAGCGAGGCCAGCGCAGCGAGTTCGGGCAGCGGGGCCGGGGTGGAGCGGGTGATGATGACTTTCTCCTTCTGGCTTCGGTCAGGAGGGGTTGGGCCCCCGGGGCGGCGGATGCTTGGCGGTATCGAGGCCGCCCCGGAGGTCTGGTGATCAGCGGCTGTCAGCGCCGGTGCTGGTCGCGGAGCATCGAGCGCAGGAACACAGCGAAGCTCTCCTTATCTACTCGTCTAGTCATGTGAGCCGTTTATGACGTCCACGCCGTCGCGCGTGCCGGAGTCGATGGCCGGAGCCATGAAGGTGCGCGAGAGCAGGAAGCCGAACAGGGCGATCACGACGACGATCCAGACGCGGACGCCGAGGAACTTGACCGCTCCCCAGGCGATGAGTCCGAGGACGAGAACGAGCGGCAGGCTGACGGTCACGGTGTGCTGAGTCCTTTCAGCGGACGGGGCAGTTGTGGGTGCGGGCGGCGAGTTCGGCGGCGGCACGGCTGTCGTAGTCGGCGGAGAAGCCGCAGCGCGGGGCGATGCAGGCGGCGGTGTGCTTCTCGCGGCCCCGGGCGTCGTAGGACGTGCCGACCTGGACGGGACCGATGCGGATCACGTTGCGGAAGCGGTTCGGCGCGGGCACGGTCAGTCCTCCTGTCGCAGGGTGGGGCCCGGGAACTCGGCCAGGATGCGGGCCACTTCGGCAGGCTCCGCTACGCGGTCGGCGGCCTCTTCGGCGAGGAGCCTGGCCAGCGCCGGGCGGCCGGAGTCGGCCATCTGACGGGCTGCGTCGAGGTAGTCGGCGGGCGTGTTGAAGCAGAAGAGAGGCATGGTTCGGCCTCCTGATTCAGGCGAGTTGGGCGGCGATGGCTTCGGCCATGGGGGCGGGAACGCCGAGACGGGCGCGGAGGGTGGGAGTGTCGATCGGTGCTCCCGTGCGCGTGTGGTGCTCGGCGGCGACCTTGCGAGCGTGCTCGACCAGGGCAGTCGGGACGGGCGGGACGGATACGGCCGGTTGTTCGGGAGCCGGAGTCGGAGCCCGTTGGGCCGGCTGCTTGGGCAAGGGGGCAGGTGAGGGTTCGGGCGCGTCCTCCTGGCCCTCGATGTTCTCGGTGGCCTTGCCGTCGTTCTCGGGTGCCGCAGTCGGTGCGGAGTGCGCGAGGAGTGTTCCGCCGAGGAAGGCGACCGCAGGCCAGCCCGCGACGAGGATGCGCAACCAGGCTGGCACCTGGTCCAGGTCGAGGAGTCCGGCGGTGGCCACGTTGGCGCCGAGGGACGCGGCGAGCGCGATGACGAACCAGCACCAGGCACTCGCCTTCGTGTGGCCGGACCGCAGTCGACGCCAGGCGACGACGAGCAGCAGATCGACCGAGACGGGATACGCCCACGCCTTCCACCCGTCCTGTCCGGCCGCCGAGGCAACGTCGTGCAGGTGGGCGAAGGACAGTGCGGCGGCGATGAGCGCCTGTACAAGTACCGCGTCGATGCGGGCCAGTTGGGCGCGCATGATGTCGCTCCTTCCGGGTTCGGGCATGGGAGGGGTAGGGAGTCGGCGACGGGAGTTGGGCGGGGAGGAGGGTCAGTCGGTCACGGGGCGCGGCCGGACAGCCGGGGCCGGTGCTTCCACGGCAGCTACGGGCACGTCGGGCCGGAAGGGCTTGAGCGCGGGCAGGTCGGGCACCAGGTGGGCCGACTCTCGGCAGATCTCTGCGGCGTCGCTCAGGGAGAGGTACGGGGTGCGGATACGGGACCAGCCGCCGGAGGTGTCACCGGCCACGGCCAGGCCGGGCCGTTCGGGAGCGATGGCGCAGGCGGCGCCGACAGCTTCGGGGGCGATATCGCCGAGGGCCATCTTGGCGGAGGCTTCGTCGTTGACGCGGTGGCAGACCCGGCCGGTCAACTGGGCGCGGAGCATGGTGGCGCCCTTGCCGAGTTCGGCGCCGAAGCGCTGCCCGCAGACCTCCAGGTAGATCCCGGCGGCGCGGCCGAGTTGGGCGAGGCGGATGAGCTGGGTGACCATCTCGTCCCGCCGTTCCTCCTCCTTCTTCGTGGCGACGAGGAAGAGTTCGGCCACTTCGTCGACGAACAGCACGATGGGCACGGGGCGTTGGTTCTCGGGCAGGCCCCAGATGTCCGAGGTGATCTCCTCGTCCGGGGTGCCGGGTGCGATGCCCTGCCGAGCCTTGATCAGGTCGTAGCGGTCCTCCATTTCCTCAATGAGCGCGGGCAGCAGCTCGGCCGCCTGGTCGGGGTCGGTGGCCAGCGCGGAGAGCCGGGCGGCGAACGGCGCCAGCTCGACACCGCGCTTGCAGTCGATACCGACCAGGGCGACGGATTGCCGGGCGAGCCCGGCGACAAGGTGGCGCAGGTACATGGACTTGCCCGACAGCGTTGCACCGAGGGTGAGTTGATGCGGAACGGTCCGGTAGTCGCGGACGAACGCGGTCGCGTCCTCCCGCAGCGCCACAGGAACCTTCAAAAGCCCGGTGTCGGCCTTGCGGGGCATCCGTACCCGCCGCAGTACGTCGAAGCCGACGAGCCGCAGTTCGACGACGCCCGGCTTGACGGTCGTGACGTACACGGCGTGAACGCCCCAGGCGTGCCGCAGCCGTTCGGCCGAGGCAGCGACGTCGGCGGGTTCCTGCCCCGGAGCGAGCCGCAGACGAATCCGCAGCCCGGTCGAGGTGGGCCGGATGATGCCCCGGCGCGGCGGTACCGGCCGGACCTCACGTCGAGTGGTGGCCTTCACGGCCAGCACCCGCAGCCGGGACGGAGCCACGGTCAGGCCGCACGCCTCCATGACCGAGGTGTACGAGCCGAGCAGCCGGGCCGTGGATATCGGCAGGCCGACCGTGGACCAGTACGCCGCCGGGTGCTTGGCCCGGGTGTAGGCGGCCCCGCCGCCGAGCGCGGCGAGGGAACCACCCACTTCCAGAAGCGTCGTCAGGTCGCTCATCAGGCGGTGGCCCCTATCGCGGCGGGGAACGCGGCCGGGGTAACAGCGGCGGCACGGAACGCGATGCCGTGACGCTGCTGCCCGTTGAACACGCTCTCCCACGGCCGGGCCACCAGCCCCGGCAGCGAGACGGGCGCCCCGAGCGCCAGCCCCTCAGAAACACCGCCCTCGGGAACGGTGACCTTGATCAGCGACGACTCGCCGTCCTGGATGTGGACGACGCCGATCGTCATCAGCGCCTCACCGCTGACAGCGTCCTTGGCGATCTCGCCCGTCTGACGGTCGCGGACCTTGGGCTCAGGAGCTTCGGTCAGCAGGATCGTCGCGGCTGAGGTCTCAACACGGATGGTACGCAAGACAGTTCTCCTACCTAGTCATCTATACAAGATGCGTCATGCGAACCCGACCTTCGGGCTCACGCGGACCACTCTGACACACAACTTGCCCACTCGTCTATACGAGTATGCCTGTTGGGGTGTACGAGTTCGGAGAAGGAGCCCCGCGCACCACCGCACGTCATGCGCTCACGTCGCCGGGAGCTGGTACGACAGCACGTACGCGTCCGCCGCCATCACGGTGTCGCAGACCTCCACGGCCCGCCCCTCGGTGTCGAACGCGGTACGGATCAGGTGGATCACGGGCACACTGGAGGCGAGCCGCAGCGTCTTTACCTCAGCCGGCGCGGGCATACGGGCCCGGATCTCCTCCTCGAAGTGATCGAGCCGGTGGCCGAGTTCCTCAAGCCGGGCGTAGATACCGCCGGGCCCGGGGTTGGGCTCAGCGATGGCCGTACCGCGCGCGATGTCCAGCGGAAGGTAGGAGGCGGCGAACTCAACCGGCTTCCCATCGAGGAGATACCGGCGCCGCCGGGCGAGCACCCGCCGTACCGAGCCGAGGCGAGTGGAGATGTCCTGACTGGCCTTCTCCTCCTTGACCTCAAGGCTGTCGACCTGCGGGTGACTGCCGGCCGCGTCGGCCTCGACGATAAACGCGGACTTCCCCTGCTCTCTGTGCCGCCGGGCGAAACGGTCAGAGGCAAGTCGCCGTACGGGCGGCCGGGGCCGTACGAACACACCCTTCCCGTGCTCGGCGTGCACGAGCCCCTCCCCCTGGAGAACGGAGAAGGAGTTCCGGACGGTCATCCGGGACACCCCGTAGTGCTCGACAAGCTCAGCTTCCGAGGGCAGCTTGGCGCCCTCGGTGAACCGCCCACGGTCGATGGCCTCGCGCAGCTGGTCGGCGATCTGCCGGAAGACCGCACGATCGCTCGTGGGGTCGAGATCACCGAGCAAGCCGGATGGGAGTGAGGTCACGAGTACTCCTTTAGGTATCTAGACGAGTGGGCGAGTGTTGTTGCTACGGTGGAGAGCCTAGCCACCTGAGAGGGTCGAGGAACGTGAGCACTGACCGTCCGCACTCCGTGAGCGTTGCCGGAGTCATCGTCGACGACCAGGGCCGCGCTCTGTTGATCCAGCGCCGCGACAACGGTCAGTGGGAGCCCCCGGGCGGCGTCCTCGAACGCGAGGAAACCATCTCCGAGGCCCTGCAACGCGAGGTCCTCGAAGAAACCGGCATCAGGATCGCAGTTCCGGCGACCCTCACCGGCGTCTACAAGAACATGACGGGCCTGATCGTCTCGCTGGTCTTCCGCTGCGAGGCCGACAAAGGCACCCCCACCACCGGAACCGAGACCCGCGCGCTGCGTTGGACCACCCGTGAAGAAGTCTCCGAGCTTGCCGACGAGGCATACGCGATCCGCGTCCTGGACGCACTCGACGCCACCTCCCCGCCGGCCGTCCGCGCCCACGACGGCGTGAAACTCGTCTAGCCCGAACCCGCTGCACATGGCGGCCTACCAGCACGAAGGAACTTGTATGCACGAGTATACGAGCACAGCGCGGGTCTGGGGACTCACTTGCCCAGGTTTCCCAGAAGAGATCGGCCGAGCCCGCCGCTGGACCCGCGACATCCTGCGTGGCTCACCCCTGGCCGACGACGCCGAACTGATCGTGAGCGAGCTGAGCACGAACGCGGTCCTCCACACGGCCAGTGGCCAGGAGACGGGAAGTTTCCATCTGGCACTCGCGGTATCGGCCCAGGTGATTGCCCTGTCAGTCACGGACGACGGGGGCACCGGCACGGCCCCGAAGGTCGAGCACGCGCAGGTGAACGCCGAGCACGGCAGAGGCTTGGGCATGGTCAGCGCGCTCGCCCACCGGGTCGTGGTCCACGACAGTCAGGGCGGCTACACGGTCACCGCGGAACTCTTCACCGACACCCGCCCGGGAGGCCACCCGTGCTGACGAACGGACCCCGCCGGGGCTTCTGGTGCGAGTGCTGGACCGAGGACCTCAACGAGGTGGCGCAACAGCCTGTACTCCGGGCATCCTTCGACGCCTACTCGCCGCCCCAGGCAGACAGATGGATCGCCATTGCTCTGCGGACCATCTCACCGGCACTCGACTCGGATGCGTCCGACGAGGCATGGGCGTGGCTGTACGAGGGCCGCATCGAAACCCGGAGAGCCCTCCTGCACTCGAACCCCTGCACGGTGTCAGTCACCCACGCCGACACACGCATCACCTGGACGGTCCGACCAGCGCTCTTCCTACCCCTCGCACACCGCCAAGGAGCCGAACTCCCAGCTTGCGCACACGATTTCAAGGCCCCCACCAGCTACAGAACCGAGGCCCAGGAGACCGACTGAGTTACAACTTTCTCTACTGGTTCAAGGCGGCTCGCTCCGCTCCCCGCACGCGGCCCGGCCCCCGGCCGGGCCTGCGCTCCTGTCTCCGCCCCGCTCCAGCCCGGCCGGCACCCGGGCCGCACTGACAGCAATCAGACGCTTGCTCCCCGAGAAGGGGTACGTCGTAGGGAGGGACCGCGTGCGCCGAAATAGCAGGCACCAGACGAAGTCGGCGGGCACAATGTCAGGCAACACCTTGCTATGGATTAGGGAGGACTACATGCTGGTCTCGCCGAAAATCATGCAGTCGCTTGACCTAAGCTCGGCCACCGAATTCTGCCTATCGACTCCACTCGACAGGCTTCCCATTTTGATCTCAGATCGATGCCTTATGGATTCAAAAAGGTCCGCCATCAAGTGGGTGGAAGCTAATTTCTGCGGAGGCACACGCATCCCCAAAGAAATCATGACGATGCCCAAAAATAAATTCGGCCAGCGGCCGATCATTCTTACTTCACTAACATCTCGCATCATTTATCAGGCGCTAGTTTCAAGCGTCGCGGATGCAATGGAACCCAACAGCCGAGGCGGAGAGGGATGGGTACAGCACGAGACATTTGCTGAAGAGTCTCCAAGCGAATTCATTGTTGAGGTCGACATCGCAGCTTGCTACGAGTTCATCGATCACGAACGACTTCGCCAGGAACTCGTGGCGCGTACCCTCAATGTCGAAGTCGCTAAAAATATCACAGAGTTTCTGGGAGAATGCTCACCGAACAAAAGAGGACTCCCCCAACTGACCTCTGCCAGCGACACGCTGGGAGACCTCTATCTAAGCATAATCCAACGGCAGCTAATGCGTCAGGGATTGGACGTATCGCGGTACGCGGATGACTTTCTGATCAGAGCAAAAAATTGGGAGCAAGCTAACGAAACAATCGAGTACGCAGCCGAATTTGCGAGAGATCTTGGCTTGATCCTCTCTTATAGGCATGGAAACCATTTCATTCAAAGCAGCCAGAACAGTATGGCTATCCATGCCAATCCCGCAGGACTTGACCGTAGCGTACGTGCGCCCACCATGCAGAAGATTCTCGAATTCCAAGCTGGTAGGGTCACCCGAGAGCTCCCTTATGGTTCTGCGTGCCATTATAAGCGAATCAACCTTGCCAGTCATGATATCGAGAAGATTGTATCCGCTCTGAGTTGCTAGACCTTGACCTGCAATCGACGCATTCATTTTATTCCACGGCGGGATTGAGCCATACTTTGCACGATACGACTCGATCAGAATGCCCTCCATTGTGGTCGCATGCTGTAGACCGGACAAGTCATCCTCATCCAGCTCACCTAGAGCCATTCGAATGGCAGCCTGCGCCTTCTTGCGCCTGCCGTTTCTTGCGGTCGCAACCTGCTCGAAAGGGGATTGGACAAAAACCGCGAACCCCATACGCTCATGCTCCGCGAACCAAGCATTTATCTCGCGAACTTTGCAGGTGGTGGGTTTCGCGGAAATCAGACCGTTATGGTGACAGAATCGTTGAGTCAGATCCCTCGCTAGCCCAACGTATAGAACATCAGAGGATTCGGGATCGAAATAACAATATACTCCAACCGAAGAAAATCCGTAGTTATCTCTTGGTGAAGCGATGTCATCGAGAGCATCTCTTATATCTCTTGCGCCCTCTTTCGTGTATGTATCTCGGATCATAGTTCCAAGCATCGTTCTCCTCCCCGAGGACTTCGACAGGCCAGCAATGGCAAGCAGCGCGGTCAACTCATCCCACGAACACAGTAGTTGTATCCACTGACAGCACGTGGCCGAGGGGCACTGCCGCGATGCAAGCCAGCCGCGAGCCGATTCACTCAGCCCTGTACCACGAGCGCACCAGATCAAGGGGGAAAGCGGCCGAGCCCGACGAAGCCGCGACCCGACCGTTCACCCAGGTCAGCACCCGAGCCCGCCACAAATGCCGGCAGCTTCCCAAGTTCGGAGCTTCAGTCGGATGTCCTGCGAACCGTCGCTGCCCCGTCGTTCAGTGCGTTGCTGATCTCCAGAAGGCACCCCTCGCGCAGGGCGAAGGCGTTGCGGGGGTTCCGGTAGGAGTGCCCACCGTCGTTGATGCAGACGCCGTCTGCCAGCCTCCAGTGAGCAGGCGCCCATTGGCCCTGATTCTCAAGGAGCATCCTCGCCACTTCGGCAGGATCCTCGATCAAGGTGAGAGCCGTAAGGGCGGTGATAAGGGCCACGGTTGCGTCGTCAGGAAGCCGCGCGTCGCCCAGTGTCGGGAAGAGCAGCAAGAGACGGGCATCGGAGTCGTCAACGCCCTCTGTTGCCGGCTGCCGAGCAGCGGACAGCAACTCCGGCCAGGCCATCCCAGGCCCCATGAAGTGACCGTCATCCACGGCAAGGATTTCCGCTGCGGACCACGCCGGGTGATGTATCAGGTAGTCCACTCCTCGGTCGCCCTCGATGTTGCGGTAGACGACGTGGATAGTGTGCCCGGAGCGCAGAGGCACGCTGAACACCGGCCACTCACCCTCGGCACACAGCACGCGATACAGCTCCATGGCCGCGTCCCAGTCGGCACCGAACGCGGTTCGCTGCGCGTCCTCACCGCGCAAGCAGGTGCCGAGGTGAACCGGCCAGAACAAGGCTTCGTCGAGGTAGGCAGCGCCCTGGACAAGAGGGCCGCCTTCATATCCGGGGATCTTCAGCACGTGTGGATGATGGCACGAGGGACTGACACCGCCTCGGGGTTCGGAGGTTCGCCCACCTCTCTCTGTCAGACCAGCGCTGTACGGTCCGCTCCATGGCTGAGAGACCTACGACGAACTGGCGCCACGGCATTGCCGAGGAAGCCGAAGGCCTTGCCGCCGGCACCCTGGATCCTGAATGCGCGTGCATGGCGGGACTGTTCCCCGAAGAACTGCTCACGGCGACCGATGCCGTCCTCGACACCTTCGAGCGGGAGCTTCCCGGGCTGGCCGAGGCAGGCGACACAGAGGTCCTCGGCGTCGTGGAACGCGTCGTCCTGGCCCTGAACGCCGTGAACGACGCCCACAACGGAAGCGCCTACGAAACCGACGAGCGCGAGCAACTGTGCGACTTCATCGACCAGTCGCTCACCGAGCACAGCGTCGACATCGTCGCACTCGCCGCCCGCCATGGACTCGGCCGGTACCAGATCACGGACGAATGGCGGGAGTGGTGATGCCCCCGCTGAAGCTGCCCGCTCGATACCCGCTTCCTGACGCAGCGTCGCTGCCGCACCACAAGCGCACCAGATCGAGCGGGGAACCACGGTGAAAGCGACCGAGCCCAATGAAGCCGCGCCCTGACCGTTCACCCAGGTCAGAGCCCGAACCGCCCCCAAACACCCCCAGCTTCCCAAGCTGAGAGTGCGAGTTCGATTCTCGTCACCCGCTCCATGCGAAACCCCAGGTCAGTGGCCTGGGGTTTGTTTGTTTGGCGCGATCTGGTCGCGCTTCTTCCGACGTGACCCCCCTGGAGTACCTGCTCAACGCCGCCACCAAGCCGGCGAAATACATCCGCTGAGACCAGGCCAGGTGGGACGCCTCCGAGGGCACCCCGTGCGCGCGTTCGTACGACAGGACGACGAACCCGCGCACTCACTCCGCCAGGGCGGCGCCGAGGTCGTCGTCGGTGGCTGGGTATCTTGATGTTGGCCGTTCGCCCCCATCAGCAGGTCTTGTCCGCGTCTGCCGACGCCGGCTCCGGCGGACGGGGCGACGTCACGCAGGGACGCCGAGCGGCGGGTGCTCGAGCACGCGGGGTTTGTACTCGGCCAGCTGGATGCGGCCGTCGAAGGTGCGGTGCTCGATCATCTCGAGGGCGACGTCCGGATAGCCGTCGTAGATGCGTTCTTCTCCCGTGGCCCCGGTGATCACCGGGAACATCACGACCCTGAAGCGGTCGACGAGTCCGGCTCGTAGCAGGGACCGGCTCAGGCTGAGGCTGCCGATCGTGCTGAGGAGCCCCGAGCCACTCGACTTCATGGCACGGACCGCCTCGACGGCGTCGTCGCGGACGAGCGTGGAGTTGGACCACGTCAGTGGCTCCTCGAGTGAGGAGGAGAACACCACCTTGGACGCTCGCGTGAGCTCGTCGACGGACGCCTCTTCCTCGGGCCGGAACTCGTCTTGGCCCTTCGGGACCTCGCCTGCGGCGAAGCCCGACATCAGGCGGTAGGTGTTCGCTCCCATCAGATAAGTGACCTCGGGCTGCTCGCCGAGCCACGCGAGGTACTCCGGGCCCTCAAGTCCCCAGAAGCCAGGCCATCCCTCGCCCGATGCGCAGCCGTCGAGGGAGGTAATGAAGTCGACGAGAAGCTCCGACATGACAGTGTCCTTTCCTGGGGTGTCACGAGCTTGGACCGGCCGGGAGCCACAAACTCATCGGCCACGCTGTGGAGTGACGAGAAAACCCGTGACGCCGCAGTCGATCAGGTCTCGGCGGGGCCCGCCCTGTCGGCGCGCACCGCGACGAGATGGCCCGGAAGCGCTGGCCGACTTCGAACAGATTCCTTCGGACGGGGACTACCAACTGCCCCTGGACGAGGGCGATTCACCCTCGTCCAGGGGCACGGCACGGTCGGGCGACGGAGGCTCAGTGCGCGGCGCGGCGGGCCAGTGCCCCGCGAGAGCGGGTCACCAGCGCGGCCAGCAGGGCGGCGCCGAGGGGCACGGCCACCAGGAGGGCGGCGAGCGTCTCCCAGGGGACGATGATCGGCACGTACGGCGGGGCGTCACCGGCGCCGACCCAGCCGTTGTCGAGAGCCTCCTGGTAGAAGCGCGTCTGCTCGCGCTCCTCGGTGAGCCGCAGCCCGACCGCGGGCAGGACACCGGCCGCCGAGCCGAGGACCACACCCATCGCGGCGACCACGCCGCACTGGAAGCCGCTGAGCATGCGGCGCACCCGGGGCGGGGCTCCGACCGCGGCGAGCGTCTTGAGATCGGCCTCCGCGTCGGCCTGGGCGAGACCGGTGGCGATGCCGGCCGCACCGATGGTGACCAGGCCGGCGAAGACGGTCAGCGCGAGCAGGACGAGCCCGTTCTCGTCGACCCAGCCCTGCTCCACGGTCAGCTCGACGTCACTGCCGAGCTTGGCGATCTCGGCGTCGAGCTTCTGCCGCTGCTCGGTGCTGGGCATCCGGTCGGTGCTGAAGAAGGCGCCGAGGGGGACAGTGGTCAGTCCGGCGGCCTTGGCGGCGGCGGGGCTGAGCACGCTCTGCACTCCGTAGGAGTCGGGCGAGCCGGGCACCTGGTAGGCGGGGAAGGACTTCAGCTCGCCCGGGACCGGCTTGTTCTGCTCGACGGCGCGGTCGGCGGCCTTCTGGTCGGTGATCAGCTTGATGCCGACGGTGCCGTTCCTGTCGACCTGGGGCTTGTGGAAGCTGAGGAGCTTTCCGTCGGCGAGGGCCTTGGCCGCGCCCGGGTCGTCGATGCCGAGGACCTTCAGGAGCGGGGCGTCGGCGACGAGGAGACCGCCGTCGACGTAGATGC
>NZ_AEJB01000591.1 GCF_000331005.1 Streptomyces turgidiscabies Car8
CACAGCCCTCCTCTCCCCCACCGGACAACACCTCGTCTTCGGCTGTCCGCCCAAGGCATCCACACCGGCGGCCCCTACCTGGTCGAGGGCGTCTCCCGACAAGTCCTGGGCCCGGAGATGCTGAAGAAGACAGGCGGCCCCAACCCCCTCCGCACCCTGGAACTCCGCGCCCTCACCGAAGCCGCCACCGGCCGCCTCACCCCGGCCGTACACCGCTTCCCGCTCGCCGAAGCAGCCACCGCCCACCACGCCCTCGAAAACCGCGGCACGACCGGCAAGGTCGTGCTGGAGCCGTGACTCA
>NZ_AEJB01000592.1 GCF_000331005.1 Streptomyces turgidiscabies Car8
AAGACCCCGGGACCTTTACTATAGTTTGATATTGGTGTTCGGTTCGGCTTGTGTAGGATAGCTGGGAGACTGTGAAGTGGGCACGCCAGTGTCTGTGGAGTCGTCGTTGAAATACCAGTCTGGTCGTGCTGGATGTCTAACCTGGGTCCGTGATCCGGATCAGGGACAGTGTCTGATGGGTAGTTTAACTGGGGCGGTTGCCTCCTAAAGAGTAACGGAGGCGCCCAAAGGTTCCCTCAGCCTGGTTGGCAATCAGGTGTTGAGTGTAAGTGCACAAGGGAGCTTGACTGTGAGACCGACGGGTCGAGCAGGGACGAAAGTCGGGACTAGTGATCCGGCGGTGGCTTGTGGAAGCGCCGTCGCTCAACGGATAAAAGGTACCCCGGGGATAACAGGCTGATCTTCCCCAAGAGTCCATATCGACGGGATGGTTTGGCACCTCGATGTCGGCTCGTCGCATCCTGGGGCTGGAGTCGGTCCCAAGGGTTGGGCTGTTCGCCCATTAAAGCGGTACGCGAGCTGGGTTTAGAACGTCGTGAGACAGTTCGGTCCCTATCCGCTGCGCGCGCAGGAACATTGAGAAGGGCTGTCCCTAGTACGAGAGGACCGGGACGGACGAACCTCTGGTGTGCCAGTTGTCCTGCCAAGGGCATGGCTGGTTGGCTACGTTCGGGAGGGATAACCGCTGAAAGCATCTAAGCGGGAAGCCTGCTTCGAGATGAGTGTTCCCACCCACTAGATGGGGTAAGGCTCCCAGTAGACGACTGGGTTGATAGGCCAGATCTGGAAGCCCGGTAACGGGTGGAGGTGACTGGTACTAATAGGCCGAGGGCTTGTCCTCAGTTGCTCGCGTCCACTGTGTTGGTTCTGAAACCACGAACAACCCCGCCCATGGTCACGGGTAGTGGTGCGGTTGATATGTGTTTCACCGTGTTTCGGTGGTCATAGCGTGAGGGAAACGCCCGGTTACATTCCGAACCCGGAAGCTAAGCCTCACAGCGCCGATGGTACTGCAGGGGGGACCCTGTGGGAGAGTAGGACACCGCCGAACAATCAT
>NZ_AEJB01000593.1 GCF_000331005.1 Streptomyces turgidiscabies Car8
GCCCACCGGTCGGGCTCAGCGGCGCCGGCCGCGCCGGACCTTGAGCTCCTGGAAACGCGGCCCGTCGCCTTCGCGGACCCGCTGCCAGGCCCTGCGGTACAGGTCGGCGACGGGCTCGGCGGGAACGATCACCCCGAGCACCGGGTGGTCGCCGCTGACCAGGTCGTACAGCGGCAGCTTCCACTGCTCCAGCGGAAGGCGCGGGGACTTGGGGTCCACCCAGCCGCCGGGCAGGAAGAGCGAACGCCCGGCCCGGGTACGGGCGGCCTCGACGACCAGGCCGGAGGCCGCCAGCTCGGCGCGGGCGGCCTTGAGCCGGGCGGCACCGCCTCGATACTGCTGCCACCCTGTCCAGCGCGCGGTGTTGCGGTCGGTCGGGTCGGGCATCGCCAGCAGCATCAGGTGGAGCACGGCGGCGTCGTCCCCGATGCCGTACTCCTTCGCCGCCTCGCCGACCAGGTCCGGCACCGACCGGGCGGGGTCCTGCGGCCACCAGGTGCCGTCCTTGTCCCGCGCCCCCGCCTCCGGGTCACCGGGATCAGCCAGGAGGGCCGCGAAACGCGGGTCCCCGGCGGTGCGCAGCGCCACCTCGGCCGCGAAGGGCCGCTGGGCGCCGGTGCGCAGGACGGACAGGAACGGGTCGGTCCCGGCCTCGTCCAGCAGCGCCGTACGGATTCCGGGCGCGGGCTGGTCGTCCGCCGTGGCCATGATGACGGCGCCGTAGCGCTCGTAGCCCTCGCCGGTCTCGGTGGGGGCGCCGGCCACCTTGCGGAATTCGGACAGGCTGACGTACTCGTCGAGGTCGAGCATCAGCCCGGGGCCGGCCAACCGGTCCCGTACGGCGGTCAGCGCGGCCGGGAGGGCGGCCCGGATCGGGTCGCCCGCCGGGAGCCGGTGGGCGAGCCAGGCGGCCAGGGTCACGGTGCTCGTCAAGGTGTCGGCGGTGAAGCCGGCGGTGTCCTTGTCGACCGGGTGGACCCGGTCCCCGCTGACGTGCCAGGCCAGATCGCGGCACAACTGCGGTTCGGCGGCCGGGTCGAGCAGCGCGGGCAGCGCCCTGCTCGGCCCCCACGATGTCTTCACCGCGCGAACGGCCTCCGCGAGGAGTGCTTCGGGGACCGCGGCCCGTCGGCCCAGCCTGGCGTTCCAGACCTGCGCGGCGGCGGCCACGTCCGGGCCTTCCGTCCACAGCCGTGCGGGGTCGGCGGGCAGCAGGGCCCGGACGACGGCCCGCCGGAAGCCCGCGTCCAGGCCGCTCAGCTCGTCCTTGGCCCGGGCGGCGTCGGCCACCTTCACCCCGAGCGTCGTACGGACCTCGGCGCTGAGGAAGTTCCGCTCGTACGTGTCCACCTGCGGCAGCCCTGCCACGATCAGCTTGGCCGTGGTCGAGGTGACTCCGGTCAGGCGGGCGAACTCCTCGGCGGCCTCGGGGAACCAGGGCGCCGCGCCGCGCCCGGCCAGCTCGGTCAGGAACGCCCCGAGCCACCCTGCCTCCCGGGCCTCGCCCACCGGGGACGAGGACGCCACCGTGTAGGGCGCGGGGACCTCGAACAGCCCGGCCGGGTCGTGGAAGAGCGCCGTGAACTCGCAGCTGCCGTTCTCCGGGCGCTCCAGGTCGACGAAGGCCAGGAACGCGCCGCCGCTCAACCGGAGCAGACCCAGCCAGGACCCGGACCGCACAGTGCCGTCGGCCTTGGTGAACAGGCGGCTGTCGAGCCGCAGTTCGAAACGGCGCCACCGGTCCGGCTCGACGACCGCCAGACCCTGGGAGTCCAGTTCGCGCAGGAGTTCCCGCAACGCCTCCCGGTGCTCCGGCTCGGTGGTCGCGGCAGCGGCCCGGTAGGCCGCTGTGACGGGAAGGTCGGGAAGAGACCTCCAGTCCAGCCTCGCCAACGGCAGCTCCGTCCCGTCGAGGTGCAGACGGACCGTCGGAGCCGGCTCGGGCGTGTCCCGCAACGCCGTACCGATGAACCGCACTTGGCGCCAGACCTGGTCGGTGTCGTCGGAGCCGTACCAGGAGGAGACGAGGCCGAGGCCGCCCAGAGCTTCGCCGAGCAACCGGTCGGCCGGACCGGCGGGCTCCTCCTCCCGCTGCCCGTCCGCGAGTTCCAGGGCGAGCCGGGCAGCCGCCGCGTCCAGCGCGGCCTGCTGGGTCGCCACGAACCGCACCACGGCGGCGATGCCCGTCACCAGCGCGTCATGACCGACCTGCGGCATGAGCGTGCGGATCAGCGCGGGCAGCTCGTCCGGGTCTGTCTCCTCGCGCTCCCGGGCGGCGTCGGTGAGCAGCGCCGCCGCCGTGTCGGGGTCGACGCGGCGCAGTGCCTCGGAGCCCTGCGGGTCGCGAGGCCTGAGGAAGTGCCAGAAGCGCAGCGGCGGCAGCACCAGGGTGCCGGCCGCGAACGTCCCGGGCTTGTTGTCCGTCTTGGCCGTGGCCGTGACGACGCCGTCCTGGTCGATCAGGCTGAGGTCGTAGGAGCCCGTGACGACGGCCACCGGCCGGTCGGCGCCGGGGAAGAGCAGAGCGCGCCTCGGCGGTCCGGCGTCGGCCGCCACGACGACGGTGTTCCCGGCCGCGTCCTCACCGCGCAGTGAGCCGTCGGGCAGCTTCACGACGCGCCAGCCCAGCAGCCCGCCGTCCGGAGCGGGCAGCACCCAGCCGGAGTCGAAGGTGCTTCCCGCCGGGGCGGTACGGGTGGCGTCGGCGAGGAAGCCGGGCAGGCTCCGCCGGCCGCGCTCACCGGTGGCCGGGTCGTACTCGTACCAACCGGCGGTGTCGCGGTCCTGACCGTCCCGGTCCCACACCCAGTACGAGGTGCCGTCGCTGGTCACCGACCGTTCCTCGGGCACGGTGGTGTCGCCGCGGTGCATCACACCGGTGCCCGTGGCCCGGCCCCCGCCGGCCAGCGGGAGGGTGACGGCGCCGAGGTTGCCGAGATAGTTGACCTGGGTGCCCCGGGTGCCGGCGCCCTGCACGGGCTGCCGGCGGTCGGCGGAGTGGTGCCAGTAGCCGCGCAGTTCGCCGTCCGCCTCGCGGGACCGCCAGTAGACGAACAGTTCGCCGTCCACGTAGTGGCAGCCCGGATCGCCGTAGCAGTCCTTGTCCGGAATCCGCAGATCGTGGGTGAGCACGCTGCCGTCGGCGCCGAGCACCCGGACCTGCGAGGAGCCGGAGGCGATCAGATGCGGCCAGGCGTCGGCGACGACGAGGTCGTCGATGTCCTTGGCGGGTACGAGCAAGGCGGCCGCCTCCTCCCAGGCGGGCCAGCTCAGCTCATCCAGAAGCCCGGCCCGCAGGGTCCGGACGAGGACCGGGGCGAGGTCGGTGCCGACCGCGGCGCGCACCTCGTCCTCGGCGAGGGCCAGGGTCTCGCCCGGCAGCCACGTCAACCGGCCCAGGGCGTCCGGCAGTTCCGGCAGACCGACGGCGGTGAACCGTCCGGCGACCTCGCGCACCCACTCCGTCAGCATCGGCCGCCCGCCGGCGGACCGGGCCAGTACCCGCAGGGCCCGCAGACCGTCCTTGTCGTTGCCGAACCGGTCGGCTCCGCGCCGGAACGCGGGCCGGAAGCGGGCATCGGCCTCCAGCGCGACCAGATCGCGCCCGTCTTCGTTCTCCGCCCACTGCTCAAGGCTCAGCCGGGCGTGCTCCTCGGGGTCGGCGACCGGCACCTCCAGGGCAAGCAGCAGGTCCAGCAGATCCACGTCATCGGTCGTGACCGGCAACGTGCCACCGGACCCGGCGAGTTCGCTGCGCAGCCGGTCGGCCATCCGCTCCACCAGCGGGTACAGCCCCGCCAGGCGGCCGCGCCGTCGCCACCCGGAGTCACGGAACGTCAGGAACCGCCCGAGCCAGCCCGCGGACCCGTCCGCCGGGCGCTCGGCCTCCGGCAGCGAGTCGTCGCACAGCCCCGCCGTGGCGCCGGACTCCTCCAGCAACTCCAGCCACAGTCCCGGCAGTTCCCTGTCGTCGCTCGAAGGCATCAGTGCCAGCAGTGTCCTGCGCACCTCCGGTTCCTGCCGGGCCAGAGCTGCCAGCGCCGGACCGTGGGCCTTCCACCAGCCCGCCGCCGCCCGCAACGTGGCGGACAGCGCCAGCAGTTCGGCCAGATACGCGCCCTCCTCCACCGCCGGATCCAGACCCGCGGCCCTCGCCAGCTTGCGCAGATCGCCCGCCATCTGCGCGGACGGAGCCAGCCCGCCCGCCGTACGTCGCACGCACAGCCGGCGGAACCGGTGGAACGCCTCCTGCGCGGGGACCCGCGCGACCAGCTCCTTCGCGTACCCCGACAGCACCTTCACCGGCAGTGCCCCGGCGAGCGCGAACTCCAGGAACACCGCGTCCAGCCGCTCCTCGTCGACCGGCAGACCGTGCTCGGCCTCGGACCTGCGGGCCCGGGTGAACATCTGCGCCGCGTACGTGGCGTTCTCCACCCCCAGGAAGACCCGGCCGGCCTGCTCGTAGAACGTCGGCAGGAAGTGCGGCACGGCGGCCGCCAGCTGATGGGCGAGCACCTGGTAGGCGTCCAGCGCGGCCTTCGGCCTGGACTTCGCCTGTCGTGCCACCCGGTCCAACTCCGGTACGACGCCCAGCGCGTGGTGGCCGTCCGCCGGGTGGTGCACCAGAACCCACTCCGGGAAGCCCAGCGACTGCCGCAGGCCGAGACCGACGTCGACCGGTTCGCCGTCCGGCTCCAGGCCGAGGAAACCGGCGGCGAGGTCCTCCGCGGCGCCCAGCTCGGCCGCGACCAGCCGCACCACCACCCGGCCGTCAAGACCCGGATGCCGGTACGTACGCGCGGTGAGCGGCACCGCCCGCTCACCGGCCCCCTCCGTACCCGGCGGCAGCACCGCCCCGGCCGCCAGCAGCTCGGCGGCCTCCGTCTGCCCGACGGTCCCCGTGTCGCTCATGCGGCGTTGCCCTTCTCGATCCTGCGGCCGGCGTACAGCGCCGCCGCCATGCGCATCCCCTCGGACCAGGCGACCGGGCCGACCTGGGACGGCCGCACCGTGCGACCCTCCTCGTCACTCCAGGTCAGGCTGCCGGTCTCGGTGTCCCCGTCCCAGTACGGTTCCCCGATCCACACCGACGCCTCCACGCCGCGCCCGCCGTCCCGTACCCGGCAGGTCGCGTAGCCGCCGGACACCCGGTAGCCCAGCGAGGTGGCCCGCGTGGCCAGCCCGAACCGCGAGTCGTACGTCCCGCCCGCGAACTCCCGTATCTCGGTGGCCGTTTCCGCGAGACCGTCCGGCCTGAGCCAGGTGGCCCGGTGGATCTGCTCCACCCGCTGCGTCACACCCAGCTCGGCCGCGAACTCCCGCAGATCCTCCAGGTCGGGCAGCAGCACCGGGTGCGGCAGCGTCACCGTACGAGGCGACAGCCGGACCGTCTCGCCGTCCAGGTCGACCACTCGCAGCTCACCGGCGTCCGTCGCGTCCCGCAGGAAGCCGACCTCGTCCGGGTCGTCCCCGACGACCGCGAGGTCGCGCAGCGCCGACTGCCATGCCTCGTCCGGCCACAGCCGGGCCAACAGCCCGGTGGGCACCGGCAGCGACGACACCATCCAGGTGTCCACCTGCGCCACGCACGCCACCGCGTGCCGGTCCAGCCACTCGCCGAACCGCCGCAGCCGCTCCGTCTCCGGGTGCTCCCGCACCCCCTTCGGCAGTGACTTCAACTGCCGCCCCGCCGCCCGTCCGGACATGGCCCGTGCGGCCACCCGGCCCTCCACCAGGGCGACTTCGTACCCGTCGCCCGCCGACAACCAACCCATCGGTCCCCACCCCTGACACCGTCCGGAAAACAGCACGCTTGAGCCGGTGCGTCCCGGTCTTGCTGTGACGATGCCGCGAACGCTATCGGCAGGCACTGACAACCGCTCCGGCGGAGTCTCCGACGGCGTCCGGTGAGAACTCCTCCGGCGTCCGCGAGCCGCCGACGGCCGCGCCGTTAATCGATGGCGCGGCGGCCCCGGACTCCTCTAGGGTCTGTGGTGTTCGAGCGGCAACCGGCGGTTGCCGCCGGTGATCTGTGCTCGGGAGGTGTGACCGATGGCTGTCGTTGAGATGGGCGCTGCCCGCATCCGGAAGTTCATCAAGTCCACTCCCGTGGTCTCCGGCTGACCTCTCTTCCCCCGCGCCTGTGAGCGCGGTGCCGGGGCCACCCTTGTGAAGGGTCACCCCTTGTCTTCTTCTCTCCTGGGTTCGTCCTCGCATCCCCTCATGCCCTATGGCTGGGATGCGGACTGGGCCGCCGAATTCGCCCCCTACGCCGCCGAAGGGCTGCTTGTGGGGCGGGTGATCCGTGTCGACCGCGGCCAGTGCGACGTCGCCACCGCGGACGGTGTGCTGCGCGCCGACACCGCGTTCGTCACCCCGCACGATCCGCTGCGGGTCGTGTGCACGGGCGACTGGGCCGTGGTCGAACCGGCCGGCGACCCCCGATACGTCCGTACGTACCTGCCCCGCCGGAGCGCGTTCGTACGGTCCACCTCGTCCAAGCGTTCCGAAGGCCAGATCCTCGCGGCCAACGTCGACCACGCCATCGTCGCCGTGTCACTGGCCGTGGAACTCGACCTCGGCCGCGTCGAACGGTTCCTGGCGCTGGCCTGGGAATCGGGTGCGCAGCCCGTCGTGGTGCTCACCAAGGCGGACCTCGTACCGGACGCGACGACCCTCTCGTATCTCGTCGAGGACGTGGAGGCCACGGCGCCCGGGGTACCGGTGCTCACCGTCAGCTCCAACAACGGCGACGGCATCGACGTCCTCGCGGCTGTCGTCTCCGACGGTACGGCCGTGCTGCTCGGGCAGTCCGGTGCGGGCAAGTCGACGCTGGCGAACGCGCTGCTCGGCGTGGACGTCATGGAGGTCCAGGCCACCCGTGACGCCGACGGCAAGGGCCGTCACACCACGACCACCCGCAACCTGCTCGCCCTGCCCGGCGGGGGAGTCCTCATCGACACACCGGGGCTGCGCGGCGTCGGCCTGTGGGACGCCGGTACCGGCGTCGGGCAGGTCTTCGCCGAGATCGAGGAACTGGCCGCCGGATGCCGCTTCCTGGACTGCGCCCACACGGCGGAGCCCGGGTGCGCGGTCCTGGAGGCGGTCGACTCGGGCACGCTGCCCGAACGACGCCTCGACAGCTACCGCAAGCTGCTCCGTGAGAACCAGTACATCGTCGCCAAGACCGACGCCCGGCTGCGGGCGGAGATCCGCAAGGACTGGAAGAAGAAGGGAGCGGAGGGCAGGGCGGCGATGGAGGCGAAGCGGGGGCGTCAGCGATAGCGGTACGGCGGGGGGTGGGGATCCGGGTCGCTGCCCCGGCCCCCCGCCCGTGCGGTGGACCCGGGGCATGCCCCGGCCTCCTGGCCGCGCTGCGGGTTCCTGGCCACGCTGCGGCACCCTGGCCGCGCTGCGGGTTCCTGGCCACGCTGCGGCACCCTGGCCGCGGTGCGGGTTCCGGGCCACGCTGCGGCACCCTGGCCGCGCTGCGGGTTCCGGGCCACGCTGCGGCACCCCGGCCACGCTGCGGCACCCTGGCCGCGCTGCGGGTTCCTGGCCACGCTGCGGCACCCTGGCCGCGCTGCGGGTTCCGGGCCACGCTGCGGCACCCCGGCCACGCTGCGGCACCCTGGCCGCGCTGCGGGTTCCGGGCCGCGCTGCGGCACCCTGGCCGCGCTGCGGGTTCCGGGCCATGCGGTGGGCTCCTGGCGATGCGTCGGGGCCCCTGGCCGAGGGACGGGCCCTGCCTATGTGGCGGGTCCCGGCCGCGCTGGGGGTCCGGCCGCGCTGGGGGCTCCGGGCCATGCGGTGGGCTCCCTGGCCGCCTGGCAGGCTACTGGCGATGCGGCGGGCTCGCCGGCCGGGAGGCGGGCACTGCCTCTGCGGCGGCCCCCTGGCCGAAATGCGGGCCTCCGGCCGCGCTGCGGGCGCTCGTCCGTGAGCGCCAAGCCGGGCGCGGGCTGGCCGGTGCCGGTGCCGGTGCCGGTGCCGGTGCCGGTGCCGGTGCCGGTGGAGGGAGCGTCGTGTCGGAAAGCTGCCAGCGGCGCCTCTGCACGTACCGCAGACTGGACCGCGTGACCGACCAGAACAGCAGGTACGCCGCCGACCGGGAGCCCGTAGCATGACGACATCCATGGCCGCTCCCGCGACCACCTACTGGACCTTCCTCGATGGTCCCCTCGGTCAACTTCTCCTGACCGCCGACGAGTCGGGCGCGCTGACCTCGCTGTCGGTGCCCGGGCAGAAGGGTGGTCGCAGCGTCCGGGGTGCCGAGGAGGGCTGGCGGCGTGACGCCGGGCCCTTCCGGGTG
>NZ_AEJB01000594.1 GCF_000331005.1 Streptomyces turgidiscabies Car8
GTGGCGGAGGCGCTGACGCTCCCGGACAGCTACTTCGAGGCGTTCCGCGAGGACATGAGGACGAAGCGGGACCTGCTGTCGGCGGGCCTGAAGGAGGCGGGCTTCGAGGTCTTCACCCCCTCGGGCACCTACTTCATCACCACCGACATCCGCCCTCTGGGCGAGACGGACGGCTTCGCCTTCTGCCGGGCCCTGCCGGAACGCGCGGGCGTGGTGGCCATCCCGAACGCGGTCTTCTACGACCACCGCGAAGAGGGCGCCCCGTTCGTACGGTTCGCCTTCTGCAAGCGGACATCGGTGCTGGAGGAGGCAGCGGAACGCCTCCGCAAGGCATTCGCGCACTGACGCGGCCCTGCGGGCGGGGCTGACGTATGCGGCGGCGGCACCGTACGCCAGCCGGTGAGCGGCCTGCTGCCCGGCCCGGCAGGCGTCAGTGCCGCCGGGTGGAGTCCGGGGCCGGGCGGGGTGCGGTGAGCAGGCCCGCGAGGAGTTGGAGTCGTTCCGCGTCGGGGCCGCCCTCCTCGGCGGTGTAGGCGATGAGCACCGGGCCGGGGGCACCGGGCATCGGGTAGGCGTCCCAGTCCAGGTTCAGCTCCCCGACCAGCGGGTGGTCGACCCGCATCCGGCCACGCGT
>NZ_AEJB01000595.1 GCF_000331005.1 Streptomyces turgidiscabies Car8
ATTCGCTGTTCGGATTCGGACATGCCGGCATCGTCTCCTCGGCCGTAACGGACGCCTTCGTGCAAGGTTCAACTTAACGCCCGAGTCGCACCGGGCCGCCGTCGCCGTACATCCGTGTCGCCTACTCGGCGACACGGATGTACGTACGGAATACGTATCCTCGACTCGGGCGTTAAGTTGAACCTTGCACGAAGGCGTCCGTTACGGCCGAGGAGACGATGCCGGCATGTCCGAATCCGAACAGCGAATCGATACTTCGGTACCGCACTCCGCCCGTATCTGGAACTACTGGCTGGGCGGCAAGGACAACTACCCCGTCGACGAGGCAGCCGGCGACGCGTACACGGCTGTGTTCCCCGGCATCGTCACGATCGCGCGCAGCAGCCGCGCCTTCCTCGGCCGTACGATCCGACATCTGGCCGGAGAGGCGGGCATCCGCCAGTTCCTGGACGTCGGCACGGGCCTGCCGACGGTGGACAACACCCACGAGGTGGCACAGTCGGTCGCCCCCGACGCACGCATCGTCTACGTGGACCACGACCCGCTGGTCCTGACCCACGCCCGAGCCCTCCTCACGTCGACCCCCGAGGGCGCGACGGACTACGTGGACGCCGACCTGTACGACACGGAACGCATCCTGGCGTCGGCGGCGAAGACCCTCGACCTGACCCGCCCCACCGCCCTGATCCTGAGCGGCATCCTGGGCCACGTGGCGGACTACGAGGCGGCCCGCGGAATCGTCCGCGACCTGATGGCAGGCCTCCCGTCGGGCAGCTACCTCTCCCTCAACGAGGGCTCACGCGGCACCGACCCCGCCTACGAACAGGCGCAGGACGCCTACAACGAGACGGGCGCGGTGCCGTATTTCCTGCGGCCCGTGGAGCAGATCGAGGCGT
>NZ_AEJB01000596.1 GCF_000331005.1 Streptomyces turgidiscabies Car8
GACAAGGGATTCCTTGATCTCAGGCAGCCGTTCGACGGCTTCGTAGATGTCGGCCGACCCCATACGTACGCCCTGGCGGTTGAGTGTGGAGTCGGAGCGGCCGTGGATGACCACTGAGCCGCGCGAGGTGAGCGTGATCCAGTCGCCGTGGCGCCACACTCCGGGATAGGTGTCGAAATAGCTGTCGTGGTAGCGGCTGCCGTCGGGGTCGTTCCAGAAGTGGATGGGCATGGACGGCATCGGGTTGGTCACCACGAGTTCACCGACCTCGTCCACGAGGGGGTTTCCGTTCGGGTCCCAGGACTGGAGGTCGGTGCCGAGTCCGGGCGCCTGGAGTTCACCGATGTGCACCGGCAGGGTCGGCACGGCTCCTGCGAAGCAGGAGCACACGTCCGTGCCGCCGCTGACGGAGGCGATCCACAGGGCTGCCCCTTCCTCCGCGAACTCGTCGTGCAGCCAGCGGAATCGACAACCAACCCCACAAGTCCCCCCGTTCGCCTCGGGCCGTCCCCCGGGTCGTGCACCTTCCCAATCCCCTATGAACCTTGGGAGACGGCACCATGACCCAGCAGTCGGTACGGCCAAGGCCCGTCGAGGCGCCCTCAGGCGCCCGATCCCCCCTCGACCGCTACTTCCACATCACCGCCCGCCACTCCACCCTCGCCCGTGAGATACGCGGCGGCATCACCACCTTCATGGCGATGGCGTACATCCTGCTCCTCAACCCGCTGATCCTCTCCGGCAAGGACGCCGCCGGAAACACCCTCGGCCAGCAGGCACTGATCACCGCCACCGCTTTCGCGGCAGCCCTCACCACGCTCCTCATGGGCTTCCTCGGCAAGGTCCCGCTCGCCCTCGCGGCCGGCCTGTCCGTGTCCGGTGTCCTGTCCTCGCAGGTGGCGCCCGCCATGACCTGGCCGCAGGCGATGGGCATGTGCGTGCTGTACGGCGTCGTCATCATGCTGCTGGTCGTCACCGGCCTCCGCGAGATGATCATGAACGCGATCCCGCTGGCGCTGAAGCACGCGATCACCATGGGGATCGGTCTGTTCGTCGCGCTGATCGGCCTGGTGAAGGCCGGCTTCGTCCACCAGGGCGCGGCGACCCCGCTCTCGCTGGGCCCCGACGGCGAACTCGCGGGCTGGCCCGTGCTGTTGTTCGCCGCGACCCTCCTCCTCATCTTCATGCTCCAGGCCCGGGGCGTCCCCGGCGCCATCCTCATCGGCATCGTCAGCGGTACCGTGCTCGCCGTCGTGCTCAACGCGGCGGACGTCATCGACCCCGGGCAATGGGCGAGCGGCGCACCGGAGTTGCACGGCAGCGCGGTGTCGATGCCGGACTTCTCGCTCTTCGGGGACGTCGAGTTCGGCGGCTGGGGGCAGGTCGGCGCGATGACGGTCGGCATGATCGTGTTCACCCTCGTCCTCGCCGGCTTCTTCGACGCGATGGCGACGATCATCGGGGTCGGCACGGAGGCCGAACTCGCCGACGACAGGGGCCGGATGCCGGGCCTGTCCAAGGCGCTGTTCATCGACGGCGCGGGCGGGGCGATCGGCGGCGTCGCCGGCGCGTCGGGCCAGACGGTGTTCGTGGAGTCCGCGACGGGCGTGGGAGAAGGCGCCCGCACCGGCCTGTCCTCCGTCGTCACCGGCCTGTTCTTCGCGGCCTGTCTGTTCTTCACCCCGCTCACGGCGATCGTGCCCGGGGAGGTCGCGGCGGCCGCCCTGGTGGTGATCGGCGCGATGATGATGTCGAACGCCCGGCACGTCGACTGGGCCGACCGTGCCACGGCCGTCCCGGTCTTCCTGACCGTCGTGATCATGCCGTTCACGTACTCGATCACGGCGGGTGTCGCGGCCGGCGTGATCTCGTACGTCGCCATCAAGGTCGCGCAGGGCAGGGCGCGGGAGATCGGTGCGTTCATGTGGGCCCTGACAGGCATCTTCTTCGTCTATTTCGCCCTCAATCCTCTTGAGGGCTGGCTGGGCGTGCGCTAGCCGAGCCCCGCAAGCCGTTCCTCACCACCGTCGTCAAGGAGACCGAGATGCTGGACATCGCCGAAGAACTGCACCGGTGGGTCGAGCAGGGACGTGACTTCGCCGTGGCCACCGTGGTGGCCGTGAGCGGCAGCGCGCCCCGCCGGCCCGGCGCCGCCCTCGCGGTGGACGCCGACGGCACGGCGATCGGCTCGGTATCCGGCGGCTGTGTGGAGGGCGCGGTGTACGAGCTGTGCCGACAGGCCCTGGCGGACGGCGAGTCGGTCCTCGAACGCTTCGGCTACAGCGACGACGACGCCTTCGCCGTGGTCCTGACCTGCGGCGGTGTCATCGACATCCTGGTGACGCCGGTACGGGCTTCGGCGCCCGTGCGTTCCGTGTTCGCGTCGGCGCTGGCCGCCGCCGCGAACGGGGAGGCGGCGGCCGTGGCGCGGATCGTCTCCGGCCCGGGAGAGCTGCTGGGCCGGGCCCTGCTCGTCGGCCCGGACGGTTCGTGCGAGGGCGGCTTCGGCGGGCATCCCGAGCTGGACCGTACGGTGGCAGCCGAGGCGCGCGCCCAGCTCGACGCGGGCCGCACCGGCACCCTGGAGATCGGAGAGCGGGGCTCTCGCTGCGGAGCACCGCTCACGGTTCTGGTCGAGTCGTCGGTGCCGCCGCCCCGGATGATCGTTTTCGGCGCGATCGACTTCGCGTCCGCGCTGGCCCGCATGGGCAAGTTCCTCGGCTACCACGTGACCGTGTGCGACGCCCGCCCGGTGTTCGCGACGCCCGCCCGTTTCCCCGAGGCGGACGAGATCGTCGTCGAGTGGCCGCACCGCTACCTGGAACGGACGGCCGTGGACGCCCGTACCGTCGTGTGCGTCCTCACCCACGACGCCAAGTTCGACGTACCCCTGTTGCGGCTCGCACTGCGGCTGCCGGTGGCGTACGTCGGTGCGATGGGCTCCCGCCGGACCCACCTCGACCGCAACGAGCGGCTGCGCGAAGTCGGCGTCACCGAGCTGGAGTTGGCGCGCCTCAGGTCACCGATCGGGCTGGACCTGGGCGCCCGTACGCCAGAGGAGACCGCGTTGTCCATCGTGTCGGAGATCGTCGCCGAGAGGCGTGGCGGCAGCGGGGGCTCGCTGACGGGGGCGCACACGCCGATCCATCACGACGTCACCTCGGCGTCCGCACCGGTGGGGCGGATCGGTTCGGTGGCCTGACGTCACTCGAACGTCGGTGGCGGATAGGCGAGTTGGACCCCGTGGGTGCCCCTGCGCGTGACCAGGGTGCCGCGTCCGGGCGGCAGACGGGTCGGTTTGACGCTGCCCAGCAGGAAGCCTTCGGCGGGGTCGCCGGAGAGCATGAGCCCCTGCGCGCCGAGTTCCTTCAACCGGGTCACGAACGGTTCGTACTGAGCCCTCGACGCACCGCCCGAACTGCGCGTCAGCACGACGCGCAGGCCCAGATCGCGGGCGAACGGCAGATACTCGATGAGCGGCGCGAGGGGGTTGCCGCTGCTGGTGGCGACCAGGTCGTAGTCGTCGACCAGCAGGTACACGTCCTTGCCCCGGTACCAGCTGCGGTCGCGCAACTGCTCGGCCGTCACATCCGGGCCGGGCATCCGGGCCTGCAGGACTTCGGCCAGCTGTCCGACGACCTCGGCGACCGGGGGCCCCGAAGGGCAGTAGCTCAGCAGGTACTCCTGGGGCACCTCGCCCAGCAGCGACCGCCGGTAGTCGACCACGAGCAGCTGGGCCTCCTCCGGCGACACCCGCGCGCGGAGCTGGCGCACCAGCAGCCGTAGAAACGAACTCTTCCCCGACTCGGACTCGCCGTAGACGAGGAAGAAGGGGTCGTTGGAGAAGTCGAGGAACACCGGGGCGAGACTGGCGTCGTCGATACCGACGGCCATGGCGCGGCCGGGGGAGTCGTCGGGGCCGGGGAGTCCGTCGAGGGGGACCAGGGCCGGAAGCGTGCGTACGGGCGGGGCCGTCGGGCCCTGCCAGTGGGCGTGAACGGCCGCGACCAGGCTGTCCGTCGTCTCGCCGGTGAGTTCCCCGGCGGCCTCCGCCCCCATCCTCGGCAGGGCGGTCACGAAGTGCAGCTTGTCGCGCGCCAGGCCGTGACCCGGAGCGCCCAGGGGGACGTACTGAGCCTGGCGCCGGTCGATCTCGGACTCCGTCGGATCACCGAGACGCAGCTCGAATCTGCTGAACAGAAGATCGCGCTGGGTCAGCCGCAGCTCCGTGGAACGGGAGACGGTGACCATCAGATGCACGCCATGGGCCAGGCCATGGGTGGCGATCTCCGTGACGACCGGTTCGAGCGCCTCGAAGTCCCGCCGGAGGGTCGCCCAGCCGTCGATGACGAGGAAGATGTCGGCGGCCAGGGGCTGGTCCGGCCATTCGCCCTCGGCACGGCGCCGGCGGAACGTGCGGATCGAGTCGATGCCGTGCGCGCGGAAGAACTCCTCGCGCTCACCGAGGACCCGGGAGAAATCGGCGACCGTACGTCGCACCTGGTCCGGGTCCAGCCGGGAGAAGACGCCGCCGACATGGGGCAGTCCGGCCAGGGCGGCCAGTCCTCCGCCGCCGAAGGCGAGGCAGTAGAACTGCACTTCGGCGGCGGTGTGGGTGAGGGCGAACGACGTGATGAGTGTGGCCAGCAGGGTCGACTTGCCCGACTGCGGTCCACCGACGACCAGGGCGTTCCCCTCGGTCCCGGACGCGTCCAGGGAGATGACGGTGCGCCGCTGGTGGAACGGCTCGTCGGCCAGTGCGAACGGGGCGCGGAGGAGCTCGGATCCCGGGGACCGCAAGCCGTGCCGAGAGGTGAGGGCGACCTTCGCGGGGAGCACCTGATCGAGGGTGGGCGACTCGTCCAGCGGAGGCAGCCAGATCCGGCGGGCGGCCGGGTCGGCGGCCCGCAGATGTTCGACGGCCATGTCCACCAGCGAGGCGTAGCCGTCGGCCGGGTCCGCGTTCGGCACGGAGGCGGACACGTACGAGGCCTTGAAACGGATCAGTACGTCCGTCGTGTCGGCCTTGAGGAACCCGGCACCCGGGTCCGACGGCAGATCGTAGGCGTCGGGATGGCCGAGCACCGCGCGGGACTCGGCCAACGAGAACGTGCGCAGCCCGATGCGGTACGACAGATGGGAGTGCAGCCCGACCAGTCTGCCTTCCTCCAGGCGCTGCGAGGCCAGCAGCATGTGGACGCCCAAGGCCCGGCCGACGCGGCCGACCTGCACGAGCCGGTCGATGAAATCCGGGTGCGCGGAGAGGAGTTCGGAGAACTCGTCGATCACCAGCACCAGCGTGGGCAGGGGTTCGAGGTCGTCCCGGGAGGCGCGGGCCTTCTGGTAGTCGTGGACGCTCGCCAGACCCGCGGCCCGCAACAGCTGCTGGCGGCGGGCCAGTTCGCCGCTGATCGTCTCGCCCATCCGGCCGACGAGCAGGGGATCGTCCGCCAGCCCGTTGACGATCCCGGAGATGTGGGGCAGGTCCGCCAGCGCCGCGAACGTCGCGCCGCCCTTGAAGTCGGCCAGCAGGAAGGCCACTTCCTCCGCCGAATGGCGCACGGCCAGTCCCAGGACGATCGAGCGCAGCAGCTCGGACTTGCCGGAGCCGGTCGCGCCCACGCACAGACCGTGCGGGCCCATCCCCCCGTGGGCGCTCTCCTTGAGGTCGAGGAACACCGGCGAGCCGTCCTCGCCGAGCCCGATCGGCACCCTCAGCCGGTCCTCGGGAGCCGGCCGGGCACGCAGGGCCGCGAGATTCGGTGAAGCCGTGTTCTCGACCCCCAACAGGCCGGTGAGCGGGGGTTCTTGTTGGTCCACGGAAGGCTTGGCGGGCGCTTCGGTGCTCTCCGGGGTCTGCAGCGCCGCCCATCCGGCCCGTATCGACTCCGCCGTCCCCGCCAGCGACTCCCGCGCCGCAGCCGGGCCCGCCCCGCCGTCGAAGCGCGGCACCGCCACCCGGAACCGCCGACGCCGGGACAGCGCCCAGCCGACCGAGATCCCGGACGCCAGTGAAGGGTCGAAGAAGGACTCCTCCGGGTCGTCCAGGGCGAGTTCGAGCCGGGTGCCCAGCAGTCCGCGGAGGTCGGTGGTGAAGTCGCTCCAGCGGCGGGCCGTGACGACCAGATGGACACCGTAGTTCAGACCGGTGTTGGCGAGCCGGTGGACCGTTTCCGCGAAGTCCGGATGCTCCCAGGTGAAGTCGAGCCAGCCGTCCACCACGAGGAAGACGTCGCTCGCCGCCCCCTCCTCGATCCGGCCCGTCATACGCAGCGCGCGGAACGCCTCGATGGAGTCGATGTCGAGGTCGCGGAACAGGGTGCGCCGGGTGGAGATCACCGCCCTGACCGCCGTGAGGGCTTCCTCGACCGCGCTGTGCTCGTGCGGCGCCGCGAACGTCCGTACGTGCGGCAGCGAGCGCAGCACACCGAGCCGGTTGACCGCGCCCTCCAGCAGATAGAACTCCGCCTCGTGCGGGGTGTGGGTCAGCGCCAGCGACATGATCATGGAGCGCAGCAGGGTGGTCTTGCCGCTGCCCAGTTTGCCGACGACCGCCGCGTTGCCGTCCCGGCCGGCGAAGTCGACGCACATGGGATCGCCCCCGGTGCTGTTCTCCAGCCTGCCGACGGGCACCAGCAGCCGGGACGCGCCTTGCCACGCGTCGCAGACGAAACCCCGGTCGACGGTCTCCACGGGCGGCGGCAGCAGCGAACCGAGCGTGAGTTCGTCGGCCAGGGCGGCACGGGCGGCGGGGCCGGCGGACGCGTCGATCCAGGGCGCGTAGGCGAGAGCGACATTCCCCTCGCACTGGCCCGACTTGGTCGGCGTCTGCTCCGGCCCCGCCTGGTTGACCACCGTGTCGTGGACGAACGTGTACAGCTCCTCCGGGGTGATCACCCCGTCCCGGTTCTGGTCGGCGAGGCCGCTGCGCAGCCCCTCGATCACGGCTGCCGTGAACCTCGGGGCCGACAGGCTGTTGTCGACACTGAGATGATCGCCCTCGTAGGCGTACTCCAGGGCCGTCGACGCCGTGATGACGAACGTGCCGCGTCCGGCGAGCGCCTTCTCGACGTCCACGGGGGCGGGGGACATGGGGGAGCCCCGGTGGAAGAGCCCGCTGTAGCAGCAGTCCAGCAGCACGATCTTGGTGCGGGCCTCGCACTCGTCGAGCAGCTGGTGCAGCAGCGCGGCCGGGACGGCGGTGGTGTGCGGGCGCTGCAGTCTTGTGCCGAGCGTGGCGAAGAACAGCCGGTCGGCGTCGTTGCGGATGCCGTGGCAGGCGAAGTAGAGCAGGACGAGATCGTCGGGGTCGCGGTTGCTGAGGACCTCCTCGATCGCGGACTCGATCTCATCCTTGGGCCTGTTCAGCAGTTCGAGCACCGGCTCGAAACGGCCGATCGACCGGTCCTCCAGCAGGACCTTCAGCTCGGTGGCACCCCGGGCCGGCCGTCTGAGTCTGCTGAGCCCCGGATCCTGGTACCCGTCAGTCGCGACGAGCAGTGCGATCCGGCGTCCCGCCATCGCCAACTCCCGGGTCGCTGTTGGTGTTCGGGCCGGTCGCGGCGGCCCCGGGATCGGCCGGGGCGCCTGCCACCGCGGCCGTCCCCGCCTCGATCCGCGCGGTCACCGCCTCGACCAACGCCTGCTGGTCCTTGGCGGACAGGGCACCGAACGATCCCTTGTGGCCGTCGATCTCCCACTCCACCGACCGTGCCTTGGAACGCTGCACGAAGGCGACGACGACGTTGCTCAGCGCCTTGAGCGCGGCGGCGGAGAAGGCGCCGCTGACCACCAGCACCGCCAGATCGTGCCCGACTCCGGCCATCGACTCCTCGGGCGCGGCCACGGTCCCGCGTTCGACCCGCAGGAGGCCGAGGGTGCGCAGATCGCCGTACAGACTGCGGACCTGACGGTCCGTCTGCTCCGCGGTGGCTCCCGGACCCGAGTCGATCCGAAGCTCCAGCCGCACGCTGTCCTCGGGCACGCTCTCCCCTTCCCCCGGCCGGCCGTCCCGCCGGCACCGAAGTCGATCGTAACGTCCGTCACCCCGTCCTCAGCAGCCGGTTCACCGCCCGCCCGAACACATACCGCGACGCCCCCTGAAGCGGGCGGTCGAACAGCGACGGCAGCAGGCGTACGCGCAACTCCTCGCGCCAGATCACCCGTGAGCGGCCTCCCGGGCCCGGGCGCACCTCGATCTCCGCCCAGCCCAGGACGAGCCGGCCGCGTTTCTCCAGGCGGCACAGTCCCGGCGTTCCGTCCGTCGGGGGCCGCCAGACGGTGACCTCCATCCGGTCGTCGAAGGAGAGGGGTCCGATCCCCGAGCGGGCGACGAACACCGTGCCCTCGTGGGTCGGCGGGGCGGTGAGCACCGTGACGCGGGTCAGGGGGACCACGGAGGCGTGGCGGGGCCACTCCGTGAGCCGGCCCCAGGCCTCGTCGAGGGGGAGCGGCACCGTACGTTCGAGGAGGAAGTTGACCACAGCACGATCGTAGGGAACCCGCCGGTTCCGCACGGCACGTTCCCGGGTCGTGCGGCCCGTGTTCGACCAGGACGCACCCCGGGTTGACGGGTGGCGCGGCGTCACGGGGCGGCGGGCCCGGGGTGAGGCTGTGCCGCGACGGCCGCTTCCGCCTCCGCGCGGTGTACGACACGATGGGCGCGACCTCGTGACCCGTGATCCGCACCCCGGCTGGAGGGCACCGCGTGGACCGTCAACTGCACGACAGACTCGACGAGTTGCAGAGCGACCCCTATCCGCACTACACCCGCGCCCATGCCGCCGAAGGGCTGACCTTCGTCGCCGAACTCGACGCCTGGCTGGTCGCCCGGGACGCCGACGTACGCGAAGTGCTCCGTCGCGACCAGGACTTCTCGTCGGCAGGTGCGCTGCGCCCCGACGTCATGCCGGCGCCCGCCGCGCTCGCCGTGCTGGGCGGCGGCTTCGGCGGGCGGCCCGTCGTCGTCGGCGCGGACGGTACCCGGCACCAGGAACTGCGCGCCCCCATCGTCAAGGGCCTCTCGCCCGCCCGGGTCGCCGCCGTCGTGCCGTACGCCGCCGAGCGTGCCGCCGCCCTGGTCGACGCGTTCGTGAACGGCGACCCGGACGAGGGCGGTGAACACCTGCGCGGACACGTGGAGTTGATGTCCGCGTACGCCCGCCGACTGCCCGGAGAGGTCATCGGCGGGATCGTCGGACTCGACCCCGCCGACGTGTCGGCCGTCGTGCACGGCGGGTACCGCGCCGAGGAACTCCTCTTCCGGCCCCTCCCGGAGGACGAGCAGATCGCCGTCGCCCAGGACGTCGTCGCCACGCAGCACATCCTCGACCGGTACGCCCGCGCCCGGCACGCCGAACCCCGCGAGGACCTCTGCACGGAGATCGTCGCCTCCGTCACCGTCACCGTCCCCGGCGACAGCGAAGCCGGCGACGACAGTCCCGAACTCACCCTCGACCAGCGCCACGAGGCCGTGTCCCACCTCCAGAACCTGCTGATCGCCGGACACCTCACCACCTCCGCGCTCATCGGTACGACAGTCCTCCATCTGCTCCGGCACCCCGCCCAGTGGGAGCTGCTGTGCACGGAACCCGACCGCATCCCGGCGGCGGTGGAGGAGGCCGCCCGGTACGACACGGCGCTCCAGGGATTCCGCCGCGTCACCACCCGCCCGGTCACCCTCGCGGGCACCGAACTCCCCGCCGGAGCCACGCTGTTCGTCGCCTTCGGCGCCGCCAACCGGGACGGTGCGCGGCACCCCCACGCGGACGAGTTCGACATCACCCGCAGCCCGGTACGTCACCTCGCCTTCGGTCTAGGAGCTCACGCCTGCCCCGGCTCCCAACTGGCCCGTGAACAACTCCGGCTCACATTGGAGGAGTTGACCAGCCGCCTGCCGGGCCTGCGACTGGCCGGGGACCGTCCGGTCACGATGCGCCCGACGATGATCCATCGCTCTCCTCGGAGCCTCCATCTGACGTGGTGACCGGTGCGTGATCGGTGCACGGGTCCTGGTCCGACCTCCGGCCCCTCCCGGGGCAGACGATGGAGGGGACTGCTGCTCGCCGATCCGGCACTCGCCCGCACCGGCCTGCCGGGCGGGCGGGGCCTTCGCGGCCGTGACCGTCCTGCGCGCCTGCGCACGCCCCGACTCGCTCGACGGCCGCGCTGTGCGCGTGGATGCAACCGCCGCGCGCGTTCCTGGCCCCCGGGAAAGCGGCTTACCCGCTCGGGCTAAGCGCTCCGGCGGAAGTGCCGAGCCGCGCCGTCGTTCGTCCGCGGCGCCGAAGTGGCTGGTCGCGCGGTTCCCCACGCCCCTTCGGGGAGCTGCCGGACCGTGGCGGAACGCGCTCGTCCGGCCCCGTGCGTCCGTCCACGCCCCGCCCGTGTGACGTATCTCTGGAGGCATGTCCCTGTCGGTGAGGACGCATGCCGGTCCGTCGAGGAGGCGTTGTGGCGAGAACCCGAGTCCGTATCCCCCGTACGAGGGTGGCCGTGGCCCTGGGGTTCCTCCTGGTGGCGCTGGTGCCGACGGGAATCGCCACGGCCGCCGCCGCGCCCGAGCCCTGCACCGCCGGTACCGGCCCCTACCAGCGCGAGCTGGAGGAGCATCTGAAGCTGCCCGTGGACGGACGGCAGACGCCCGCCGACTGCGAGGCGGTCCGCACCTTCCAGAGCCGCAACGGCGTGCGGCCCGCCGACGGTTACGCGGGCCTCACTACCTACCGCACGATGCTCGTCGTCGAGGCCCGCGCCAACCCGAACGCGGCAGGGAAGTGTCCCGTCCGCACGTACCGCGTCGCCTGTGTCGACCTGACCCGGCAGCTGATGTGGGTGCAGACGGGGAGCCGGGTCGTGTACGCGCCCGTGCCCGTCCGCTCGGGGCGCGACGGCTACGAGACCCGCACCGGCTGGTTCACCGTCTACTGGCGGGACCGCGACCACTACTCCGACCTCTACGACAACGCGCCGATGCCGTACTCCCAGTTCTTCAGCGAGGGCCAGGCCTTCCACGGCACCCCCGGCGACCTGTTCACCGGCGGCTCCCACGGCTGCGTCAACCTGCGCCTCGACGACGCCGAGCGGCTGTGGAACACCCTCGCCGAGAACGACGCGGTGTACGTGTGGGGCGAGAAGCCGGGTACGGAAAGGAAGTTGACGCCTCGGCCGACCAAGCCCGCGGACCTGGTCACGCCAGCAGACGTGCCCCCAGATCCTCACCCGGAAGGGCACCCGGAAGGACGTACGCCACCGCCGAACCCCGGTGCTCGATGAAGCGGCTCAGGTCGTCCGTCGCCGTCATCCGGTGCTGGACGCGGGCGAACAGCGCGGGGTCCCGCATGAAGGCGAGGAACAGCAGGCCACGGTCGTCCGGCCCGGCGTCGTAGCCGTACCCCCGGCGCAGCATCCGAGCTCCGGCGTCCAGCCGGGGACTGGCCGCCCGTACGTGCGACCGCAGCGGGATCACGTACTTGCCCTGGGGTGTCTTCGCGAAGATGTCCACGTCGTCGTGTTCGTGTTCCTGCCCGAGCGGCGCCCCGCTCGCCCGGTGCCGCCCGATGATCTCCTCCTGCCGCCGTGTACCGAGCCGCGCGAACCCGGCCACGTCGATGTGGATACGCCGTACGACCAGGTAGGTGGCGTCGTCGGACCACACCCAGCGCTCGCACTCCTTCGGCGTCGGGTGCTCCGTGCCGTCCTTGAAGCCGAGGTGGTTGCGCGGTGTCTGTCCGGCCGGGGCCGGTGCCAGGGACCCGGTCTGCCGCCAGCGTGGGCGCAGGGTGTCGCCCGCCAGCCGCGTGAGCGCGCTCGCGGTGGCCGCCGTGACACGCGGGTCGTCGGCGCAGAGCTGGAGCAGCAGATCGCCGCCGCCGAACGCGGGGTCGAGCCGGTCGTCGGGAAAGGGCGGCAGCTCGCGCAGCGCGTCCGGCGCGGCGACGCACAGGAGCCGGGGGAGCCGGGACCCGATCGCCACGGTCGCGGTGAGCCGGGCCTTCCCGGCGCCCGCGATCACCGAGCCCTCAGCAACCCCCTTCACACGTACGGGACTTGGAGGCGGTACCTCGCCGTCCAGGGTCTCCGCCAGGGCCCGCGTCCACCGCCCCAACACCTCCCGCAGGGCACGCACGCCTGCCGCGCCCTGGACCGCCGGGGCGAGGTCGTAGGCCGTGACGAGTGCGGAGGTCTGCTGGGGGGTCGTCACGCCGGCCTGGCGCGGACCCCGGAAGCGGAACACCGGCGGGCCGGCGGCGGCGGGACGGGAGCGTGCGTCGTCGGTGCACGCGGAGACGGTCGCGGCGAGGGCGCCGAGGGCTGCGGCGCGGGTCAGGACATCCCGGCGTGCGGGGTCCGACGCGCCGTCGGGCGTGGGGAAAGAGGCATGTGCTGTCATAGGAGTGAAAGGGACGATACATCTGCGTTCGTGCCAAACAATCTCTTTCAGCGAACCGGACGAACCGTGTCACGGGGCCTGTTCGTCGCCGCCCTCCTCCTCGTGGGCGCCACCGCCTGTGCGGGCTCCCCGCCCCGGGGCTCGGGCGGACCCGAACCGGTGTCGGTCGTCCGGGTGCCGCAGGACACCAACTCCCTTCAGAACGCGGTCGACCGGGTCCGTGAGGGCGGGCTCGTACTGGTCTCACCCGGCGTCTACCGGGAGAGCGTGACCGTCTCCAAGGCGCGGGTCGTGCTGCGCGGCCTCGACCGCTCCCGGGTGGTCGTCGACGGGGAGTTCGAGCGCGCCAACGGCATCACCGTGACCGGCGCGGGCTCCGTCGTGGAGAACCTGACCGTCCGAGACCACCTCGCCAACGGCCTCCTGTTCACCGGCGTGACCGACCCGTCCGCGCTACGGGCAGGCCGCGCCGGGGGCTCGGCGTACGACCCGCTGGACACCGTCAAGTTCCCCCCGCTGAAGGGGTTCCGGGCCTCCTACGTCACCGCGTACGACAACGCGCTGTACGGCATCTACGCGTTCGACGCCCGCAGCGGGGTCATTGAGCGCTCCTACGCCTCCGGACACGCCGACTCCGGGATCTACGTCGGCCAGTGCCGCCCCTGCGACACGGTCGTGCGGCACAACACCGTCGAGCACAACGCGGTGGGCCTGGAGGTCACCAACGCGTCCGAACGGCTCTACCTGTTGGGCAACCGGGCGAGCCGCAACCGGGTCGGTCTGACCCTCAACTCCAACGACCTGGAGGCGCTCGGCCCGCAGCACGGCGCGGTCGTCGTGGGCAACACGCTCACCGACAACAACGACGACGCCAGTCCCGAACAGGCCGACGGCGGCTTCGGGATCGGGGTCGGGGCGGGCGGCGGGCGGGCCAACGTCATCGAGCGCAACCTGATCAGCGGAAACAAGGCGGCCGGAGTGCTGCTGAGCGACGTACAGGGCTATCCGGCGCGAGCCAACACCGTGCGCGCCAACCGCGTCACCGGCAACGGCACCGACCTGGTCCTCGCCACCGGCACCCCGGCCGGCAACTGCTTCACCGGCAACGGCGAATCGCTGACAAGCCCGCCAAAGCTGCCCCGCGAGACGCGCTGCGGAAAGGGCGCGGCGGGCGCTGCCCGGGCGGAACCGGACACGGGGCTCGTCCGCGACCCCCTGGGCCACCCGAACCCGGTCCAGGCACCCCCGGGCATCTCCTTCCAGGACGTCCCGCCACCCCCGAACCAGCCGACCATGCCCGAGGCCGCAACAGCTCCGGCGAGCGCAGCAGTAGGCCTGCCGGGCAAGGTGACCCCGGGGAGATTCTCGTTGCCGGGGGAGTGAATCAAGGGGCGCGGGGAACTGCGCGACAAGCCACAACGAACCCGCAGCCGCTCCACGCACCTTCACCCCTCCCCCCAAGGCGCTCCGGGCAACGAACTGACCCCTCGAACCCGAACCCCACCCAGATCCATCGTGATAGTCCTCCCCTTACCAAGATCGGCCCGCACGCGCCGCAGACCCCCCTCGTCGTCGACCCAGTACGACAGGGGGGACCGGGCAGAGCTGTAGGCAGACGCGTTGGGTCGGGGCCGCGGCCCCGAGAACACGTCGTACCGCCGACCGTCCACGCGCTCGTCGCGCAACCGCAACGGCCCCGACTGCGCGAGCAGTTGCGCGTTGTCGGGCCGGTCGGCGCCCAGCGACAGAGCCAGCCGCAGAGCCGTGTCCAGGGGCGCGGCGCCGAACGCGCGGCGCGTCCACGCGGTCGGCTTCAGCCGCCCCGCCGCGCGCAGCGCACCCCCGGCGGGCGGTGTGGGGGCCCCGTCGGCCACCGCCAGCCCGCTCTGGTCCCAGGCGAGCAGCCCGCCGTCCGGACGCCCGGCGCCCGTCACCTCGTACCAGCCGACGGCCCGGTGTCTGCGGTGGTCGACGACAGCGCGCACCACGGCCGAGCCGTCGCCCGACGCCGCGCGCAGGGTGATCTCGGAGGGGCTGACCCGGTACGTGCGGAATCGGGCCAGTGCCATCCGCTCGGCCTCGTCGGCGGAGAGGGGCCGGGGGCCGGGATCGCCGCCGCCGGTGAGGAGAAGACCGGCGCAGGCCGCCGCCGCGAGGGCGCCCACCGCCCACCAGGTCCGCCGTACCCTTCGCGCCCCTTGCGTCTTCTCGGTCGTACCGCTCCTGATGCGTCGCATGGGAC
>NZ_AEJB01000597.1 GCF_000331005.1 Streptomyces turgidiscabies Car8
GCACGGCACAGGTCGAACGGTTGCGCCAGTCGATCAGGGGGCCGATCAGCGGGCCGAGGTGACCGGTTCCTCCGGTTCCTCCGCTGTTCCCGCGAAGGCACGCCACAGTTCGGCGTACTGGCCGTCCAGGGCGAGCAGTTCGTCGTGGGTGCCGTCCTCAGCGACCCGGCCGTGGTCCATGAGGACGACCCGGTCGGCGCGGGCGGCGGTGGTGAGGCGGTGGGCGACGACGAGGGTCGTACGACGGCCCGCGAGCCGGTCCGTCGCCTGGTTGACCTGAGCTTCCGTCGCCAGGTCCAGGGCCGCCGTCGCCTCGTCGAGGAGCAGGATGTCAGGGTCGACCAGTTCGGCGCGCGCCAGCGCGATCAGCTGGCGCTGGCCCGCCGAGAGGTTGCGTCCGCGCTCGGCGACCTCGTGGAGGTAGCCGCCCTCCAGCGTGGCGATCATGTCGTGCGCCCCGACCGCCCGGGCCGCCGCCTCCACCTGGGCGTCGGTGGCGTCGGGCCGCCCGTAGGCGATGGCGTCCCGCACCGTCCCCTGGAACAGGTACGCCTCCTGCGGCACGACCCCGAGGCGATGCCGGTACGAGGTGACGTCGAGGTCGCGCAGATCGGTGCCGTCGACGGTGACCCGGCCGCCGGTCGGGTCGTAGAAGCGGGCGACCAGCTTCACGAGCGTCGACTTGCCGGCGCCCGTCTCGCCGACGAAGGCGACGGTCTGCCCGGCCGGGATCGTCAACCGCACGCCGCTCAGGGCCTCTTCGGCGTCGTCGCCGGAACCGTACGCGAAGTCCACGCCCTCGAAGGCGATGTCACCCCGCAGCGAGATGACGTCCATCGGCTCCTCGGCGGCCTCCGTCGAGGTCCGCTCCTGGAGGAGCTCCTGGATGCGCCCCAGCGAGACGGTCGCCTGCTGGTACCCGTCGAAGACCTGCGAGAGCTGCTGCACGGGCGCGAAGAACAGGTCGATGTAGAGGAGGTAGGCGACCAGCGCACCGGTCGTCAGCGTCCCGTCGTCGATCCGCCCCGCGCCGACGATCAGCACCGCCGCCGCGGCGACCGAGGCCAGCAGCTGCACGAAGGGGAAGTACACGGAGATCAGCCACTGCCCCCGCACCCGCGCCCGGCGATAGCTGTCACTGCCCTCCGCGAACCGCTCGTTGCCCGATCGCTCGCCCCGGAAGGCCTGCACGATCCGCAGCCCGGACACCGACTCCTGGAGGTCCGCGTTGACCACGGACACGCGCTCACGGGCGAGTTCGTACGCCTTCACGCTCGCCCGGCGGAAGTAGACCGTGCCGACGACCAGCACCGGGATGGTGACGAACACGACGAGCGCGAGCTGCACGTCGATCACCACGAGGGCGACCATGATGCCGAAGAAGGTGACGACGGAGACGAAGGCGGTGACCAGGCCGGTCTGCAGGAACGTGGAGAGGGCGTCGACGTCGGTCGTCATCCTCGTCATGATCCGCCCGGTCAACTCCCGTTCGTAGTAGTCGAGTCCGAGGCGCTGCAGCTGGGCGAAGATCTTCAACCGGAGTGCGTACAGGACGCGTTCGCCGGTGCGGCCGGTCATCCGCATCTCGCCGATCTGCGCCGCCCACTGGACGACGACGGACACCAGGGCGAGCCCGGCGGCCACCCACACGGCACCCAGGGCGAGTTGGGAGACACCCGAGTCGATGCCGTGCCGGATCAGGATCGGCAGGAGCAGCCCCATCCCGGCGTCCACGGCGACCAGCGCGAGGCTCACCAGCAACGGCCTCCCGAAGCCGCGCAGCAGCCGCTTCAGCCCGTACGACTCCTCGGGCGTGACCGCGCGTGCCTCGTCGATGCCCGGGGTGTCGGCGGCCGGGGGCAACGCCTCGACCTGGGCGAGGAGTTCGGGCGTGGCCGGCATTCCGTCGAACGCGGTGTCCTTGCGCTCGCGGTCGCCGGTCCACAGCCTCGGTGTGACGCCGCGCTCGGCGTCGAACTCGGCGTCCAGCTCCTCCCGTACGGAGGTGTCCTCGGGCTGCAGGGTGGGCAGGGCGCGGCCGGGCGAGACGCCGCCCAGCTCGTCCGGGTCGGTCAGCAGCCGCCGGTACAGGGCGGAGCGGGCCTGGAGTTCGTCGTGGGTGCCGAGGTCGGCGAGGCGTCCGCCGTCGAGGACGGCGATGCGGTCGGCGAGGCCGAGGGTGGAGCGGCGGTGGGCGATGAGGAGGGTCGTCCGGCCCTGCATGACGTGCCCCAGGGCCTCGTGGATCTCGTGCTCGACACGCGCGTCCACGGCGGAGGTGGCGTCGTCGAGGACGAGGAGCCGGGGGTCGGTGAGGATGGCGCGGGCGAGGGCGACGCGCTGGCGCTGGCCGCCGGAGAGGGTGAGGCCGTGCTCGCCGACCTTGGTGTCGTAGCCGTGGGGCAGCTCGGCGATGAAACGGTCCGCCTGGGCGGCGCGCGCGGCGGTGAGGATCTGTTCGTCGGTGGCGTCCGGACGGCCGTACGCGATGTTGGCGCGGACGGTGTCGGAGAAGAGGAACGAGTCCTCGGGGACCAGCCCGATCGCGGCCCGGAGGGAGTCCTGGGTCAGCTCGCGGACGTCGTGCCCGCCGATGAGGACCGCGCCGCGTGTCACGTCGTAGAAGCGCGGCAGGAGGAGCGAGACGGTCGACTTGCCGGAGCCGGAGGAGCCGACGACGGCGAGGGTCTCGCCGGGCCGGATCTCGAAGCTGAGGCCGTCGAGGACGGGGTGCTCAGGGTCGTATCCGAACGACACGTCGTCGAACTCGACGGTGGCAGGTGCGTCGGCGGGCAGGTCCTTGTGCCCGTCCGCCATGGACGGCCGGGTGTCGATGAGCTCGAGGACACGCTCGGTACCGGCGCGCGCCTGCTGCCCGACGGTCAGCACCATGGCGAGCATGCGCACGGGCCCGACGAGCTGGGCGAGATAGGTGGAGAAGGCGACGAACGTACCGAGCGTGATGTGCCCGCCCACGGCCAGCCAGCCGCCCACGGCGAGCATGGCGACCTGCCCGAGCACGGGCACCGCCTGGAGGGCCGGGGTGTAGACGGAGTTGAACCGGATGGTCCGCAGCCGCCCCGCGAAGAGCCGCCGCCCGACCTCCCGGAGCTTCCCGGTCTCCTGGTCCTCCTGCCCGAACCCCTTCACCACGCGTACTCCGGTCACGGCGCCGTCCACGACACCGGCGACGGCGGCGGCCTGGGCCTGCGCGTACCAGGTGGCCGGGTGGAGCTTCGTACGGCTGCGCTTGGCGACGAACCAGAGGGCGGGGGCGACGGCGAGGGCGACCAGGGTGAGCGGGATGGACAGCCAGGCCATGATCGCCAGGGAGATCACGAAGAGCAGCACGTTCCCGAGGGTCATCGGGAGCATGTAGAAGAGGCTCTGGATCAGCTGGAGGTCGCTGGTGGCCCGGCCGACGATCTGGCCGGTCGACAGCTCGTCCTGGCGGCGCCCGTCGAGCCGGGTGATCGTCTCGAACATCTCCGTCCGCAGGTCGTGCTGGACGTCGAGGGCGAGCCGGCCACCGTAGTAGCGCCGGATGTAGGTGAGGACGTAGACGAACACGGCGGCGACGACGAGCGCGCCCGCCCAGGGGGCCATGGAGCGGCTCTTGTCGCCGATCACGTCGTCGATGATCACCTTGGTGATCAGCGGGACCAGCGCCATCAGGGCCATACCGCCCAGGGACGCGCCCAGGGAGAGCACGACGTCCTTCGGATACCGCCAGGCGTATCCGACCAGCCGCCGCGCCCATCCCGGTGCCGAGATGGATTCCGGCACCTGTTTCGGTTCGTGTCCCGGCTTCCGCCCCCGCTGCTCTGCCACTCCGGCGCCTTCCGTAGATCCGCGATTCCGCACTCCGCCGGTAAGCACCAACACGGGCGGAAGGGGATTTCATCCCGCCGCAACAAATCGTCGGGCGGTGACTACGCCCCGTGCGGGAGCGTGACGCGCGAGCGCGCCTCGGGCCGCGGTGTCTGCGGCGGGAGGGTGCTCACGTCCACCTGGTGGGCGATCACCCAGCGCCAGTAGTCGCGCACGCTGCGGGTGTCGCGGGCGGCGACGGGGCGGTCGGCCGGGGGCGCCGCCGCCAGGTCGGGGACCCTGCGGGGGACGACTTCCATGAGGACGGCGTGGACACGGCCGTCACTGAAGGGACGGAGGGTTTCATCTCGGAGGAGACGAGAGTGAACAGGCGTTACTGGCTTTACTGGTATGGGAGTTGGCATTCACCGGTC
>NZ_AEJB01000598.1 GCF_000331005.1 Streptomyces turgidiscabies Car8
ATCAACTGGTACATGAACGTGCCGGTGGAGAAGGACGGCACGCTCGGCATCGTCGACGGTCTCTCGGCGCCGGGGCTCTCGCTCACGCTCCGCGCCGAGCGCGATGTCCTGGTCCTCGTCTCCAACTGCCCCCAGATCAACAACCCCTGCAACGGCTTCGACCCGACCGAGGTGGAGATGACCATCACCGAGGCGGGCACGGCATGACCTTCGACACGCTGCTGGTCGCCAACCGGGGCGAGATCGCCGTGCGGATCATCCGTACGGCAAGGGAGCTGGGCCTGCGCACGGTCGCGGTCTACTCCGACGCCGACCGCTCCGCCCCGCACGTCCGGCTCGCCGACGAGGCGGTGCGGCTCGGTCCGGCGCCCGCGAAGGAGTCGTATCTCGACGCCGACCTGGTACTGGCGGCTGCCAAGGTGACGGGCGCGGGTGCGATCCATCCCGGGTACGGCTTCCTGTCCGAGGACGCGGCCTTCGCGCGCCGCTGCGAGGACGCCGGGATCGTGTTCGTGGGGCCGACGCCGCAGCAGTTGGAGCTGTTCGGCGCGAAGCACACGGCCCGGGCGGCGGCCGAGGCGGCGGGGGTGCCCCTCGCACCCGGCACAGGCCTGCTGGCCTCCCTCGACGAGGCGTACGAACAGGCCGCGGCCATCGGCTATCCCGTGATGCTCAAGGCGACCGGCGGAGGCGGGGGCATCGGCATGTCGGCCTGCGCCTCGGCCGCCGAACTCGCCGACGCCTGGGAGCGGGTGCAGCGCGTCGCCGCCGCCTCCTTCTCCTCGGCCGGCGTCTTCCTGGAACGGCTCGTCGAACACGCCCGCCATGTCGAGGTACAGGTCTTCGGCGACGGCGAGGGCCGGGTCGTCACCTTCGGTGACCGCGACTGCTCGCTCCAGCGCCGCAACCAGAAGGTGGTGGAAGAGGCCCCGGCCCCCGGGATCCCCGCGCACGTGCGCGCCCAACTGGCGGACGCCGCCCGCGACTTGTGCTCCTCCGTCGGCTACCGCTCCGCCGGAACAGTGGAGTTCGTGTACGACGCGGCCCGCGAAGAGGCGTACTTCCTGGAGGTCAACACCCGCCTCCAGGTGGAACATCCGGTCACGGAGGAGATCTACGGCGTCGACCTCGTCGCCTGGATGCTGCGACTGGCCCGCGGCGAGCGGGACGTCGTACGGGACCCGGGCACCCCCCGCGGTCACGCCGTCGAGGCCCGTGTCTACGCCGAGGACCCTTCGCGCGAACACCGGCCCAGCGGGGGCCTGTTGACCCGGGTCGAGTTCCCTGGCGGGGTGCGGATCGACGGCTGGGTGGAGACGGGCACCGAGGTGACCACGTCGTACGACCCGATGCTCGCGAAGGTGATCGCGTTCGGCACCGACCGGGAGCACGCGCTGCGCCGGCTCGACGAGGCGCTGGCCCGCACCCGGGTCGACGGCATCGAGACGAACCTCGGCCTGGTACGGGCGGCGCTGGCGAACCGGGACTTCCGCTCCGCCACACACTCGACGGCGACCCTGGCCGGGGTGAGTGATCCGACTCCGCGCGTCGAGGTCGTCTCCGGCGGGACGCTCACCACCGTCCAGGACTGGCCGGGCCGCACCGGCTACTGGCAGGTGGGCGTGCCGCCGTGCGGCCCGATGGACGACCGCTCGTTCCGGCTCGGCAACCGCGCCCTGGGCAACGACGAGGGCGCCCCCGGCCTCGAATGCACCCTCCAGGGCCCGTCGTTGAGGTTCACCCACCCCACGACGGTGTGCGTCACCGGGGCTCCGGCGCCGGTCACCCTGGACGGTACGCCGGTCGCACAGTGGGAGCCGGTGACGGTACCGGCGGGTGCAGTACTGACGATCGGCGCCCCGACGGAACAGGGCCTGCGGACCTACGTACTGTTCGCCGGCGGCGGCCTGGACGTGCCGCCCTTCCTCGGCAGCGCGGCCACCTTCACGCTGGGCGGATTCGGCGGCCACGGAGGCCGGGCGCTGCGCACGGGTGATGTCCTGCACGGCGGAGCGGCGACGGAGCCGGGCACCCCGGTCCCACCGTCCGACCGCCCGGAGTTCGCCTCGCCCTGGCACATCGGCGCCGTCGAAGGCCCGCACGCGGCACCGGAGTTCTTCACCGAGGAGGACATCCACGACTTCTACGCGGCCGACTGGAAGGTCCACTTCAACTCGGCCCGCACGGGCGTAAGACTGGTCGGTCCCAAGCCCCGCTGGGCACGCACCGACGGCGGCGAGGCGGGCCTGCACCCGTCCAACATCCACGACACCCCGTACTCCGTGGGCGCCGTGGACTACACGGGCGACATGCCGGTCCTGCTCGGCCCGGACGGCCCCTCGCTCGGCGGCTTCGTGTGCCCGGCGACCGTCCTCAGCACGGAACGCTGGAAACTGGGCCAGCTTCGTCCCGGCGACTCGGTCCGCTTCGCACCGGTGGACACAACAGGCGTGAGTCGTGCGGCGATTGTGGACGGGGGCGTCCTGGCCCGGGACGGCGACATCACGTACCGCCGCAGCGGCGACGACAACCTGCTGGTCGAATTCGGGCCCATGCAGCTGGACCTGGCGCTCCGGATGCGCGTCCACGCCCTGATGGAGGCGGTGACGGAGCTGGACCTCGCCGGGGTGACCGACCTGACACCGGGTATCCGCTCCCTCCAGATCCAGGCGGACCCGGCCGTACTCCCCCAGCCCGAACTCCTCGCCGTGATACGGCGGACAGCCACGGCCCTGCCCTCCGCGGACCACCTCACGGTCCCCTCCCGCACGGTCCACCTCCCCCTCTCCTGGGACGACCCGGCGACCCGCGAGGCGATCGCCCGCTACATGGCGGGCGTCCGCGACGACGCCCCCTGGTGCCCGTGGAACATCGAGTTCATCCGCCGGGTGAACGGCCTGGACTCGGTCGACGACGTGTACCGCACGGTCTTCGAGGCGGAGTACCTCGTACTGGGCCTGGGAGACGTCTACCTGGGCGCCCCGGTAGCCACCCCGCTCGACCCCCGCCACCGCCTGGTCACGACCAAGTACAACCCGGCCCGCACCTGGACGGCGGAGAACTCGGTGGGCATCGGCGGCGCCTACCTGTGCATCTACGGCATGGAGGGCCCCGGCGGCTACCAGTTCGTCGGCCGTACGACCCAGGTGTGGTCCGGCTGGCAGCAGCGCGGCGCGTTCGAACCGGGCTCACCTTGGCTGCTGCGGTTCTTCGACCGCATCAAGTGGTACGCCGTCGAGCCGGACGAACTCCTCGACCTGCGCGCCGACATCACCTCGGGCCGCTTCGTCCCCCGCATCGAGGAGGGCGTCTTCTCCCTGGCGGAGTACGAGGAGTTCCTCACGGAGAACGCCGAGTCGATAGCGGAGTTCCGCTCCCGCCAGGGCGCGGCCTTCTCGACGGAACGGGACGCCTGGGAGGCGGCGGGCGAGTTCACACGGGCGGAGGCCGCCACGGCACCTCCCGCCCCT
>NZ_AEJB01000599.1 GCF_000331005.1 Streptomyces turgidiscabies Car8
CACTCTCATGTCCCCCACGAAACGCCCCGGTATCCTGCGGATGTCGTCCCGCCCCCCTCCGCAGCCGAAGGGCACACCCCGTGAGCGCCAATCGCCCCGCCGCCGTCGTCGTACTCGCAGCGGGTGAGGGCACCCGTATGAAGTCGGCCACACCCAAGGTCCTGCACGAGCTCTGTGGCCGTTCCCTGGTGGGCCATGTGCTCGCCGCCGCAGGCGAGTTGGACCCCGAGAACCTGGTCGTCGTCGTGGGGCACGCCCGTGAGCAGGTCACCGCGCATCTGGCGGAGGCCGGCACCGGCATCCGTACCGCCTACCAGGCCCAGCAGAACGGCACCGGTCACGCCGTACGCATGGGGCTCGAAGAGCTCGGCGGGGCCGTCGACGGGACTGTGGTGGTCGTCTGTGGCGACACCCCGCTCCTCACCGGCACGACCCTCCGCACGCTCGCCGCCACCCACTCGGGTGACGGCAACGCCGTGACCGTGCTGACGGCGGAGGTGCCGGACGCGACGGGGTACGGGCGGATCGTGCGGGACGGGGCGTCGGGTGCCGTGACGGCGATCGTGGAGCACAAGGACGCCACCGACTCGCAGCGGGCGATCCGTGAGATCAACTCCGGTGTCTTCGCGTTCGACGGTCGGTTGCTCGCGGACGCGCTGGGCAAGGTGCGGACGGACAACAGCCAGGGCGAGGAGTACCTCACCGACGTACTCGGGATCCTGCGCGAGGCCGGGCACCGGGTCGGGGCCTGCGTGGCCGCCGACCACCGGGAGATCGCCGGGATCAACAACCGCGTACAGCTCGCCGAGGCGCGGCGGATTCTGAACGACCGGCTGCTGACCGAGGCCATGCTCGCCGGGGTGAGTGTGATCGATCCGGCCAGTACGTGGGTCGATGTGACGGTCACCTTCGAGCAGGACGCGATCGTCCACCCGAACACGCTGCTCCAGGGGTCCACGCATCTCGCGGAGGGTGCCGAGGTCGGGCCCAACTCGCGGCTGAAGGACACGCGGGTGGGCGCGGGGGCGCGGGTGGACAACACCGTCGCCGACGGCGCCGTGGTGGGGGCGCAGGCGAATGTGGGGCCGTACGCGTATCTGCGTCCCGGGAGCCGCCTTGGGGTGAAGTCGAAGATCGGGACGTACGTCGAGACGAAGAACACGTCGATCGGTGACGGGACGAAGGTGCCGCATCTGTCGTATGTCGGGGACGCGACGATCGGTGACTTCACGAACATCGGTGCCGCGAGTGTGTTCGTGAACTACGACGGGCAGGACAAGCATCACACCGTTGTCGGGTCGCACTGCAAGACGGGTTCGGACAACATGTTTGTGGCGCCTGTCACTGTCGGGGACGGTGCGTACACCGCGGCGGGGTCGGTGATCACGAAGGATGTGCCGCCCGGTTCGTTGGCCGTGGCCCGTGGCCAGCAGCGGAATATCGAGGGCTGGGTGGCTCGTAAGCGTCCGGGAAGTGCGTCGGCGAAGGCGGCCGAGGCGGCTTCTCGGGAGCCGGGCGGCGAAAGCTGACCGGAATCACTCGCGTCCGACTCGGGCTACCGTGATAGGCGCACACCCGCACACCCCCAGCTGAGCAGGCCTCTCAGGGCTGATCACGGCTGAGACACCTCCGAGGAGACAGTGCTGTGACCGGGACCAAGACGACCGGCGGGAAGAACGGGAAGAAGAAGATGATGTTCTTCTCCGGCCGCGCCCACCCCGAGCTCGCCCAGGAGGTCGCCCTGCAGTTGGGGGTCGACGTGGTGCCGACGAAGGCCTTCGACTTCGCGAACGGTGAGATCTACGTTCGTTACGAGGAGTCGGCGCGTGGCGCGGACTGCTTCGTGATCCAGAGCCACACGGCTCCGATCAACCAGTGGATCATGGAGCAGTTGATCATGATCGACGCTCTGAAGCGCGCGTCGGCCAGGTCCATCACCGTGATCGTGCCGTTCTACGGTTACGCGCGGCAGGACAAGAAGCACCGTGGGCGTGAACCGATCTCGGCGCGTCTGGTCGCGGACCTGATGGCGACGGCGGGTGCGGACCGCATCCTGACGGTGGATCTGCACACGGACCAGATCCAGGGCTTCTTCGACGGCCCGGTCGATCATCTCTTCGCGTTGCCGCTGCTCGCGGACTATGTGGGCGCGAAGGTGGACAAGGGCAAGCTGACGGTCGTGTCGCCGGACGCGGGCCGGGTGCGGGTGGCCGACCGCTGGTGCGACCGGCTGGGTGCGCCGCTGGCGATCGTGCACAAGCGGCGTGACAAGGACGTGGCGAACCAGGTGACCGTCCACGAGGTCGTGGGTGAGGTCAAGGGTCGCGTGTGCGTGCTGGTCGACGACATGATCGACACGGGTGGGACGATCGTGGCGGCGGCGGACGCGTTGTTCGCGCACGGTGCGGAGGATGTCATCGTGACGGCGACGCACGGTGTGCTGTCGGGTCCCGCGGCCGATCGTCTGAAGAACTCGCGGGTGAGTGAGTTCGTGTTCACGAACACGCTGCCGACGCCGGGTGAGCTGAGTGCCCACCTGGACAAGATCAAGGTGCTGTCGATCGCGCCGACGATCGCGAGTGCGGTGCGTGAGGTGTTCGAGGACGGTTCGGTGACGAGCCTGTTCGACGAGCAGTAGGCCCCGGGTCACCTGCTTCCACAAGATCTGCGGGATCGTGCCTTACAGGCTCTGCCGGATCGCTTCTGCATGATCGATTTTTCTGCGGCCTCCCCTGGCGAGTACTCTGTCGGAGTTGCTCGGCGAGGGAGGCCGTTCCCGTGTCATTCACGGGTCGGGTGCTCCGTTATCGACGCGCTCTTCGTAGCAGGCCGTTCGTGGCCGGGTGACCTGTCCGTCTCGCACCCGTACGAGGAGTGAAAAGCATGTCCGAGGTAAAGCTCACCGCCGAGACCCGCACCGAGTTCGGCAAGGGCGCCTCCCGCCGCATCCGCCGTGAGGCCAAGGTTCCCGCGGTCGTCTACGGCCACGGTGCCGAGCCCGTTCACATCTCGCTGCCGGGCCACGAGCTCCAGCTCGCCCTGCGTACGCCGAACGTCCTGCTCACGCTGGACATCGAGGGCCGTACCGAGCTGGCGATCCCGAAGGCCGTCCAGCGTGACGCCCTCAAGGGCTTCCTCAAGCACGTCGACCTGCTCACCGTGAAGCGCGGCGAGAAGGTCACCGTCGAGGTCTACGTCCACACCGAGGGCGACCTGGCGCCGGGCGCCTTCCTGCTCGAGCACGTGCTGAGCACGCTGACGGTCGAGGCCGAGGCCACGCACATCCCCGAGTCCGTCACGGTGTCCATCGCGGGCCTGGAGGCCGGTGCCTCCATCCTCGCCAAGGACATCCCGCTGCCCTCGGGCACCACGCTGGCGATCGACGAGGACGCGGTCGTCCTCCAGGTCCTGTCCGCGCAGGCGGAGGAGGCCCCCGCCGACGGCGACGCCGAGAGCACCGAGGCCTGATCGCCCCGAACACCTCGCTTGCCGGCCGCCGCTCCTACCAGGGGCGGCGGTCGGCGTGTATCAAGACCCGTATCAAGGAGAGATGGACGTGACGACCGACGCGGGCGGCCCCTGGCTGATCGTGGGGCTCGGTAATCCCGGGCCGGAGTACGCGATGAACCGGCACAACGTGGGGTTTATGGTGGCCGACCTGCTCGCGGAGCGGATCGGCGGGAAGTTCAAGCGGGCCGGGAAGGCGCAGGCGCAGGTCATCGAGGGGCGGGTGGGGCCGCCGGGTCCGGCGAACCGTCGGGTGATCCTGGCGAAGCCGATGTCGTACATGAACCTGTCGGGCGGGCCGGTGAACGCGCTGCGGGAGTTCTACAAGGTGTCCCTCGACCGTGTCGTGGCGGTCCATGACGAGCTGGACATCGACTACGGGGTGCTGCGGCTGAAGCTGGGCGGCGGGGACAACGGGCACAACGGTCTGAAGTCGATGACGAAGGCGATGGGGCCTGACTACCACCGGGTGCGGTTCGGGATCGGGCGTCCTCCGGGGCGTATGCAGGTGGCGGACTTCGTGCTGAAGGACTTCTCGTCGGCGGAGCGCAAGGAGCTGGACTACTTCGTGGACCGGGCGACGGACGCGGTGGAGTCGCTCGTGACCGAGGGGCTGGAGCGGGCGCAGGGCGCGTACAACTCCTGAGTACGGAGAGTGACCGGGATCGTGCGGGAGATACGTGGGTACAACTGCTGACTTTGTCGGGCAGGAGTTGACCGATCGCACGACCATGGCCAATGATCCCGGCCATGCCAGCCACCGCCCACCGTCGCAAGTCCGCCCCCGCCTCGCCGCGGCTCGGGCGTCTGGGGCGGTTCGGGCGGTTCGCGGTGATGGGTACGGTCGCCGCGCTGATCCTGATCGCGGGTGTGTGGGCGTCCTGGGGGACGGCTCAGCACGTGATGCTCAGCAAGGGCCGTGAGCAGGGCACGATGACGGTGGCGAAGTGCGAGGACGGCGTCTGTACGGGGTCGTACCGGCCGGTGTCGGTGGGATCGACGGCGCGGAGCCGGGTCGTGCTGGACCAGTCGGTCGGGGTGAGCGCGGGTAAGACGTACACGGTGGTCGTGAAGCCGGGGAGCCGTGATGTGGTGCGGTCGGGTCCGGCGGGTGTTCTGTACGCGTGGGTGCCGTTGGGTGGTGCGCTGCTGCTGGCGTCGGTCGTGGTGGCGGGCGGGCTGGGGCTGACGCGGACGGGGTGGACGCTGGCGGCGAGCGGGTTGGCCCTGGTGACGGCGGCCTGGGTGGCGTTGTAGAGGACATGAAGGACATGAGGGTTGCCGGCGTACAGGCGCTGCCAGCCGCCCTTCACCGAGCGGTCGTCCGCTATGCCGGAGAGGGTGTCGCCGTGCACGACCGTGTACATCTCGGCGGTGCCCGCCTGGGACTGGGGTGTGGTCTGCGGTTTCACGTCACGGACGGTCCGCTGCGACTTCCGTTCCACGCCGACCGAGTCGCCAGGGCCGCCCGCGGGGTGGATGTCGGGGGTGTCGCCGCCCCGGGTGAGGCCGGCGCGGACGGAGCAGGTGGGCCAGGCGCCGGGGCCCTGCGCCTTGAGGACCTTCTCGGCCACGGCGATCTGCTGGTCCCGGGTGGCCAGATCCGCGCGCCCCGCGTAGACGGTGCCGCCGTACGCCTCCCAGGTGGACTGGCTGAACTGGAGTCCGCCGTAATAGCCGTTGCCGGTGTTGATGCTCCAGTTGTTCGTCGACTCGCAGGCGGCGACCTTGTTCCAGGTCGCCATGTCCGCCGCGTCCGCCACTCCGGCGCCGACCAACGGGAGCGCTATACCCGCGCCACCTGCGGTGACGGTGAGAGAGGCGCGGTTGATCCTGTTCGGTTGGTACCGGCGGTGCTTGCCGCGAACGGCCATGGAAGAGCCCCCTCACCTGTGCCAGGAGCCGCAAAAGTAAACGCTG
>NZ_AEJB01000600.1 GCF_000331005.1 Streptomyces turgidiscabies Car8
CCACAAAGGAGTTTCGGGACCCCGGAGGTCAGGTCCGGCCCGACGCGGCGGCCCGGCCTCCGGTGCTCACCCCCGCCCGGTCACCGCCGCCTGCTGTGTGCGCGACGCGGTGCCTTCGCCCGGTCCAGCGCGGCCACACCGACGGCCGCGAGCGCGATCTGGATCAGCCACTCGACCCAGTCGACGCCATCCGTGTCGGACACGCCGAGCCCGGCCGCGATCGCCGAACCGATCAGTGCGGCCACGATACCGACGGCTATCGTCCAGAGGACTCCGATGCGCTGTCGCCCCGGGATGACGAGCCGGCCCAGTATGCCGATGACGGCGCCGATGATGATGGCACCGATGATGCTCGAGATCGTCATTTCCGCCCCTCTTCGCCGGTATTGCCTACCTCCTGACTAGTGCCCGCTCCGGTCCGGGACAGTCCGTGCGACCCCCAAGTCGCCATGCGCCCTTCGAAGACGTGTGGGCCGAACGGAGAGCGGACCCGCCCCTGGAGGGGATCGGGCCCGCTTCCCACCTCGACGTGCGGGTGGTTGTCGTCGTCCTCTCTCCGCGCGTACCTACGGCCTGGGCGCGTTCCTGGCTGTCGCGCCCGCACTCAGCATCCCCAGGAACAGGGCCAGAGCGCCGATGATGATGTTGTTCAGCACCACACCCGCGTCAGGGCTGTCACCGACGATCCACGGCGAGACGATCATCCAGATGCCCATCGCGCACAGAGCGCCGCTGAGGCCGTACATGCGCTCGGGGGTGTTGGTGAACCCGAGCGCCAGCAGACCGATCGCGATGCCCATGATCAGGTTGTGGGTCACCAGCGGGGGCTGGCTCGTCGTGTAGTGGAGGATCCAGGGGGATGCCGCGCAGTACAGACCGACGAGGAACACCGGTCCGTCCACGAGCGCGACATCGCGACCGCCGAGCATGCGGGCGTACCGGGCTCGCATTTCGGATACATCAGGGTGGCTGTGGATGTCACCGCTGGTGTGCGAGACATTGGCCATGACTCGTCTCCTTCGACTGTGCAGGCCGGACCGCTTCTGCTGCGGTATGCGGTAAATGCCGCGTACCCACATTGTGCTCTTATTTTTCCCTTATGTGCAGCGAAAAAATGACGAATGATGCTCCGTGACCGACCCTGTACGGTGCGTGTCCCGCCGTTCGTTCGGGCCGAGAGGTCCGCGATACGAGACCGGTCGGCAATTCCTTGACGGCCGTCTTCGGCGACTGTCAGGATCCACCGCATGAAGATGCGACTGGACCTCACGCGGCGACGGCACGTCGACCTCGCGCGCGTCTCCAGTGCCTCCTGTCGCACCGCGGCCTGATCCTCGTCCTGATTCGCCGCGCCCTTTCGTAACCGCCTGAGAAACAGCCGGACTTCGCTCCGGACGGCGATGGGTGTGCCCTCTGGCGCGTTGTCCGCGCCTGCCTTCTCCACGACTTCGTCGCCTGCGGCCGGCGCGCGGTCGGCCGCTGGGTCCTCGACGGCGAACCGCCCGAACCGACCTGGCAACCCTGACCACTTCACCCGGGTCGCCTGCCGTGTCGCAGGCGACGCCGGTCCCCGGAAAGCCTCCAGAAAGAGGACTCATGGCCACCGTCCTGTCCGTCTCCGGCAGCCCCTCCGTCTCCTCCCGCACCGGAAAGCTCCTGCGGCACCTGGACGCCCGACTGGCCGCGCAGGGGCACGAGGTGATTCCGCTCGACGTCCGCACGATTCCCGCCGAGGCCCTGCTCGGCGCCGACTTCCGGCACCCGGCGATCGTCGAGGCCACCGAGTTGTTCGCACGCGCCGACGGTGTCGTCATCGGCACGCCCGTCTACAAGGCGTCCTACTCCGGTGTCCTCAAGGCACTCCTCGACCTGCTCCCGCAGTACGCCCTCACCGGCAAGACGGTGCTGCCGCTCGCCACCGGCGGCACCACGGCCCATGTGCTGGCCATCGACTACGCGCTGCGCCCCGTCCTCAACTCCATGGGCGCCGCCCACATCGTCCAGGGCTGGTTCACCCTCGACAAGGACATCACCGCCCACGAGGACGGCTCCATCGCGGTCGCCCCGGCCACCGCGGAGGCGCTCACCCAGGTCCTCGACCAGTTCTCGGCAGCGCTCGGACGCTCGCCGCTCCTCGCCGCGGCGAGCTGACCCCGACCGCCGCTCACCACCGCTCGAACGACCCTTCGCCCAGCGCGCGAACCTCGCGCCCGCTGTCACACAAGACGCCCGTTCCCGATCGGAGATCTTCGGTGTCCCTCACCTTCCACTGGTTCCTCCCCACCAACGGCGACAGCCGGCATGTCGTCGGCGGCGGCCACGGCACCCCGGCCACCGCCTTCGGACAGAACCGGCCGCCGACAGTCGCCTATCTGAGCCAGATCGCCCGCGCCGCCGAAGACCTCGGCTTCGTCGGAGCGCTCACCCCCACCGGCGCCTGGTGCGAGGACGCCTGGCTGACCACCGCCATGGTCAGCCAGCACACCGAGCGGCTGAAGTTCCTCGTCGCCTTCCGCCCCGGCTCCGTCTCCCCGACCCTCGCCGCGCAGATGGCGTCCACCTTTCAGCGCCAGACCGGCGGACGGCTCCTCCTCAACGTGGTCACCGGCGGCGAGAGCCACGAGCAGAAGGCCTACGGCGACTTCCTCGACAAGGACGCCCGGTACCGTCGTACAGGCGAATTCCTCGAAGTCGTACGGGAGTTGTGGGAGGGCAAGACGGTCAGCCTGACCGGCGAACACATCCGGGTCGAGGAGGCCGCGCTGGCCCGTGTCCCCGACCCGGTCCCCGAGGTGTACTTCGGCGGATCCTCACCCATCGCCGGTGAGGTGGCCGCCCGGCACGTCGACGTCTATCTCACCTGGGGCGAACCGCCGGCCCAGGTCGCCCAGAAGATCGCCTGGGTCAGGGGACTGGCCGCCCGGCAGGGGCGCACCCTGCGGTTCGGCATCCGGCTGCACGTCATCACCCGCGACACGTCCGAGGCGGCCTGGGCGGAGACGGACCGCATCCTCGCGGGCTTCGACCCGGGGACCGTACGTGACATCCAGGCCGGGCTCGCCCGCAGCGAGTCGGAGGGACAGCAGCGGATGCTCGCCCTGCACGGCGGCGGCAACCGGGACGGGCTGGAGGTCCACCCCAACCTCTGGGCCGGAATCGGCCTGGTGCGAGGCGGCGCGGGCACCGCCCTGGTCGGCAGCCACGACGAGGTCGCCGACCGTATCGCCGAGTACCACGCCCTGGGAATCGACGAGTTCGTCCTGTCGGGCTATCCGCATCTGGAGGAGGCGTACTGGTTCGGTGAGGGGGTGCTGCCGCGGCTTGCGGCGCGGGGGCTGTGGCGGCATCCGTTCGCGTCGGACGCCGCCCCGGCGGCACAGGTGCCGTTTGGTGGTCAGGCGGTCGGGTAGTTCTTTGGCCGCGGGTCCGGTGGGGCTTGTCGCCCACTTCCCCGCGCCCCTGAAGGGTGCGCTTCGCGCCCCTCAGGGGCTACTCGGAGGTTAGTCGGCCAGTGCGGCCAGGTGGGTGTCGCGTACGTCTGTCGTCTGGCCCTGGACCAGCAGGAACAGGCCCGCTCGGGCCAGGCGTTGGGCCGGGCTGTCGAGGTCCATGGACCGGCCGCCCCCGGCGACGACCGCCGCGGTCGTCGCCGTGCGCATCAGCTCGAACGCCCGGGTCTTGAGCGCCAGTCGGTCCGCGATGTGCTCCTGCGGCCTGCGATGGTCCGTGAGGGCGTACGCGCCCCGGCGTACGGCGTCCAGCCGGGTGCGCAGTGAGCGCGCGGTCGCCGTGGCGTCCGGATGGGCGGCGAGCAGATCGAGGGCCGCGTACGCCACCCCGAACACGGCCGGGTTCGTGTTGGTGGCCCGGGGCAGGTCGACGAGGGCGAACTTCTCGCGCGGCATACGCAGGACGACCGCCTCCTCCGGCAGGCGCAGACCCTTCAGCTCCAGGGACACCGTCCGGGCGGCCGTGAGCGCCGCCAGCCGCATGGGTGGCGAGGCGCGCAGCCCTGCCTGCTCGCGGGCGTCGGCGAAGGCGAACACCACCTCGTCCGTGTCCGACAGCCCCGCGAGCAGCATGACGTCGTTCAGCCCCCAGCCCGTGTACCAGGGGACCGTCCCGTCGAAGCGCCAGCCGCCGCGCTCGTACCCGACCCGCACAGGCACACGAGGGAAGGACCGCAGGTGCGCGTACGCGATGCCGGACAACAGGGCGCCCGTCGACAGCGGGCCCAACAGGCGCTCCCGTACCGGGAACTGAGACTCTGTCAGCATCTTCACCGGGGTGTGGTGCTGGGTCTGCACGAACCAGGTCGAACAGCAGGACCCGGCCAGGATCTCGGCGACCTCCCGGGCGACCGAGGCGGGCGCGCCCGCACCCCCGTACTCCTTCGGTGCGCTCACCCCGAGCAGCCCCGCCCGCTTGATGGCCGTGATGCTGCTCGCGGGGACGCCCTCCTGGTCGACCCGGCTCGCCTGCGGGGCCAGGACCTCGGCGGCGAGCCGGCGGGCGACGGTGACGAGTGGGTGCGCTGTGGCGGTCATGAGGAAGATTCTCCCGGTGTCGCGGTGCGTTGTGTCTCTACAGAGGTGCTCCCTTCGTGTAGGAGATGGGGCAGAGTGATGATGCCCAGGAGGACGCGATGAAGTACTACCTGCTCAGTGCCATGAAGCCGGTCGGCGAACCGTCCGCGCCCGAGGCCATGGTGGAGATCAACCACAGGCTGAGTGCCTTCCACGAGGAGTTGCGGGACGCCGGGGCCTGGGTCTTCGCGGGCGGACTGCACCGTCCGGACGCGGCGACGGTGGTGCGGCCCCTGGGTGACGAGGTCGAGGTGATCGACGGGCCCTACGCCGAGAACAAGGAGTTCCTCGGCGGGATCTGCCTTCTCATGGCGCCCGACCTCGACGCCGCCCTGGAGTGGGGGCGCAAGGCCGCACTGGCGACGACCCTGCCGGTCGAGGTCCGTCCGTTCCTGGGCGAGGTCGACGACTGACGAACCCGTGACGATACTTTAAGTGATCGGATGAACGCTTAAAGTTATCTTCGTGTATGTGGAATATAGTTTGTCGTGTGGCAGGTTGGCATGTACGTCGAGACATCGAGCCGGCCTTCCGCGCCCGAGACCATCGCATGATTCCACCGTGAGCGAGGCACCGTGAACCACCCCACGTCCCCCGAGCGACCCGCCGACATCGTGGCGCGGCTGCGCGCGACCTTCCGTACGGGCCGTACCAAGCCCGTCGAGTGGCGCAAGGACCAGCTCGGCCGCCTGCGCGAACTGCTCACGGAGCACGGCCAGGACGTGGCCGCCGCACTCCACGCGGACCTCGGAAAGAGCTCGAAGGAGGCCTACCGTACGGAGATCGACTTCACGATCCGGGAGATCGACCACACCCTCGACCACCTCGTCGGCTGGCTGCGCCCCGAGGCCGCGCCGGTCCCCGGGCGCCTCGGCGCCGACGCCACCGCCTGGACGCAGTACGACCCGCTGGGTGTCGTCCTGGTCATCGCCCCCTGGAACTATCCGGTCCAGCTCCTGCTTACCCCGGTCGTCGGCGCCCTGGCCGCCGGTAACGCGGTCGTGGTCAAGCCGAGCGAGCTGGCTCCCGCCACCTCCGACGTCGTGGCCCGGCTGCTGCCGCAGTACCTGGACACGGACGCGGTCGCCGTCGTCGAGGGCGGCGTCCCGGAGACCACGGCCCTGCTCGCCGAGCGCTTCGACCACATCTTCTACACCGGCAACGGCACCGTCGGCCGTATCGTGATGCGCGCCGCCGCCGAGCACCTCACCCCGGTCGCCCTCGAACTCGGCGGCAAATCCCCGGCGTTCGTGGACACCGGCATCGATATCGACGTCGTCGCCGACCGGCTGGTCAAGGGCAAGTTCCTCAACGCCGGCCAGACCTGCGTAGCCCCCGACTACGTCCTGACCGACCCGGAGACCGCCGCCGCGCTGGAGCCCGCGCTCGCCAAGGCCGTCGAGAACCTGTTCGGCGCGGACCCGGCCACCTCGACCGAGTACGGCCGGATCGTGAACGAGCGTCACTTCGACCGGCTCGGCGGTCTGCTCGACTCGGGCCGGGTCGTCACCGGCGGCGTCAAGGACCGTACGACGAAGTACATCGCGCCGACCGTCCTCGCCGACGTCGACCCCGCCTCGCCCGTGATGCGGGAGGAGATCTTCGGCCCGATCCTGCCGATCGTCACGGTGCCCGGGCTGGACGACGCGATCGGCTTCATCAACGACCGCGACAAGCCGCTCGCGCTGTACGTGTTCACCGAGTCCGGCACGACCCGGGAGCGGATCGCCGCCGAGACGTCCTCCGGCGCGGTCGGCTACGGTCTGCCGCTGGCCCATCTCACCGTCTCCGACCTGCCGTTCGGCGGGGTGGGGGAGAGCGGGATGGGCAACTACCACGGCCGCTACTCGATCGAGACGTTCAGCCACCGCAAGGCGGTACTGGCGAAGCCGCTGAGCTGAAGCCGCTGATGCGGGGCCCCGGCCCGGGTCGGGACGCTGATCGC
>NZ_AEJB01000601.1 GCF_000331005.1 Streptomyces turgidiscabies Car8
TCCCGGCGCCGCACCCGGCCCACCCACTCCCCCAGCACCCGTGCGTCGAAGCACAGGTTGCTGACGATGTACGTGGCGTGCTCGCGTTTGTCCCACATGGCCTGGACGGTGACGTCGTCGTGGATGAGCGGATCCGCTCACGCGAATGCAGGATGTGAGAGATTTACCCAACCGCTCAGATGGTCATTCCTCCATCGACGGCGAGGGTTGCACCTGTGGTGAATGCGGAGTCGTCGCTCGCCAAATAAAGAACGGTGCGTGCTATTTCCTCAGGAGTGGCATGGCGACCCAGCGGAATCATGGCATTGAACATCTCGAAAGCCATTTCCGGACTCAGCCCGGTGGCCGTCTTTTCCACCTCGCGCTGGAACGGTGTGTCGGTCGGTCCCGGATGAATGGTGTTGACTCTGATCCCCCGTGCCGCGGCCTCCCGGGCCGCCACCCTCATGAGGCCGACCTGGGCGTGCTTGGCAGTGGCGTATCCGCTGATCGCGGGTTCGGCGGTCAGGCCCACCACACTGGAGTTGATGATGACGGACCCCCCGGGGCCGAGGTGGGGAAGCGTGTACTTGAGCAGCAGGAATGTTCCTACGACGTGGACGTCCAGCACGCGGCGGAAGACGTCCTCGGGGTAGTCCTCGATGCACGCCGTGTCGCCCGCGATGCCCGCGTTGCTGAAGACCACGTCCAGTCGCCCGAAGCGCTCCAGGGCGTCACCGACCGCCGCGCGCACCTGTTCGGAGGAGGTCACATCCGCCACCGAGAGAGCACACTGCGCCGGCCCCAGTTCCGTGCCCGCCGCGTCCAATGCCTCCCGATTCACGCCCACGAGGTGCACGTACGCGCCCCGCGCCACCAGCAGGCGAGCGGTCGCGAGCCCGATGCCGCTCTCTCCGCCGGTGATCAGGGCGACTCGTCCGTCGATACGGCCCATATGGCTGTCCTAGTCTTCGCGGGCTGATGTGTGGGCGATCCTGCGTCGGCTCATCCCAGAGGTCGGGTCTCGGCACACACCGGAATCTCCAGCAGCCTGGGACCCGAGGCCGCCGTCGTGGCGGCCAGGGCGGCGGCTACCTCTTCCGCCTCGGTGAGACGCTGCGCGGGTATGCCGTATCCGAGCGCGATACTCACCGCGTCAAGGCCGGGCAGGTCCAGGCCCGGGGCACCGGTGATGCCGAGCTGTCCGACGAACCCGCGCAGCGCTCCGTACCCGCCGTTGCGGAGCACCAGAAACGTGACCGGCAGGTTCCACTGCGCCGCGGTCCACAGTCCGGCCACTCCGTACTGGACGGCGCCGTCGCCCAGCACGGCGACCACGGGGCGTTCCGGGTCCGCCAGCGCCACCCCCACGGCGGCCGGCAACCCGAAGCCGAGCGCTCCGGCGGCCGGGAAGAACAGACTGCGAGGCCGGTCGAGGTTGAGATGCGCCCAGAACTGGGCGGTGTTCGAGGTCGACTCGTTGACCAGCCGGACGTCCGCCGGCATGCGGAGTGCCATCTGGGCGAAGAGCCAGTCCGCAGTGAACGGGGCTTCCTCGGACTGCGGGACGGAGAGAAGTTCCCGGGACGGGGGCCAGGTCCGGGCGGGCGGGGGAAGCCGCTCCAGCAACTGGCGGACGACCTCGGCGACGTCGCAGACCACGGCGTCCCCGAACGCCGCGCGGGCGGCGGACCCCGGATCACCGCTCAGCGCGATCAGTTCGGTGCCCTCAGGCAGCCATGGGCCGGGACGGTAGGCGTGGTAGCGGAAGACGGGCGCGCCGACGACCAGAACGAGGTCGTGTCCCTGGAGGTGTTCGCTCACCCCGGCGATACCCGGGGGCAGCACGCCCTGCCACAGGGGATGGCGGGTGGGGAACGGGCAACGCGGTGGTGTGGGTGCGGTCCACACCGGCGCGCGCAGTTGTTCAGCCAGCTCCACGACCAGCGTGGCCACGCGTTCGTCGTCCGCCTCCGGCCCGATCACGAGCGCCGGACTGGCGGCCTGCCGCAACCGGTCCGTGAGCTCGGCGATGAGCTCGGGACCGGCCGCTCCGGCCCACCGAACCCGGCGCCCAGGCAGGTGGGCCACCTCATGGGCGGCAACCTCCTCGGCCCAGTCGTCCATGGGCAGGGAGACGAACACCGGGCCGGCGGGCGGGAGGACGGAGAGGTGAAACGCCTCCGACAGCGCCCGGGGGACGTCCTGGGCACGGGCCGGTTCGAACGCCCACTTGACCTGGGGTTCGGGGACGCGGGTCATGGCCGGCTCGGCGAGCACGGATCCCAGTCCGACCATGGCCCGCGTCTGCTGACCGGCCGTCAGCACGAGTGGGGTGTGGGACGCGCGGGCGTTCGCCAGGACGCCCATCGCGTTGCCCAGGCCCGCGGCGGAGTGCAGGTTCACCAGTGCCGGACGGCCGGTGGCCTGAGCGTAGCCGTCTGCCATGGCGACGACCGCGCCCTCGTGCAGTCCGAGGACGTATCGGAAGTCCGGCGGAAAGCCGTCGAGGAAGGGAAGCTCGTTCGAGCCGGGGTTACCGAAGACGGTGGTGAGTCCCCAGGCTCGCAGGAGGTCGTACGTCGTCTCACGAACAGTCGGCACGGCAACCTCGGGTGGGCGGCGACGCATGCAGCGGGCTCAACGGACCGGTCTCGTGACGGTGTGCGCCTCGGTGAACGAGAGGAGGCCTTCCGGACCCATCTCGCGTCCGATGCCGCTCTGCCGGAAGCCGCCGAACGGGGCCCTGTCGTCGCATGCGACGGCGTTGGCGTGGTTGATCCACGTCGTGCCGGTGCGCAGCCGCTCCGCGAGGGCGTCGGCGCGCCTGGCGTCGGCGCTCCAGACGGAGGAGCACAGGCCCGACCAGTCGTTGTTGACCTGTTCGACGACGGTGTCGACATCGTCGAAAGGCAGGATGGGCAGAGCGGGGCCGAACTGTTCCGCGGTGACGATCCGCAGGCCGGGGTCGGGATCGAGGACGAGCGAAGGACGCATGAAGTAGCCGCCGGAGTAGGCTGCGGCGCGATCCAGGGAGCCCAGTTCACGGATCTCGGCTCCCGCGTCGGCAGCCTCCGCCAGCATGGCGGTCACCGTCTGGCACTGGGCGTCGCTGTTGAGCGGCCCCATCGTCGAGGTGGGGTCGGAGCCGGGGCCCACGTGGTGGGCGTCGAGTACGAAGGAGAGCCCGGCGACGAGTTCTTCGTAGCGGGACCGGTGCACGTACAGCCGCTTTATCGCCATGCACACCTGCCCGCTCGTCAGGAAGGTTCCGTGAGCCAGACGCTGCAGGTGTTCCGTGTCCAGCTCGGCGTCGTCCAGCACGATCGCGGGGTCGTTGCCGCCGAGCTCCAGAGTGACGGCGGCGAGGTTCTGAGCGGCGGCAGTCATGATGTGCTTGCCTGCCGCGGTGCTTCCGGTGAACACGATCTTGCGGACTCGTGGGTCGCTGATCACCGGGGCGACCGCCTCGTTGGTGCCGGTCACCACGTTCAGCACGCCGGCCGGCAGCCCGGCGGCGAAGATCTCCAGCATCCGCACCATGGCCAGGGGCACGGTGGGCGGGGGCTTGACCACCGTGGTGTTCCCGGCCAGCAGCGCGTACGGCAGGCTCGCGCCGAGGATCGCGATCGGCCAGTTGAACGGCACGATCACGGTGATCACCCCCATGGGCAGCCGGTGGATCCGCGAGGCCAACGGCGGGCCGGCAAGGTCCTTGACCCGGTCAAGAGTGTCGACGAGATCCAGCGCCGCCCGGGTGCGGGCCACGAAGGCTCCCAACTCCACCTGGCTTTCGAAGGAGATCTTGCCGTTCTCACTGGTCATCAGCGCCGCGGTCTGCGCGGCGGCGTCGGCATCGAAAGCGGAAAGCGCCTCGCTGATGATCTCCGCCCGACGCCGGGGCGGGATGGCGGCCCAGGCCGGGAACGCTGCATCGGCGGCGGCGACCGCCGCACGGGCCTGTGCCTGGCTTGCGGCTGCGGCGTATCCGACGATCCGGTGCGGGGATGCGGGATCGTGGACGGGAAAGCAGTCCTCTGTCTCCACTGTCCTGCCGTTGATGAGCAGTCCGGTCCTCACCGGGGCGGCCTGCGTTTGCTCTGCTGTCGTACCAGTCTCTTTCGGCATACGACTCTCCAAATGGTCAAGCAAGCCAAGCATGGCTGGACCGTCAATCCGTCGGCGTTCCGCCTCAGGCGGTCGCAGATCCCAGCGCGAGCGCGCTGACGGCCCGGTGGTCAGGAATCCGGGCCGAAACCAGGACCCGGCCGACCCGAGGCACCCGCTGCGGGTCGGCCGTGCGAGGCCGCCGGGATCGGGTGCTGGGGCGAGTTGCGGTCGTCAGCTCGCTCCGCCGGTGCGCCATCCGGGCTGGTAGCTCTCGCGTGCCATGTCCGAGTAGGGAGCGGGACTGACGATCGCGCGCACGGCGAACTGCTCGTGCGGCTGGACGGCGGACTTGCGGCTGCCACCATCCGGCTCACCCCAGACGACGCGGACCTCGGCTCCCAGCGGAACCTCCGGCGCGAGGGTGGCCAGAGACAGCGCCTTTCGCTCGTTGGCGCTGTAGCCGGTGAACATCGACAGCCCGATCACGTTGTCGTCGGCATCGACCACGGAGTCGTAGTTGGACGATCCGTAGTTGGCGTTGGGCAGGTCGAAGAACTGGTAGCCGGGGCCCACAGGGTCGACCGGGGAGGCGAGCAGCTTGGCCACGTCCTCTGCGTTCCAGGCCAGGGTCACCTTGCGCCGCTGGGCCGCCGGGTCGATCGCCTCCAGCGCGTCGCGTCCGATGAAGTCGTGGTCGAACTTGACGAACGAGCCGTAGCCCAGCTCCCACGGGTTGAGGTAGTAGTCGTCGATGCTGCCGGAGACGAAGCTGCCGGCCAGGGCGTTGGTCGCCTCGTAGCTGTCAGCGCCGAGCCACTCGCGGAACGGGCGCAGGCCCTCACTGCTGTAGATGGCGGGCAGAGGCGACGGGATCCAGCCGGACTCGAGAGTGTTACAGGAGTAGGCGCGGGCTCCAGCCGCCTCCAGCCCGAACTCGACACCCGCTTCCAGGATCGCGTCCCGCACCTTGTCGTAGGTCCCGTACGGTCCCCAGAGCTCCAGGCCCGGCGCGCCGGCCATGCCGTGGCGCAGCGTGCGGACACGTTCACCGGCGATATTCATGTGGTCCATGCGGAAGAAGCGCAGCTGCTCGACCGGGCCTCCGTTGACCTTCTCGATGACCTCCCAGGCCCGGGGACCCTGGATCTGGAAACGCCACAGGTCGCGGGTGACCTTGTTGCCGTACGGCCGCGACGGGGACCGCGGGTCCATGCGGAGTTCGACGTCATACCCCTGCTCGGCCTGGAAGGAGAGCCAGTTGGCGACCGGGGCACGTCCGACGTACGTGAACTCGTGTTCCGCCTCGCGGAAGAGGATGCCGTCGCCGATGACTCCGCCCTCGGGCGAGACCGGGACGAACTGCTTGGCCGAGTTGACCCGGAAGTTCGCGACACTGTTGATTCCGGTGTCGGAGATCAGCCGCAGGGCATCCGGTCCCGAGATGAACAGGTTGGCCATGTGGTGGGACTGGTCGAACAGCACCGCTGTCTTGGTCCACGCGGTCACCTCCCGGCGGAAGTTGCTGAACTCCGACGGCACCACGGGATAGATGTAGGTCCCCAGCTGGGAGTTGCGCAGCAGCTCCACCGTGTTGGCCGCCTGGTCCAGGACTTGCTGCAGGTTCTTCGCGCTCATGTGTGGGCCCGTCCTTCTTCGACGCCTTCGGCGATTACTTCGGCCGTAATTCTCGTTTCCTTCCGTGCGGCGCGAATCAGGGGAATGGCGGGTGCCGACCGGCCCTCTTCGGCAGTCGCCTCCACGTCATATGACGTAGCCGGAAACATGGGGGCCACTCATGGTGACGCCGTCGCCCCGCCGGGCTCGTTCACACTGAGTCGCGCGTGTCCACCGGAGCCGGGCCGAAGGTCCGGTGGACACGCCTTTCGTCACGCGGGGTGGAATGTGAGCAGAAACTCGATGGCGCCCTTTTCCTCGACCGTGATGCCGCCGAAGTTGGGCCTTTCGACACCGTAGTCGGCGAAGGTGACGGGCAGGGATCCCTGGACGCGGAAGGAGTTCGCGGAACGCTGGGCGGTGACCTCGAACGAGACGTCCTTGGTCACTCCGTGGATGGTGAAGGTTCCGGATGCCTTGGCCGATACCTTCTTGCCGGACTCGGGCACGGAGCCGAAGTCGATGGGCCGGGTCAACTTGAACGTCGCCTCAGGGAACTTTGCGGTGTTCATGATCCGCCCCCGGAACTGGCCGTCTCGCTCCCCCGAGTCACTCTTCACGGAGGTGAGGTCGACAGTGAAGGCACCCTCGGTCGCCTCGGCCCCCTTGATCGTCAGCCCTCCGGTGACTTTGTCGGTCCGTCCGACGGCCGTTGTGTTCTGGCCGAACAGCACCTCGTCGACGCGGTAACCGGCCTGCGAGCCGGCGCCGACCTTCCAGGCGCCTTCCACACCCTCACGCGTGGGCTGCGTCCCCTCTTGCTCAGCGGGCTCCTGTCCGTTGTCTATGGACAGCGCGGACGGGGCCTCGTCCTTGACGTAGTTGATGTAGACGTACGGTCCGCCCACCACCAGGAGGGCGGCCACCGCCACTCCCGCGATCAGCCAGCGCTTCCAGTGTGCACGAAGGCGATTCATGGGTTCCTAGACCTCAAATCAGTAGTCAGACGGGCCGGCACCGATGGATGCCCAGCCGTAGCGAACTTGGAGCAGTTGGGCTTCGTGCCCTCCCGGCGGATGGCGCTCGTCGCCGGCTTCGCCGAACCGGCCGCAGCCGCCTCGGTCGCCAACGGCCTGCTCACCCCGGCGGCGGGTTCCGCTGGTCGGCACCCATGACGGTTGCCGCAGGGGCGGGCGCCGCCGAACCAGCCGAGCAGTGGCCAGCCCCAGATTCACGGACGCTCACTCGTGCGGGCCGCGGGCGGGGGCACGAAGTCGTACTCGGCGCGCAGATGGGGCTCGTGTTGCACGGACGGCCGTCCGCACAGCGGACAGAATGCCTATAGTTGAGATCTAAAGCAAGTCCGGGTCGTGACTTCCACCGAGCGAGCACGACCTGAGTTGTCTGGTCTCGTTCTTTTGAGACTCGGTGCGGATCGGATCTCGGGGTCGCCGCCTGACCAAAGCCGTAGGCAGGAGCGTGGACGGCGACCCTGCGGCGATGCGGCTCCCTGCCGGGTTGCACATGACCGCGAGGCACCCCGCGAGTGCGGGGCCATCAACCGCCAGGCATCTGGTCACCGTCGATGTGAACAAGTCGAGGGGGCTACGCCGTCGCGGCCGACACACCGTCGGAGCGGTACATCCCTCGCCCGTACACGCCCCGATCAGAAGGCCCGGCACAGCCGACGCCGCGCACCGGGGCTTCCTTCCCTACGTCATCCGTCCCGGCCCGACTGGTCGAGAGGTCCATTCATGAACCGTCATCCAGCCGTGTCGGCAACCGATGACCTGCGCATACAGTCCTACCGACTCAGGACTCCGAAACAGCCTTCCGCGGAGACGGTCCTGGCCGGGAAGGAAAGTCATGCGCCCACCGAACGATCCTCGGCGCACATCACTCCATGACGGCCGGTCAGCCCTGTGTTGCTCGGAAACGCCGCTCTCCTCCGGCACCCTGCCCGCCCCCGAGGCAGGAAAGCCGATGACTCCATGACACCACGCACCATTGCAGCACGGTTCGACGACCTGCGGTCCGGTACGGCCTGGGAGTTTCCTCGCGTCGCCAACACCATGGTGGCGACGCGGCCCGAGCAGGTCGCCCCGGTCCTCGCCGAACTGGAGCGGGCGACGACGAACGGGTGGTGGGCGTTCGGCTTCGTCTCCTACGAGGCAGCTTCCGGGCTGGATCCGAAGCTGACCACCCATCAACCGCTGGACGGACTACCCCTCGTATGGTTCGGCGTCTGTCAGGAGCCCAGCGTCGTGCGGGTCGTGAGGTGCCCCGAGCCCGGCAGTTACGACGTCGGGGGCTGGGCCACCGAATGGGGCCCTGAAACCCATCGTGAGCGTGTCGAGGCCGTCCGGCGGCACATCGCCGCCGGAGAGACCTACCAGTGCAATCTGACCACCCGGATGTCGGGCGAGGCGAAGGGCGAACTGCCCGCGTTCTACGCCGATCTCGCCCTCGGGCAGAAGGGGTCGTACAACGCCTACCTCGACCTGGGCCGCTTCGTCGTCGCCAGCGCCAGCCCGGAACTGTTCTTCGAGATCAGGGACGAGCTGGTGCACATGCGGCCCATGAAGGGAACGGCACCACGTGGTGACACGCCGGCCGAGGACGCACGGATCGTCGCCGAACTGCGGGCCAGCGCCAAGGAACGCGCCGAGAACATCATGATCGTGGATCTGGTGCGCAACGACCTCGCACGGATCGCCACGACAGGCAGTGTGCGGGTCCCGTCCCTGTGCCGGGCCGAGCAGTACGAGACCGTGCACCAGCTCACGTCCGACGTCACGGCCGGCCTACGGCCTGACGCCGGTCTCGCCGACGTGTTCCGCGCGCTTTTCCCGTGCGGCTCGGTGACCGGTGCCCCCAAGCAGCGCACTATGGAGATCATCCGCGATCTCGAGGACGGGCCACGGGGGCTCTACTGCGGTGCGGTCGGAATGGTCGCGCCCGCAGGCGCGCCGTTCCGCGCCCGGTTCAGTGTCGCCATCCGCACCGTGCTGATCGACCGGGACACCGGTGTCGCGACCTACGGAACCGGCGGCGGGATCACCTGGGGTTCCGAACCATCGGCGGAGTACGCCGAGCTTCAGGCCAAAGCCGAGGTGCTCATGAGGTGCCTCCGGCCGGGGGTGCCGGGGTAGCGGCGGGTTCGCCACCGACATCCCGGTCATTTGTCGCGCCCTAATCGGTCGGGATGCCCGACGAAACCCGGTCGTTGATTCGCTCTACTGGTGGAGGCGGTACTACCGGTTCCCGCCACGCAAGCACAGGGCTTTGGCAGTGGTCCGATCGCGGGGGCCCATCCCTCATCCGTCCAGGCCTCTGTCCCTGCCTCCTCCCGGTTTCCGCGAGTCCGGGAACGACTCTCGGCAACCGACCGTGAATCGCCACCACCGGGCGAAGTCCCGGACAACGGTCGCCCGCCCAACACGTGCCCGGGAAGCCCACGGTCACCACGTGCTACCGACTCGCCTGCGCCCGCAGTGACTTGAGCCGGACGAGACATCTCCCACGCCCGTAGGAAGGAACGACACAAGACCATGACCACACAGCGGGAAGACGCCGTCTCCCGGCGCAGGCGCACTCATCTCGTCGACCTGGTGCGCAACATCAGCTACGAGGTGATGCCGTTCAAGAACACCGAACGGGACGTGCTTCACAGTGTGCCGACCGAGGTCCCGCTGACGGTCACGGTGACCGAGGCAAAAGGGATCGACGCGACGCTGGACCTCACGGAACGGCTGAAGCGGCACGGCTATGCCGTGTCGCCCCACTTGCCGGCACGTCAGTTCGTGGACAAGGAGCACGTCGCCGACGTCATGGCCCGTCTCAAGGAGTCGCAGATCGAGTCGGTGTTCGTGGTCGGCGGCGACGCGCCGAAGCCGGCGGGCGCCTTCCCGGACGCGTTCGGGCTGCTCCGGGCCATGGAGGAGATGGGTCACCCCTTTGGAACGGTCGGCATCGGCGGTTATCCCGAGGGCCACCCCGCCATCCCGCAGGAAGCCCTGGAACTGGCTCTGCAGCAGAAGGCGCCACTGGCCTCCCGGATACTCACCCAGATCTGCTTCGACGCCACGACGACCGCGAACTGGGCAGCGGGAGTGGCGGGGACGGGAGTCGGCCTCCCCGTATACGTCGGAATGCCCGGCCCGGTGAACCGGCAGAAGCTGATGCGGATCTCGGCCGGCATCGGACTCGGCCAGTCGGCGCGGTTCCTGCAGAAGCAGCAGAGCCTGCTGTGGCGGTTCCTCCTGCCGGGCGGCTACAACCCGACGAAGCTGGCGAAGAAACTGGGAGCCGCCGTGTCGCAGAGCGACGGCAACATCCGCGGGCTGCACATCTTCACCTTCAACGAACTCAGGCAGACCGAACTCTGGCGACAGCGACTCCTCTCGGCCGTCTCCGCTCAGACCTCCGAAAGGGACGATTGGTCATGACCGAGCAGATCCACGACCCCGACTACGGCCGCCTGATCGTCCAGGGCGCCGACCGGCCCGGCATCGTCGCCAGTGTCTCGGGAGCGCTCACCGAGTACGGGGCCAACATCGTCTCACTCGACCAGTCGTCGAGTGACCCCGTGGGCGGGCGTTTCTTCCAGCGCACGGAGTTCCGGCTGCCTGGCCTGTCAGGACGGCTGGACGAGCTCGACGAAGCCCTGCGGACGAGGCTGGGCGAGCAACTGGGCCTGGATTTCAGGCTGGTGGAGGCGCGACGCCGTAAACGCGTGGCCCTCCTGGTGTCGAAGACCGACCACTGTCTGCTCGACCTGCTGTGGCGCCAACGCCGCGGTGAACTCCAGATGGACGTGCCGATGGTGATCTCCAACCACCCCGATCTCGGCGACGAGGTCCGGCAGTTCGGTATCCCCTTCTTCCACGTACCCGTGGCGAAGGACGACAAGACCGCCGCCGAGAAGGAGAAGCTCAACCTCCTGAAGGGCAACGTGGACCTGGTCGTCCTGGCCCGCTACATGCAGATCCTCTCCGGTGACTTCCTCGCGGACCTCGACGCCCCGGTCATCAACATCCACCACTCCTTCCTGCCCGCGTTCATGGGGGCGGGGCCCTATCAACGGGCCAAGGAACGGGGCGTGAAGCTGGTCGGCGCGACAGCGCACTACGTGACCGAGGACCTCGACGAGGGACCGATCATCGAGCAGGACGTGGTCCGTGTCTCGCACCGGGAGTCCGCAGGCGAACTACAGCGCCAGGGCGCCGACGTCGAGCGGCTCGTGCTGTCCCGCGCCGTCGGCTGGCACTGCGAGGACCGCGTCATCCGGGACGGCAACACCACCGTCGTGTTCTAGGAGTTCTGGGAGATCTAGTGACTGCACAGATTCTCGACGGCCGGGCCGTGTCGGCAGCTCTCCTGGAGCGGGTACGACGGGAGGTGTCCGAGTTCGTCGGCGAGCACGGGCGCGTTCCCGTCCTGGCAACCGTTCTGGTGGGCGACGACCCCGCGTCCCACACCTATGTCCGTATGAAGGCCAACCGCTCGGCCAAGGTCGGCATACAGTCCCGACGCATCGAACTGGACGCCGGGATCACCACGGAGACGCTGGTGAAGCAGATCCGTGAACTGTCCGAGGACCCGGAGGTCGACGGAATTCTCCTCCAGCATCCGGTGTCGGACCACATCGACGAGCGGGCCGCGTTCGAGGCCATCGACCCGGGTAAGGACGTCGACGGCGTCACCCGGACGTCGTTCGCCACCACGGCGTTCGGGGAGGGCGGGTTCAAGTCCGCCACCCCGGGCGGCATCATGGCGCTGCTCGACGCGTACGACATCCCGCTCTTGGGGAAGCACGCGGTGGTCGTCGGCCGCAGCGCGATCCTCGGCAGGCCCGTGGGCATGCTGCTGCTGACCCAGGACGCCACCGTCACCTACTGCCACTCCCGCACGGTCGGCCTCGCCGAACGCGTCGCCGAAGCGGACGTAGTCGTCGCGGCCGTAGGCCGGCCGGGCCTGATCCGCGGCGAGTGGATCAAACCCGGTGCCGTTGTCGTCGACGCCGGCTACGCGGACGACAGCGGGGACGTGGAGTACGAGGCGGCCGCCGAGCGGGCGTCGTACATCACTCCCGTGCCGGGCGGCGTCGGCCCCATGACCATCGCCACCCTGCTCGCCCAGACCGTCCGGGCGGCACGGCAGCGCGAGGCGGCGCATCGGCCCGGCACAACTCCCGAGAGGGTACGACGATGACGCAGGCGCGGGACAACTACCTGCTCGACCTGTCGGCGAGCAGGCGCGGCTACGCGATCAACCGGATGTGCGGGTCGCTGGCGGACGAGGCGAACCGGCGGCTGTTCAGCGAGGACGAGGCGGCCTACTGCGACGCCTACAAGCTCAACGCGGAGCAGAGGAAGGCGATTCTGGAACGCGACTGGACCGCGATGCTGGACCTGGGCGCGTCCATCTTCTACACGTTCAAGCTCGCCGTGCTGGACAAGAAGTCCATGCAGTACCTCGGCGGAGTGTTCACGGGAATGTCGGCCGAGGAGTTCACCGCGGCCATGGTGTCCGGAGGGCGGAAGTTTGGCTGAGGTGATCTGGGGTCTGGCGACGTCGCACGTCCCGTCGATCGGCGCCGCGATGGACCACGGCAAGACGCAGGAGCCGTACTGGAGGCCGTTGTTCGACGGCTATGGACCCGCGCGGGAGTGGATGGCCGAACACCGGCCCGACATCGCGGTGATCGTGTACAACGACCATGCCAACGCGGTCGATCTGGACCTGATACCCGCCTTCGGAATCGGTACCGCCGAGTCCTACGACGTGGCCGACGAGGGCTGGGGACGCAGGCCGGTACCACCCGTGGTGGGCGCTCCGGAGCTGAGCGAGCACCTCGTGACCGAGCTCATGGACGAGTCGTTCGACATCGCCACCTTCCACCGGCTGAACGTCGACCACGGCCTCACCGTTCCGCTGTCCGTGTACTGCCCCGACCCTGGTGAGGCGTGGCCCTGCGCGGTCGTGCCCGTACTGGTGAACGTGATCCAGTACCCGCAGCCCACGGCGGCCCGCTGCTACGCGCTGGGGCAGGCTCTCGGGCGGGCGATCCGTTCGTTCCCGCAGGACGTCAAGGTGGCCGTGTTCGGCACGGGCGGCATGTCGCACCAGCTGGCCGGTGCTCGCGCCGGGCTCATCAACGAAGAGTTCGACCGCATGTTCCTGCAGGCGATCGAGAGTGAGCCCGAGAAGCTCGCGGCGCTCACCCGCGAAGAGTACGTCCGCGAGGCGGGCACCGAGGGCATCGAGCTGATCATGTGGCTCATCATGCGCGGGGCACTGAGCGAGAACATCGCCCGGGTCCACGAGACCTACCACGTACCCGCCTCCAACACGGCCGCCGCGCTCGCGTTGTTCGAAGACCTGGGGGCGAAGTGAGTACGTTCGTACTGGTTCACGGTGCCTGGCACGGCGGCTGGGCCTGGCAGCGGGTGACCCGGGCACTCCGCGAGGCCGGCCACGACGTCCACGCGCCGACCCTCACCGGGGTGAGCGACCGCGCCCACCTGGCAGGCCCAGCCGTGGGGCTGTCGACCCACGTCCAGGACGTGGTGGCGCTGATCGAGGCGTACGACCTGGACGACGTGGTGCTGGTGGGCCACAGCTACGCCGGCCAGGTGGTCACGGGGGTCGCCGACCGCCTCCCGCACCGGCTGGCCAGGCGGGTGTACCTGGACGCCTTCGTGGGCCAGGACGGGGACGCCGCGATCGACCTGCTGCCGGAGACGGTGGCCGGACACTACCGGGAATCGGTCGCCGGCCCCGGCTTCGGCTGGCTCATCCCCGTGCGCTCGTTGACCGTGCTCGGCGTGACGGATCAGTCGGACCTGGACTGGCTGACTCCGCGCCTGACCCCGCACCCCTGGCTCGGCTACACCGAGCCGCTGCGACTCACAGGCGCCGGCGAGTCGGTGCCCGCCACGTACGTCGAGTGCACCGACTGGATGCGGGTCTTCCAGCCCCACGCGGAAAAGGCCGCGGCCCTCGGCTGGCCCGTCCACCACATCGCCACCGGCCACGAGGCGATGGTCACCGCACCCGAAGAGCTTGCCGGGCTGTTGCTCGCCATATCCGCGCCCTGAGGAGGGACACCATGGAATTCCTGGTCCGCACGGAGAACCTCCTGCCGCCCGACACACCGGACGACACCCGCGAGCAGCTCCGCAAGGCCGAACGGGAGCGTGCCATGGAGCTGCGCCAGGCGGGCGTCCTCAAGCGACTGTGGCGGGTCCCCGGCCGTAACGCCACCATCGGCCTGTACGAGGCCGAGGACCCCGCCGCCCTGCATGACGCGCTGACCTCACTGCCCCTGTGGAAGTGGATGGACGTGACCGTGGAAGCCCTCGGCGCGCATCCCCAGGAACAGAAGAGGTAGCGCCCACACGAACGGCGCGCCGCCGGCGCCGACGTCACCACCGGCGGCGCGTCTCCTGCACCCCGCACAGACGCGTTCGCGGCCTCCCGCGCGATGGGACCCTTCATGAACGAACACCCCGCAGCTCTCGTCCACTCGGCTGTCGCCCGGCCCGATGTAGGGCCGATGCGCGTGATGGGCATAGTCAACGCGACCCCCGACTCGTTCTGGTCGGGCAGCAGGTTCGACACGGCGGAGCGCGCCATCTCGGTCGGCCGACGCATGTTCGAGCAGGGGGCCTGGACAGTCGATGTCGGCGGAGAGTCGACACGGCCGGGTGCCGTACCCGTCTCACCTGCGGAGGAATGCGACCGGGTCATACCGGTGGTGACCCGCTTGTCGGACGCGGGGCGTGTCTCGGTGGACACCCGGCATCCCGAGGTGGCCGAGGCAGCGGTACGAGCGGGCGCGTCGATCATCAACGACGTCTCCGGCACTCTGTACGGACTCGCCGGCCGCCTCGGGGTCGGCTACGTCGGTATGCATGCCCACACCGTGCCCGTCCGCCCGGGAGCAAGCCCTGTCTACGACAACGTCCACGCTGACATCGCCTCCTACCTCCGGACGCTGGCGCACGCGGCCGAGGAGAAGGGCGTGCGCGAGACGTGGATCGACCCCGGGATCGGATTCGGCAAGAGGACCGCCGACAACCTGGAACTCCTCCGACAGCTCCCAGCCCTCTGCTCACTGGGCGTCCCCGTCCTCCTCGGTGTCAGCCGGAAGTCCTTCCTCGGCAACGTGACCGGCCGGCGGGTCGACGACCGTCTGGCGGGTTCGCTGGCCACCATCGCTCCCGCCTGGTGCGCGGGCGTCGATGTCATCCGGGTACACGACGTCGCCGAGACGATGGACACGATCGCTCTGTTGAACGCCGTCTGGGGACAAGGGCTCTGACAGCAAGACTGGAATTTCCCAGGTGCCCGACGCGGCGCCCTGCAACAGGCCGTGGGCTCCCCTTCGCTGAAGGACAACAGAAATCAGTGCATCAGCCCGCCACCGTCGTAGACAAAGGTCTGTCCGGTGACCAGAGCGGCATCCGGCGAGGCCAGATAGGACACCAGCCCGGCGAAGTGCTCCGGTGTGACGAACTCCTGGATCGCCTGGCGGCGCATGGTTTCCGCGAAGAGCTCGTCGCCCGTGTGAGCCGTGGTACCGGGGGTGGCGACCTGCGCCGGAGCCACCGCGTTGACGGTGATGCGGTGCTCACCCAGTTCTCGCGCCATCACCCGGGTCATTCCGATGAGCGCGCCCTTGCTCGCGACGTAGGCGATCTGGCCCGGCGCCCCCGTGAAAAAGGTGCGCGAGGCCACGTTGATCACTCGCCCGCGATACGTACTCTCTCGCAGCCAGGGCACGCACGCCTGCACCATGAGCAGTGGTCCGACTGCGTTGACGTCGAAGAAGCGGTGCAGCTCCGCCGGTGTGGTCTCCAGCAAGCTCGCGCGGCCGGAGAGCAGACCGGCGTTGTTGACGAGGACGTCGACTCCGCCGTACGCCTCGCTGAGTTCCTCGACCGTACGACGCGTCGCCGTTGGGTCACTGACGTCGCACCGCCAGCTCCGTACACCGGTGGTCTCGCCCGCGTCGTCGATGCCGGCCACGTCCAGCGCGGCGACAGCAAACCCGTCGGCCACCAGACGACGCGCGATGGCGGCGCCGAGACCCCCCGCCGCGCCTGTCACCACCGCGACGCGGGTGCGATGTCCGTCGAGGACGGTCATGTCATGTACTCCTGCATCTTGAGCGGCGGGCTCCGGCAGAGGGTTGGTGGATGCACAAGGGATACCGTCACGCTATGCGCGGGGAGTCACCGGGAACATCGGCCGGATGACCGTCCTTCGACGGCGTGTTGTCGCGATCGTCCGCGTCATCGGTCCCATGCGGACGGCAGCTCCTATCCGGCCCAGCCGCACTTTCCGTCACCGCCTCCGTCGTCGCCTGTGCCCGCACACCGGATGCCGGGGTCGTGAGGCTGTGTCCTTTTGAAAGCCTCTGACAGTTGCAGGCTGAAGCACTGCTGGATCATCGTGCGGAAGTAGCGGTCAGCCCTCGTCACGCGGCCGCTCGCGCCCCGGTCCCCCGCGCCTCGATGTCATGGTGGATCGGTGTGTGCGAGCCGCTGAGCGACAGACCTGTTCCGCCCTGCCGGGCAGCGACGATCTCGGCCGCGATGGACAAGGCCGTCTCCTCGGGCGTACGGGCGCCGAGATCGAGGCCGATGGGTGAGTGCAGGCGGGCCAGTTCGGCTTCGGTCAGACTTGTCTCGCGGAGTCTTCGGTCGCGGTCTTCATGGGTGCGGCGTGAGCCCATGGCACCGACGTAGGCGGCCGGCAGCCGCAGGGCCGATTCCAGCAGGGGGACGTCGAACTTGGCGTCGTGGGTGAGCACGCAGACCACTGTGCGGTCGTCGGTCCCGGTGCGGCGCAGGTAGCGGTGCGGCCAGTCGACCACGACGTCGTCGGCCTCGGGAAAGCGCGCCCGGGTGGCGAACACGGGTCGGGCGTCGCACACCGTTACGTGGTAGCCGAGGAACTTGCCCATGCGCACCAGGGCGGCGGCGAAGTCGATGGCGCCGAAGACGATCATGCGGGGCGGCGGCACGCTCGACTCGACGAACAGCGTCAGGTCCGGCTCGCAGTGGGAGCCGTCCTGCGCGATGTCGAAGGTGCCCGTGCGGCCGGTGTTCAGCAGGGAGCGGGTTTCGCCGGCGACGGCGCGGTCCAGGGCGGGATGCCCGCCGAGATCACCTTCGTAGGACCCGTCGGGACGGACCGCCAGCACCCGCCCCAGGAGTTCTGAGGGGCCCTGGACCACGCGGGCGAGTGCCACCGCCTCGCCCCGGGCGGCGGCCGAGAGCGCCGTCTGGAACGTCTTCCTGCCGGGCGCGTCGGCGGCTACAGGCGTGACCAGGATGTCGAGGACACCGCCGCAGGTCAGGCCGACGGCGAAGGCGTCCTCGTCGCTGTAGCCGAACCGCTCACGCACCGCCTCACCATCGGCCAGCGCCTGGGTGCACAGGTCGTAGACCGCGCCTTCCACACAGCCGCCGGACACCGAGCCGATGGCCGCTCCACCGGCGTCGACGGCGAGCGCGGCGCCCGGCCCGCGTGGTGCGCTGCCGCTGACGGCCACGACCGTGGCCACGGCGAAGTCCCGCCCTTCCTCCAGCCACCGGTTCAGCTCGTCTGCGATGTCCAGCATGGGAGTTACTTTCTTGTCGTGTCCGTCGTAAGCAGATCAGGCCGTCGTCGCCCCTGCGGCACCCTGAAGGACCGTGCGCGGCGACGGCCCGCAACTGCCGTTGTCTCAGAGCAGTTTGTCCAGCGTGATCGGCAGGTCCCTGATCCGCTTGCCGGTCGCGTGATAGACGGCGTTCGCGATCGCGGCCGCCACGCCGGTCATGCCGACCTCGCCCAGCCCGATGATTCCCAGGGGCATCGTCTTGTCGGGTTCGTCGAGCCAGTCGACGTCGATCGGAGGGATGTCGGCGTGCACCGGCAGGTAGTAGGAGTCGAGCCCGGCGCTCATGGTGCGTCCGTTGCGGGGATCGATGAGGGTCTGCTCCGACAGCGCCATGCCGATGCCCATGACCACAGCCCCACGAAGCTGGCTGGCCGCGGTCTTGGGGTTGATGACGCGGCCCACGTCGAACATGCCGAGCCAGCGCGAGATCCGCAGTTCGCCGGTGTCGGCGTTCACCCGCACCTCACAGAACTGCGCGCCGCGGGCGGCCTTCGACCAGCGCTGGTCCTTCAGGAAAGTGGACAGGAAGCGGCCCTGACTGCCCAGCGCACCCAACCGGGTGTCCGAGCCGACCGAAGCCTCGATGAACGGGCGCCGCGCGGCGCGCAGGGCAGCCGCCGGCTCCTGACCGGTCGTGCCCGTACGCCGGGCCAGCGCGGTCACCTTCCGGGTCAGCTCGGCGCACGCGGCGAGGACGCTGGTGGCCACCGTCGCCGTCTGGTTGGAGTTGCCGGCCATCGGGCCGGACGGCAGGGCCGAATCGCCGTACTCGACCCGGACCTTCTCGTATGCGATGCCGAGCGCGTCCGCGGCGATCTGCGCCTGCACGGTCGCGGCGCCCATGCCCATCTCGTGGAAACCGCACTGCACGAGCGCGCTGCCGTCGTCGCTCAGCCGTACCTTGACGTCGGCGACCAGGCGCAGGACCGGGTGGAAAGCGGTGGCCGCGCCCATCCCGACGAGCCACTCGCCGTCCCGCATGGAGCGGGGTTCGGGGTTACGGTCCGCCCAGCCGAAGCGTTCGGCGCCGGCCTCGAAGGCTTCCCGCTGCATCCGCTGGGAGAACTTCTTGCCACCCGTCGGATCCTTTGCGGGCTCGTTGCGCAGCCGCAGGGCGATCGGGTCCATGGACAGCTCGTAGGCGAGTTCGTCCAGCGCCGATTCCAGTACGAAGCTGCCGATCGCCTCGCCGGGGGCGCGCAGCCAGGTGTTGGGCATCAGATCCATCGCGACGAGGTTCTGCCGGGTCAGCATGTTCTCGGCGCCGTAGAGGTGCCGGGCCGGCGAGCTGGTCGCCTCGAGCAGGCCTCCGGCCGAGCCGGTGCGGGTGATGCTGTCCTGGATCAGTGAGGTGAGCCGGCCGTCGCGGGTGGCGCCGAGTGCGATCCGATTGGTCGAGGCGGTACGCCCACCGGTGGCGCGGCTGACGGCCGTGCGACTCAGCGCCAGGCGCACGGGCCGCCCGACGGCCTTGGCCGCCATCGCCGCGATGACCGTGCCGGGCCAGACGGCGAACTTACCCCCGAAGCCGCCTCCCAGGAACTCGGCACGGACACGGACGTGGGACGCCGGCACACCGAACCGCCAGGCCAGGTAGTGGCCGGTCTGGTTGATGGCCTGGGTGGTGTCGTGCACGGTGAGGTGGTCACCGTCCCAGACGGCGACCGTCGCGTGCGGCTCGATCGCGTTGTGCTGCAGGCCGGGGGTGGTGTAGCGCAGGTCGACCGAAACCTCCGCGGCGGCCAGTGCCGCCTCGGCGTCACCCTTCTTCGCCAGGCCGGAGAAGGTGAGGTCGCCCTTCGCCGGGGTGGCGTTCCTCTGCTCGGCGGCGAAGTCCACCCGTGCGGGCAGCAGGTCGTAGGTCACTTCGACGAGCGACGCGGCCTCGTTCGCCGCGGCCGAGGTTTCCGCGACCACGACGGCGATCGGCTGGCCGTCCCAGAAGACCTGATCGGTGTTGAGGTAGTCGACGTCGGTTCCCGAGACGTCGGGTCCCAGGTCACGCACGATGTTGGGTTTGCGGGGTGGTTTGATTCTCGGCGCGTTGAGGTGGGTGAGGACCGCCACGACGCCGGGCACCGCGGCCGCTGCGGCCGTGTCGATGCCGGTGATCGTGCCTCGGGCGACAGTGGCGTGCACCAGCGTCGCGAACGTGAGGTTCGGGTAGTGATGCTCGGCGGAGAACCGCACCGCCCCGGTCACCTTCGCGTGGCCGTCCCGGCGGTCCACCGGTCGGCCGACCGCGCTCCCGACGGGTACGGAAGTGTCCGCGCCGGGCTCGGAGTCTGTCCTGGTGTGTGTGGTCACGATGCGCTCCGCTCGGCGTTGAGTCTCCGCAGCACGGCCACGACCGTCCGCTGGGCCAGCTCGATCTTGAAGGCGTTGTCGGACTGGGACAGGGCGGGGGCGAGTTCGGCGGCGGCGGCGTGGGCGAAGATCTCGTCGGTGGCCTCGGCGCCGAGCAGCAGCTCTTCCGCGATGCGGGCCCGCCAGGGTCTGGTGCCGACGCCGCCCAGCGCGAGCCGCACCTCGGTGACCACCCCGTCCTCGACGGCCAGTGCGGCGGCGACGGAGACCAGGGCGAAGGCGTACGACGCGCGGTCGCGGACCTTGCGGTAGCGCGAGGTGGCCGCGACCGGCACCGGCGGCAGCTCGACGGCCGTGATCAGCTCGTCGGCGGCCAACACCGTCTCGATGTGCGGGGTGTTGCCCGGCTCGCGGTGGAAGTCGGCGACCGGGATACGCCGGATACCGCGCACGCTCTCCACCTCGACGAGGGCGTCGAGCATCACCAGCGCCACGGCCATGTCCGAGGGATGCGTGGCGATGCAGTGCTCGCTCGCCCCCAGCACCGCACTGCCCCGGGAGAACCCGCCGATCGCGTCACAACCACTGCCGGGCACACGCTTGTTGCAGGCGGAGGCCTCGTCGTAGAAGTACACGCAGCGGGTGCGCTGCAGGAGATTGCCTCCCACGGTCGCCATGTTCCGCAACTGGGCCGAGGCCCCCAGCAGGATCGCCTGCGCCAGGACCGGGTAGCGGGTCCTGACGAGGGGGTGGGCCGCGAGCGCGCTGTTGCTCACCAGCGCCCCAACGCGGATCCCCCCGTCCGGGAGTTCCTCGATCCCGTCCAGCGGCAGGCGGGTGATGTCCACGACCGTCGACGGCTGTTCGATGCCCTCCCGCATGAGGTCGACGAGGTTCGTCCCGCCCGCCAGGAACTTCACGTCAGTGTTGTCCGCGATCGTGCGCAGCGCCGTGGCCGTGTCCGGCGCGCTGACGTAGGAGAACGACTTCACTTCGCGACCTCCTTGATCGCCGAGACGATGCCGTTGTAGGCGCCGCAGCGGCACAGGTTGCCGCTCATCCGCTCCCGGATCTCCGCCTCGTCCAACTCCCCGCCACTGTCGGCAAGGTGCTCGGTCGCCGCGCTGGGCGCGCCCTCCTTGTGCTCGGCGAGCATCCCGATCGCCGAGCAGATCTGCCCCGGCGTGCAGTAGCCGCACTGGAATCCGTCGGTACGCACGAACGCCGCCTGCAACGGGTGGTCGACGCCTTCGATGGTCGTGATCTCACGGCCCTGGTACTGCACCGCCAGCGCCAGGCAGGCGTTGATCCGCCGGCCGTCGACCAGCACCGTGCAGGCACCGCACGCACCTTGGTCGCAGCCTTTCTTGGTGCCGGTCAGGCCCAGGTACTCGCGCAACGCGTCGAGCAGGCTCACCTGCGGCGCGACGTCCAGCCGTTGAGCGGATCCGTTGATCCGCAGCTCGATCTCCACCGTGTCACTCCTCCGGTTCACCCGAGGGCTCATTTCAGCCGGGGTCGCCATCCGGCACATACGACAGGACCCGAGGACTCCGTCCCGCGAACTGAGCAACTGCCAGTCAGGGAACCGAGTCACTAGAGTAGGACTCTACTTGCAACATTACTGTATCAGTTACATGGCTATCAACATCAAAATCGTTGCAATACTACAAAGCTGCGCAACAAAATAGATGCAAATTAACCGAACATCGCATGTCAGGCGTATGGTCTTCGGTGCGTCACGAGTGGACAACGGAAGTGGAGAAGCCATGGGGAGACCGCTGCGGGCCGATGCCGAGCGCAGTGTGCGGGCGATTCTGGAGGCTGCCGAGCGGGTGCTCGCCGAAGACCCGGGCGCCTCCATGGAACAGATCGCCGAGGCAGCGGGCGTGGCCAGAACGACCGTGCACCGGCGGTTCACCAGCCGCCAGGCACTCATCGAAGCGCTTGCCGCCTCGGCGAAGCACCAGCTCATGGAGGCCATCGAGGACGCCCACCTGGACACCGCCCCACCGCCCGTGGCACTGCACCGCGTCACGGCGAACATATTGCGGATCAAGAGCGTCTGGCGGTTCACCCTCGGTCACCCCCTCGCCGACACCCCCCTCACGGCGGTGATCTGGTCCGAGATCAACGACGGTGCCCTCGAGTTCCTTGTCCGGGCGCAGCGCGAGGGGCTCATCGACCCGAAGGCGGACCTCATATGGGCGCGGCGGATCTACTACGCCCTCGTCGACGAGGCCCTGCACGGGAGCGACGCGGGCCAGGACCCGGACCGCGTCCGACAAAACGCGGACACACTGGCCGCGCTGATCATCGACACGTTGTTGCGCGGAGTAGGACCGCAGGGCTGAACCACACCGGCTGGCAGCCGTCTGGCGCCCGTCTCGTCTTGTGCTCGGCTGCTTTTGGGACGATCGTGGACAGTGCCTCGGCACGACGCAGAAGGGCCAGGTACGCCATGCATCGCACCGGCGGGCCACCCGACCGACGCAGGCATCAGCCGGACGAAGCCCACGTCGACGAATCCGTCACCCTGGCTGTGACGAACGGTGACACTGTGGCCTACTGGAGCCGCGAGGCCCAGGAACTACTGGGGTACACCCCTGCGGAGATCATCGGCCGTCCCTTGGACGATCTCTTCTCCACCGACGGTACGACGTTCCGGCATCGCGACGGCAGCCTGCTCGATACGAGGGCCCACCTCAGACCGTTGCTCGACAACACACATCAGCAGCACTTCCTCGTAACGACCGTTCCGTCACCAGGGACGGGGAAGCTGCAGGACCTCATGTGGTGGATGCTGGAGCAGCAGTCTCCCTCACTCTCGATCTACGATCTTGAGGCGCGGTTGCTGTGGGCGAACGAGGCCACCCGGCGGGCGGTCGGCTTCGTCCAGAGCGAGGTCCGCGGTCGGCGTCCCACCGAGTTTCTCCGAGGTGCCGGGTTCGAGGAGGCGGAGCGACGGATCCTCCGGGTCGCTGGGACCGGGGAGCCGGAATACACCGAGGTCTTCGACGCATTCCCGCGTGAACCCAGAGCACACGCCTGGGCTGTGGACGTCTTCCCTCTCAAGGACGGGCACGGCCGGGTGCACGCGGTGGGCCTGGTGGGCAACGACTACTCCGAACAGCACCACAGCCGCGAGCGCATGGCCCTGCTCAGCGAGGCCAGGACCCGCATCGGCGCGAGCCTGGAGGTGACGGGCACCGCCCAAGAGCTCGTCGACGTGACCGTCACGGTGTCCCGCTTCGCCGACTTCGTCAGCGTTGATCTACTGGACGACGTCTTCCGCGGTGCGCTGCCCGCCCCCGATCCCCACACGGGACCTGTTTCGCTGCGACGGGCGGCACAGGGGGGCACTCGTCCGCTCCCGCCCGACGCGGTGCTCGGCATCGGCGCGATCCACACTCATCCGCAGTCGTCCCCGGTCGCCCGCTGCCAGGCGAACGGCCGTCCGGTGCTGGACGATGCCAAGGATCCCGAGATCGTTAGGTGGCTTGCCGAGGACGCCGTCCATGCGGCGTATGTCCGCGCCTTCGGAACGCACTCCGTGCTCGCGGTGCCCATCCGGGCGCGTGGCGTGATTCTCGGGGCCACCCTTTTCCTCAGAAACTCGGCCTCCCTCGACCCGTTCAGCGCCGATGACCTGACCGTCATCGAGGATTTGGTGGCCAGGGTCGGTGTCTGCCTGGACAACGCCCGTCGGTACACCCATGAGCGCGGCATCGCGCTGGCGCTCCAGCGGTCCTTGCTGCCCCGGGGACCGATGATCCATCCTGCTGTCGAGACAGCGTCCCGTTATGTTCCTGCGGGCGGCAGTGCCGGGGTGGGCGGCGACTGGTTCGACGTGATTCCCCTTCCCGGCGCGCGAGTCGGTCTCGTCGTCGGTGACGTCGTAGGCCACGGCATCAGCGCCTCCGCCACCATGGGCCGCCTGCGTACAGCGGTCCGCACCCTCGCCGACATCGATCTGGCGCCCGACGAGCTCCTCACCCACCTCGACGACATCGTGACCCATTCCGGGCCCCCGCAGGACATCGATGACGCCGACGACGCCTCTGCGTCGGAGATCCCGGGAGACATCGGCGCCACCTGCCTTTACGCCGTCTACGACCCCGTCTCCGGCACCTGCTCGTTGGCCCGCGCCGGCCACCCGGCCCCGATCCTGGTGGGATCGGACGGAACGGCCCGTGTCGTCGACCTGCCCGCCGGCCCTCCCCTCGGGCTAGGGAGCCTGCCCTTCGAAACGGCAGAGTTCACGGTGCCCGAAGGAAGCCTCCTGGCTCTCTTCACCGACGGCCTCATCGAAAGTCGCCATCACGACCTCGACGAAGGCAACCGCAGGCTGTGCCAGGCACTCGCCCGGCCAGAACTCTCACTCGAAGCACTCTGCGACACGGTCCTGGACAGCCAACACCGCGCGGCTGACGGCGATGACGTCGCCCTGTTGCTGATCCGAACACGGACCCTCCGCCCGGAGAGCCTGGCTTCCTGGGACCTGCCCAGTGATCCTGCGATCGTGTCCGAGGCACGCAAACGCACCTGCGACCGTCTCACCGAGTGGGGGCTCGAGGAGGCCTCGTTCGTTACAGAACTCGTTGTCAGCGAGTTGGTCACGAACGCCATCCGCTACGGCACCAGCCCGATCCGGCTGCGACTGATCAAGGGCCGGACACTCACCTGCGAGGTCTCCGACAGCAGCAGTACCAGCCCTCACCTGCGCAGGGCCCGGCTGAGCGACGAGGGCGGCCGCGGCCTGCTCCTGGTCGCTCAGCTCACCGAGCGGTGGGGCACTCGCCATACGCGCGCAGGCAAGACCATCTGGGCCGAACAGGTCATCCATACCGTCTGAGTCGACGCCCGCCCGCCGCGCGACTACGCCCGAGAACGGGAGCGGGCGCTTTGCCGACCAATGTTCGGCTATGCCGCCGGGACCGCGACCCGGGTCGGTTTGTCTTCGCCGACGGGGATGCGGTGCAGCCCCTTACGGTCGTACCAGCCGGTCACGCCGAACCCGAACAATGCGGCCGCTGCGAGACCGACAGCCATCATGACCCAGCCCCGGGTCAGGCCCGCGTCGCCTTGTGCGCCGTAGTAGAGGATCGAACGGACGCCACCGGTGATCTGCCGCAACGGCTCGAACTCCGCGAGGAAGCGGTAGAAGCCGGGAAGCGCCTCGATCGGCGTCGTGGCGCCGGCCGTCGGCACCGCCATCGCGATGAAGACCAGCGTGACAAGCAGCATGCCGGGCGTTCCGAAGACGGCGAGGAGGGTGAGCGCGCCGATCCCGGCGACGGCGATGGCGGCCACCGAGTACAGCCACAGCAGCGGCAGATGCGAGGCGTCCATGCCCATGATGCCGACCGCTCCAGCCATGACCAGGGTGCCCATCAGCAGGGACAGGGCCGCCATGAGGGTGCTGGCGATGGCGAGGGTCTGCACCCTGGTCGCCCGGATCAGCGGGCGGTGCAGGCGCAGCGGGCCCATGTCGTTGTGGCTGTAGCCGAGGGCGTGGTCCACTTGGCCGCTGATCACATTGGCGGAGAGCATGCCGCAGACCACCAGGACGAGCGCGTAGTAGAACGCCGTCAGGCCCAGACCGCTGTCCGAGTCGAGCGGATGCCCATCCTGCACCGTGACGGCGGCCGGGTCGGCGAGCAGGACGCGCGCCGCGGCGGGCAGCTTCGCCTCTTCGGGCCCGCTCTGCGCGGTCAGTTCCTGGCCTATGTGGAGTGAGGCACTCTCGGCTGCCTGGGTTGTCGCGGTCCGCGCCAGACCGGAGCCCAGGCTGCCGGCGGACTGGTTGGTCAGCACCGTCAGCGTCGGACGCACCGGGGTCCCGGTCGCGGTGCCGGTCAGGGCGGTGGTGGCAGAGGTGAAGTCACCGGGGACGACGAGCGCGCCGAACAGCTTGCCCTGGCCGAGTTCCTCCCTCATCTCCTTCTCGTCCATCACCTTCCACTCGATCCTGTCTCCACCAACGGTGGAGGTCATGATCGACCGGGTTACCTGCGCCCCCAGATTGACCTGTTTCCCTCCGACGACCGCCCCCTGGTCGGCGTTGACGAGGCCCACGGGCAGCTTGTGCAGGTGGCCCACCGGATCGACGTTGGCGCCTATATAGAGAACCGCGAACAGCAGGGCCAGGGTGCCCACGATGGCGCCGTTGACGATCCACAGGCCTCGGGCCCGCAATACGCGGAAGGGATGAAACCCATCCATGACGAACTCCAGTTTCTGCAAAGGACTACGGGGAGAAAGGCTGGAGGAGCGTCAGCGCGGATCCATCACTCGGCCTCTCAGGAGGCTCCCCGACCATGGGTCGGCTCCCAAGGTTGATCAACTGCCGGGTCATGGGTAGGCGCTCACACCACCCTCACGAAGTCCAGGAACCTGGCGGAGTAGTCGGCGTCGCCGGAGATCCGCAGGTCCCGATGGCGCCAGTCGGCGCGGTGAGTGGACCATTCCGGGAAATCGACGGCCCGTCCGGTGATCGCGGCAACCGGCTTGTCCGACGGTCCGGCCTTCACCACGGCGCCCGGCCCCACGGTCCAGATGCCCCCGCCCGGACCTTCCAGCTCGATCGTGACGGGGCGGTCGAACCACTCCGGACGGGCCGACTTCAGTTGGTTCCTCAGGACGGCGAACATCCACTCCAGCACCACGGCCATCCGGTTCGCGTCGGTGCCCGGAACCGGACGCCCCAGCGCGGGAGCGATGTCGTGGCGGAGATGGGTGTGATGGTCGAACGTCATCGCGCCGGCGATCATCACCCCGCCCGGGTACCAGCCGAGCTCGGCCATCGGCATACGCATCCAGTCGAGGGGCAGCCGGGCGGCGACGCCGATCATCCGGCTCCAGCGTTCGTACTCGGCGAGCGTCTGTGAAACCGGCTGGCCGCGACGCTGGTCAACGAACAAATCGTTGGTCCGCTCGAGGTCCCTCATGCGCATCATGGTCACTACGGAGGGCGTGAAGAAGGAGCGGCATGTGGCGGCGACATGCGCCACCACGTCCTGCACGCGCCATCCGGCCGCAGCGCTCGCCGCGAGCCATTCCTTCTCGTCCAGTTCCCCGCAGAAGCGCAGCCACTCGGCGCGCTCCAGGCGGAAGGCTTCCGCACGGTCAGGCTTCATCGGTGATCCTTTCGCCGGCCCTCGGGCCCGCTCCCGCGAAGGCGGGGGTCCGCCGTGTTCTGCGGTATCGGCCGGCCGGTGGTTTCGTTGACGTGGTGGATGTGAGACTCAAGGCCTCGTGCAACCCTCGGCAGCATCGCGACCTGCCCGCCCGGCTCACATGAGCCGTCGCAGTATGCGGTCCTTGCGGCGGGTGAAGGGCGGGTAGGACACGCGCAGGGTGTCGGGCTTCAGCGGCTTGTCGAGGACGGACTTGGTGTGGCTGAAGGCGTCCAGGGAGTACAAGCCGTGGTAGCGGCCCATGCCGCTCTCGCCGACGCCTCCGAACGGCAGCCCTGGCACGGCCAGTTGGGCGGTCGGAACGCCGAAGGCCAGGCCCCCGGAGGAAGTTTCCGCGATCAGCCGCCGCTTGGAACGCTTGGACGCGGTGAAGGCGTACAGGGCCAGCGGCTTGTCCCGCCCGGTGATGAAGGCGATGGCGGCGTCCAGGTCGGGGACTCGGACGATGGGCAGGATGGGACCGAAGATCTCGTCGCGCATCACGGCCGAGCCGGGGTCGACATCGGCCAGGACGGTGGGGGCGATGTAGCGGGCGTCACGGTCGTGGTCGCCGCCGACGACGGTCCGGCCGTCGCCCAGCAGGCCGGTCAGCCGGTCGAAGTGGCGCTCGTTGATGATGTTGCCGTAGTCGTGGCTGCGGGCCGGATCGGTGCCGTACATCTCACGGATCGCATCGCGCAGGTGCGCCTCGATCCCGGTGCCCGCCTCGCCTATCGCGAGGACGTAGTCGGGGGCGACGCAGGTCTGGCCCGCGTTCATGAACTTGCCCCAGGCGATACGGCGGGCAGCCGTCGCGAGGTCGGCGCCCGGTTCGACGACGGCCGGGCTCTTGCCGCCCAACTCCAGAGCGACCGGGGTGAGATGACGGGCCGCCGCCGCCATGACGATACGTCCGACCGTGCCGTTGCCGGTGTAGAAGATGTGGTCGAACCGCTGCTCCAGCAGCGCGGTCGTCTCCGGCACGCCTCCCTCGACGACGGCCACGGCCCGCGGGTCCAGGACCCGGGGCAGCCAGTGGGCGAGCACGGCCGACGTCGCCGGAGCCACCTCACTCGGCTTGAGGACCACGCAGTTCCCGGCGGCCAGCGCACCGATGACCGGCGCCAGAGCCAGATTCACCGGGTAGTTCCAGGGAGCGATGACCAGCACCGTGCCCAGCGGCTCACGCACCGTCCAGGCGCGGCCCGGCATGAGTGACAGCGGCACGGAGACCCTGGACGGACGCAGCCACCGGTCGAGATGACGCAGGGTGTGGTCGATCTCCCTGACAAGGAAGCCGATCTCCATCATGTGCGACTCGGTCGGGCTCTTGCCGAGGTCCGTGTGCAGCGCCTCCTCGAAGACGTCCTGATGCTCGGTCAGCAGGGTGCGCAGCGCCCGCAGCTGCTGCTTCCGCCAGGCCACGGGCCTGGTACGGCCGGTGTTGAAGGTGGCACGCAGCCTGGTCACGGTTTCCGTAGCGTGATCTGTCGAGGGGGCGACATCCACGTAAGTGTCTTGGCTCATGTGGATGAGCATATACGAAACGGAGCCACTTCGTTTCGTATGAGTGTAAGCTTTGGCGTGTGACGTCTCCCACGCATCCCAAACTCGTCGAACGACTCCCCGATCAACTCTTCCGGCGCCCTGACACCGACGCCTCCCGCATGTCCGATGGAGCCGGCCGATGACCGGGTCGCCGGGGCGCCGGGGGCGTCCTCGCGATGCCACCCGCGACCGTGCGTTGCTGGACGCGACGCTGGCCATCCTGGGCGAGATCGGTTACGGCGGGCTCACCACCGCTGCGGTGGCGGCCCGCGCCGGAGTCTCCACCGCCACTCTCTACCGCCGCTGGCCGTCCAAGGAGGGCCTGGTCGTGGCCGCCGCCGCGGCCTACGCCCAGGAGCTCACTTCGGCCACGGACACCGGCACCCTCGCAGGGGACCTGCGGGCTCTGCTCCGGGACAAGGCCGCCTCCATGACCGGGAAGGAGGGAGGGGTGCTGCGGTCCTTGATCGCCGAGGCTGCGAACAACGTGCCTTTGGCCGAGGCGCTCACCAACAGCTTCGTGACGCCCGTGCGCCAACTTGCGGTGGAGATCGTGCACCACGCGGTGGCCCGGGGTGAGATCTCACCGGTCGAGCATGCCGACCTCCTGGGCGACCTGGTGATCGGCCCCATGATGAGCAAGTTCTTCCTCACCCCGCGGATGCCGGACGAGGTGGATGCGGCGGCCGCCGCGGAGACGGCCGACCGCCTGCTGCCCTTCCTCCTGCGCGCCGTCGGCGGCACTGAGCAGCGGTGAGCGCGGGCCGCACCGAGCGCGTCAGGCGTCGGCTGTCGCCGAGGCGTGGGCCGCCCGCACCGCGATCTTGTCGATCTTTCCTACCGCGTTCTTGGGGATGGCCTCCTCCACGAAGTAGGAGATCGGCCGCTTGTAGCCGCTGAGCCTGCGCGCACAGAGCGCTTCCAGCCCTGCCGGATCGACCGTCCGACCGGGTCGCGGCTGCACGTAGGCGACGACGACCTCTCCCCACTTTTCGTCGGGTACACCGATCACGGCCACCTCGAGGACGGACGGATCGCCGGCCAGGACGTCCTCGATCTCCTTGGGGTAGATGTTCTCCCCACCACGGATGATGATGTCTTTCGAGCGCCCGACCAGGGTCAGATACCCGTCGGCGTCGAGGTGGCCGACATCACCGGTGTGCAACCACCCGTCGACGACGGTCCGGGCTGTTTCGTCCGGGCGCCCCAGGTAGCCGCGCATGATGTTGGCGCCTCTGACGAGGATCTCGCCGTTCTCTCCCGGTCCCTGCGCGGTACCGCTCTCGTCCACGATGCGAATCTCCTGCCCCGGGAAGGGAAGCCCCACCGTCCCGGCGCGTCGGGGACCGGCGATGGGGTTGACGGTGCAGGCACAGGTGGTCTCGGACAGCCCATATCCCTCAATGAGCGGGAACCCGTACCGGGCCTCGAACCGAATCAGCAGTTCAGCCGAAGCGGGTGCCGAGCCACAGATACCGAACCGCACGGACGAGGTGTCGGGCCGCACGGCGTCCGGCAGGGCCGCGAGCATGTTGTAGATGGTGGGAACAGCACTGAAGAAGGTGGGGCGCTCACGCTCGACGACGTCGAAGAAGGTGTGGGGGTCGAACCGGTCCGCGATGACCACCCCGGCGCCCGCAAGCAGCGGCGTGAGCACGCCGACCACGACGCCGTTGACGTGGAAGAGCGGCAGGATCAGCAGGCTCCGGTCGGCCGGCCCCAACTCGAGCGCCGTGCGCGCCATGTCGGTCATGGCGTCGATGTTGGCGTGGTCGAGCATCACGCCTTTCGGAACCCCGGTGGTGCCGCTGGTGTAGATGAGCAGGGCCATCGCGGAGAGGTCCGGATCCGGTGCGCGGTCTCTCTTCGCGCTCTCTTCGCGCAGGTCGGCGACGGCGAGCGTGATGATGCCGCCTTCAGCGGTCGTGCCGTCCTCGACCACGACCAGGCGGGCGCCGGAGTCCTTCAGCTGTCGCCCGACCTCGGCGTCGGTCAGCTTCGGATTGACCGGTGTGACCGTGGCGCCGAGCCGCCAGGACGCGAACAGCAGGAGGACGAATTCGACGCGGTTCGTCAGTTTGAGGGCCACGACGTCACCGGACCCGATCCCAAGGTCCTGGAGGTGTCGTGCTGCCCCTCGGACACGGTGCAGAAACTGCGTGTTGGTCAGCGACTGACGACCATCGGAGACCGACGGTCCGTCAGGGTCGAGTTCGGCACGGCGGTCGGGCAGCGAGGCGAAATCCATGGCGGTATACCTGTCCTGGGTGAAGTGCCATCCGGTCAAGGAGCCGAAGTGGCCGACGTCGTATGCGGGCTGGGGCATGCCGGGACGGCAGGGTCGTCCCGTGCTGTCTGCTTCAGGAGCTTCGGTCGTCGGAGGCGACCCGCTCGCCTTCACGGAGCAGGTACTTCTGGATCTTTCCGGTGGAGGTGCGGGGCAGTTCACCGAAGACGACCCGCTTGGGCGCCTTGAACCGCGCGATGCGGGATTTGACGTGGTCGACGATGTCCTGCTCGGTGGCGAATGCATCCGGCCGCAGGACGACGTACGCGACCGGCACCTCGCCCCACCGTTCGTCCGGGGCGCCGACGACGGCGGCCTCGAGGACCGCCGGGTGGCTGGCGATGGCCTGCTCGACCTCGATGGAGGTGATGTTCTCTCCGCCGGAGATGATGACGTCCTTGCTGCGGTCCCTCAGCTCGATGTACCCGTCGGGGTGACGTACGCCGAGGTCGCCGGTGCGGAACCAGCCGTCCGGTGCGGCCGCGGCGGTCCCGGCGTCGTCCTTGAAGTAGCCCAGCATGAGGTTGTTGCCGCGCAGCCGGATCTCACCGATCGTGGTGCCGTCCGCGGGGACGTCCTTCTCACCGTCGACCACCCGGGCGGTGAGGCCGATGACGTTGGCCACGCCCTGCCGGGCGCGGAGTCTGGACTGCTCCGCGGCGTCGAGGCCGTTCCATTCGGGGTGCCAGTCGCACAGCACCGCAGGCCCGAACGTCTCGGTCAGACCGTACAGGTGGGTGACGTCTATACGCAGCGCTTCCGCGGCGGCGAGCAGGGTGGGGCTCGGTGGGGCTCCGCCGGTGAGGAAGCGGATGACGCCGTCCGATGCGCGGCCGGCCTCCGGAGCGTTCACCACCATGGAGAGCACGGCGGGGGCACCGCACAGGTGGGTGATGTGTTCACCCTGAATGTGCCGCCAGATCTCGGAGGCCTCCACTTTGGGCAGACATACGTGTGTGCCGCCGACGGCGGTGACCGCCCATGGAAAGGACCAGCCGTTGCAGTGGAACATCGGCAGGGTCCACAAGTATGCGGAGGAGGCGCTCAGTTGCGTGTGTGTGACCATGGCGAGCGCCTGGAGATAGGCCCCGCGGTGGTGGTACATGACACCCTTGGGACGGCCGGTCGTTCCTGAGGTGTAGTTGAGGGACAGCAGCGCTTGCTCGTCGGACAGGAGAACGGCCGTGGGCACAGCTGCCGCGAGGAGTCGTTCGTAGGCGCCGTCGTCGCCCGGGCCCGCGCGCACGACCACGGGCGGGTTGTGCATACCCGCGATCGCCGTGCCCACGAGGTCGTCGAACTGCGGATCCTGCAGGAGCACCGCGCTCTCCGAGTGCTCGAGGATGTAGCGGACCTCGGTGGCGGAGAGCCTCGTATTGATCGTGACCAGGGGCGCACCCGCCCATGGGACGCCGTGGTGCGCCTCGAGCATGACGTGCGTGTTGGGTGCCAGCACGGCGACCGGGCGGCCGTTCGCCAACGGAGCGAGGACGCCGGCCAGTCGACGGCACCGGTCGTGGAACTCGGCGTAGGTGAAGCGCCGGCGCCCGTCGATCACCGCCGTGCGCTCGGGAAACACCGCGGCCGACCGGTCCAGGAACGAGACAGGGCTCAAGGGCTCGAATGACAGGGCGGATGTCGCCGGGTTGAAGCTCATGCATCGCTCCTTCACGCTCCGGCGACGGGGGCGCTCGCGCGCTAGACCCCTAGGTACACCGGATAATCGATCTCTGTATTGGACATCAGGTCGAAGGCACGCTCGACCACTTCTTGCGACCCGACGGCCACCTGCAGATCTCCCGACTGGACAGCGTCGACCGCCTGCGTGCCGCCGAGAATCAGCTTGAGGAAGGTCCGCACCCGGCAGGCGACCTCAAGGTCGGGACGAACGGGTGCGCGACCGCTCCTTGTCCGCATCCGGCCATCGGCGATCTCGACATGAAATGTCTCCCTGCCCACGTGCATCTCGTAGATCTCCTTGAGACCGACGAGCTTGTCCGGCGCGACAGCGCTGGACACACTGGAGGCGATGAGATCCACCCGGGTGGTCTTCGGGTCGATGTCGGGAGACGGCGGGAGGCCCAGGCCCCACCGGCCGAGAGAGGTGAGCGGCTCCCGAAGCCCCTCCCCTCTCTCGGTGAGCTCGTACACGGCCACTCCTGCGGGGGGCGGCAGGGTGGTCCGCTGAACGACCCCGGCGTCTTCCAGGCCGCGCAGCCGCGTGGTCAGCCGATTCGGTCCGAGGGCCGGGAGTATGTCGACGAGATCCTTGAAACGCTTGGGTCCGAGCAACAGCTCGCGCACGATCAAAAGGGTCCAACGCTCGCCGAGAACGTCCAGCGAACGGGCGAGCGGGCACATCTGGCCGTATGTCCTTGCGGTTGTCATGCTTCTACTGTACGGCTTGGTAACTCTTCACTATAGGACTTGTACACCGGCGCCTAGCCTGACTCGCGCGTGGCCCTCATCGCCGTATGCCCACCGCGTCGGCGAAGGCTTCGAGCTCACGGCGGATGTCGCCGGCGGGCTGGTACATGATCTCGGTGACGCCGCTCGCCGCCAGGTCATGGACCTTGGCCAGGACGTCGCCGGCTGTGCCTGTGAGGGTGACATGCTCGACCAACGTGTGGGCGCCTGCGTTCCAGGCGGCGGTATCGGCGTCGTTCAGGTGCAGCAGGTGGCCGTTGTGCACCGCGAGGTGGCGCCGGTCCTCTGGTGTCTCCTGGAGCACGGCCAGCCACTCCGGTCCGCCGGGCAGTGCCTTGACGGCTTCCTCGCCGCCGAGTTCGTAGGAGACGTGGAACACCTGCGCCAGTCCGGGTCCCGCGGCCGCGCGCAGTCTCTCGCTGTTGAGGGGTTCCCCGTCTTCCAGCACCGACCCGAGGGTCAGGTAGGAGACCTTCTCAAAGTCTCTGGCCTGGTCGGGGACGCCGCCGACGACGAACAGACCGTCCCCGAGTGACGCGGCGATCTCCATTCCCTTGGGGCCGATCGCTCCGATGTAGACAGGGATGGTGTCCAGTGTGCCCGGGAGCGATTCGGCGGTGTGCAGCATACGGAGCGGGCCACCCTCCCACTCGGCCGTTTCGCCACGGAGAAGCGCGCGGAACGTCTTGACGTAGCGGGACAGGTACGCCCAGGAGACAGGCTGTTGCCCCATCGCCCGACGGCTGGTGTAACCGGTGCCGAAGGCCACCGCGACCCGCCCGGGGGCCAGGCGTTCGAGAGCCGCGGCCCCGCTGGCGTTGACCATCGGGTGGCGCAGCGCCGGTACGAGTACGCCGGGCCCGAGCCCGATGCGATGGGTGCGCTCGGCTGCCAGCGCCAGGCACATCCACACGTCGGGGCTCTGCTGCGGGGTGTCGTACAACCACGCACGCTGGTAGCCGAGTTCCTCGGCGATCCGGATGTGCTCCGGTGCGTCCAACGTGGTCGCGAAGGCTGCCGACACCTCCAGGCCCGCCGGACTGCCGCCGGATGCGGCGGAGGCAGAAGGAGAGATGGTCATGAGTGCGGCCCCAAGGTGTTCGGGAGTCCCGCGGCCGGGACGTTGGCCAGCCGCAGCTGGCCGCGGGCGATGAGCTTGCCGGTGTCGGCGCTGGTGATGGCCACCTGCCACAGTTGCTGGCCGCGCCCCTGCTGGATCGCTTCGGCCAGCACCTGAACCGTCCCGGCGGTGATCGGGCGGAGGAAGTCCGTACTGTTGGCCACTCCTACGGCGACCTGGTCGCGATCGGCCACCGCCGCCGACGCACCGACGGTGGCGGCGGATTCGACGGCAGCGGTATAGACCCCGCCGTGCACCACTCCCCAGGGTGTGTGGTGTTCGGCGCCCAGCAGCATCTCACCCCGCACCCGTGTCTCCGTGACCTCGGTGAAGCGCAGACCGACGGCGTCCACGAACGCGCTGCGGAACACGTCGAAGCCTGACAAGGGCGCTCCGTCCCGGCCGGCCGGCGCATTGGTTCTGGGCTGTGTCACCTGCCGCCCCTATTCGCTCGCCTGATTGGCGTCGCCTGCGGGCCCCGCGGGCAGGGGAACTCCGAGGAGACCGTGCGCGCCGTACCAGACAGGGCCGATGTTGAGCCGGTCGGGATAGCGGGCGGTGATCTCGTCGAAGAACTGCTGCGGGATGGGCTTCTCGGCGAGCAGCCGCTGCGCGTCGCGCAGGTACTGGCGGGTCTCGTCGATGATGGCCGGATCGTCGGGCAGGTCACGGTTCTTGTGCCCGGCGACCACGGAGCGGGGGTTGAGCGAGTCGAGGACGTCGAGCGCCGCCAGCCATGACTCGAAGCCGCCGCCAGGGGTCTCCAGCAGCATCTGGTGTACGCCGTTGTAGACGACGTCGCCTCCGACGATCAGGCCGATCGAGGGGACGTGCAGCACGGTCGTGTCGTCGGTGTCGGTGTGGCCGACCTCGACCACCTCGATCCGGTGCCCCTCCAGCTCGAACCCGTCCGCGGGGACCGGCCGGTAGACGAGCGGGGAGTCGGGGATGAGGCCGGGGAAGTCCGCGTCCCAGAACTGCTCGCGCCCTTGCACGTTGCGGCGCATGATCCCGATGGTGCCCTCGGTGGCGTACGGAACGGCTCCGGGGAAGCGTTCCAGCAGCTCGCCGGTGCCGAACCAGTGGTCGCCGTGGCCGTGCGTGGCGTAGATGTAGGCCAGGCGCTTGCCGGAGCGCTCCACCCAGTCACCGACCGCCTGCGTCTGTTCGCGGGTGAACGGCGGGTCGACCAGCACAGCCTCCCGTTCACCGATGATCAGTGTCGAGGCCAAAGGGGACGACACGATCGGACCGCCGTCGGGCAGTCGCTCGGCCCGCGCTCGCGGGACCCCGTCGGAGACGTACACGTCGTATGTCAGGTCAGCCATGCTTGGTGTGTTCCTTTCGGCGCCGTGAGGCGGTGTGTCGTGTCGCCGGACTCACGGCAGACGCGGGACTACTTGTCGGCGCTATCCGAGCTGTGCGAGAAATTCCTTGATCAGGGCGGCCACCTTGGTGGGCTCCTCACAGGGAGACAGGTGGGCGACGCGCGGCAGCACCTCGAGACGGGCGCCGACGATGCGGTGAACCAGATCGTCGGAATGGGGAGCCTGTGGCAACGCCTTGTCCTCGGCGCCGGCGATCACCAGGGTGGGGACAGTGATCCGGTGCAGGACATCGACCACGTCACTGCGGTCGCCCAACACCGACCGCGCGGCGCGGGCCAGCCCTGCGGTGTCGAGGTGGTTCACCCTTTCCACGAACTTGGAGACGAAGACGCTGTTGTGGCGGCGGGTGTAGTCGCTGAGCATCCCGGCCGCGACCAGCCTGCCCATGCCACCCGGAACTCCGGTCCGGATGAGAAGGGCGGTCATGCGGACTCTGAGGCGTTCGGGCAAGCCCACACCGCGGGCGCTGGTGTTGGACAGGACCAGGGCGGTCACACGCTGCGGCGCGATGAGAGCGACCCGCAGGGCCACAAAACCGCCCCACGACAGTCCGACCAGGGCAGCCCGGTCGACGGCTGCGTCGTCGAGCACCTGAAGCGCGGCCTCACCGCACTCCTCCATGGTGAACCGCTGTTCGACCGGCGGGCTGCCGCCCGTGCCGGGAGGGTCGACGAGCAGTGTCCGCCACCCGAGCTCGTGCAGGCCGGCCAGCTGTAGGCCCCAACTGGTCTCGCCTTCGCTGAACAAGCTCGGCCACAGCAATGCCACGGGGCCGTCGGCGGGACCGGCGTCCTGCACACGGAGCGGACCCAGCTTGGTCGACACGGTGAGAACGCGAGTGGATGGTGTCGTCATAGGTGACGCTCCCACCAGTCCAGGGCGGCCCGGCTGCCGGGCTCGTAGCCGTCGAAGTAGACGCCGTAGTGGTCGATGCCGGGGATGACCTGGTAGTCGACGACGCCACCGGGCGTGTTCTTGATGATCTCCGCCGCGCGTGCCCCGTTGTCGGCGATGGGGAACATCTCCTCGTCACCGGCGTCGATGATCAGGGCAGGGGCCCGCAGCCGGGCGACCATGGCGAGCGGGTTGAAGTGCGCCAGCTTCGCCAGGTACGGAGTGCCCGCCATGTTCGGCCACGGATCGACGCCCTGGGGAATCGGGTCCGTGTCGCCACGAGCGGTGTCGATGGCACGCTTGCGGGCGAGTTGCGCGACGGGTCCACTCAGGGGGGCGATGGCAGCCACCTGCACGGCCAGTGCCTTTACGCGGGGGTCGTTGGCGGCCAGGTGTACGGCGATGCCTCCGCCGAAGCTGGTGCCCCACAGTCCGATGCGGGCGGGGTCGACGTTGGGCTCGCCCTCGATGTAGTCCAGCGCCGCGCGCAGGTTCGCCGTCCAGGCGAACGGATCCACGAGGTCCCGGATGAACCGCACTTGGGCGTGGGCCTGGTTGCCGTCGTCGAGGTCGGGGGCGTCGCCGACCAGTTGCAGCGGGGAGCCTGAATCGAACCAGCTGCCTTGCGTGAAGGTCAGGGTGATCATGCCGGCGGAGGCGAACAGGGCCGCGTAACGTTCCGCGGTGAGTTTGCTGCCGCCCCAGCCGTGAGACAGCACGACGGCGGGCAGGGCGGCGTCGGTGGCGACGGCCGTCGGTCGGTACAGGTCCGCGTCAAGCGCGATGCCGTCGCTCCACACGGTGACTTTCTGCCGGGCCACACCGTCGGGCATGACCAGCGGCGGATAGATCTTCTCAGCCACGACTCGCCACTTCCCGAGCCGATTCGACGGGCCAGATCTCAGCGAGGCTGTCCTTGTCGGTCGCCGCCGAGTGGATGCCGACCACGCGCCAGCCCCTGTCGGACTTGGCGACGCTGAACTGCACCGCCCAGCGCTGGATCTCGCTCTCGTCGGCACGGCGCCGTGACCAGATCACCTCGACCGCGGCACCGACGGTGTTGTAGACGATCACGCGCCGATCGGGCACCGCGGTGTGGCTGTATCCCGCCTCCCGCAGAGGCGCGTAATTCAAGTCCAGGAAAGCGAGCACGCTGGCATCATCGAGGCACCAGAACGACTGTTCCAGCCCCGTGACGTGCAACGGAGTGCCCCAGTAGTCGTGAATGAACTCGGGTCCCTCGCCGGACGTGCCAGCGGCCACGGCGATCCAGCGCGGCAGATAGTCCTCGAAGAACCATTCCGTCACCTCGGCGCGAGTGGCAGCGAGTGGATTGTCAGACATATCGACAGATTCCTTTCGGGAAGGACCGCAGCAGGCGGCGGCCGTGCGCGGGTCGCATCGGCAGCCACTGCGGCCGGCTTGGGCTCGACCGCGGAGGCCAACCCCTCAGCAGTCGCGCTCCGCTTCGGCGACACGGCCCATGGAGTCACGAGCACTCTCCGAACCGGTGGCCGCGCACGGCACCGGCGACCACCGTCCACCGAGCGGCCCCTTCGCCGTATCGAGGGACACTAGCAGTGACTATAAGGAATGTATAGCGCTGAGCATGCGCTCAGTAATCCTCGACCGCGCGACAGTCGTCTACAGATGCGGCGCTATCGCAGATCAGACGAGAGGACGCTCTGGCCCGAGAGGTAGGCGCCATGACACATGAGCACATGGTCGCGCGACCCACCGGCATGGGTAGTCCACCAAAGGACTCCGCGCCGGGTCAGGTCGCCGCCCGCCGACGACCCGGACCGGGCTGCCAGGCCAAAGCGGCTTCGCCCGGCACAGGGCGCCTGTGGCGGACCTCGGCCGGCCACACCGCCAGGAAGTTCACCAGAAGGACAGCTCTAGAACTGGAGCATCAGCCATCAGAGTCCGCCCCCGCCAGGCGGAGGGCGAAGTCTCCGTACCGCCAGACGATCGTGTCCTCGGCGAGTTCGCCGTCCTCGCGGTACCACGCCGCGACGCCCATACCGAGGTCGAGGATGGCGTAGGAGACCAGTCGCGCGGAGGCCACCTGGAAGCACCCCTCCGCGACACCCACGTCGACGATCACACGGAAGCCTGCTTCGTACTCCGCGCGCAGGGCCAGCACGCGACTGCGGTGCGGCTCGACGAGAGAGCGGATCTCGCGGTTGCCGACGAAGGCTTCGAGCCGGTGCCGAGCGTGGTAGCGAACATGCGCCTCGGTGGCCCGGCGAAGGCGTACCACCGGGTCGCCGCCGCTCGTGACGGCTGCGCGGTGCGCGGCCAGGAGGTCCTCCATCGTGCCGATCATGATCTGGGCAAGCACGTCCTGCTTGGACGCGATGTGCTTGTACAGACTCGGGCCGCGAATACCCACAGCGCGTCCGATGTCGGCCATCGTGGTCGCCTCATAGCCGAGGCGCGTGAACAGTTCCAGCGCCGCGGCACGGATGTCGTTGGCTCGACTCACTTTCGCCTCCGCTTCAGGACTAACAGACGATAGCTGATCCCGCAGGGCTTGTGACATGGGCCATGGTGCGCACTGCCAAGCGACCGCTTAGAGTCGAGGCTAATACTCATTAGCCTCATTGGGAGTCGCCATGACAGTCGACCTCACCCCCGACCCCGTCGCCGCGGACCTCGCGCGCCGCACCGCCGACTTCGTGCGCGAGGTGGTGATCCCGGTCGAGGAACAGCACCACGGCGTCGCGCGCACCGAGAAGGTCCGGATCGGGCTGCAGCGGGCCGCGAAGGACGCGGGAGTCTTCGCGCCGCACGTCGGTACGGAGTTCGGCGGGCACGGGCTGGACATGCGGGGCAGGGCTGCCGTGTTCGAGGAGGCGGGGTACTCGCTGCTGGGTCCGCTGGCGCTGAACATCGCCGCCCCCGACGAGGGCAACATGCACATGCTCGAAGCCATCGCCACCCCGGAGCAGAAGGAGCGCTATCTGCTCCCTCTCGCGGCCGGCGCCGTCCGGTCCTGTTTCGCGATGACGGAGCCCGCTCCCGGCGCGGGCTCCGACCCCAGTGCGCTGGCGACCCGCGCGGAGCGCGTGCCGGGTGGCTGGCGCATCGACGGACACAAGTGGTTCATCACCGGCGCCGACGGCGCGGGGTTCACGATCTGTATGGCGAGGACCTCGGGTGAGCCCGGTGACCTGGGCGGCGCGACGATGTTCCTGGTCGATGCCGACAACCCTGGCATGAAGACGGTCCGGCACATCGGCACACTCGACGAGAGCCTTTACGGCGGCCACGTCGAGTTGCGCTTCGACAACTGCGTCGTACCGGACGAGGCGGTGCTCGGCGAGGTCGACCAGGGCTTCCGTTACGCGCAGGTCCGGCTGGGTCCCGCTCGGACGACCCACTGCATGCGGTGGCTGGGCATCGCCCGCCGTGCGCAGGACATCGCCGTCGCCCGGGCCGCCGACCGGCAGATCTTCGGTTCCCGGCTCGGCGATCTCGGCATGGTGCAGCAGATGATCGCCGACAACGAGATCGACATCGCCGCCGCCCGTGGACTGATCCTCCAGGCCTGCTGGGAGCTCGACCAGGGCCGGTCGGCCTCGCAGGCCACCTCGATCGCCAAGACCTTCAGCGCCGAAGCGGTCTGGGGAGTCGTGGACCGGTCGCTGCAGATCTGCGGCTCACTCGGGGTGTCCGACGACATCCTGCTCGGGCGGTTCCTGCGCGAGGTCCGGCCCTTCCGGATCTACGACGGCCCGTCCGAGACCCACCGCTGGGCCATCGCCCGCCGCGTCCTGCGCCGCCACACCGAGGCGGCCACACGATGACCGGCGCGGAACGGACCACTGTGGACGGTCTCGACCTGCCTGCACTGGAACGGTTCTTCAGTGAGCAGGTGCCCGAGTTCCGCGGCGGACTTTCCGCCGAGCTGCTGCAGGGCGGGCGGTCGAACCTGACCTATCTGGTCACCGACGGGCAGCGACGGTGGGTTGTCCGCCGACCTCCGCTGGGCGGACTGACCCCCTCCGCCCACGACATGCAGCGCGAATACCGGGTGGTCGACGCGCTCGCGGGCAGTGACGTCCCCGTGGCCCGCGCCGTGGCATTCGGGGACGCGGACGACGCCCTGGGGGTGCCGTTCGCGGTGGTCGACCACGTCGACGGGCAGGTGATCCGGACCCTCGATCAGTTGCACGTCCTGCCGGACAGCGAGATCACACGCTGCGCCCATGGCCTGGTCGACGTACTCGCGCGTCTGCACGCCATCGATCCCGGCGCCGTCGGGCTCACCGGATTCGGGCGGCCAGAGGGCTACCTGACGCGCCAGGTCCAGCGCTGGTACGACCAGTGGCAACGCGTCCAAACCCGCGAACTCCCCGACATGGAGCGCCTGTACGGCCGTCTCGCCGCCACCTGCCCTACGGAGAGCGGCGCATCGATCGTGCACGGCGACTACCGCATCGACAACACCATCCTCGACCTCGCCGACCCGGGGATCGTCCGCGCGGTGGTCGACTGGGAGATGGCAACCCTCGGCGACCCCCTCGCCGACCTCGGGCTGCACCTCGTCTACGCCGACCCGGTCTTCGCCCCCGTGCTCAACGGATCGGCCGCCTCCACCAGCGAACGTCTGCCCGCTCCGGCCGACCTCGCCCAGCGCTACGCCGAGGCCAGCGGCCGGGACCTCGGCGAACTCGGCTTCTACCTCGCGCTGGGCTACTTCAAGATCGCCGTCATCGCCGAGGGAATACACGCCCGCTTCCAGCAAGGGCTGACCCTCGGCACAGGATTCGACACAGTCGGGCAGGCCGTCGCGCCACTCACCGCCGCCGGACTGCGTGCACTGACACACCTGGAGCCACTATGAGCAACGTCCTCGACCTCTTCCGGCTCGACGGCAAGGTCGCCGTCGTCACCGGAGCGAGCTCCGGCCTCGGTGCCGGATTCGCCCGGGCACTCGCGGAGGCCGGCGCCGACGTCGTCCTCGCCGCCCGCCGCGCCGAGCGACTGACCGAAGTCGCCAGGCACGTGCAGGACACCGGCCGCAGCGCCCTCACCGTCGCCACCGACATCGGCGATCCCGAGCAGTGCGAGGCGATGGCCCGCGCGGCATTCGACAAGTTCGGCCGCGTCGACATTCTGATCAACAACGCCGGCATCGGCACGGCCGTTCCCGCGTTGAAGGAGCGCCCGGAGGACTTCCGCAGCGTCATCGACATCAACCTCAACGGCGCCTACTGGGCGGCGCAGGCCTGCGGCCGTGTCATGGAGCCCGGCTCCAGCATCGTCAACGTGGCCAGCGTGCTCGGGCTGATCAAGTCGTTTGCTCCGCAGGCGGCCTACGCCGCCAGCAAGGCCGGCCTCATCGGCCTCACCCGCGACCTCGCCCAGCAGTGGACCGGACGCCGCGGCATCCGGGTCAATGCCGTCGCACCGGGATACTTCACCAGCGAGATGACCTCCCAGATCCCGGAGGAGCAGGTCAAGACGTTCATCCGGCAGACCAGTCCGATGGGTCGGCCGGGGCTGCAACGTGAGCTCGACGCCGCGGTCGTCTTCCTCGCCGGCCCCGCCTCGTCCTACATCACCGGCACCACGCTCGCCGTCGACGGCGGCATGTCCGGCCACTGACGGAACGCCCGTCCAACTCGACGGCAGCTCAGGCGGCCGACGATGTCGGGCGGGCACATTCATGTACCAACGCCCGTGCTCACGGCCCCCGGACGATCCGGCATTCCCCATGTCATCCTCGTCCGGCTGCGCGGACGCCACGCAACTGACAATAGGAGGAACGTGCCCACGGCGAGCAGCGCGGCGACCGTCACCAGACGGGGCCGGAGGATCCCTGAGACCGGGAGGACGGCCAGCCGGTAGGTGCGCCGGGCGCGGAGGGAAGGGGGAGCGGGCGTCAACGTGGCCGTGTCAACGGTGGACTCGGGGTTCGTCAT
>NZ_AEJB01000602.1 GCF_000331005.1 Streptomyces turgidiscabies Car8
AATCGGCCCTTTCGAAAACCGGGTCGAAACCCGTGTCAGCCCTGGAGGGGGAGGCCGCCGAGCAGCCCGCCGTTGGAGTTGAGGGCGGTCGTCGCGCCCTTCACCGAGCTGAGCACCGAGTCCTTGTTCTCCGTGTCGAGCGCGTTCGACTGGTGCTGAACCGGCTGCAGCTGATCTACGTCGAGGGGGCCCTTGGTGAGCGTGTTGACGGCGCCGTTGAGGCTGGTGGGCGTGAGGTCGGCGGTCTCGTAGGCGAACGCGGGCGCGGCGACCCCGGCGATGACCATGGAACCGGCAACAACAGCGGCAGCCTTCAGGGACTTCATCGTGTTCCTTTCTTCGGCAACTCATGTCACCAGAGCGAATTCTGTCGCCGGGTCTAACGATCCCCGGTCGCGACGGAAACTCCGTAAGCAGAAAGTTTCTGCGGTGCACGCGACGGCGAACACGAATGTGTCTCAGAAGATCGACGCACAAAGGGAATCGACGCCCCGGCAGAAGAACAGCCGTCGTG
>NZ_AEJB01000603.1 GCF_000331005.1 Streptomyces turgidiscabies Car8
CCCGTAAGCCCTGTTCGTCGCCGAAAGGTGCACCGAGGACCGGACCCGCCAATCCCTGTGCATGCTGACTCAGCCCACCACCCGAACCAGCGACAGCACCACACCAGTGGCGCTGTGCGGCCCTGTGCTGCTGCGGGGGCAGGGGCCGTGCGCTGCTGCCGACGAACCCCGCCCGCTCCGAACCGTCGGCAGGGACCCGTCGGCAGGGACCCGGAACACGATCGTCATGACCCGGCATCCTTGCCGCACGGCGTCCGCGACGGGAGCCGCGCCGCTTTCTAGGTCTGCGGCCTACCCCCGATGCCGTGAGCGTGTGCAGGACGGCTCGATCACGGACAACTGGTGCAGCGCCGTCTCGAACTCGAAGCGCACGCGCCGAAGGACGTGGCACAGCCGCAGGGGATGTTGTGACGCCTCACCAGGATGTGCGTCGTCCCGCATGCTGGCGGGTGGCGGCGTTCAGTAAGGGGTTCCCGCGCCGATGACCACGGCGTCGGTCGTCGGACTCACTGCTCGGCGGCCTCCAGGGCGATCTTCTCGAACTGGGCGCCCATGGCCTCGGACAGCGCGTGGGCGGCCGACAGCGGGCGCACCATCACCGTGAATTCGTCTATCTTCCCGTCCTCGTCGAAGTGCAGGAAGTCGCAGCCCTGGAGCTTCTTTCCGGCGACGCTCGCGGTGAAGACGAACGCGTGGTCGCGGCCATCGGGGTTCGCGATCTCCCGGACGTAGGTGAAGTTCTCGAAGACCTGTGTCACAGCGCGCAGGATCGCGGTGGTGATCGCCTTGCCCGGGTACGGCTTGAAGGCGACCGGGCTGGTGAAGACGACGTCGTCGGCCAGAAGGGTGGCCACGGCGTCCAGGTCACCGTTCTCGACGGCCTCGCGGAAGGGGTGCATGATCAATCTCCATACTCAACAAGTTGCATATAGTTAGAGGAGGGTAGAGGCGACTCCGGTGCTTGTCGAGGGTCTGGCGCTTCGGGAGCGCTCACCACTGAACACTCGCTGGGCCGTACCTTGCTCCCATGGCATTGCGGAACGCGGTGATGGCCGCGCTGCTGGAGGGCGAGGCGTCCGGTTACGACCTCGCAAAAGGCTTCGACGCGACGGTTGCGAACTTCTGGACGGCGACGCCTCAGCAGCTCTATCGGGAGCTGGAGCGTATGGAGGTCGAGGGGCTGGTCACGGCTCGCCTCGTCGAGCAAGTGCGTCGTCCCAACAAACGACTGTTCTCCCTGACGGAGGCTGGGCGGGAGGCGGTGCGCGCATACACTGGCGAGCCGCCGGGTCGGCCTGCGGTCATCAGGGACGAGCTGCTGGTCAGGGTGCAGTGCGCGGACGCCGGCGATGCCGAGGCGGTGCGCGCCGCCGTCGTCGAACGCATGGAATGGGCCACGGCCAAGCTGGCCCACTACGAGCGTATCCGGCAACGGCTGCTGGGCGGCCGCTCAGAGGAGGCGTACTTCGCCGAGGCCGAGCGTATCGGCCCGTACCTCACCCTGCTGCGCGGGATGTCGTTCGAGCGGGAGAACCTCCAGTGGGGCGACATGGCGTTGCGCAGGCTCGACCAGCGCGCCAAGACCATTAATCAAAAAATTGACTAGAGTGAGGGCTCTTCCGGTGATCGCAATAAGGAGCCAGCCGCTCATGTCAGGCACTGAGACCCGCTATCTGCGCTTCGTGGCCCTGGGTGACAGTCACACCGAAGGGGTCGGCGACGGCGACGATCCGACAGGCCTGCGCGGGTGGGCCGACCGGCTCGCCGAGCACCTGGCTCGCCACAGCCCGCAGCTCCGGTACGCCAACCTCGCCGTTCGGGGCCGTCTGGCCGGGCAGGTCCACGCGGAGCAGTTGCCCGCGGCGCTCGCGCTGCGGCCGGACTTCGCGACGGTCGTGGCCGGAGTGAACGACATGCTGCGCCCCCGCTTCGATCCGGATGAGGTGGCCGCGCATCTGGAGGCGATGTTCGCCGCGCTCACCGGCCAGGGGGCGCGCGTGGCGACGCTCACCTTTCCCGACATCGCGCGCGTCACTCCACTGGCCCGTCCGCTCCGGCCGCGTCTTGAGGCGCTGAACCACCGTGTTCGCGCGGCGGCGCACCGGCATGGTGTCGTTGTCGCCGACGTCACCCTCTATCCGGTGGCCACGGATCCACGCCTGTGGAGTCAGGACCGCCTCCACTCGAGCCCACTCGGCCACGAGCGGATCGCGGCGGCGCTCGCTCACTCGCTCAACCTGCCGGACACCGACGACTCCTGGACGCACCCGTTGCCCGTCCTGCCTGTTGGTCGGGCACGCTTCGTGCGTGCCGCGTCAGCCGAGGTGCGCTGGGTCGCCGGATTCCTAGGTCCCTGGATCGGTCGGCGCGCGCGTGGGCGATCCTCCGGAGACGGTCGCGTGGCCAAACGCCCGGACCTCCTGTCCGTCGGCAGTTCGGGCCAACACTTCGGCCGTGCCTTCCAGCGTGGACAAGAGCCCTCCGTCGACCTGGCAGACGCCTCGGAGCAGTGAGATCCGCTTGTCCGAGCATGATTAGCGGTCGGTGCTTGCCCGAGTCGGGAACGACGAACGATGCCCACTACGTCCTTCGAAGCCGGCGTCCACGCCGACCACGGCGCTCACGTCGGCGGCCCGCGGACGTTGTTCGGCCTGTTTTCCCACCTGCGTCACCTTGTGGACCGGAGCCCACGATGGCGAGCTGGTCGGGCCGCCCTCCCCGCGGGGGAGGGCGTCCAGGGTAAGCAGGGCCAAGAACTCGGCGACGAAACCCCAGCGGTGTCACCGGCCGCTTGGTGAGGGCGGTGACGGTCAGGTGGGTGCCCAGGAGGCGTGTCTGGCCGGCCGCGATCGTCAGGCCCAGGCCGGTCCTGTCCCCGGCACCGTGATCCGGAAACTGCTGACGGCAGGGGGTGTGCGGGTCTGCCAGGAGGTCGGGCGGGCTCTGGCCTCGGCCTGGCCATCGTGCGGGATGTCGCGAAGTCGCACGGCGGCACCGTCTTCGCATGCACAAGAAAAGGCGGCGGCGCGGAAGTCGGGTCCAGCGCGGGCGGCTCACGACTGGTGCGGTGAGCCTCGCTCACGGCGGGCCGTCCGGAATCGGGGCTGGTTGGAGGACAGCAGGGGGTCGGTCACGGGGCGGACTCCGGCGTGACTGCCGGTTGTTCGGCCTGGGAACCAGGCGGGACGCTGATGCGCGACTGCCGGGGCCGCTGTGCTCTGGCTGTGCGGGCCAGGGTGAGCGCGGCGGTCATGGCCAGAACGACGAGGGCGGCGCCCGAGAGGAGGAAGGCGTCCTGGACTCCGGTGAGTGCGATGGTGGTCGAGGCCACGAAGGGGGAAACGGCCAGGGCTCCCGCCACTCCGGCCTCCCACAGACCCAACGCCTTCGCCAGATGGTGGCTCGGTATGCGCTGCTGCACCAGCGCGATCAGCGGGATGTCCGTGAGGGCCGAGGCCAGCCCGGTGGCGATCAGGAGCACCGCGGCCCCGGCTGTGGAGGTGACGATTCCGAGCGGCGCACGGAAGAGTCCGAGCAGGGCCCAGGCCAGCACCGCCGCGAGGGCGAGTCTGCGCATCCGCAGGCCGGCCAGCAGGAGTGCCCCCGCCACTTCGGCGACCCCGGCGAGGCCCAGCAGCAGGCCGTAGCGGCCGCCCTGCCCGACGACGGCGACCAGCCCCACCGTGAGGAAACCGCTGGTCAGAGCGAGGGCGAGCACGAAGGTCACGATGACCACGAGCACGTCGGGAGCGGCCCGAACGGCCCTGAGCCCGGCGGCGAGATCGGCCCACAGCCCCACCTGCCCTGCGGCCAGGACGGGACGGGTCACGCGGATGGCGGCCACGGCGCCCGCCGAGCCCAGGAAGGTCAGTCCGTTGACCACCAGCGCCGCCCGCATGGAGCCGTAGGCCAGCAGCGGCGCGAGCATGAGCGGGCCGACGAAGAAGGCGGCCCGGAAGGCGACTTGCAGCAGCCCGTTGGCCTGTTGCAGACGGCCGGCCGGGACGATCTGCGTGACGATGGCGTTGCGGGCCGGGGCGAACGGGGCGCCGATCAGGGCCAGCAGCGCCGTGGTCGCCACGAGCAGGGACAGGTTCAGCAGGCCGAGGGACAGCAGCACCGCGGCTACCGCCACTACGGCGACCCGGGCCAGATCGGAGGCGATCATCAGCTTGCGGCGGTCGTAACGGTCGGCGTACGAGGCGGACACGAACGTGGCCAGGAACGCGGGCGCGAACGCGGCCACGCTCACCACGGCGACGGCCGTCGGGTCCTTCGTCAGCGACCAGGCCAGCCAGGCGGTCGCGGCGGTGTACAGGCCGTCGCCGAAGCGTGAGACGGCCTGGCCGACGAAGAGAAGCAGGAAATTGCGGTCCCGGAGCAGTGACATGCCGCCACTGTCGGATCTCCTCGGACACCTGATCCACTTATTAGGCAGATGGCTAATCAACAGGGTCGGTGGTGTGCAGAAAGCTCTCCAGGCTGGGAGCGAGACCCGCCACCTGCCCGGGCAGCAGCCGGTACAGGACGTAGTAGCCCTCACGGCGGCGTTCGAGCAGGCCCGCGTCCGCGAGGACGCGCAGGTGCTTGGACAGGGCGGCCTCACTGACGCCGACGAGCGGGGCCAACTCCTGGGTGCTGCGCGGGCGTTCGGCGATCAGCCGGAGGGCGCGCAGGCGGGTGTCGTCGGCGAGCGCGCGGAGCATGCCGACGAGCTGTGCGGGAGGAATCCTGGGGCGGGCCTCCCGGGCGATCGACGAGACGGGAAAGACGAGCCCGAGGGGCCAGGGGCCGTCGCAGTTGACCCGTACGTGCGGCCACACATATGTGCTGGGGGCGAGCAGGAGGGTGTCGTCCGGGCCGATGGCGACCTCGTGGTCGTGCGGGCGCTCCAGCCAGAAGCGTTCGGCCTGCCGGTCGATGCGCACCTCCGGCCACAGGCCGCGGAGCATGCCGTACAGTCCGCGCTGTTCGATCTGGTGTCCGGCCTCGCTCACTCCGGCGGCCAGTTCCGGTTCGATCCGGGCCCATTCCTCCTCGAACGCTTCCCGCCAGTAGCGTTCCAGCATGCTCAGGAACCTTTCGAGGAGTGCGCGGGGGTCGTCGAGGAGCATTGCGGCCATCGCTTCGTCGCTCTCACGTGTGACACGCTCCCGGAGCAGGGCGCGTACGTCCGGTTCCCGCAACGCGTGTGGATCCCTGCCCTCGCCGCCGCCGCCGCCGCCGCCGCCGCCGCCGCGCCACGGCGAGAGCAGCGGGACGGCGAACTCCAGCCGGACCAGCTCCGGGTCCGCTGTGCGCAGGCTGGCCAGCTCGCTGCCGAAGTCCGCGAGCCCGCCGGTCGGCCGCGGAAAGAGGAACTCGGGAAAGTACGAGCGCACCGCGTAGGAGAACGCCTCGATCTCCCGCTTCAGGGCAGGCGACAGCTTGCGCATCGCACGTACCCAGCCGTGCTGGACGGGGTGGTGCTTGGGCTCCACGAGCACATGCAGGCTCAGTACGGCTTCCATCGTCGGCGAGTAGGCGAACCCCACCCGCTCCGCACCACCGGCGGGCACCCGGAACACGATCGTCATGACTCGTCATCATCGCCGTCCAGCGCCCCCGGAGGGAGCGTGCCGCGCGAGACGGTGGTCGGCGATGCTGACTTGACGACCAGGATGTGCGCATGGCCGAACGGGTGCGCGTGCGTGAGATAGATGGCGACGAGGGCCGGAGCCTGCTGCGATCATCCGCGGGGGCACGGGATCGGTGGTGACCTGGCGACGGGCCCAGATGGTGCTGCTGTCCGCGCGGGGCATGTCCGTGGCGAAGATCGCCGAAGTGACGTTCACCAGCGCGGACCGAATCCGAGACGTGATCCACAACTTCAATACCGATGGTTGCGACTCGCACTACCCGACGTACAAGGGGCGCCCCCAACTACCTGATACCCGAGGAGGCATGTTCCTGACCGCCGCTCCCCGTATCCGGTGGCCCGTCTCTGCCCTTCTCGCGGGGACGGGCCACCGGCCGTGTACGCGGAGTGCACGGGACAGCCTTCAGAGCACGGCGAGGGAGGACCCGGCGGTATGGGGGAGTGGCTCATCGGACGCCGTCACGAACAAGCTCCTTCTGCTTCGTCCAGGCGGTTCCGCACTCGTCCGAGGCCTGGTGCTCACCGCGGCGTCGACCGGCCGTTGCTCATGCCGGCTCCGGCGGAGCCGGGACCGCTGCGGGACCGAGGGAAAGGAACTTCGCCGACTTGGCGGCCAGATGCCGGTCGAGGTATTCCGGCGCGTCGTCAGGGCGCATGCGCGCCAGCGCGACCAGCGCCGTGATGACTACATCCGCGACTTCCGCGTGCGCGGCGGCCCATGGCACGGACCCTTTACGGGGGTTGGTGCCGCGGGCTCCGATGACGGCTTGGGCTGCTTCCCCGGTCTCCTCGGCAATCTTGAGGACTTGCAGGCTCCACTGCTCCGCTTGGCCCAGGCCGAGCGCGGTGTCGTGTTCGTTGAAGAGGCGGGCGAGTTGATCGATGGTGTCCCAGGCATTGTCGTTCACGGCGTGGTGGCTCCTTCTGGGGGGTGCGGGTCGGGGCGTCGAGGCGGTCGAGTGCGACGGTGAGGGTCTGTTCCCCCCCACAGCCTGGTGTGGTGGCTCGCTTCTCTGCGGCACTCGGGATCAGCGCCGGTCAGATCCCGTGCGCGGTCGCGTGCGCTAAGGGCGGGAGCCGGGTCATCCGCATCAGGGCGGGGTCGCTTGTGAAACCGAGCGCAGCGTACAGCGGGACGGAGTCGTCGGACGCGTGCAGCTCGTACAGTGTCACGCCGTCTCCTTCCAGGTGCGCGAGCAGCGTGGTCAACTCGGCCTTGGTATGGCCGCGGCGGCGGTAACCGGGAACGGTGGCGACCGCCTGGATCCGCGCGGCCAGACCCCTGGGGTACCGGGTTGCGGTGGCGGGACGGCGTACCCGCAAGATCGCCGAGCGGCTCTTCCTCGGCCCGCGCACCGTCGAGACACACCTGTCCCGCATCTACCGCACACTCGAGGTCTCGTCCCGGCTCGCCCTCCTCGACCTTCTGCGCCTGGCAGAGGAGACACCGCGGGCAGGACACTCGCGGGTGGCTCCGACAACTTCCGGCCACAGCTGACCTGTTGATCACCACACCCCCACGTGCAGCGGGCTGCCCCCAGTTGTGCGTATCTGGTCGAATCGCCCCCACCGGGTTCCTCACCGTTCGCCCGCTTCTTCTGCCATGACTTGGGAAAGTCCGGAGATGGCCGAGAAGGTGCATCACGTTCCGCTCGCACCGCGAACGTTCAGGTCAAAAGGCTCCGAAATGCCCGCTCGAACTGCTCCCGGGACGTCCCGTTCCGAGAATTCTTGCCATGGCTTGAAGCGTCTACGACTACGCCTTGAACCTTGCCTCCGCCCACTTCGGTGCAGCACACACAGGCCTGTTACGTTCAGCGCCGCCTGCGGCCGATCCGACGGCCGACGACTCCGACTTGCCCTGCGGTACGGCATTACCGACCGCGCCCGCACCAGGGACTTCTCGCTGGTCTCCCCACTCGAACGTCGTCGTCCGCGCCACTGATGTTGAGAAGCAGGGGGAAAGAAATGACAAGCCGTCACAGACGGACCGTGCTGACGGTCTTCGCCGTCACCGCCGCACTGGCAGGGCTCGTACCGGCCCAGGCCGCCACCGCGAATTCCGGCAGCCCCGGAGCCGCCACCGCACCCAAACCCGCGTCCACGACTCCCAAGGGCGCCGTCAGGGCCCCGGACACCACGCTGGGCAAGGGATGGAAGACCTCCGCCGACCGGGCAGTGACCGCCGTCGCCGACAGTGACGGGCTGCACCTGCTCGTCGCCGACAGCAAGAACGCGTACGCCTGGCGGACGGCCGCCGTCCTCAGCGAGCCCCAGCTTCGGGCCGACACCTGGATCGGCAACCAGTGCGTCATGGACGACCACCACGCGGCCGTCGTCTATGCGCCCCGGACCTTCACCAACAAGCCCGACCTGCTGATGGGTGGCGCGTTCACGGCAGTCGTGAACCTCGACGACGGCAGCGTCACCAAGCTGCCCTTCACCGCCTCGCTGGCCTACTTCGACCCGACGTGCAACACCGCGACGCACACCGCCCTGTTCACCGCCCTGCGCGACGCCAGGACCCGCCTGGTCACGGTCGACACGGCCGGCGCAACCGCCTCGGACACCACCGCGACGGGTGAGATCACCTCGGCCGTGCCGACGAAGGACGGTGCGATAGCCGCCGCCGGGAACCGGCTCGTCCACGTCGACCGCAAGGGCAGGACGACCCGGCTCACCGGCACGAAGCACGCCCCGTACGGCATCCGGGTGAGCGGCGACGGCACCGTCGCCTTCATCGACCGCACGGGCGACACCGCCGCGAACGTACAGACGTACGCCCAAGGCAGGAAGACGACCGTCGCGACCGGCAGGCTCGCGGCGATGAACCTGCGCCAGGGCACGGACGGCACCGTCTACCTCACCGGGACGGCGAGCCGCGGCAAGGGCTTCGCGGCCAGCGGGATCAGGCAGTTGAGCGTCTCACCCGACGCGGACCTCTCCACCCGTGGACGCCTGGCCGTCGACCCGGCCGTCTCGCCGGCCGTGCAGGCGGGCGTCGACAACATCAAGAACGCCGGCCGCGGCTTCACCGGCACCGGTACCGGCACCAGGGAACCGGCGGCCGAGACGACGACGGGCGGTACCAACCACGACCTGACCATCACCGGCACCGTTCCGGGCACGGGCAGGCACACGGACCAGAAGGTCACCGCGCCCGGCAGCACCGCGGGCGGCAGGCCGTCACCGGTGCTCACCGGATCCGCCAGGCCGCAACTGTCGACGACGAGCATGCTCGCCACGGCGGTCGCCTCCAACGCCAACGACCCGGTCGACAACGACCGTTGGTGTTCCGTGCCGCGCAACGACGTCGGCACCCAGGCCCTGCAGCCGACCCCCAACCAGGTCGAGTGGGCCGTGGACATGGCCGTCCAGGGCAATCTGCGATCGGGCTACCTCACACAGGGCGGCTGGCGGTCGCAGACCGGGATCTCCACGATCGATCCCCAGGGCCTGTTCCCGAAACCCGCGCTGACCGGCGGCGGACGTATACCCGCCCAGGTCCAACTGGGCATCCTCGCCCAGGAGTCCAACCTGTGGCAGGCCGAATCCGGGGCCATCCCCGGCCAGATGGGCAGCCCGCTCGCGGCGGTCGACGGCTTCTACGGCCATCAGTCCGGCGGCTCCCTCGCCGACTTCTGGACCATCAACTGGGACAAGTCCGACTGCGGTTACGGTGTCGGCCAGGTCACCGACGGCATGCGGCTCGCGGGGCACGAGAAGGACGGCGAAACCTCGCTCCCGGAGAGCACGCAGCGCGCGGTCGCCATCGACTACACCACCAACATCGCCGCGTCGCTCTACATCCTCGCCGACAAATGGAACGAGGTGCACGAGTCCGGCCAGACGATCGCCGTGAACAACGACGACCCGGCCAAGCCCGAGAACTGGTTCACCGCCGTGTGGAACTACAACCTCGGCTTCAATGCCAAGGCGGACGAGGCAGCGAACGGCAACTGGGGCCTCGGCTGGTACAACAACCCCGCCAACCCCGTCTATCCCGCCGCCCGGCTGGCCTTCATGAACACGGACCTCGACCCGCTGGCCGCCCAGGACGCCGCCCACCCGCAGAACTGGCCGTACGAGGAGAAGGTGATGGGCTGGGCGGCCTGGTCCATCGACACCGGCCACTCCTACGCCACCTCCGGCCGGCAGGACTGGCCGGGCGAGTCCGGCTTCGCCTCCGCGGGCTTCCGCCCCGCCTACTGGAACGGCACCACCGGGACGGTCGTCGATCCGGCCAGTGCGAAATTCCACCGGGCCCACGCCACACCGCCGCTCGACGCGTTCTGCAACACCGCGAACGACTGCGACACGGCCAACCCGCCGAACTGCCCCGACGCGGCCTGCTACGCCCAGTACTGGTGGCACGAGTCCAACGTCACCTGGAAGTCCGACTGCGCCACCAGCTGCGGCTTCGAGAACATCAAGTACCAGACCCTGATCAGCGAACCTGGCCGTGGCACCCGCCTGCAGTACGGAACCCCCGTCTGCTCAGGCGCGCCCGCGGGCGCGAGGATCGTCGAGTCCGTGCCCGCGGGCACCAACACCTGGAGCGACTGCGGAACGACAAGTACCGACGGCTCGTTCCAGTTCACCTTCTATCCGGATCCGAACGCGACAGGACCAGGGCTCGGGCAGTACGACGCGAAAGCCGACCTGCACCAGATCGGCGGCGGCTACGGCGGCCACTTCTGGTACACCCACGCGCGCGACGCCGGCCATCTCGGCGGCGACGGGGGCCGTATGACCGTCCTCGGCGACTGGCAGCTGTCCTCGGCCGTCTCCGGTGGTCAGGCCAAGGTCTACGTACACATCCCGGACACCGGGGCGCAGGTCGCGAACGCCACGTACAAGATCATCACCCCGGTCGGCACGGTGACCAGGACCGTCGACCAGGGCGCCAACGCCAACTCATGGGTCTCCCTCGGCGCCTTCAACTTCAAGAACCAGGCTCCGCGCGTACAGCTGACCAACTCCACGGCGGACGGAGCCGCCGACAAGGACGTCGCCTACGGCGCTGTCGCGTTCGTGCCCGGCGACTACAGCGACATGCCGAGCATCATCTTCCCCAACGCCGACGACGAGGCACCGATGCCCAGTTGGGCGGGCGACGTCGAGGAGGCCCACCGAAACACCGGGCTGACGTCGGCCGCGACCTCCCTGAGCAGTGCGGCGCCCGACGTGGCCGGCACGACGTGTTCCCCCACGCGGACGAGCGGTGGCGAGATCTGCGTGCACATCGGCAAGACGCAGTCACGTACGTCCTCTCTCGGCAAGCAGACGGCCAAGGCACTGGCCGCGGCCGACGCCACCCCGCTCGTCCCCTGGTGCGACACCCGCACCGCAGGCCACGACTGGTACACCCGTACGGACGCCTGTCTGAAGGCCGTGTCCCCGCTCGACGTGATCTTCTTGGTCGACGAGAAGGTGGTCGGCACCGCGCATTTCGCGATGCAACAGGAGATCAAGCTCTACAACAACATCGGGGAGTTCGACCAGAGCCTGTCCCTCGTCCCCACCGAGATCGACCCCACCCTGGGAGCGGTGACCCTCGGCTGGAACGCGGCATCGACCTGCTCCGACTGCACCCAGTCCCCACAGGTGACGGACGGCTCCCTGACCTGGGCCGGCCCGGAGGACAGCCACGCCACCGACGTGACCTTCCAGACCCTGTGGAACGGCACCGGCAAGGAAGAGATCACCCTCGGGTGGGGCATCACCGGCCGTATCTCCGAACTCCCGGAGGCCTCGGGCGAGGCCGACCTCGGCAACACCATCGGGGATCTGGACGTGCGCTGCGACGACATGACCAAGGGTGCCGCGAACGCCGGATGCGTCTTCCCCTCCTACACGCCGACCTACACCGTGAACACGGACCGCTATCCGGCGGCCGGCGCCTACTACTGGCTCATGAAGGAGAAGAACAGCAACCACTTCGGCAGCAGGGCGCACAACACGCCGCTGCACTACCTGAGGGACGGCCAGACCGACAACCGGGACGTGGTGTGCCCCGACAGCTGGGTGGGACGCTCGGAGACTCCCGACGTCAGCTGCGACGAGTACGCGTTCGCGACGACGAACGAGAGCGGCGGCGTGCCGGTCAACGGAGTCACCTCCGGCGACCAGTGCGCGCAGTACTACGCCGCGCCGCTGAACGACACCACCTGGACGTTGTACTGGGACGACAACTACGCCTTGCCCACCTGGTCGGAGAAGTGCGGCCGGGCCGGCATCCCGTTGGGCCAGAACACCGGCGCGATGGCGCCGTTCGGTCGTACCGGAGGCTTCGTCTGGTACAACCGCATGCTGGGCGACGACCCGTTCTGGCTGGCCACGCCCGGGTTCGACCACTGCACTTCGGCGGACACCACTTGCACGTTCCAGCGCACCAACCCCTAGTCGCCCAGTGAGTCGAGGACAGGGCTTCCGCTGACCGTCACCAGCGGAAGCCTGTCGTCCTCCAGCAGTTCGCGGGGCAGCGACATCCCGAAGTGCCTCTCGATCGCGCCCAGTGTCATGGCGATCCGCTGACTGTGCCGTGCGTTGCTCACCTTGAGCAGTTCGCCCGACGGAAGAACGACGCCGGCCGCTTCAAGCTCCTCCTGGAGAAGATCCGGCCGGGATCCCCAGCGCAGCCGCTCCTCGCCGAGCCCGAAGGAGCACAGCAGTTCGCCGTCCGCGGCGTACGAGAACATGGGCGGCGGGTGGAACGCCTGGGGGTCGAGATTCACCGCCTCGACACCGCCGCGCGCAACACGTCTGAGGACGTCGTGCCTCGTCCCGGGGGCCTCCCCGTATTCGGCGGCGAACGCCCAACCCTCCGCCTCCCCGATCCGTGCGACGCCGATGTCCGCATCGGTGAGCAGCCCGACGGCCTCGTCCGCGGTCGCCGACGGGCTCGCGCCACCGGGCGCGGCGCCGAGCCGCACGGCCAGTTCCTCCGGCGTGATCCCGCGGGCGAAGGTCACGCTGAAGTGCCAATCGGACTCAACCAGCCAGCGCACACCGCGATTCGTCATGCCCTCATCCTGCCGTACGGCCTTACCCGGCCGCTGAGCGCGGTCGCCTGGTTTGTTCACACGCCCCGCCTGCGCAGAGTCACTGCGACCAGCCGAAGCAGCGCCGTCGTGGGGTTGGAATGGGAGACGAAGAGAAGTGAAGTGAAGTGAAGAGAGGGAAGTGTGCGGGCTTGGCGTCGAAAGAGGCAGGTCGGATCCTGGATGCCGTTGCTGACGACGAGATCACTGCTGCCGTGCGTGCGGAACTTGCCTCAAAGGAGCCGCCTGTAGTGAGGTCCGGTGCCTCGTCCTCGTTGCTCTATGCGTCTTTGGGTGACTCCTGAGGGCTGTGGGCAGGCTGGTTGTTCGGGAGTCGTTGCGTACTGGTCCCCCGATGAGTTACCCCAACTACCCGACAACCCATGGGTCCTAGTACGGGTACTTCGCGGTCGTTACCGGGGTCCGCTCCTGTGCTTACTCGGCGAGTCGGAGGGCATCGTCGATCTCGCTGAGCTTCCTGGAGGACAGGACGGCCGCCCGCTCTACCAGGTCGTCCCGGGACACGGTGGTCAGCCACGTGCACGGGGTGAAGCCTGGACGCGGGAACGCGAGCCGCAGCACGCCTTCTAGCGGCAGCCCTTCATCAGCGCCGACCGTCACCTCGATGCCCAGAGCGCTGATGTCGACGCCGGCCGGAGCGACGACCTGCATCACCTGGAACCCGGACGCGTCGTCTCCTGACAGGAGTACGACCAACCTCCGCTCGTCGAACTGGACCCACCAGACTTCGCCACGTTGCACAAGCCCTCCGATACACAGGACGGCAGGCACACGCTGCGCGACCTGACGCGGTGTGGAGACGGGTGTGGCCACCGTTGATCATCGGTGTGCGAAGACAAACGATCATGCGGCGGCCGCAGGTCACAGCGTAGACCCTGCCTGCCTGCAGGAGGCGTTCGAGGGCCTGATGAGCCGGACAGCGGGACGCTTCACACGGGTCGAATCCCGACGCCGGGCCCGGAAGTCGGTACTCGGCCTGTTGTCGGACCTGCCGCGCAAGAACTGCTGGACCATCGCCGAGTGGGCGGGGGACGGGACCCCGGACGCCATGCAGTTCACCGCCGACGTCGCCCATGAGCTGCACACCCCTTTGATGCGGCTCTTCACCGCGGCCGAGAACCTGCCCGAGGGCCGGATCACCGAGCTGGTGCGTGAGAGTGTGCGAACCCTCTGCTCCCTGACCGACAACCTGCCGGAGAACTCTCGTCTCGATACCGGCATCGAGGAAGCGGACCTGTCCGACCAGTCCTTGCGTCTGCTGGCCGAACAGGCCCTGGCCGCACCGACTTCCCGGCCGGCCTGCACGTCGTCGATGACGCGGGTACCGAAGCCCTGGTCCGCACCGACCCACGCCGGCCGAGCCACCTCCTCGTCGACCAGGCGAAGGTCATCGGTACCCGGCTCCGATTCACCAACGCGCCCGACGGCGGCACCCGGACCGTCGTCCCTCTCCCCGAAGCCCTTGACACCTCCGGGTGGACGGCGCGCAGCGGGTGCTGCCTTGCCCAGAGGCGCGTCGGCTCGATCTGGGTCCCGACTACGGGCGGCCCGGGTGCAGACCCAGCCAGCCAGGGGACGGCGCTCCGGCGACCTCACCCACGTAGAGCGTCAGTTGCTGCCGGAAGCGTTCCGCCCCGGACCGGTCGTCCATGAACCCTACGAAACCGTCCAGGTGGGCGTTGGGGTAGTCCCAGATGGGGCGGTAGCCCGGGCGCGGGGCCACGTCTGTACGCACCGACCACATGTAGAAGTCGGACTGGACCTGTTTCGACAGCCACCAGTTCAGGTAGAGCCTGGCCGCGGCCGGGTGCTTCGCCCCCTTGAAGATGGCTGCCCGCTGGGCCCATGCCATGAAGGGGTCGTGCCTCGGCACCACGAAGCGGGTCTTCACCCCCGCGGTCGGGGTGAGCAGTCCGTCCGTGCCGAGAGCGACGGCCGCGGTACCGGCCTCGACCCGGTCGGCGGGCTCCTGAGTGCCGCGCACCCAGGCCACGTCCTGGGCGACGAACCGCCGCAGCCAGTCCCAGCCGTACTTGTCGACGATGAGCTTGTAGAGATACAGGACGGCGTCGTCGTCGTTCGGGTAGGTCGAGACCAGCTTTCCCTTCCACCGCGGGTCGAGGAGATCGCGCGCCGTGGCGGGCGGGTTGGGTCCGGCCTTGTCGACGTTGTAGATGGTGGAGAAGGCGTCGACGAAGATGCCGGTCCAGGCGCCGTCGGGGTCCTTGAACGCCGGGTGCACGCGGGAGAAGCCGGCCGGCTTGTAGGGGCGGAGAACCCCGTCCTTCTTCCAGCGCGAGAAGTCCTGCAGGGTCTGCAGCTGTACGACATCCGGGACAAGGGTGCCGGTCGCGAGCTGGTTGTCGATGCGGGAGTCATGGAACTTGCTGTAGTCCACGACGATGTTCAGCCTGATGCCGGGGAACGCCTTCTCGAACGCCGCCTTGTTGCCGTCCTGCTGGTTGGCGGTGTCACCACCCGCGTAGACGGTGAGGGTGCCGCCTTCCGCCTGTGCCTCGCGGTACAGCTGCCGCAGGGTCCTGGTCTCCTCTCCTCCGGACGCGGCGTGTCCCGTGCCGGCACCGAGTGCGACTCCGGCGGCCGCGAGTGAACCTGTGACGAGCACCTGCCGTCGTCCGAGCTCCATGTCCGTTCCCTTCGATGTGATGCGGTGGACGTGAATCAGCTTCCACGGAAGCTTTATTTCAAACTTCAAGCTACACATCTCCCTTGTCCGACAGGGAATCGACAGCCGAAGGATGGGAGAATATTGCTGTAGTGTCAGCTTTATGGATGCCTTGCTGAACGACGCGGCGGTCCTCCTCTACGGCGATGTCCTGCGGCTGACGGACGCGTTCGGTGGCCGCGCCGAGCGAGCGATCCGCGAGGCCTCCGGACTCGGCGGTACCGAATTCGAGGTCCTGCTGCGCCTGGCTCGTCATCCGGAGGGCCGAACCACCAGTGCCCGCCTGGCCGAGGACCTGTCTTTCACCTCCGGCGGACTGACCCGGCTGACAGCCCGCATGGAGGGGGCCGGGCTGCTGACGCGCCACCCTCACCCGACCGATCGCCGGGCCGCCTTCGTCGAGGCCACTCCGAAGGCACGGGAGCTGCTGGAACGAGCCCTCGCCGCGCACGTCCCGCAGATCACCGCCGACCTCATGCAACCGCTCACGGTGACCGAGCAGCTGATTCTGCGCGAGCTGGTGACCAAGCTGCTGTCGCACTCCGCACGCGGCACGGTGTCTCCCCCGTCAGGGGGGTGACCTGTGCGACGAGTGGCGGCTCGATCGGCTCACCGCCGGCGGCCTGCCGCCACTCGCCCGGCACTGCCACCGCACGAGTGTTCGCATGCGCGATCTCCGGCAAGTGGGGCTACCTGGAGCGGCCCTGGACGGCGACCGCAGGTGATTTCGTTTACGAGGCCCCGGGTGAGGGGCACGCTCTGGTCGCCTACGACAGCGCCGAGCCGATGAAGGCGTTCTTCATCGTCAAGGGCCCGCTCATCTGGCTGGACGAGAACGGCGAGCCCGATGGCTTCTTCGACATGCACGACCACATCAAGATGTGCCGCGAGCGCTACGAGAAGGCCGGGATCGGCGCCGGCTGCGTCAACTCCCTGTTCCGCTGAGTCGCGGCGCACCCCGACCGATCGAGACCGCCGTAGAAGACGTGCAGGTGACACCACGCGGCCCTGGCGAGGTGACGATCGAGGTCGCCTGCTGCGGGATCTGCGGCAGTGACCTGCACGAGTAAACCGATGGGCCACACGCCATTCCTGTGGGCGACCCGGACCCGGACCCGGACCCGGACCCGGACCCGGACCCGGAGTCCGGCGTGGCGGCTCCGATCGTCCTGGGGCACGAATTCTGCGGCACCGTCGCCGAGGTGGGCGACGGTGTCACCGCTGTCGGCCCGGGCGACCGGGTGGCGGTGGAGCCGCACCACCGCTGCGGCAGTCGCCCACGGCCTGCATCCAAGGGCAGCCGCCAGGCGGATCTCGGTCAAGGACGCCACCTCAGGCGGTGTCCGGGCGGGTTTGTGAAAGGCGGACCATGGCGCGGTAGAGGGCGGCGGGTGCCGGTGCTTCGGGCAGCGGGGGGATCGGTGCGCCGGGCGCGGCGAAGGAGCGGATCATGTGGCCGACGAGGCGACGCCAGGTGTCGGGGGCGGCGTCGCCGGTGGCGGTGACGACTCCCGCGTTGGCGATGAGCAGGATGACGACGTCCTGGTGGGTGAAGTCCTCGCGCAGGTGCCCGGTGTCCTTGGCACGCGTGATGAGTTCGAGCAGCCGGTCGTACGCCTCGGCGCGGCGGGCCTCCAGCGCTTTCGCGGTCGGGAAGGTCATGGTCAGGACGTCGGCGAAGCCGCGGTCGGCGGCCTGCATGGCGCAGACGGCGTGGAGGTAGCCGGCGAAGCCGTGCCAGGGGTCGGGGTCGGCGAGCGCCTCGGTGACGGCGTCGACGTAGGCGTCCATGCGGTCGGCGAAGACCGCGTTGACGAGTTCATCCCGGGTGGCGAAGCGCCGGCCGAGCGTGGCTTTGCCTACGCCGGCCTCGCGGGCGACGGACGCCATGGAGACACCGAGCCCTTCGGCGGCGTAGAGGCGGCGGGCGGCGGCCAGGATGCGGCAGCGGTTGCGTTCGGCGTCGACGCGCAGGCCTGCGCCGGGCTGCAGGCCCGGCGTCTGGTCGGAAGGTGGCGAGGTCATCCCCCCACTCTACCCAAGTGGAACGGTAGGACCGCTTCTGTTGTACGGTGAGGGCAGTGAAAGTGGGACGCCTGGCCCACTTAATTGAAAGGGTGTTGTCATGCGTGCTGTCGCGCTCGAATCCGTCCCCTCCTCCCCGGTCGTGATCGACGTGGACACGCCAAGCCCGGGGGTCGGGGAACTCCTGGTCAAGGTGGCCGCCGCCTCGCTGAACGGCATCGACATCGCCACCGCCGCCGGCTACACGCAGGGGTTCATGGAGCACCGGTTCCCGCTGGTCCTCGGCGGGGACTTCGCGGGCACCGTCGAGGCACTCGGTGAGGGTGTGGACGGCTTCGCGGTCGGCGACGCGGTCTTCGGTGTCGTGTTGAAGCCCTACCTGGGCGCCGGGTCGCTGGCCCAGTACGTCACCGTGCCCGCCGGACACGGCGTCGCCCGCATCCCCGCGGGTCTGACGGTGGGGGACGCGGGCGCGCTGGGCGTTGCCGGGCTGACTGCCGTGGTGAGCCTGGACGCGGTGGCCCTGACCGAGGGCGAGACGGTGCTGATCTCAGGTGCCGCCGGCGGCGTGGGTGCGCTGGCGGTGCAGCTCGCCGCCGCCCGCGGTGCGAAGGTGATCGCGACCGCCCGCCCCGGCACGCAGACCGACTTCGTCACCGGCCTGACCGGCACGGAGATCCACGTGGTCGACTTCACCGCCGACCTTGAGGCGCAGGTCCGCGCGATCGCCCCGGAGGGTGTGGACGTGGTGCTGCATCTGGCGGGCGACGGCGCGGCGCTGGCCGCCCTGCTGCGGCCGGGCGGACAGCTCGCCTCCGCCACCGGCCTGGCCCAGGACGACGTCAAGGGGCACGACGTCACCGTCCACACGATCATGGCCGCCCCTGGTCCGAAGACCCTGACCTCGCTGGCCGAGCAGGTCGCCTCTGGTGCCCTGCGTGTGCCGGTCACGGCCACCTTCCCGCTGGACCAGGCCACGGAGGCGTTCGCCGCCTTCGGCGCCGGCACCCCGGGCAAGATCACCGTCTCCTGCTCCTGACCCACGTCCAACGGAAGAGAAACCACCATGCCCACTATCGCCATCGTCGGCGCCGGCCCCGGTATGGGCCTGGCCATCGCCCGCGCCTTCGGCAGCCGCGGCTTCGACGTCGCCCTGATCTCCCGCACCAAGGAGAAGCTTCAGACGCTGGTCGGCCACCTCGGCAAGGAAGGCATCACCGCGGAGGCGTTCGCCGCCGATGTCCTGGACCGACCCTCCCTGACCGCGGCCCTGGACGCCGTGAAGGCCCGCTTCGGCGGCATCGACGTACTGGAGTACTCACCGGCCCCGCACTCCCCGGTGCCCGGCGTCACCCTGGCCGCCCCCTCGGAGGTCACTGCGGACAACCTGCAGCCGCAGATCGAGTACGTCTTCTACGGCGCCGTCGCCGCCGCCCGCACGGTGCTGCCCGCGATGCGTGAGGCAGGCTCCGGCACCCTGCTGTTCACCAGCGGGGGTGGTTCGGTGGACCCCGTCCCCATGCTCGGCAACGTCAACGCGGCCGGCGCGGCCCTGCGCAACTGGGTCATCAACCTGAACAAGGAACTGGCCGGCAGCGGTGTACACGCCGCCCACGTGGCCATCAACGTGTGGATCGGCGACGGCGGCCCGGAAGGCTTCCCAACGGCCACGTCCGAGGAGATCGCCCCTCTCTACTGGGACCTGCACGAAAACCGGGACCGCTCCGAGGCCGTCTTCAACGCCTGACCGGCCCACCTC
>NZ_AEJB01000604.1 GCF_000331005.1 Streptomyces turgidiscabies Car8
CAGGGGTAGGCGTGTCTGAAGTCGGGGGCGGGACGGGCACGCACGAGGGAATCCGTGCGACCTCCGGCCGTGTACCCGTCCCCGGCGTTGTCCGAGCCCTGCCGCCCGAGTTCAGAGAAAGCGGCGGATCGGGGTGACAGCGGCTTCCTTGACGCGCTGGAGCAGCGTCCGCCGTCTCCAGCGAGTGAGATCGATGTCCACACTGCGTTCGAGGTCCGCGTCGTAGTCCCGTTCGAGTGAGGCGGTGAACTCCTCGTCCAGTACGGCGAGCATCACCTCTTCGTCGTGGTCCATGGACCGACGGTTGAAGTTGGTGGAGCCGATGAGCGAGGCGACCGAGTCCACGGTGATGATCTTGGCGTGCATCATGGTCGGCTGGAACTGACGGATGTGCACACCTGCCCGCAACAGGCGCGTGTAGTGGTGTTGACCGGCGAGCTGACAGGCGCGCTGGTCGGTGTGCGGGCCGGGCAGCAGGATCTCGACGCGCACGCCGCGACGAGCGGTCTCGCACAGCAGGTCGATGAAGTAGGTGTCCGGAGCGAAGTAGGCGGTGGCCAGCCGGAAGCTCTCCTCGGCGGAGCTGAGCATGACCCGGATGAGGGTCTGCATGTCCTGCCAGCCGATACTCGCGGAGCCTCGGACGACCTGCACCACCGACGAGCCGGACTGCGGGTGTTCGACGAAGCGGTCGCGGTCGTCGAAGAGTTCGTCGTGGCACTCCGCCCAGTTCTGCGCGAACGCCGCGGCGATGCCGTCGATGGCCGGACCGCGGACCTGGACATGGGTGTCCCGCCACTCGGCGGGGTTGCGCGCGTCACCGCACCATTCCTCCGCGATGCCCACGCCCCCGGTGAAAGCCGTGTGTTCGTCGACGATGAGGGCCTTGCGGTGGCAGCGGTGATTCTGTTTGAACGGCGACAGCCAGGCGGGTCTGCGGAACCAGGCCACTTCCACTCCGGCGGAGGTCATGAGGTCCAGCAGCTCCCGCTCGATCTCCTTCGCGCCGAAGCCGTCGAGCAGGAGCCGCACCCGTACCCCCGCGCGGGCGCGGTCGGCCAGGCCGGCGGCGAAGTCGTGGGCGATCTGGCCCCGCCAGTACACGAACGTCATCATGTCGATGGTGTGCCGAGCCGATCGGATCGCTCCGAGCATCGCGGGGAAGATCTCGTCGCCGTTGCGCAGGGGCAGCAGTTCGTTGCCTTCGGTGGCGGCCACGCCGATCAGCCGCTCCAGGCGACGGCGCAGGCGCAGCTTGCGCGCCGCCGCGTCAGGTGTCGCATCAGGTGCCGTGTCGCGAGCGGGGGGTGCAGGTATACCGCCGAGTGTCACGCCGAAACTCCCACTGGACTATGAGGACGGAACGTCACGGGCTGCTGGACGAGCCCGAACAACCACGTTCCCGGTCGGCGCCGCGGCACTCCCGTACAAGGGCAGTGACGTACGGGGGCCGGAGGTGTGGGTCGGCGCAGGATCAACCGCGCTCGGCGATCGTGCCTGCGATCTCCACGGCGAGCTCGATCGCCCGTGCCGCGAGGGGGGAGTGAGTGCGATGCGCCTGCCACAGCAGGAAGATCTCGCGCGGCGGCGGTGCCGGTCTGAGTTCGTGGACGCACAGCGAAGCGTCGGAGCCGACGTCGGCACTGTGGACGGCGAGTTGAGGCAGGATCGCCGAACCCATGCCGGCGCGCACCATCGACAGCACGGTTTCGTTGCCCGCGGTGCGGCACACGATGTGCGGCCGTACGCCGCGGCGGGCGAGGGCCTGTTCCATCCGGGCCTGGTCGCAGATCGGTGGGTGAGCCACCATGGGCGCGCCGTCGAGTCGGGCCAGGCGCACGGGGCCGTCGGGGAAGGTGCCGCGGCGGGCCACCAACAGGTAGGGATCGTCGAGCAGTTTGCGGTGTTCGACGTCGCCTTCGACACGGCCGTCGAAGAACGTCAGGTCGAGCTCATGGACCTGGGGCTGATCGGTCTCCTCCTCGAACAGCCTGATGTCGCAGTCGGGGTGCTCGTCCCGAAGCCCGCGTACGAGCAGCGGAAGAATCACGTTGGACACGCTCTGGAAAGTCCCGATGTCGACCCGGCCGTCGCCGGCCTTGAACCGGTCCACGGCCGCCGCCATCGCCTGGGCCTTCGCGAGCAGGTCGCGTCCGTGGGCCAGCACGACCGTGCCGAGCGGGGTGATCCGCACCGGCTTGGGGCCACCCGGCCGGTCGAACACGGCACCGCCGACGGCTTTCTCCAGAGCCGCGATCTGCTGACTCACCGTCGACTGGGTGTACCCGAGTCGCGCGGCGGCCCGCCCGAACGAGCCTTCGTCGGCGACCGCCGCCATCGTGGCGAGATGCCGCAGTTCCACATCGGACATGAGCCCACCCTAGCCAATAGCATTACATTTCACGATCGACTTGATCGGAAACTATCGCTTTTCGCGATGGAAGAGCAGGTCTAGCGTGACGCTCATGACAGACAACCTTTCGCACGGCGAGCAGCTCGTGAAGATCAACGATGCCGAGCTGTGCTTCGAGACCTTCGGCAACCCCGCGAACCCGGCGATCCTCCTCATCGACGGCGCGACCGCCTCGATGCTGTGGTGGGAGACCGAGCTGTGTGAGCGGATCGCGCGTGGCGACCGGTTCGTGATCCGCTACGACAACCGGGACACCGGCAGGTCCACCAGCTACCCGCCGGGCCGACCCGGCTATACGTACGCCGACCTGGCCGGGGACGCGCTCGGCATCCTGGACGCCCTGAACGTCGAGCGCGCGCACATCGTCTGCCGGTCCATGGCCGGCGGAATCGGGCTCATGGTCGGCGTGGACCACCCCGACCGGGTGGAGTCACTGACGTTCGTCTCCACCTCCACGGGCGAGGAAGGACTCCCGCCGTCGTCGGAGGGACTCGCCGACGGTATCCCCGCCGACCCGGACCCCACAGACACCGGTGCGGTGGTGGACTTCGTCGTCGCATCGGCGAAGGCGTGCTCGGGCGGCTCGCCCTACTTCGACGAGACCGCCACGCGCACGCTGGTCGAACAGGACGTGGCCCGCACGCGCGACATCGCCTCCACCCTCGTCAACCACTACGCGATGAGCTTCGAGGGATCGTCCCGCGATTTCACGTCCGTCAACGCCCCGACCCTGGTGGTGCACGGCGACCACGATCCGGTTCTCCCACTCCCACACGGACACGCGCTGCGCGACACGATTCCCGGCGCGACCCTGCTGACCCTGGAGGGCGCCGGACACGATCTGCCGAAGCCGCTGTGGGACGTGTTCGTCCCGGCTCTGCTCCAGCACACCGCGGGCGGCCGGCCATGACCCGGCTACGGTCGGCGCTCTGGCTGCCGCTGTTCGACGATCTCGCCGACCCGGCGGCGATCGCCCGGCTGGCCGCCGAGGCGGAAGAGGCAGGCTGGCACGGCGTGTTCGTATGGGACCACCTGAGCTGGCGGGCGCCGGTCCGCCGGGTGGCCGACCCGTGGATCACCCTGGCAGCGGTCGCCACCGCCACCGAACGCCTCCGGTTCGGCCCCATGGTCACGCCCCTTGCCCGCCGGCGGCCGCCCAAGGTCGCCAGGGAGACCGCCACCCTGGACCGGCTCGGCGCCGGCCGCCTCACACTCGGTGTCGGTCTCGGCAGCGACCGCTTCGCCGGCGAACTGAGCGCGACCGGCGAGGAACTCGATGACCGGCGGCGCGGCCAGATGCTCGACGAGTCACTGGAGATCCTCACCGCCGCGTGGTCCGGCAGGCCGGTGCACCATCACGGCCGCCACTACACCGTCGACGGGATCTCCTTCCTCCCCGGACCGGTTCAGCGCCCCGGCGTACCGGTGTGGGCAGCAGGACTTCCCGGCAGTGCCAGACCGCTGCGACGCGCCGCCCGGCACGACGGGTTCGTCCCGGTCAACCTCGAACACCCCGACCAGCTCGCCGACATCGTCACCACCCTCACCGGCCTCCGCCGGCGAACGACCACCCCGTACGACATCGCCGTCCCCCTCCCACCCGGCGCCGATCCCGCGCCCTACGTCCCTGCGGGTGCCACGTGGTGGCTGGCGGAGTTCGCGCCGGAGACAGTGTCACTGGACCAGGTGAGAGGCGTACTGCGGGACGGCCCGGCAGACACGAGCACAGCCACAGCCAAGGCCCCGGCCGCAGACATCGAAAGGATTCGGTGACGGTGATGTCAGATCTGTCAGACCTGTTCGACTACGACGCGGAACTGCGCCTGCACAACGAACTCTTCCGAGCCGCAGCCGACGTCGGCTCGCGCGACCACGTGCTCGACATCGGCTGTGGCACAGGCCAGTCCACGCGCGAGGCCGCCCGCGCCGCCGGCGAGGGAAGCGCGGTAGGGGTCGATCTCTCCGCGCCCATGCTGGAACGGGCCCGGCGCCTCAGCGACGCCCAGGGGCTGAACAACATCACCTACCACCAGGCGGATGCCCAGACTCACCGCTTTCCACCGGCTCGGTTCGACCTCTGCGTCAGCAGGTTCGGAACGATGTTCTTCGCCGACCCGGTCGCCGCCTTCACCAACATCGGGCGTGCGCTGCGCCCCGAGGGGCGCCTGGTGCTGCTGGTCTGGCAGGAGCGCGACCGCAACGAGTGGGCCACCGCGATCCGCCGTAGCCTCACCGTCGCGTCCGCGCCACCCGACGGCCCGGACCCGTTCTCACTCGCCGACCCGACCGTCACGGAAGGGATCCTGACGGCGGCCGGCTTCGCGGAGATCGGCTTCACCGACGTAAGTGAGCCCGTCTTCTACGGCCCGGACAGCGCCACCGCCTTCGACGCGGTGCTCCGCCTGTGGGAGGTCAGGGACCTGCTCGCCAACCTCGATGCCGCCGCGGCCGATGAGGCACGTACGCGGTTGCGCACCACCCTCGACGCCCACGAGACCGACAGCGGTGTCCACTTCGACTCGCGTGCCTGGATCGTCGCCGCTCGCCGCTGTCCCTGACCGCCGCCAGGAGGAAGGCGGCCCGGAAATCATTTCGCCCGTCCTCACCTGGTCCGGTACGGTCGCGGGGTTGTTTTCTCTGCCGGGAGCCCATGAGGTTCGCGTGGGGCCGCCCCGGCAGTTCCCAGGCTGAGAGCAGGTTCGGTTATGGCGTGTCGTATCAGTGAACTCGTGCTGGGTTGTCGCGACCCTGAGGTGCTGGCACGGTTCTGGTGCGAGGTCCTGGACTTCGTCGTGCTCGACCGCGAGGGCGACGACATGTACGAGATCGGGGCGCGCGACGGGTTCGGCGGTTCGCAGCCGACGATCATTCTCAGTCGCAGGGACGATCCGGAGAAGGGTAAGTCCCGGCTGCACATCGACATCAACGCCACCGACCGCGACCAGGACGCCGAACTCGAACGCCTGCTGAAACTCGGCGCGCGCAAGGCCGACATCGGCCAGACGGGGCAGGAACAGTGGCACGTCCTGTCCGACCCCGAAGGCAACGAGTTCTGCCTGCTCAAGTCCCGCCTCAACCCTCTCTGACACTCATCACCGTGCGGTGAGCGAGGTCTCCGGCAGGGAATTCTTCGACTGAGAAGAAACCGAACACCGGAGGCCTCGTAGCGTTCGGCGAAGACGTCCAGCGCCTCGTGGAGTGTGCAGGCGCGTGCCTCACGGATCGCCTTGATGGCGAAGATGATCCGGTGGCTCACGATGTCGTGGTCGACACTCTCGGGCAGTTGTTCCGTAAGACCGACAGGTTCGTTGAGAGTTCCTCTTGCAGACACAGGCAGCGGCGGAGGTCAGTACCCTGACGCGGTGATTGCCAATGCCGTCTTGTCGAAGGCCATGAGCGGCACCGCCGACCCGCCTCTGCTCCCTCTGCCGGATCGTGTCGTAGAGCTTCTGTCAGAGCTGGGAAGTCCGCCGCGGCTGGCGGCTCACCTGCGCGCCGTCCATGACGTCGCACACCAGTTGGTCGGCTGGGTGGGACGGCGGTACCCCGCTGTCGTCTTCGACCGCGAGGCGGTGCTCTTCGGGGCCGCGACGCATGACATAGGCAAGACGGTGCACCTGGCCGAGCTCGCCGGGCCTGGATCGGCGCACGAGGAAACGGGACAAACTCTTCTGCTCGAACGCGGCGTCGGTCCGGAGCTGGCGCGCTTCGCTGCGACTCACGCGTCGTGGGCGAACGTCCGCGTCGGCATCGAGGACCTGCTGGTCAGCCTCGCCGACAAGATCTGGAAGAACAAGCGTGTCCCTGACCTGGAGGATCTCGTCGTGGCACGGCTGGCCGAAGCGAGCGGAAGGGCGGCGTGGGAGGAGTTCATCGCTCTCGACGAGGTTCTCTCCGCCATCGGCGACACAGCAGACGAGCGCCTGGAGTTCCAGGCGTCCTTCCCGATCCGCAACTGAGGGCGCGGGGCTGCTGCGCCGTTTCAGCCGGCCGGCTTCCGTGGCCCGGACGCACCGGTCAGCTGTCGAGGAAGTGCTGGAACAGGCAACCCTGCAGGCCCGCCGATCTCCCCGCGTAGGTCGGCGTCGGTGAGGTAGTCGCAGGTAAAGGCCGTGCGTACGGCCCGCTCCAGTCCAATCCAACTGATACACCCTCTGTGGCTTGTTCACCTCGGCGAGGAAGACTCCCGCCGAGCGCGCCGGGCTCCGCCTTCAGTTCGGAAGAACGTTCGGCTCCCGCCCGGGCTGCCCTCCTGCCCCCTTGTCCTGGCGACCAGGTCGTCCAGCCAGGTACGCGAGGCCGAAGACAGCCGCTCCACCGTCGTCGCGCAGAATGCCTCCTCGCGGTGTTCACCGCCGAGGCGACCAGCCGCGTCACCTTCGCGGGGGCCGGCGGCTCCAAGCGGTCCTTGCGGCTACGCGACACCACCGGCTCGGCCAGTCGGTCTCGGTTCAGTTCGATCGGGCACGGCACCGCTGCCATCTACTGCCTGAGCCGGGCCTGGTCCGTCGGCTCGTACTTCCGACGCGTGCCCAGCTCACGCCCAGCGCCTCGTCGACCGTTCCCGGCCGCTCTCAAGCGGTTCACGAGGGGCGGTCCAGAAGTATGTGCTACGCCAACTCTGTTCGACAGAAGGTGCGGGCATGACAGCTCGACTGAGCACATCCACATCCACATCCACGTTCACCGAGCCGCGATACCCCCTGTTCACCCGTAGGCCGAAAACCATCTATTGATACGTGTCCGTCAATATTTCACCGGGGTTGCGTACCGCGTGCCCCTTTGTCTCCGGGGGGACGCTCCGCCAGGCTCGCCGGGGTTCCACAGGCGTCCGCGTCGCCGACGCGGGCTCGTCATGTGCCACAGAGCGGGAGAGTACGAGAGGAAGGCATGCGTGGAAGACATCATGACGCCGGATGTGAAGATCGTCCGTTGGCCGGCCGAGTCGGGAAAACTGGAGGGCTTCCGTATGCAGGGACTGCCCTGCCTCATCGTGGTGGCCAGGGGCGCACGGGTGCCCGAGTTGGCGGGCGCGCACGAGGACTGGGTACGACAGCCGGTGGAGGCCTGGGAGTTGAAGACCAGAATCGCGTCACTGCATCTCAAGGCCACGTCCCGGAGCGCGGCCCCCGTCGTGGACGAGGACGGGTTGCTTCGCTACGGCGGCGCTGTCCTGCCCCTCACCGTCTCCGAGGCGGCGGTGCTGCGCGGGCTCGTGCAGCGTCGTCCGGGGATGGTGAGCCGGGCGGAACTGGCGGAGCGGCTCCTGTCCGCCAACCGCTCCGCCAGCCAGAACGCACTCGACCTGCACATGATGAGGTTGCGGCGGAAGGTCCTGTCCGTCGGGCTGGCCATAGAGACCGTGCGGGGGCGCGGGTTCCTCCTGAAGACCCGGTCCCTCGCTGATCCGAGCGGTTGACGTTCCGGAAAGGGAAGGAACGGAAAGGAACGGGCCCTGGGGGCGGGTGACGAGCCAGGGTTGATCGAGTGGCGCAGGCGGCTGAGAGCGGTCCGGACGGGCGGAGGCGTACCGGCACTCTCTGGCTGTGCCTGTTTCGGCCGGGTGCCCGGCGTGTACGAAGGCGCGGTGGCGCCTCGTGCGGCCGGGCACCCGGTGGTACCGGGCCGAACGAAGCGCCACGGCCCGGTTATCGCGCCGGTTGGGTGGCGGAGTCCGGGGATTCGGCTGCACTCGACCGCGCGTCTGCGTCGGGGGCGGTCTCGGAGCCGGTCTCCGTGGTGGTGTCGGTGGGGACGTTGATCCTGCCCGGCAGCCACACCGCGGCCACCACCGCGGCCAGTGCGAGAGCCCCGGCGGCCACACCGAAGCTCACATGCATGGCCGACAGATACGCGTCCTGAGCCGTGGCCAGCAGTCCCGGGACCTGTTCGCGTGCCCCGGCCGGCAGCGCACCCGCCGCCTGGAG
>NZ_AEJB01000605.1 GCF_000331005.1 Streptomyces turgidiscabies Car8
TTCAGAACCAACACAGTGGACGCGAGCAACTGAGGACAAGCCCTCGGCCTATTAGTACCAGTCACCTCCACCCGTTACCGGGCTTCCAGATCTGGCCTATCAACCCAGTCGTCTACTGGGAGCCTTACCCCATCTAGTGGGTGGGAACACTCATCTCGAAGCAGGCTTCCCGCTTAGATGCTTTCAGCGGTTATCCCTCCCGAACGTAGCCAACCAGCCATGCCCTTGGCAGGACAACTGGCACACCAGAGGTTCGTCCGTCCCGGTCCTCTCGTACTAGGGACAGCCCTTCTCAATGTTCCTGCGCGCGCAGCGGATAGGGACCGAACTGTCTCACGACGTTCTAAACCCAGCTCGCGTACCGCTTTAATGGGCGAACAGCCCAACCCTTGGGACCGACTCCAGCCCCAGGATGCGACGAGCCGACATCGAGGTGCCAAACCATCCCGTCGATATGGACTCTTGGGGAAGATCAGCCTGTTATCCCCGGGGTACCTTTTATCCGTTGAGCGACGGCGCTTCCACAAGCCACCGCCGGATCACTAGTCCCGACTTTCGTCCCTGCTCGACCCGTCGGTCTCACAGTCAAGCTCCCTTGTGCACTTACACTCAACACCTGATTGCCAACCAGGCTGAGGGAACCTTTGGGCGCCTCCGTTACTCTTTAGGAGGCAACCGCCCCAGTTAAACTACCCATCAGACACTGTCCCTGATCCGGATCACGGACCCAGGTTAGACATCCAGCACGACCAGACTGGTATTTCAACGACGACTCCACAGACACTGGCGTGCCCACTTCACAGTCTCCCAGCTATCCTACACAAGCCGAACCGAACACCAATATCAAACTATAGTAAAGGTCCCGGGGTCTTTCCGTCCTGCTGCGCGAAACGAGCATCTTTACTCGTAGTGCAATTTCACCGGGCCTATGGTTGAGACAGTCGAGAAGTCGTTACGCCATTCGTGCAGGTCGGAACTTACCCGACAAGGAATTTCGCTACCTTAGGATGGTTATAGTTACCACCGCCGTTTACTGGCGCTTAAGTTCTCAGCTTCGCCAAGACGAATCTTGACTAACCGGTCCCCTTAACGTTCCAGCACCGGGCAGGCGTCAGTCCGTATACATCGCCTTACGGCTTCGCACGGACCTGTGTTTTTAGTAAACAGTCGCTTCTCGCTGGTCTCTGCGGCCACCCCCAGCTCGGAGAGTAAATCTCCTCACCAGTGATGGCCCCCCTTCTCCCGAAGTTACGGGGGCATTTTGCCGAGTTCCTTAACCATAGTTCACCCGAACGCCTCGGTATTCTCTACCTGACCACCTGAGTCGGTTTAGGGTACGGGCCGCCATGAAACTCGCTAGAGGCTTTTCTCGACAGCATAGGATCATCCACTTCACCACAATCGGCTCGGCATCGGGTCTCAGACTATGTGAATGGCGGATTTGCCTACCATTCGTCCTACACCCTTACCCCGGGACAACCACCGCCCGGGATGGACTACCTTCCTGCGTCACCCCATCACTCACCTACTGCAGGTCTGGTCCGTCGGCTCCACCACTCCCCCTTGCCCGAAGGCTCCGGGGCGGCTTCACGGACTTAGCATCGCCTGGTTCAATGTTTGACGCTTCACAGCGGGTACCGGAATATCAACCGGTTATCCATCGACTACGCCTGTCGGCCTCGCCTTAGGTCCCGACTTACCCTGGGCAGATCAGCTTGACCCAGGAACCCTTAGTCAATCGGCGCACACGTTTCCCACGTGTGTATCGCTACTCATGCCTGCATTCTCACTCGTGAACCGTCCACCACTAGCTTCCGCTGCAGCTTCACCCGGCACACGACGCTCCCCTACCCATCCACACAGGCGTTGGCCCTATTGTGTGAATGACACGACTTCGGCGGTACGCTTGAGCCCCGCTACATTGTCGGCGCGGAATCACTAGACCAGTGAGCTATTACGCACTCTTTCAAGGGTGGCTGCTTCTAAGCCAACCTCCTGGTTGTCTGTGCGACTCCACATCCTTTCCCACTTAGCGTACGCTTAGGGGCCTTAGTCGATGCTCTGGGCTGTTTCCCTCTCGACCATGGAGCTTATCCCCCACAGTCTCACTGCCGTGCTCTCACTTACCGGCATTCGGAGTTTGGCTAAGGTCAGTAACCCGGTAGGGCCCATCGCCTATCCAGTGCTCTACCTCCGGCAAGAAACACACGACGCTGCACCTAAATGCATTTCGGGGAGAACCAGCTATCACGGAGTTTGATTGGCCTTTCACCCCTAACCACAGGTCATCCCCCAGGTTTTCAACCCTGGTGGGTTCGGTCCTCCACGAAGTCTTACCTCCGCTTCAACCTGCCCATGGCTAGATCACTCCGCTTCGGGTCTTGAGCGCGCTACTGAATCGCCCTATTCGGACTCGCTTTCGCTACGGCTTCCCCACACGGGTTAACCTCGCAACACACCGCAAACTCGCAGGCTCAT
>NZ_AEJB01000606.1 GCF_000331005.1 Streptomyces turgidiscabies Car8
CCGATCGAAGGTTCGGCGGTACGCCGGTTCTCCCGCGTCGCCTTCGGCAGCGTGCTGGCACTCGTCGCGACCGGCGTCTACCAGTCGTGGCGCCAGCTCGGCTCCTGGTCGGCGCTCACCGACACCTCGTACGGACAGCTGCTGCTCGTCAAGATCGGCCTGGTGGTCGTCCTCGTCGGCATCGCCTACATCTCGCGCCGCTGGACCGCCCGGCTGCCGGAGACCGCCGCGACCACCGAAGCGGAGGACGAGGACACGGCGGACGAGGCCGCCGCCGACCCCGAGAAGGAACCGGTCGGCGCCTCGGCCGCCGGGGGCTCGGACGCCAAGCGGGCCGCCCAGCTCGCCAGGCAGCGGGCCGCCGTCGACACCGCGACGGTGAAGCGGCTGCGCAACGCCGACCCGCTGCGCTCGGGACTGCGCCGCTCGGTCCTCGCCGAGGCGGGCGTCGCCGTCGTGCTGCTCGCCGTCACGACCGTCCTGACGTCCACCGAACCGGGCCGCACGGAGGAGGACGCCAAGGCCGCCACCGCCGCCGCGTCGTCATCGTCCTCTTCCTCCTCGGACTCCGACACGGAGGGCGCGGGCGCGCTGACCCTGGACATGCCCTTCGACACCGGTGGCCAGGACGGCAAGGGCCTCGTCCGGCTCGACATCAATCCCGCCCGCGTCGGCGGCAACGTCATGCACGTGTACGTGGAGCGGCCCAACGGCAGGGCGTTCGACGTGCCCGAGGTGAAGGTCGCCTTCACCCTCACCGCGAAGAACCTCGGACCGCTGACGGTGAACCCGGACCACCTCACGACAGGCCACTGGACGGCGAACGAGGTCCAGATCCCCATGGCCGGCGACTGGAAGATCGCCGTGACCGTGCGGACCTCCGACATCGACCAAGTGACCGTCGACAAGAACGCGCAGATCGGCTGAACCGCACCATGGCTGACCAGTCCACCAAGGAAACCAGTGGGGAGAGCTCCGTGGGCGACGCCGACGGGAACTCCTCGAAGAACGCCACGCAGAGCATCTCGCGTCGGCGGTTGCTCGGCACCGCCGGTGCCACCGGGCTCGCGCTCGGCGCCGCGGGCGGGGCCACCGGCTATGCCGTCGGCTCCTCCGACACGGGTTCCGGCTCCTCCACCGAGGCCTCCGGCCAGTCCCCGGCGCTCTCTTCGGTGGGCGCGGACATGGCAAAGTTTCACGTGAAACATCAGGCCGGCATCACCGAGGGCCTCCAGTCCTGCGGGCACCTCGTCGCCTTCGACCTGGCGGCGGGCGCGGGCCGCAAGGAGGCCGCCGCACTGCTGCGCCGCTGGTCCGACACCGCCCAGCGGCTCATGGCCGGCGAGGCCGCCGCGCACGACGACACGGATGTCGCCCGGGACGCGGGTCCGTCGTCCCTGACGGTCACCTTCGGCTTCGGGTACGGCTTCTTCACCCGCACCGGGCTGGAGAAGCAGCGCCCGGTCGCGCTCGACCCGCTGCCCGAGTTCTCCTCCGACCACCTCGACAAGGCCCGCAGCAACGGCGATCTCTGGGTGCAGATCGGCGCCAACGACGCCCTGGTCGCCTTCCACGCCCTGCGCGCGATCCAGAAGGACGCGGGCAGCGCGGCCAGGGTCCGCTGGCAGATGAACGGCTTCAACCGGTCGCCGGGTGCCACCGCCCAGCCGATGACCGCCCGCAACCTCATGGGGCAGCTGGACGGCACCCGCAACCCGAAGCCGTCCGAGGCCGACTTCGACAAGCGCATCTTCGTGCCCGCCACCGGCGAACCGTCCTGGATGGCGAACGGCTCCTATGCCGTCGTACGCCGTATCCGCATGCTTCTCGACGACTGGGAGCAGCTGTCGGTCAAGCAGCAGGAGGACGTCGTCGGGCGGAAGAAGTCGAACGGGGCGCCGCTGAGCGGCGGGACGGAAACGACCGCGATGGACCTGGAGAAGGTCGACGCCAACGGCGATCTGGTGGTCCCCATCAACGCCCACTCCCGGATCACCCGCCCCGACGAGAACGGCGGCGCGGCCATCCTGCGGCGCCCGTTCTCCTTCCACGACGGGATCGGCGCGGACGGTACGCCCGACGCTGGGCTCCTCTTCGTCTGCTGGCAGGCCGACCCGCTGCGCGGCTTCGTCCCCGTCCAGCGCAAGCTCGACCGGGGCGACGCGCTGTCGAAGTTCATCCGGCACGAGTCGAGCGGCCTGTTCGCGGTGCCGGGCGGAGCGGTCGAGGGGGAGTACGTGGGGCAGCGGCTGCTGGAGGGGTGACAGCCGGGACGCCACGGCGGTGGGCGGGGGCCCCCTGTCACCCCTTGGGGCGGCGGGGCCAGGAAGCGTGAGCTCGGCTCGGCAAGGGCCATTAGGGTGAGGTCATGCCAGCCAGCTACGCGTATCTCGGCCCCGAGGGCACCTTCACCGAGGTTGCCCTGCGCACGCTCCCCGAGACGGCCACCCGGGAGCTGATTCCGATGGTGTCCGTGCCGGCCACGCTCGACGCGGTGCGCAGCGGTGAGGTCGAGGCCGCGTTCGTGCCGATCGAGAACTCCGTCGAGGGCGGTATCACCACCACCCTCGACGAGCTGGTCGCGGGCTCCCCGCTGATGATCTACCGCGAGGTGCTGCTGTCGATCACCTTCGCGCTGCTGGTCCGGCCTGGCACCAAGCTGTCGGAGATCAAGACCGTCACCGCCCATCCGGCCGCGCAGTCGCAGGTCCGCAACTGGATGAAGGTCAACCTCCCGGATGTGGTCTGGGAGTCGTCCGCCTCGAACGCGGACGGTGCCCGGCAGGTGCAGGAGGGCCGCTACGACGCCGCCTTCGCGGGTGAGTTCGCCGCCGCCAGGTACGGCCTCACCGCGCTGGAGACCGGTATCCACGACGCGCAGAACGCGCAGACACGGTTCGTCCTGGTGGGCAGGCCCGCCCGGCCCGCCGCGCCGACCGGCGCGGACAAGACGTCCGTGGTCATCTGGCAGCGCGACGACCACCCCGGTGGACTGCGTGATCTGCTGGGCGAGTTCGCGGTACGGGGCGTCAACCTGATGCTGCTCCAGTCCCGGCCGACCGGACAGGGCATCGGCAACTACTGCTTCGCCATCGACGCCGAGGGCCATATCTCCGACCGGAAGGTCGCCGAGGCGCTCATGGGGCTCCGGCGGATCTGTCTCAAGGTGCGGTACCTGGGTTCGTACCCGCGTGCGGACATCGGCGTGGAGGACGTCCGCGCGCCGCTGCCGGGGACGTCGGACGAGGAGTTCGTGACGGCCGCCGACTGGGTGGCGCGCTGCCAGGACGGCCGCTTCTAGCCGGTCCCCCTGTGCAGCCGGCCGGTCCTACCAGCCGATTTCCGTTATCCACAGAAGTTATCCACAGGCTGGCTTCTCGACCTGGGGACAAGTCGACAACGAGATGCCGGTCTGTCGATAAATCGCCCTACAGGCCACCGACTCGTCCACAGTCCGGCATGCCACCCTTCGTCCACTCGTTTCCCTGGCGTAACTCCCCGGGGTTACGCATATCCACCCGAAAGTGGGCGTGAGGGTGGTTTGCTTCGGGAATTGGTCATCTCGCGGACACCTTTCGAAACGATCACTTCCGTAATCCACAGATCTTTCGCACAGCCTGTGGATAACTCTGCGCGGGTGTGGATTACTGTGGCCGACCCCGCCCCCAAGTCCCCTTCTCCACAAGGGATTCGGGTCAACCGGACGCTACCGTCTGACCCTTTCAGGGAAGCCGGGTGCATTTCTTTGACACTCCCCGGACAGGGTGACATTTGGGGCAAATGGCGACACTGGGTGCGTATGGAAATACCGAGTCGTGAGTGCCAACCCCGCACCGGTAGCCTTGGAGGGTGATTGACCTTCGCCTGCTTCGTGAGGACCCCGACCGTGTGCGCGCTTCGCAGCGTGCCCGTGGAGAGGACGTCGCGCTCGTCGACGCTCTCCTGTCCGCCGACGAGCGGCGCAGGGCGTCCGGCGTCCGCTTCGACGAGCTGCGTTCCGAGCAGAAGAGCATCGGCAAGCTCATCTCCAAGGCCTCCGCCGAGGAGAAGGCCGAGCTGCTCAAGAAGACGGGCCGGCTCGCCGCCGACGTCAAGGCGGCCGACGCCGAGCAGCACGAGGCGGACGAGGAAGCCAAGAAGCTCCTGCTCCAGCTCGGCAACCTGGTCCACCCGGACGTCCCCGTGGGCGGCGAGGAGGACTTCGTCGTCCTGGAGACGCACGGCACGATCCGCGACTTCGGCGCCGAGGGCTTCGAGCCCAAGGACCACCTGGAGCTCGGCGAGGCGCTGGGCGCCATCGACGTCGAGCGTGGCGCCAAGGTGTCCGGCTCGCGCTTCTACTACCTCACCGGCGTCGGCGCGCTCCTCGAACTCGCCCTCGTCAACGCGGCGATCGCGCAGGCCACGGAGGCCGGCTTCACGCCGATGCTGACCCCCGCGCTGGTCCGCCCGCGCGCGATGGAGGGCACCGGCTTCCTCGGCCAGGCCGCGGAGAACGTGTACCACCTGGAGAAGGACGACTACTACCTGGTCGGCACCTCCGAGGTCCCCCTCGCCGCGTACCACATGGACGAGATCCTCGACGCGGACAAGCTGCCGATGCGCTACGCCGGCTTCTCGCCGTGCTTCCGCCGCGAGGCCGGCACCTACGGCAAGGACACCCGAGGCATCTTCCGCGTGCACCAGTTCGACAAGGTCGAGATGTTCTCGTACGTCGACCCGGCGGACGCGGAGAACGAGCACCAGCGTCTCCTGGACTGGGAGAAGCAGTGGCTGACCGCCCTCGAACTGCCCTTCCAGGTCATCGACGTGGCCTCGGGCGACCTGGGTTCGTCCGCCTCGCGCAAGTTCGACTGCGAGGCGTGGATCCCGACCCAGGGCAAGTACCGCGAGCTGACCTCGGCCTCCAACTGCGACGGCTTCCAGGCCCGCCGCCTGTCCGTGCGGATGCGCGACACCAGTGACGGCAAGAACAGGGTCCAGCCGCTGGCGACCCTGAACGGCACGCTGTGCGCCGTACCGCGCACGATCGTGGCGATCCTGGAGAACCACCAGCTGGCCGACGGCTCGGTGCGCGTACCCGAGGTGCTGCGCCCGTATCTCGGCGGCCGGGAGCTGCTGGAGCCGGTCGCCAAGTGACCGACGCCGCGGGGTCGTTCCCCTACCGGCTCGTCGCGACCGATCTCGACGGAACGCTTCTGCGCTCCGACGGCTCGGTCTCGGCGCGCACCCGTGAGGCTCTCGCCGCGGCCACCGCGGCGGGTGCCGCGCACATCGTCGTCACCGGCCGCGGGGTGCGCTGGACGCGGCACATCCTCGACGAACTCGGCTACGGGGGACTCGCGGTCTGCGGCCAGGGCTCACAGGTGTACGACGCCGGGGCGCACCGGCTGCTGACGTCGATCACCCTGGACCGGCAGCTGGCCTCGCTGGCGCTGGCGAAGGTCGAGGCGGAGATCGGGCCGCTGTTCCTGGCGGCGAGCCGGGCGGGCGTCGACGGCGAGGTGATGGTCGGACCGGGCTACACGAGCCTGGGCTCGCTGCCCTTCCTCCCGCTCACGGACCCGTCGCAGCTCTGGGCCGAGCCGCTGAGCAAGATCTACGTCCAGCATCCGACCCTGTCGTCGGACGAGCTCACGGAGGTCGCCACCCGGACCGCGGGCGGCTTCGTCACGGTCACCATGGCCGGCGAGGGGATCGTCGAACTCCTCCCCCTGGGCCTGTCCAAGGCGAAGGGCCTGTCCCTGGCGGCCCGCAGGCTGGGCCTGAAGCCCGTGGACACGATCGCCTTCGGCGACATGCCCAACGACATCCCGATGTTCGCCTGGGCGGCCCGCGGGGTGGCGATGGCCAACGCCCACGCCGAACTGCTGGCGGTGGCCGACGAGGTGACGTCGTCGAACGACGAGGACGGCATCGCGGTGGTGCTGGAGCGCCTGCTCGCGTAGTCCCCGCCCACTCAGGGCCGGGGGCCCGGGAGGGCGGCCCGCGCGAAGTGACTCGCGCGCTCGAAGTGGCCGCCCCGGGCAGCTCCCCCCGCTGAACGGGGCCGCCGGAGGTAGTGACTCCTACGGAACCCGCAACGGGCTGCCCTGAAGGAAGCCGCGCGTTTCGCCGTGCATCGGCGTCGCCCGGCTCCGCTCCCGGAACCCGAGCCCGGAACACCGGACAGATCCGGCGTACTGGACACAACCACTGTGCCTGTAGGCCGAGTCGGACGCCACCGAATAAAACTGGTGACCGAGCTACACGGTCGGTCGGATCACCTATTTCCGGCGCCACCAGCGGCGACGCGACTTGCTGAAGAACCAGCCGGCCGGGGGCTCGTCCGACCGCCAGGGCTGCGGCTCCGGTGCCCCGGCGCGCCAGCGCGCGGCCAGCATCCGGGCGCGGGCTGACGGTTCGGCGGTTCCGGCGGAACGTATGAAGTCCTCGTCGAGGACCAACTCGTCCCAGCTGTCCCTGTCCCCTGCCATCCCCGTCCTCCTTGCCCCGCGGCCCCGTTTGTCCAGTGTGCCCGGACACGCGTGAAGTCCCTGTCAGGAGACGGCGCGTGCCCGGGCATCCGGTTTGTACCTACTCCTCGCCGGTCGGCGTCAGCGTGCGCAGCTTCTGTCCGGCGTACCAGGTGGCGAGGACGGTGACCGCGATCAGCAGGACCGTCGCCGTGGTGAGGCCGACGTCCGAGGTGACCAGGTCGCCGCCCGTGACCTTGTGGCCGACGGCGAGTGCCCACTGCTGGACGCTCAGGGTGCGCGCCCCGGGCACCAGCGAGCCGAACAGGGCCTCCCAGACCAGGGCGTAGACGAGGCCGAAGACCACCGCGTGCCGGGACACCGTGCCGAGCAGCAGGAAGAGCGCGGCGTAGGCGATGGAGGCGACCAGTGCGGCGACCGTGTAGGCGACGGCGACCTGCTGGCCGTTGCCGTTGAGGATGAGGCCGGCGACGAACGTCGGTACGGCGGAGAACGCCATGGTGACGCCGATCGCGACGATCAGCTTGGTGTAGATGATCTTGGATCGCTTGAGCGGCTTGGAGAGCAGGTAGACGACAGAGCCGTCGTCGATCTCCGGGCCGATCGCGCCGGTGCCCGCGATGACGCCGATGAGCGGGACCATCGTGGCGAGGGCGAGTCCGCCCAGCACGTCCGCCGCCGTCTGGTCGTCGGCGCCGACGAGGCCGCGTACGGCGACGGCGATCACGATCAGCAGCAGGGGCAGCGCCCCGAGGATGAGGGCCCGGCGGCGGCCGAGCAGGGCCCGGTAGGTGAGCCGGGCGACTGTGGGGTCGTACATTTTCGGCCTCCTACGCGGCGACGAGATACGAGAACACGGATTCGAGGGACTCGTCGGACGGCGAGACCGTGAGCAGCCGGATGCCGTGATCGCGGGCGACGCGGGGCAGCAGGGCGGTGAAGCGGCCGAAGTCGACGGCCTGGATGCGCAACGCGCCCTCCGCGAGGTCCACTTCGATGCCGGAGGTCGACGGGTCGGCGATCAGCGCGGCGGCGAGGGCCCGGTCGTCGCTGGAGCGGACCAGGTAGCGGTGCGGGCGGTCGGTCATCAGACGGCGGATCCGGCGGAAGTCACCGCTGGCCGCGTGCCGTCCGGCGACGACGACCTCGATGTGGGCCGCCAGCTGCTCGACCTCTTCGAGGATGTGCGAGGAGAACAGGACCGTGCGGCCCTCGGCGCCCATGCGGCGCAGCAGGTCCATGAGCTGCATGCGCTGGCGTGGGTCCATGCCGTTGAAGGGCTCGTCGAGCAGGAGGAGCGACGGGTCGTGGACGAGCGCGCTCGCCATCTTCACGCGCTGGCGCATGCCCTTGGAGTACGTCGAGATCTTGCGGTCCTGCGCGTACTCCATCTCGACCGTGGCGAGCGCCCGCTGTGCCGCCTTGACGCCCAGGCCGTGCAACTCGGCGTTGGCGACGACGAATTCCTTGCCGGTGAGGAAGTCGTACATCGCCTCGCGCTCGGGGACGATGCCGATGTGCTTGTAGATCTGCTCGTTGCGCCACACGGGCTGTCCGTCGAGGGTGACGGTGCCGGTGGAGGGGGCCAGGAAGCCGCCCATCATGTTGATGAGGGTGGACTTTCCGGCGCCGTTGGGGCCGAGGAGGCCGGTGACGCCGGGGCCGATCGTCATGGTGATGTCGTTGACCGCCACCACGTTGCCGAACCAGCGCGAGACGTGGTCGATGTTGAGCGTGGTCACAGTCCGACCTTTCGGTAGCGGCGCATCAGAAGGCCGTAGCAGCCGGCGACGAGACCCAGGACGGCGAGCAGGAAGACCACACCTTCGCCGGTGCCGGGGCCTACCCCTCCGGGGTAGGAGGACGTTCCGCCCAGGAAGGCCGTCTGCACCCCGTCGATGAGCGTGATGGGCGAGAAGAGGCCGATCCAGGGGACGGCGCCGGAGCTGCCCTGCGCGTCGGCGATGGCCTGGAGCGTGGACACCGCCCCGTAGGAGATGGTCAGTACGGCGATGACCGCCGCGATACCGAAGCCGCGGCGCGGGGTGACCGCCGAGATGACGAGGCCGATACCGGCGAACAGCAGCGAGAGCAGTGCCACGGAGACGAGCCCCTGCAGGAATCCCTTGGTCTGGTCGGTGAAGTCGAGCTTGGCCAGCAGGGCGCCGGCGTAGAGCACGACCAGCGGCACCGCGGTGATGAGGAACAGGGCAGAGGCCAGCGCCGCGAACTTCGCCCGTACGTAGTCGGCGGTCTCGATCGGCCGCGAGAAGTACAGGGGGACGGTCTTGAAGCGCAGGTCGCGGGAGACGGCCTGGGGTGCCTGCGAGGCGACGTAGAGGCCGATGACCGCCTGCATGATGACCGCGTAGTTCGTGTACTCGACGGGCAGCTTGTGGGCCTTGGTCGCGACCGTGACCGCCACCATGATGGCCGCCGGCACGCACATCACGGCGAAGAGCACCATCGGCAGCACCTTGGACTTGACCGAACGGCCGAGGCCGTAGGAGCCGCGCAGGGACTGCGAGTAGAGCGAGCGTCGGGCGTACGCCCGGCCCAGGCGCTGGCCGTCGTACGAGCGGTAGCCGATGTTGTGGATGCGGGACTGGGCGCCCGTCTGTGCCGGGGTCTGCTCAACCGCCATGGCCGACCGCCTCCTTTCCCGCGTTGTGCTGTGCGGTGCTCTGTGGTGTGGCGCTCTGCTGTTCGTCGCTGTCGGTGAAGACCTCGGAGATGTGGTGCCTGCGCTGTTCCATGCGCACCAGGCCGAGGCCGAGGTCGGCGACCGTGTCCCGTACGAGGTCGTAGGTGTCCTCGCTCTGCGCGGTGAGCAGCAGGATGTGTCCGGCGCCGGGCAGGCCGCTGCCGTCGTGGGTCTCCACCCCGCGCGCGTGGAGCGCGTCGCGCACCGCGGTGGTGCCGTCGGGGTGGTCGTCGGTGTCGGTCACCTCGATGGCGAGGATGGCCGTGGACTGCGTGAAGTCCGTGGTGGAGCTGGATCGCAGGAGCTTGCCGCCGTCGACGACCACCACGTGGTCGCAGGTGCGCTCCAGCTCGCCGAGCAGGTGCGAGGTGACCAGCACCGAGATGCCGAAGTCGGTGTGGATACGGCGGATCAGGCCGAGCATCTCGTCGCGGCCGACCGGGTCGAGTCCGTTGGTCGGCTCGTCCAGGAAGACCAGCTGCGGGTCGTGGACCAGGGCCTGGGCGAGCTTGACGCGCTGTTTCATGCCGGTCGAGTAGCCACCGATGGGACGGTAGCGCTCCTCGTACAACCCGACATGGCGCAGCGTGTCCGCGGTGCGCTCGCGGGCGGCGGCCGGCGGAAGCCCGGACATGCGCGCCATGTGCACGACGAACTCGGTTGCCGAGACGTCGGGCGGCAGGCAGTCGTGCTCCGGCATGTAGCCGACGCGTTCACGGATGGCGCCGCCCTCGGTGGCGACGTCGAGCCCGAGCACGGTGGCCCGGCCCTCCGTGGCGGGAGACAGACCCAGCAGGATCTTGATCAGAGTGGATTTGCCGGCGCCGTTGGCACCGACGAGTCCGGTCACACCGGGTCCGATGTCCATGGAGAGCCGGTCGAGCGCGGTCACCCGGGGGAACCGCTTGCTCAGGCTTTCGGTCGCGATCACAGTCACGTCCATGACGGTAGTGGCGCACACCACACCGGTCGTCAGCCCGAAGAGCTGTCTCGGCATCCACCTTCAGTCGTACGGGCCCGTAGGGGTCACCCCTGAGGTAGAACAACCGGCGTCGGGTTGTCCACAACGGCGCCGTTGCCCACAGACAGGCGTTCGACTGTTGACGCGGGCTCTAACAAGTGTCAGATTCGCGAGGGTCAAGTTACGGGCACGTAGCGCGGTCGATGGGGACGGTGGGCGGCGGCAATGGCGACGGCGGTGATGGGCGGGCTCACCGGGGAACTGGCCGGGTTCCGGCGGGTGCAACGGCTGGCGTACGAGTGTGCGGAGTCCGTGGCGGCGCGACTGGAGCCGGGCATCACCGAGCGCGACGCGGCCCGGATGCAGCGGGAGTGGCTGCGCGAGCGGGGCGTACGGGACTGGTTCCATCTGCCCTTCGCCTGGTTCGGGGACCGCACGGCGTTCGTGAACTTCCGCGTCCCTCTCCAGTTCTTCCCGACCGGCCGCAGGCTGGAGCCGGGGATGCCGTTCATCCTGGACCTGGCCCCGGTGCACGGGGGTTTCGCGGCGGACATCGGCTACTCGGGCTCGCTCGGCCCCAACCCGCTGCAGGACAGGCTGACGGCCGACCTGGAGGCGCACCGCGAGCTGATCCTGCGCGAGGTGCGCGAACGGCGTCCGCTGCGCGAGATCTACGAGGACGTGGACCGCCTCATGGTCCGCCAGGGGTATGCCAACCGGCATCGCGCGTATCCCTTCGGGGTGATCGCGCACAAGGTCGACCGGGTGCGTGAACGGCCCTGGTCACCGAGGCTGTTCGGGTTCGGTACGCAGTCCCTGAAGGGTCTGGCGGGCGACGCGCTGCGCGGCCACCGCGAGGGCTGGTCGCCCCTGTGGTCGCCGTACCGCTTCTCCGACCATCCGCCACAGCCGGGCCTGTGGGCGGTCGAGCCGCATCTCGGATTCCGGGGCACGGGGGCGAAGTTCGAGGAGATCCTGGTCGTCACGGACTCCGCGGACCCACAGGAAAGCGCGTTCTGGCTGGACGACGATCTGCCGCACGTGCGGCGTTGGGCGGAGGCGAAGTGACGATCGACGGGGCGCGTGAGCGCCGGGTGCGGACGGGCGGGATCGAGCTGTGCGTCGCCGAGCTGGGGGACCCGGCCGACCCCACGGTGATCCTTCTGCACGGCTATCCGGACACCAAGGAGGTGTGGTCCGAGGTCGCCGCGCGCCTCGCCGACCGCTTCCACGTCGTGCTGTACGACGTGCGGGGCCACGGCTGTTCGTCGGCTCCGCGTCCGCTGCGCGGCGGTTTCACCCTGGAGAAGCTGACCGACGACTTCCTGGCCGTCGCGGACGCGGTCAGCCCGGACCGGCCGGTGCATCTGGTGGGGCACGACTGGGGCTCGGTGCAGTCCTGGGAGTTCGTCACCGTCGCGCGTACCGAGGGCCGGATCGCGTCCTTCACGTCGATGTCCGGGCCCTCCCTGGACCACCTCGGTCACTGGACGAAGGGGCGTCTGAAGCGGCCCACCCCGCGCGCGGTCGCCCAACTCCTGGGCCAGGGACGCAAGTCCTGGTACGTGTACGCGATGCACACGCCCGTGCTGCCCGAACTCGCCTGGCGCGGCCCGCTCGGCAAGCGCTGGCCGAAGGTGCTGTCCCGCCTCGAGAAGATCCCGGCGGACGGTTACCCGACCGCCTCCCTGCCCACGGACGCGTCCAACGGCCTCTGGCTGTACCGGGACAACGTACGGTCCCGGCTGCGCAGACCGCGCACGGACGCGCACGCGCACGCGCCCGTGCAGCTCATCACGCCGCTGGGGGACGCGTTCCTCTCCGAGCGGCTGAACGACGGGCTGGAGCGGTGGGCGCCCGGGCTGGTGCGCCGCACGATCGACGCCAAGCACTGGATCCCGCGCACCAGGCCCGACCAGGTGGCCGCCTGGATCGGCGAGTTCGTGACCGCCAACGAGGCCGGGCAGCTCCCGACAGCGCCAACGGGTAAGTACGCACAGCGTTTCGGCGGCCGGCTGGTCCTGGTCACCGGGGCGGCCAGCGGCATCGGACGGGCGACGGCCTTCGCGTTCGCCGAGGCGGGCGCCCGTGTGGTGGCCGTCGACCGGGACGCCGAAGGCGCCGCCCGCACAGCCGAGTTGGCCCGTCTTGTCGGCGCCCCGGAGGCCTGGTCGGAGACGGTCGACGTCTCGGACGAGCAGGCGATGGAGAAGCTCGCCGAGAGGGTCGCCACCGAGTACGGCGTCGTGGACGTGCTGGTGAACAACGCCGGGATCGGCCTCTCCGGCTCCTTCTTCGACACGACCGCGGAGGACTGGAAGAAGGTCCTGGACGTCAACTTGTGGGGTGTGATCCACGGTTGCCGGCTTTTCGGGAAGCAGATGTCCGAGCGCGGGCAGGGCGGCCACATCGTGAACATAGCGTCCGCCGCAGCGTTCCAGCCCTCCAAGGCGCTGCCCGCGTACAGCACTTCGAAGGCCGCGGTGCTGATGCTCAGCGAGTGTCTGCGCGCCGAGCTGGCGGGACAGGGCATCGGCGTCTCGGCGATCTGCCCGGGGTTCGTCAACACGAGCATCACAACGACCGCGCGCTTCACGGGAGTCGACGCGGAGGAGCAGGCCCGTCGGCAGAAGCGGACGGCGCGGCTGTACGGGTTGCGCAACTACCCGCCGGAGAAGGTCGCTTCGGCGATCCTGCGCGCGGTGGTACGCAACGAGGCGGTCGCACCGGTGACGCCGGAGGCCCGGGGCACGCATCTCATCTCCCGTTTCATGCCCAGGGTGTTGAGGGCGCTGGCGCGAATGGACCCGCCTTTGTGACCAGGAATCTCAAATAGCATTAAATGTACACAAGTTGACCAAAGCCCGTAAAGCGACGGCCAGTTGTCCACAGTTCCTTCAATTCCCCTGTGGATAACTCGACTTGGCTGTGGATCAAACCTCCGGACCAAAAACAAATGCGTGACACCCGTCCCGCCCGGCACCCTTACGGGATGACCGAAAAAGAGACAGCGAAAGAGATCGACGAAAGACGCACCGTGAAGGTGTCGAAGTACCTGTCGAAGCATCTTCGGCACCAGCCGGAGCGGATCGGGCTCGCGCTCGACGAGGCCGGCTGGGTCGAGATCGACACGCTGATCGCGGCTGCCACGGCCCACAACTTCCGGTTCAGCCGGGAGGAACTGGACCACGTGGTCGCCGCCAACGACAAGAAGCGCTTCGCGATCGACGGCACCCGGATCCGCGCCAGCCAGGGCCACAGCGTCGAGGTGGACCTCGGGCTGCCCCCGGCGACCCCGCCGCCGTACCTCTACCACGGCACGGTGGACCGCTTCCTGGACGCGATCCGCGCCGAGGGCCTGCGGCCCATGAACCGGCATGCCGTGCACCTCTCGCCCGACCGTGAGACCGCGACCCGGGTCGGTGCCCGCCGGGGCCGGCCGATCGTGCTCTCCGTGGACTCGGCCGCCATGCACCGCGACGGCCACCTCTTCCATGTGAGCGCGAACGGCGTCTGGCTCACGGAGGCCGTACCGCCGCGTTATCTGCGCTTCTCAGGCCCGCACTGATCCACGCACGCCACCGGCCCCGGCCCCGGCCCCGGCCCCGGCCCCGGCATGATCGAGGACATGGACCACCTGCCCACCACCGAGGCCGCCGTCACCGCCCTGCGCGTCCTCGCCGCCGAGTACTCCCGTGAGATCGAGGTCGGCCACGACATCGGCGCCGACCGGACCTCCCGGCGCACGGCCGCGGGTATCGGCGTCACCACGGACCCGGACGGCTCGCTCCCGCACGAGGCGTTCGCCGAGTTCGGCGGCGTCCCCCGGGTGTCTGTCCGCCTCTTCCCCGACGACGACGCGCTGATCACCGTCGAGGGCGTCGAGTGCCACGACATACCCCGCGATGATGTCCCCGCTTTCCTCCGGTCCGTCTTCGACGGCCTCGCGTTTGTCGCGGCCCGCCGCTTCCCGCCCACCCGCCACCTGGTGGTACCGCTGCCCTGCGACCGTACCTACAAGGAGTACATCCCGATGCTCGGCCTCAGCCCCTGGCTCAGCAGCCGCATCCGGTGAGCGTTCCCCCGGCCGCCGGGTGACTGTTTCACGTGAAACATGAACGGCGCCTAGGCTCTGGGCCATGAGCCTGCACCTGAGCACCGTCATCCTGCCGTACCGCCGTTGGCACGAGGGCGGGCGTTCGGCCTGGCAGCGCGCGGAACAGCTCGGCTTCCACACCGCGTACACGTACGACCACCTGTCCTGGCGCACCTTCCGGGACGGCCCGTGGTTCGGCGCCGTGCCCACGCTCACGGCAGCCGCCGCCGTCACCGACCGGCTGCGCCTGGGCACGCTGGTCACCTCGCCCAACTTCCGGCACCCGGTGACGCTGGCCAAGGAGCTGATCTCCCTCGACGACGTGTCGAACGGGCGGATCACCCTCGGCATCGGCGCGGGCGGCACCGGTTTCGACGCCACCGCGCTGGGCCAGGATTCGTGGACACCCCGGGAGCGTGCCGACCGGTTCGGCGAGTTCGTCACGCTCCTCGACAAGCTGCTGACCGAGGACGGCAAGGAAGGCGTCTCGTACCAGGGCGACTATTACTCCGCCCACGAGGTGCGCAACATCCCGGGCTGTGTACAGCGACCCCGGCTGCCCTTCGCGGTGGCCGCCACCGGACCGCGCGGGCTGAAGCTCGCCGCACGGTACGGACAGGCCTGGGTGACGACCGGCGACCCGCGGTTGTACGAGAACGGCACGCCCGAGCAGTCGGTCCAGGCCCTGCGCGGACAGGCCGAGAAGCTCGCCGACGCCTGCGCCACGATCGGCCGGGACATGCGCGGACTCGACAGGGTCCTGCTGACCGGGTTCACCCCGGACCGGGGGCGTCCGCTGGAGTCCGTGGACGCGTTCGTCGACTTCGCGGGCCGGCACCAGGAGCTGGGCTTCACCGAGATCGTGATCCACTGGCCCATCCCCGACTCCTACTTCGCGGCCGACGAGCAGGTCTTCGAACGCATCGCCACGGAGGCCCCGGCGCAGCTGCGCTGACCCAGGACCGGTCAGGGCGGCCACTCACCTGTGCGGAGCCCCGAACAGACGGGCGCGGGCATACGCGAGAATGGGCGGGTGACCTCAGCGACCAGAGAGCCCGAGACCCCCGCCGCCGCCCTCCCGATCCGGCTGATCGCCACCGACCTCGACGGCACACTGCTGCGCGACGACAAGTCGGTGTCCCCGCGCACGGTGGCCGCCCTGGCCGCCGCCGAGGCAGCGGGCGTCGAGGTCTTCTTCGTCACGGGCCGCCCGGCCCGCTGGATGGACGTCGTCAGTGAGCACGTCCACGGTCACGGCCTGGCGATCTGCGGCAACGGCGCCGCCGTGGTCGACCTGCACGGCGGCCCCGGCGCCCACCGATTCGTGAAGGTGCGGGAGCTCGCCAGGGACAACGCGCTGGACGCCGTACGGCTGCTGCGTGACGCCGCGCCGGGGACCGTGTACGCCGTGGAGCAGACGTACGGCTTCCACCAGGAGCCGGAGTATCCGAAGCTGCACATGGAGGTGCCGGACAACCGGGCGCCCGCCGAGAAGCTGCTGGCCCCGGGCGGGCCGAGCGACGGTGAGCCCGTGCTCAAGATCCTCGCCTTCCACCACACGATGGATCCCGACGTGTTCCTGGCCACCGCCAGGCTCGCCATCGGCGACCGTGCCACCGTCACCCGTTCCAGCCCCAGCGCCCTGCTGGAGATCAGCGGGCCTGGTGTCTCCAAGGCGAGCACGCTGGCTTTGTCCTGCGCCGAGCGGGGCATCTCGTCCGAGGAGGTCGTCGCCTTCGGGGACATGCCGAACGACGTGGAGATGCTCACCTGGGCGGGCCGGTCGTACGCGATGGGCAACGCGCATCCCGACGTCGTCGCGGCCGCCTCGGGGCGCACCGCGCCCAACAACGAGGACGGGGTCGCCGTCGTGATCGAGCGGCTGCTCGCGGAACGCCTCTGAGCGTGCCGCCGCACGCGGGCCGCTCCTACAACGGCACCCCGCGCGCCGCCAGCCACGCCGCCGGGTCCACCCCCGACCCCAGTTCCGGTGTCACGCGTACCTCGAAGTGCAGGTGCGGGCCGGTCGAGTTACCGGTCGTGCCGGTCTGGGCGATCCACTGGCCCGGAGTCACCCGCTGCCCCTGGTCGACGGTGACGGCGGCGAGGTGCGCGTACTGCGTGTAGTAGCCCCCGGCGTGCTCGATCACGATCTCGATGCCGAAGGCGCCTCCGCAGGACACCGACACCACCGTGCCGGCGCCGACCGCGCGCACCGGGGTGCCGATCGGTACCGCGAAGTCCTGCCCGGTGTGCCCGTTCGCCCACCGGTCACCGCCGCTGCCGAAACTCGCGGAGAGCTCGTACGTCTCCACAGGCGTGACGTACTCCGGCATCGTCCCGGGGTCCGGCTGGTCGAGCCGGACGGCACCCCGGCACGAGCCTGCCGCCACCGAGGCGTCGGCCCGGCCCTGCAGCGTCCAGCGGGCCTCTTCGAGCTTCGCCTCGATCGACCGCTTCAGCCCGGCGAGTTCGCCGTTCCTGCGCTCCAGCGTCTGCCACTGCGCCGCCGCCTTCGCCTCGTCGGCCGCGAGCCGGGCCTCCGCACGGCGGCTCTTGTCGATCGCGTTGTTGACGGCGAGATCGGCCTGCCACACCGCCCGCTGACCACGCATCAGCTCATCGGGACTGTCCGCGAGCAGCATCTGCGCGGTGAGCAGCAGGCCGCCTCCGCTGCGGTACTGGCCGCGTGCGATCCGGCCCAGATCCTCGTGCAGGACGGCGATGTCCCGCCGTTCACGGGTGAGGAGTTCCTCGAGCCTTCGGGCTTTGACCCCCTCCGCCTCGGCCTCGCGCCGTCCGGCCTCGTACTGCCGCGTCACCACGGCGGCATCCGCGTACAGCCGGGTCACCTCGGTGCTGAGACCCGAGTCCGTACCCGAGTCCGGTCCGGGTTCCGTGCCCTCGCCCGAAGCCGCCGTGGGCCGGGCGACCAGGACCACGAGCGCGCACAGCAGCGCCGGAACGAGCAGCGGGTGGCGGCGACGTGATCCCATGTCAGCGATCGTGTACCGCAAACCGGCCCGGGTGCCTGTTCAAGTCGTACGCCTGGGGGACCCGTTGCCACGAACGGCTCACAAGAGGGGCCGTGCCGGGCTCAGTACGGTGCCTGCCACACCACCGTCGTACCGCCGCCCGCCGGGCCGCTGCCGGGTCCGTGCACGCTGTCGCCGCCCAGCGACTCCGCGCGCCGTTTCAGGTTTCTGAGGCCGCTGCGCCGCCCGCCCTCGGGGATGCCGACACCGTCGTCGGCGACGGTCAGCCGTACGCCACGCCGGCCGTCCGGCAGGGTCGCGTCCGCGTCGACCACGACATCGATGCGGGACGCCCCGGCATGGCGGAAGGCGTTGGACAGTCCCTCGCGAAGGGCGGCGACGAGGTTCTTGCCGGTCAGCTCGCCGACATCGGTGTCGACCGGGCCGACCACCCGGAGCGAGGGCTGGAAGCCGAGCGCCACGGCGGCCATGTGGATCTCCCGCTCCACCCGTGTGGACAGCTCGGACGGGATCTCCCCGGGGTCGTCCTGGAGCGCGAAGATCGCGGTGCGGATCTCCTGGATGGTGACGTCGAGTTCGTCGACGGCCCTGCCGACGCCGTCCCGTACCTCGGGCGCGACCGGCCCGCGCTGGGCGCTCTCCAACATCATCCCGGTGGCGAAGAGCCGTTGGATGACGAGGTCGTGCAGGTCACGGGCGATCCGGTCGCGGTCCTCGTACACCGCGAGCCGTTCCCGGTCGCGCTGGGCCTCGGCCATCATCAGCGCGAGCGCGGCCTGTGCGGCGAACTGGACGGCGAGCGCGCGCTCCGTCTCGGTGAACGCGCTCTCTCCCCGCGCGCGGGGCATGGCGAGGCTGCCGACGACGCGGCCGTCGCTCTGCAGGGGCAGCAGCATGGTGGGCCCGTAGTCGCTGCCGAGGCCGGTGCCGATGGCCAGCCGGGGGTCGGTCGCCGCATCGGCGACGAACACCGGCTCGCCGTCGAGGAGTTCGGCGACGATCTCGCTCTCCGGCGGGATGATCACGCCGAGCGCGTCGGAGGGGCTCTCCGCGTCCACGGCGACGATCTCCAGACCGCCCGCGTCGGCGGGCAGCAGCACGATCCCGGCCGCCGCTCCGGAAAGCCGGCGTGCCTGTTCGGCGACGATCCGCAGCGAGGCACCGATGTCGCCGCCCGAGAGCAGCGCGGTGGTCACTGCCACGGACCCGTCGATCCAGCGCTCGCGCTGCCGGGCGGCCTCGTACAGGCGGGCGTTGCCGATGGCGATGCCCGCCTCCGTGGCCAGCACCCGGACCAGGGTCAGGTCGTGCTCGGTGTAGGGCCCTCCGCCGCGCTTGGCACCGAGGTACAGGTTCCCGACGACCTCGCCGTGCACCCGGATCGGCTCGGCCCTCCAAGCGCTCTCCTCGTCGCCGCCGTGGTGAACGAGGTCGGTGAAGCCCGCGCCGTCCTCGGCGAAAACCCTGATGGCCACGTGCCCGGCGTCCACCAGGGCGGTGGCCGTCGCACAGATCCGCTCCAGCGTGGCATCCGGTCCGAGCCCGCTCCCGACGGCCCGCATGGCTTCCAGCAACTGCGGCACGCACGGCTCGGGGCGAAGCGGTAGATCGGACATCCTACGAGCCTAATTAGTGCCCTTTGTCCACGAAAGTCGAGGCGACGGCGCCCCCTGACGAGCAGGGGCTCAATGCACGGCCGCTGCCGCTGCCAGTCGCTCGGACTCCGCCTCCCGCTCCGCCATCCCCCGCAGGGGCCCCTCGACGGCGACCAGATCCGCGAACGTCCCGCGCTGCACGACCTGCCCGGCGTCCAGCACGATCACCTCGTCCACGGCGTCGAGACCGGCCAGCCGGTGGGTGATGAGCAGCGTCGTACGGCCCTCGGTCGCTGCCAGCAGATCGGCGGTGAGCGCGTCGGCGGTCGGCAGGTCGAGGTGTTCGGCGGGCTCGTCGAGCACGAGCACCGGGAAGTCGGCGAGCAGCGCCCGGGCGAGCGCCAGCCGCTGCCGCTGGCCGCCGGACAGCCGCGCCCCGTGCTCGCCGACCAGCGTGTCGAGGCCGTCGGGCAGCGACTCGGCCCAGTCCAGCAGCCGCGCCCGCGTGAGGGCGCTCCGCAGGTCGTCCTCGGTCGCGTCCTTCTTCGCCAGCAGCAGGTTCTCGCGCACGGAGCTGTCGAAGAGGTGGGCGTCCTGGGCGCACAGCCCGATGAGCCGCCGTACGTCGTCGCCGTCCAGTGCGTACGCGTCCACGCCGCCCAGCGTGTAGGAGCCGGCGTCCGCGTCCAGGAACCGCAGGAGCACCTGGGCGAGCGTCGTCTTGCCGGACCCGGACGGCCCGACGACGGCGACCCTGCGCCCTTCGTCGAGGGTGAGGTCGAGGCGCGCGAGGGCGTCCCGGTCCTGTCCGGCATGGCGGGCGGCCAGCGCCGTGACGACGACAGGGAAAGGCGACAGCGGCGCGGGGAGCGGCTCCTCGGGTTCCCGTACGGGCTCGGGCGCGTCCAGGACCTCGTACACGCGCTCGGCGCTCCTGCGCACGCGCTGCCGGTACCGCACGGCGAGCGGCAGCCCGAGGACGGCTTCGAAGGCGGCCAGGGGAGTGAGGACGACAACGGCCGTCACCACTCCGTCGAGCCGCCCGTCGGCGACCGCCTGGGCGCCGACGAGGGCGGTGGCCGCGACCGTCAGTCCGGACAGCAGCGCGGTGAGCCCGTCGCCGAGGGCGGTGGCGGTGGCCGCGCGCGAGGCGATCCCGGTGAGCACCGAGTCGGCCCGCCGAACCTGTTCGGTACGTGCGTTCAGGGCGCCCGCGACCGTCGACTCGGCGGTGCCGGTGAGCAGGTCGGCCACATGCGTGGCGAGTGCCCCGCGGGCCGGGGCGAGCCGGCGTTCCGCGCGCCGCGCCACGGCACTGGTGACGAGGGGGACGCCGACGCCGGCGGCAAGCAGTCCGGCGGCGAGGACAGCCCCGGCCTCCGGCAGCAGCCACGCCGTGAACCCGACAGAGGCGGCCGAGACGACGAGGGCGGCCCCGGCGGGCAGCAGCCAGCGCAGCCAGTAGTCCTGGAGAGCGTCCACATCGGCCACGAGCCGCGACAGCAGGTCACCGCGCCTGGTCGACCGCAGTCCGGCGGGCGCCAGCCGCTCCAGGCGCCGGTAGACGGCCACCCGGGTGTCGGCCAGCATCCGCAGCACGGCGTCGTGCGACACCAGCCGCTCGGCGTACCGGAAGACGGCCCGCCCGATCCCGAAGGCCCGCGTGCCCGTCACGGCGACCATCAGGTACAGCACGGGCGGCTGCTGCGAGGCCCGTGAGATGAGCCACCCGGAGGTCGCCATGAGCCCGACGGCACTGCCGAGCGCGAGACTCCCGAGCAGCAGCGCGAGCCCGAGCCGCCCGCGCCGGGCCCCGGACATGGCCCGCACCCGTGCGAGCACACCGAGTCGCCCGGTGGGAGCGCCGGGCACGGGTACCTCCTCGTCGAGCACGGGGAGCGGAACACTCCGCGGACCGTCCACGAGGAGTCCGTCGCCGCCGAGGGAACCGCCGGCCTGTTCGTGACCGGGCAGCTGAGCCGGGCGCGCGGCCTCCGCCAGCCGCACCACCCGGTCGGCCACCCCCAGCAGCGCCGGCCTGTGCACGACCAGCAGCACCGTCCGTCCCACAGCGAGGCGCCGTACGGCGGCCACGACCTCGGCCTCGGTCTCCCCGTCCAGCGCGGCCGTCGGCTCGTCGAGCAGCAGCACAGGCCGGTCCGCGAGGAATGCCCGGGCCAGCGCGAGCCGTTGCCGCTGCCCGGCGGACAGCCCGGCCCCCTCCTCACCGAGCACCGCGTGGGCGCCCTCGGGCAGCGCGTCCACGAACTCCAGCGCTCCGGCGTCGGCCAGTGCCCTCCGTACAGCTGTGTCGTCGGCGTCGGGCCGGGCCAGCCGTACGTTCTCGGCGATCGACCCGGCGAACAGATGGGGCCGCTGGGGCACCCAGGCCACCCGTGAACGCCACTGCTCCAGGTCTAGGCCCGCGAGGTCGGCACCCCCGACCGACACACGTCCTTCCGCCGGCCGGACGAACCCGAGGAGCGCGTGCAGCAGCGTCGACTTGCCGGCGCCGCTCGGCCCGACGAGCGCGACCGTCTCGCCGGCCTCGACTGCGAAGGAGACGTCCGCCACCGCGTCCACCGAGCGCCCGGGATACCTGACCGTGACGCCCTCGAAGGCGACCCCGCCCTCCGGCACCGCCCCGGTCCCGGATTCCGGCACCGGCGTCTCCAGTACGGCGAAGATCTCCTCGGCGGCGGCGAGGCCCTCCGCCGCCGCGTGGAACTGGGCGCCCACCTGACGCAGCGGCAGATACGCCTCCGGCGCGAGGATGAGGATGACGAGCCCGATGTACAGGTCCATCTCGCCGTGCACGAGCCGCATACCGATGGTCACCGCGACCAGCGCCACGGACAGTGTCGCCAGGAGTTCCAGCGCGAAGGACGAGATGAAGGCGATCCGCAGGGTCCCCATGGTGGCCTGCCGGTACTCGCCGGTGATCCGCCGGATCGACTCGGCCTGCGCCTTGGCCCGGCCGAAGACCTTCAGGGTCGGCAGCCCGGCCACGACATCGAGGAAATGGCCCGACAGCCGGGACAGCAGCCGCCACTGGCGGTCCATCCGGGACTGCGTGGCCCAGCCGATCAGCATCATGAAGACCGGAATGAGCGGCAGGGTGCCGACGATGATCGCGGCGGACACCCAGTCCTCGGTGACGATCCGCGCCAGCACGGCCACGGGCACGACCACCGCGAGCCCCAACTGCGGCAGATAGCGCGAGAAGTAGTCGTCGAGCGCGTCCACTCCCCGCGTGGCGAGGGCGACCAGCGATCCGGTCCGCTGCCCGCTCAGCCACCCGGGGCCGAGCGCGACGGCCCGCTCCAGCAAACGCCCGCGAAGCTCCGACTTTACCGCGGCGCTTGTCCGGTGGGCGGCCAGCTCGGTGAGCCAGGAGACCACCGCCCGGCCACCGGCGACGGCCGCCAACAGCAGAAGGGGCGTACGGAGTTCGGTTACCGACAGTCCGTGCTGGAAGGCGCCGACCACCACCTCGGCGATGAGCATGGCCTGCGCGATGACCAGACCCGCGCCGACGGCACCCAGGCCGACGACCGCCAGCAGGAAGCGGCGCGTGGCACCCGCGTAGCGGAGGAGTCGCGGATCGATTGGTTTCACGTGAAACATGCCCTTCGGTCCAGAG
>NZ_AEJB01000607.1 GCF_000331005.1 Streptomyces turgidiscabies Car8
GGCACCCGGGTGCCGTTACGAGGGCATCCTGTGGCCCAGCAGGGCGAGGTTCTCGATGGCGGCGAGGCCGTAGAGGGCGGTGTCGTTGGTGGCCACCCAGGTGGCCTCACTGCCCGGGACGAGGGCGACCGGGCCGGTCACCTGCTCGGTCTTCCAGGGGGCGGACTCCTTGTAGCCGTCGGAGTTGTAGAACTTGTCCCACGCGCGCGCGGCGAGTTTCGCGTCACCGGTCTTCACGGCCGCGTACGCGTCGAGCCGCGAGTGGCCCTGGAAGAGGAGCAGGGTGCCGAAGTTGGACCCGTAGCGGGCCGCCTGTTCGGCCTTGGTGGCGTTGAAGTAGCGGCAGTAGTCGAAGTACGCCTCGTTGAACTTCGGCATGTCGACCAGGTCGATGAGTTCGGCGCACAGTTCGTTGAGTCCGAAGACCGCGGAAAGGTGCGAGACGCCCACGACACGCGCCGCGGCGACGGCGAACTTCCCGGTGTCGAGGTCGTACAGTCCGCTGCCCTGCACGAAGCCGTTGGGCTGGGCGGCGATGGTCTCCATCGTCGAGAGCACGCGGGCCTTGGCCTTCTCCCACTTGGGGCCCTTGCGCTCCCACTCGGTGAGCCAGGCCGACACGAGGCCGCTCCAGTCGGTGCCGAAGCCGATCGACAGGGCGTGCCGGTCGGGTGTGTACGGCTCGGTGCGGATCTTGCGCAGCGGGTCCAGGGCGAGGAACGTCTCGTCGGAGTCGACGTTGGCGTGCATGAGGTCGCCGACGCGTTCGTCACCGGTGAGGAAGTAGTAGTAGCGCCGGTAGGTGGTGTTGGCGATGCGCTGCTGCTTGGCGCTGTCGGCGTAGTGCTGGACGCCGTGCCGGGTGCCGAGGCCGGCCCACTGTCCGAGGTGGTAGACGTCGACCTCGCCGGTGTGGCGGGTCATCGCCTCCGCGAAGCGGAAGATGTCGGCGCGGCCGGAGCGCAGGTACGCGAACCAGAGCCAGAGGTCGGGCGACAGTTCGGAGTTGTCCCAGGCGTAGCCGCCGACGTCGTACCGCCACTGGTGCCGGGCGGTGTCGTAGGTGTGCATGATGTCGCCGTAGTCCCAGAAGCCGTACCAGCGGCGCTGCTCCACCTGGTCCTTGTAGTAGGTGAAGAGGAAGTCGAGGTGGTCCTCGATCTTGGCCTTGGCAGGGGTGGAGCGGTCCGGCTCGGAGTAGAGGCCGGGGCCGAAGACCTGGGCCTTGATGAGCTGCTTGGGCGGCGCGGCGAGCTGCGGCAGCACCCGCACGGCTTCGACCTGCTCGGCGAGCTTCTCGGCGGTCGGGGTCGACTCGTTGGCCCAGAAGAGGAGTTCGGAGGTGCGGGCGATGCCGTAGGGGGTGCCGAAGCCGGGTTCGTAGTCCTCGTAGGTGATGTTGAGGCCTTCGAGCTGTTCGGCGAAGGTGTCCTGGCCCATGCCGTCGTGGTAGAAGCGCAGGTCCATGGGCTGGGCCTCGGGCGACCAGAGCCAGAGGGTGACCTCGGCCTCGTCGGTCTGGGCGTCGCGGATGTCGAGCTGGGCGGGGTGTTTCTCCCAGAAGTCCCGCAGGCCGAAGGAGAGTCCGCCGCTGGCCCCGCCGACGTAACCGAACCCGGAGGCGCGCTTGCCGCCGCCGGCGCCGATCCAGCCGTGGCCCTTCTTCGTGCGCTTGCGGAGGGTGAAGCCGTCGGCGGAGAGCTGGGAGAGGGTGTAGTCGCCCCACTCGGGGATGTACTGGAGGCGGGTGGTGACGCGCTGGTCCCAGGTCGAGGGGTCGGGCAGCTTCTCCCCCGCGAACTGGGCCGCCTGGACGGCCGCTCCGGGGTCGCGCCGCAGTCCGGTGATGCCCTTGACGGCCTCGCGCAGCAGCCCGGCGCCGTCGCCGCCGATCCGGATGTGCCGGTCGTACGAGGCGTCCCGCATCGGCACGCTGAAGCGGACCCCGATGCCGCGGATGAAGTCGCCGCTGGCCTTGCCGGGTTCCTGGGTGCCGTCGTACGTGATGGTGTGGACCATCCTGAACGAGTCGGCGCCGGCGTAGAAGTAGAGGCGGATCGAGAAGGGAAGCCAACTGCGGCTGCCCTTGCGGTGCTTGCCGTCGATGCGGACAACCGCCCTTACGGGGCCGTCCTGTTCGACCTCGACCTTGCTGATGGCGCTGTCGAAGCGCTCGAACTTGGTGGCGCCCTGGTCCTCGTCCTCGATCTCGGGCTGGCGGATGAGGACGAGTCGCCCGTTCTTCGCGATCTCGGTGGAGCCTCGGGTCACCGACTTGACCAGTGTGGAGCCGGACTTGGCGATGCGGGCGGTGATGACGCCGGTCGAGACGGTGATGGTGCCGCCGCTCTTGTCGACGCTGATCTTCGCGGCGGGTGCCTCGGGTGTCCCGGCGGTGAGCGAGAGCTTGCCGTTGCCCGAACTGACCGCGTGCGCGGTCCACTTGAGGGAGCCGTCGGGCCAGTAGGCGAGCGGCCACGACTGTACGGGGACGGACTTGCCGTCGGCGTCAGTGAGCGCGAAGGTCTGGGTCGCGTCATAGGTGCCCTTCGGCCAGGGCACGCCGACCGTGGAGCCGGGGGCGGCACCGAGGCCGCCGTCCTCCAGCCAGTCCAGGGTCACCGGGTCGGTGGCGGCCTCGGCGGCTCTGGGCGCGGCCTGGGCGTCCTTCGCTCCCAGGGCCCAGCTGAACTGGGCGGCGGCTCCGGCGACTGCGGCGGCCTTGAGAAGGGACCTGCGGGGGATGGGAGACATGAGGGACCAGCCTTTCCTTTCCGTGCGGATGCAGGGGGGCAGGGGCATGACGGAGAGAGGTACGGCGCCCGGGGGCGCCGACCTTGTGCGAGGGCGACGCCCGTCAGCGGCGCCGGTACCGCTCCTCGACGGCGACGGACGCCGCCGCGACAGCGCCGAGGACGGGAGCCGCCAGTGGCGGAAGGAACCCTGCGGAGAGAGCCACGACGGCCAGCCCGCAGACGACCAGGAAGGAACCGGCGGGATCGCGTACGGTCCGGCGTCCGGCGTCCGCGAGCAGCGCCCGCCAGGGGGCGCCCGGCGTCCAGACGGCCGTCGCGCGCAGCAGGGCCACGGCGAGCGTGATCAGCGCGAAGATGCCGACAGCCCCGACGAACCGGCCGCCGGGAATCCCGGCCCGCGCGGCCAGGACGTCCACCCAGACCGCGGCGGCCACCGCCCAGCCGGCGAGCCCTACGAGCCATCCGCCGCGCACGGCGGCCCGGAAGTCGGCGACGAACTCCCGCCAGCCGCCGCCCACATGGGTCGTGCGGCGCCGAAGATGCCGGGCGCCGGCGGCGAAGGCGGCAGGGTAGGTGACAACTCCGAGACAGGCCACGGCGATCCACACGCCGGTGAGCAGACACTCGGCGAAGACCGCGAAGCGCTCGCCGAACACCGACTCCTTGCGCGCCTTGCGCGGGGAGCGTTCCTTCACGCGTGCTTGGGCCATGGTGGCCGCCTCAGCCCTTCAGTCCGGAGGTCGCCATACCGTCGATGAGGTAGCGCTGGAAGGCCATGAAGAAGGCGACGACCGGCACCAGCGCCACCAGCGACATGGCGATCATGCTGCCGTAGTTGGAGATGCCCTCCTGGTCGCGGAACATCATCAGGCCGAGCGAAACGGTGTACTTGGAGGGGGTGTTGAGGTAGATCAACGGCCCCATGAAGTCGTTCCACGCGTTGATGAAGGTGAAGATGGCGCTGGTGATGATGGCCGGGCGGCTCAGCGGCAGCACGATCGACCAGTAGGTCCGCAGATGCCCGCAGCCGTCGAGCTTGGCGGCCTCGTCCAGCTCACGCGGCAGCCCGCGCATGAACTGCACCATCAGGAAGACGAAGAACGCCTCCGTGGCGAGGAACTTGCCCGCGACGAGCGGCACGAGCGTGTCGATGTAGCCGAGGTTGCGGAACAGTACGTATTGCGGGATGAGCAGCACGTGGTACGGCAGCAGCAGTGTGCCGATCATCAGCGTGAACAGCAGGTTCCGCCCGGCGAAGCGGATCTTGGCGAAGGCGTACGCGGTCAGCGAGCTGGAGATCACCACGCCGACCACGGCCAGGCCCGCGTACATCAGCGAGTTGCTGAAGAAGCTGCCGATGGAGATGCCGGAGATGCCGTCGGCGAGCCCGGAGAAGTTCGCCCAGACCGGCTTCGTCGGCAGCAGGTCGAGGCTGGCGATGATGTCCTTGCTCGGCTTGAACGAGGCGCCGAGCACCCAGATCACCGGGTAGAGAACGACCGCGAGCACCAGGATCGCGCCCACGTGCCAGGCGAGGGATCCGAAGCGCCGCCGCTCGCTGGCGGTGCTCACAACAGGGCTGGTTGCGCTGGTCACTTGGCGGCCTCCTCGTAGTGCACCCACTTCTTCTGCGACCAGAACAGGACCGCCGTGACGAGTGCCACCGCGATCACCAGCGTCCAGGCCATCGCGGAGGCGAAGCCCATCTGGGCCTCCTTGAAGCCCTTCTGGTAGAGGTAGCAGGTGTAGACGAGGGTGGCGTCGGCGGGCCCGCACCTGGTGTCGGAGACGACATAGGCGGAGCCGAACACCTGGAACGCGTGGATCGACTCCAGCAGCACGTTGAAGAACAGCACCGGGGAGATCATCGGCAGTGTGATGTTCCAGAACCGCCGGAAGGGGCCGGCGCCGTCCATCTCGGCGGCCTCGTACAGCTCCTGCGGCACCTGCTTGAGGCCGGCCAGGAAGATGACCATCGGCGCGCCGAACTGCCAGATACTCAGCGCCACCAGGGCGTACAGGACGTAGTCCGGGTTGCCGATCCAGCCGCCGACGTCGAGCCCGAAGACCTTCTGCGTACGGTCCACGACGGCGTCGTCGGAGAACAGCGCCCGCCAGACGAAGCCCACGGAGACGCTGGCACCGATGAGCGACGGCATGTAGAACGCGGCCCGGTACAGGGACTGTCCGCGCCGGTTCTGCGCGAGCAGCAGGGCCACTCCGAGGGCGAGGAGCAGCTTCAGCGGTGTGGCCACGACGACGTACTTCAGCGTGACCTCGACCGACTTCTGCCAGCGCGGGTCCTGGAACATCGTCGTGAAGTTGTCCAGCCCCACCCACTTGGGCGGCGTGAACAGGTTGTAGCTGGTGAACGCGTAGTACAGCGACGCGATCATCGGCCCCGCCGTGAGCAGCAGGAACCCCGCGATCCACGGCGACATGAAGAGATAGCCGGCGAGGTTCTCGCGGCGCCGCCCGCGCCGCCCGGCGACAGGAGCGGCGGACCGCTTCTGCGCCGGACGCGCGGGCGCTTCCTTGACGAGCGTCATGGTGGTATTTCCCCTTAGCCCGCGAACGCGGCCTTGGCCTCGCTGAACAGCGCCTTCGCCGCGTCGGCCGGCTTGGTCTTGCCCTGGGCGACCTCACCGCCGATACGCAGGAAGGCCGCCTCGACGACGTCCGCGCCGGACGGGTGCGGGGTGATCTTCCCGAGCACGCCGGCCTTGGCGACCTCGTCCTCGTAGGCCGAGACGCCCTTGTTGTTGGGGTCGGTCGGCTTGAAGGCGTCGTACTGCTCGGTCGTGGCGAGGATGCCGCGGTCGTAGCCCATGATCTTGCCGACCTCGGGGTCGTGGACCATGAAGCTGATGAACTGGGCGACTTCCTTGGGGTGCTTCGTCCCGGAGAAGCCGCTGAGCATCAGCGAACCGAGGTACTGGCCGGTGTCCTTGCCGTCCGTGGTGGGGATCGGCGCGAGCCCGTAGTCGGACTCCCCCTCGCCCTCGTAACGGATGGAGAAGTTGTCCCAGGTGAATTCGGACGCGGCGAGCCCCGCCGAAAGACCGGACTTCGGCTTGGCCTGCTCGATCTTCTTGGGGTCGGCGACAAGACCGGACTTCACGCGCTTGTAGCCGTCCTCCCACCATTGCGTGACGTCGTCCTCGGTGAAGCCGAGCCCGGTGTCGGTGAAGAAGGCCTTGCCGTTCTGGCGCAGGTACAGGTCGTAGAGGTACATGATGGCGAAGTAACCGGTGTCACCGGAGATCTTCAGCTTGTCCTGGATCTTCTGCAGAGCTGCGAAGTACTCGTCCCAGGTCCAGCCGAACTTCGCTTCGACGCCCGCCTTCTCGAAGGCCTTGAGGTCGATGACGAGCGCCATGGTGTTGGCGCCGACGGGAATGCCGATCTGCTTGCCGTCGACCTGACCGTTCGCCAGAACACCGTTGCGGAAGTTCTCCAGGCTCAGATTCCCGGCGTCCGCCTGCGTCTTGAGATCCAGCAGAACGCCTCGCTTGTCGTACTTGCGCAGGAAGCCGACCGCATTCTGGAAAACGTCCGGCGGATTACCGCCGGAGGCCTGGGTCTGGAACTTCTCCCAGTACGCCTCATAGTCGGTGAATTCGGGCTTGATCTTAATCTTCGGGTACTTCTTCTCGAAGAGCGCGATCGTCTTCTTGATGGCGATGGTGCGCGGTTCGCCGCCCCACCACGCATAACGGAGCGTCACATTCCCGTCCCCGGCGCCGCTGTCACCGCCGCACCCGGTCGTCGCCGCCAGCCCCAGCGCGGCCGCCGAGGCTCCGGCCGCCTTCAGGATCGTTCGCCTCTCAACATTCCCAATTTCAGGCACAGTCAGGCCCTCCCCGCGACGTCGTTGGCGCCAGCGTGAATCGTTTCAAGTAAGCGCTTGCTGGCACAAGCTACGGAGGGGCTCGGAGTGCGTCAATGATTCGGACAGGATTTTTCTGTGAGCGGGCCGGGCGGGGACGGCACGCAAGTCGACTCGGGCCCCTGACACGGGGGATGACGTCGCAGGTGAGGCGCCCGGGGTCGACTGGTCGAACATCGGAGGGTCGCCGGTGTTTATTTGGGACGGGGCCGAAATGCGCCTACCGGATGGTGAGTTGACGTCGACCGGAGGGGGCGCTCACGGAGTGGCGACGTCGGACCGGCGGGAACGTGAGGCCATCCGCCGAAGGGCTCGAGGCAGGCCTGTCAGGTCACCCGGCACGACCCCGGGAAGGGCTCGAAAGGGCCCCTGGGGACGCGCGGGGCGGAACCGTGGAGGGGGTCCGCGCGGGAGGAGGGGGCGGGCGGGGTTTCAGAGGCGTGACCCAACGACAAGTGCG
>NZ_AEJB01000608.1 GCF_000331005.1 Streptomyces turgidiscabies Car8
GCGCGGGGAACTGCGCGACCAGCCCCCACCGGGCCCGCAGCCGAAGAACTACCGCGCCCGCAGGGACTGCACCCCCGCCACCAACTCCCGTACGACACTCACCCCGTCCAGCGTCAACACGGACTCCGGATGGAACTGCACGCCCGCGAACCCGGGCCCCCGAACCGCGTGCACCTCCCCACCCTCACTCCGGCTGACCTCGACCCCGTGAGCCGCCAGCTCGGCACCCGCCTCGTCGTCGCAGTGCGCCACGAAGCTGTTGTAGAAGCCGACGGTCTCCGCCCGCCCGAACAGATCGATCTCCGTCTGCGCGCCCTGATAGGGGACCTCCTTCCGTACGATCCCCAGCCCCAGCTCCGCCGCGATCAGCTCGTGCCCGAGACAGACCCCGAGAACACCGTGCCGGTGGTCCCGCAGGACCTCGGCGGTCAGTTCACGCAGGAACCGCATCTTCGGGTCGGCCAGGTCGCCCGGATCACCGGGGCCGGGCCCGAGGACCAACGGCCCCTGGTGCTGTACGACGGCCTCGCGCAGCCCCGGTTCGTCGTAGCGCCGCACGGTCACCTCCAGGCCCGAGGAGCGCAGGACGTGGGCGAGCATCGCCGTGAAGGTGTCCTCGGCGTCGACGACCAGGGCGTGCCCGGTCAGCTCCTGGGTCCGTTCCCGCATCCGCAGCCAGAACGGCGCCAGCGAGGCCCGCCGCCCGTCCAGCGCCGCCCGCACCCGAGGGATCGTCCATGAGCCGCGGCCGTACGCCCTCCTCCCGGGCCCTCCCCGGTACGACACCCAGCGCGGCCAGCACCCCGGCCGCCTTCGCGTGGGTCTCGGCGACCTCGCCCGCCGGGTCCGAGCCACGGACGAGCGTGGCACCGACCGGCACCCGCAGCCGTCCGTCCGGCGCGATGTCCGCGGTCCGGATGAGGATCGGCGAGTCGAGGGTCTGGGCCCCACCCGAGTCCCGCCCCAGCAGCGCCAGCGCGCCCGCGTAGTAGCCGCGCCCGCCGACTTCGTGCCGCTCGATCACCCGGCACGCGTTCTGCACCGGTGACCCGGTGACGGTGGCGGCGAACATGGTCTCCCTCAGCACCTCCCGCACATCCAGCGAGGACCGCCCCCGCAACTCGTACTCCGTGTGCGCGAGATGGGCCATCTCCTTCAGCCGGGGCCCCACCACGACCCCGCCCATGTCGCCGACGGTGCACATCATCTTGAGCTCCTCGTCGACGACCATCGACAGCTCCTCGATCTCCTTGCCGTCGGCGAGGAAGGAGAGCAGATGCTCGGGAGTCGGCCCCTCGGCCGGATAGCGGTACGTCCCACTGATCGGGTTCATGACCACGGTCCCGCCCGACATCCGGACATGCACCTCGGGGCTGGCTCCGACGAGAGTGCGCTCACCCGTGTACACGACGAAGGTCCAGTAGGCGCCCCGCTCTCCGACCAGTAGCCGCCGGAACAGCGCGAGGGCGTCGGCGCGTCCGAACCCCGGGATCTCGCCCTCGTACGTCCGCCGGATGACGAAGTTCGCCCCCTCGCCGCGCCCGATCTCGTCCCGCAGCACCCGCCCGACGATGTCCGCGTACTCCTCGTCACCGACGTCGAAGCCACCGCCCTCGACCCGCACGTCATGCGCGGGGAGCTGGGCCAGCGCCTCCTCCAGCGGGAGTTCGTGACGCTCCTCGGGCGTGAGCACCGAGAGGGGAGTGCCGTCGTCGCGGACGTCGAAGCCGCGCTCGCGGATCTGGCGGAAGGGGATGAGGGCGAGTCCCTCGTCGGGGATGTCGGCGAGCCGGTCGTACGTGGTCACCGGGCCGAGCAGCAGTTCGACCACATCGTGATCGTGGCCGGGCGTACGGCGGCGGAGCAGGGCGAACGGGCGGTGGTCGTGCAGAAGCCGGTCGAGTCGCATCGTTCTTCGTTCCTCTTCCATCGATCGATGACTGGATCAGTGATCGGGAGGAACGGCCAGGCGAGGAGGTCCGCGGAAGTCCGCGAAAACACCGAAGGCCGCCCCTCGGGCGGCCTTCGCGAAGTCTTGCGTACGCGCGATTCAGTGGGCCGCCGAGTGAGCGGGCCACCACCAGTTCTGGTTCTGGGTCGAGTGCGCGAACATGCGACGGACCATACACCAGAGGACGCGGACAGATCATGAACCGGCGCGCGGACCGGCCGTTCCGCTCACCGGACCCGAACGAGCGAACCCCGTCTCACTTGATGAGCAGACGGATGGACGCCCGACACGACCCCGTAATGTTGGGGCCGTGACCGTGAACGCTAAGACCAGCGCGAGCGCTGGCAACACCTGGCGAGACCTGCCCGCGGCGCAGCAGCCCGAGTACCCCGACACCGAGGCTCTGCGCGCAGTCGTTGCGGACCTCGAGTCGTATCCGCCGCTCGTCTTCGCGGGCGAGTGCGACCAGCTGCGCGCCCGGATGGCGGCCGTCGCCAAGGGAGAGGCGTTCCTCCTCCAGGGCGGCGACTGCGCCGAGTCCTTCGACGCCGTGGGCGCCGAGCACATCCGCGCCAAGCTGAAGACCCTCCTCCAGATGGGCGCCGTCCTCACGTACGCGGCCTCCGTGCCGGTCGTGAAGGTCGGCCGGATCGCCGGCCAGTACTCGAAGCCGCGCTCCAAGGGCACCGAGACCCGTGACGGCGTGACCCTGCCGACGTACCGCGGTGACTCGGTCAACGGCTTCGACTTCGACGAGGCGTCCCGGATCCCGGACCCCGAGCGGCTGAAGCGGATGTACAACGCGTCCGCCTCCACGCTCAACCTGGTCCGCGCCTTCACCACCGGCGGCTACGCCGACCTGCGCCAGGTGCACGCCTGGAACCAGGACTTCGTGAAGTCGTCCCCGTCCGGCCAGCGGTACGAGCAGCTGGCCCGCGAGATCGACAACGCGCTGAACTTCATGCGTGCCTGCGGGACGGACCCGGCCGAGTTCCAGACGGTCGAGTTCTACTCCTCGCACGAGGCGCTGCTGCTGGACTACGAGTCGGCGCTGACCCGCGTCGACTCCCGCACCGGACGGCTGTACGACGTCTCGGCGCACATGGTGTGGATCGGTGAGCGCACCCGGCAGCTGGACGGCGCGCACATCGAGTTCGCCTCCCAGATCCGCAACCCGATCGGCATCAAGCTCGGCCCGACGACGACGGCCGAGGAGGCGCTGCAGTACATCGAGCGTCTCGACCCCGACCGTGAGCCGGGCCGGCTGACCTTCATCGTCCGTATGGGTGCCGACAAGGTCCGGGACAAGCTGCCCGAGCTGGTCGAGAAGGTCACCGCCTCGGGCGCGACCGTCGCCTGGATCACCGACCCGATGCACGGCAACACCTACGAGGCGGCCTCCGGTCACAAGACCCGCCGCTTCGACGACGTGCTCGACGAGGTCAAGGGCTTCTTCGAGGTCCACAAGGAGCTGGGTACGCATCCCGGCGGTATCCACGTGGAGCTGACGGGCGACGACGTCACCGAGTGCGTGGGCGGCGGCGACGAGATCTTCGTCGACGACCTGCACCACCGCTACGAGACGGCCTGCGACCCCCGGCTGAACCGCAGCCAGTCGCTCGACCTGGCGTTCCTCGTCGCGGAGATGTACCGGGACCAGTAGGGACCGGCGGTAGCAGATCATCATTGTCGCGCCTGTTACCGGCGCGTGGCGTGGGTCTGCGACTCGGCCGCGCTCATGGAGAACGGGCGGATCGCCGAGTCGGGCACCGTCAGCGAGCTGCTCGCCACCCCGGGCTCCGAACTGGCCGCCGCCCTCTTCCCGGTCAGCGGCGACGCCTCCGGGGACGACCGCACGGTCATCGACGTCACCTTCCACGGCGACGCGGCGGCCAGGCCAGTCATCTCGCAGCTCTCGCGCACC
>NZ_AEJB01000609.1 GCF_000331005.1 Streptomyces turgidiscabies Car8
TGCCGTCCTCGACCAACTCCTTCATCACCTCGATGACCTCCCCGACCATCTCCGGGTCGAGGGCGCTGGTCGGCTCGTCGAAGAGCATGAGGGCCGGCCTCATGGCGAGGGCGCGGGCGATGGCGACGCGTTGCTGCTGTCCTCCGGACAGGGCGGAGGGCCGCACGGACGCCCTGTGGGCGAGGCCGACCCTCGCCAGCAGGGCGTGTGCCCGTCCCTCCTTCGTCGTGTCGTGGGCACGTAACCTCCGTCCATGGACGACACGTTGCGGCGACACGACGGTGACATCGGTGAACTCTCCGGGTCCGCCCGGACCGCCGCTCTCGGTGCGCTTGTCGCGGATCTCCGTTCCCCGGATCCCGTGGTGCGCGACGAGGGCGCGTACGGCACGGCTGTCCGCTGGATACCCGGCCTCGACGCGGTGGAGCGGCGGTGGCTCGGGGACCGTACGGCCGGACTGTTCGACGATCCTGCTATCCAGGCGCGGGCGTTCGCTCCCCTCGTCCTGGCCCGGCTCGTGGACGCGGGGGTCTGGCGGCAGGAGTGGTGGGAGGCGTTCGCCGGTTGGTATCCCGGCGAGACCGATCTGCGGGGGTACGACTCCGAGCTGGGCTGGGTGCATGCCGCCGCGCACGGAGCCGATCTGCTGGCGGCTCTCGCGCGGCGCCCGGAGCAGGATCCCGCGCCGTTGTTCGAGCTCGCCGTCGCGCGGTTGCTGGCCGACACGGGGCAGGTCTTCGACGCCCAGGAGGACGACCGGATCGCTCGGGCGCTGGCCCAGCTCCTGTGCCGGCCCGGTATCGCCGTCGCCGGGTCGGTGGGATGGCTGGACGCCGTCTCGGCGGCGTTCCGGACGGGGGAGCCGGGGCCGGTTCCTCCCTGGGCCTCCAACACCATGCGCACCCTGCGCATGCTCTACCTGCTGGTCGACCGCGGACTGCTCGCGCCCGGAGGGGACGGTCCGCCGAGCACGGTCACCCACAGGGAGGCCGTACTCGACGCCCTGGCCGCCACCCTCGCGATCGTCACCCCCTACCTGCCCTCCCCTTCGGGGAGGGATCAGGTCTGACGGGTGCGGCCCATCGTCATGGTGAACGTGTCGGGGTCGTCCTCGAAGCCCTGGACTCCGGAGTGGAAGTCCCACGACCCGGCCTCGTCACGGACGAACTCCGCGACCGTGGCCGCCGTGGACCCCAAAACGCCACCGAAGTCGTCCTCGGCCAGCACGGTGTAGCCCTCGCGGATGCGCAGGCCGGGACTGAGCACGCTGACGAAGGTCCGGTGCGTGGAGCGCTGCTGGATGATGACGCCGACCACCACGCGCGCGTACTGGGCGCCCAGCCGGTCGAACTCCAGTGTCATGACCTCGTCCCAGCCGAAGCCCTTGCCGTCCTTGCTGTCCCGGTTGAGCGTGATCGTGCCGTCCGGGGAGCGGCTGTCGAAGTGCACCACGTAGGCGGGATCGCCGTACGGGTCGGTCGCCGGGTAGGTCGCTGCGACGATGTCGAGATCGGTGGGCGGCTGCCCCGCCGGACTCGGATCCCACTTCAGTGAGACTTCGGCCTTGCGGATCCCCTTGTTGAGGGCCTTCACAGGCTTCCCTTCCCCGTTCGCCGTTGTGCTGTCACTCCAACTGCCGGTACCTCACAGCTGGTTGTCCATCGTGCCACGCGCGCGGGGGCGCTCGCGCGGTCGTACTCCGCCAGAGCGTGACCGGCGCCACGCCGCTGGGCCTTACGATGGCGCCGTGCTGGTCAAGTGGATTCGCTGCACCGTGGTGGACCGCCGCGGTTTCGAACGGGGGCAGCGGAAGTGGGCGGGACTTCTGGGGGAGCCGGGATTCCGGGGGCAGGGCGGGGGCTGGAGCCGGGGACGTCCCGGCGTGGCGCACGTCTTCGCCTTCTGGGAGAGCCGCGCCTTCTACGACTCCTTCATGGCCCGGTCCCATGACCGGCTCGCCACCGCGCAGTCGGGCACCTTCAAGGATCAGCAGGTCAAGCTGTTCGACCACCGTTTCGACGTGAAGACCGGCTTCGAGCCGCGCTTCACGGACTCCGACCTGGTACGGGTGGCGCACTGCCGTGTCCACGAGGAGCGCGCCGAGCACTTCGCGCTGATGCAGGAGAAGGTCTGGAACCCCGCGATGGCGGGTTCGCCCGGCATGGTGCGAGGGCTGTTCGGTGAGGCGCCGGGCCACGAGTTCCTGATCCTGTCGATGTGGCGATCGGCCGCCGAACACGGCAAGTACCGGGCCGAGCGGGTGGAGCGGCTGGCCCTGCGGGCGCAGCTGGAGGCGGACGTCGCGGCTCTCGCCGGAGACATCGTCGAACTGGAACCCAGCTGGATAGTCTGAGGTCAGGACCCGGTGTTCCGACCCCGCATTCCGGAGCCGCATTCCGGACCCGGTGTGCTCCAACGCGCACGACATGTGTGACATACGCCGTACAGAGGGCGCCTGAGTGCCCGGGCGGCGCCGACCCGATCTAGGGTTTTGGCATGGTAAGACCACGGCGCATCGTCCTTGTCCGGCACGGCGAGTCAATGGGCAATGCCGATGACACCGTCTACGAGCGCGAGCCGGATCATGCCCTGGCGCTCACGGAACGCGGCCGGCGGCAGGCGGAGGAGACCGGCAAGCGGCTGCGCGAGGTGTTCGGCCAGGAGCAGGTGAGTGTCTACGTCTCCCCGTACCGGCGGACTCATGAAACCCTGCGCGCTTTCCGTCTGAACCCCGACCACATACGCGTACGCGAGGAGCCCCGGCTGCGCGAGCAGGACTGGGGCAACTGGCAGGACCGGGACGACGTACAACTGCAGAAGGCGTACCGGGACGCGTACGGGCACTTCTTCTACCGCTTCGCCCAGGGGGAGTCCGGGGCCGACGTGTACGACAGGGTCGGCGGCTTCCTGGAGAGCCTCTACCGCAGCTTCGAGGCCCCCGACCATCCGCCGAACGTGCTGCTGGTGACCCACGGGCTGGCCATGCGGCTGTTCTGCATGCGCTGGTTCCACTGGACGGTCGCGGAATTCGAGTCGCTGTCGAATCCGGGGAACGCGGAGATGCGGATGCTCGTTCTCGGCAGTGACGGCAGGTACACCCTTGACCGGCCGTTCGAGCGTTGGCGTGAACCGGAATCGTATGGAATCACCGGATAGAGTGGCAGGGCGATGACCGTTGATTCCTCTTCTCACGAGCGCCTGGAGCGCGCCCTGACCAGCCTGCGCGGGCTCGCGGTGGGGGACGCGCTCGGCTCGCAGTTCTTCGTGCCCGTGAACCACCCGCTGCTCAAGATCCGTGAGCTGCCGTCCGGCCCCTGGCAGTGGACGGACGACACGGAGATGGCGTGCTCCGTGGTGGCCGTGCTGGCCGCCCACCACCGCGTCGACCAGGACGCCCTGGCCCACTCCTTCGCGGAGCGCCACGACTTCGACCGCGGATACGGTCCCGCGGTGAACCGGCTCCTGCGGCTGGTCCGGGAGGGCGGCGACTGGCGGGAGCTGGCGTCCGCCCTGTTCAACGGCCAGGGGTCCTGGGGCAACGGCGCGGCCATGCGCATCGCACCGCTGGGTGCCTGGTACGCGGACGACCCGGAGCAGGCGACCCACCAGGCGGAGATCTCGGCCTATCCCACGCACCAGCACCGCGAGGCCGTCGTGGGGGCCATGGCCGTCGCCGCTGCCGCCGCCCTGGTGGCCGCCGCGGGAGGCCCGCCGAGCCCTGCTGCACTCCTCGACGGCGTGATCGCGCTCGTCCCGAGAAGCGCCGTCTCCGCAGGGCTGCGGCGCGCCCGGGACATGCTGGACTACGCCGACGCGGGCACGGTCGCGGCCGTCCTGGGCTGTGGCAGGCGTACGTCGGCGCACGACACCGTCCCGTTCGCGCTCTGGTCCGCCGCGCGCGCCCTCGGTGACTACGAGGAAGCCTTCTGGGCGACGGCCCAGGTGGGCGGCGACGTGGACACGAACTGCGCCATCGTGGGCGGCGTGCTCGCCGCGGGGAAGGCGGGGGCCCCGCCTTCGGCGTGGCTGGAGCGCACGGAAACGCTGCCGGGGTGGGTGCCCTCCGGGGCGTAGGGCCGGTGAAAGGCCCCGGTCGGCGCCGGGCAGGTGTGGTGCCGCCGTGGTCGCCGTCGCGTCGG
>NZ_AEJB01000610.1 GCF_000331005.1 Streptomyces turgidiscabies Car8
CCCATGACCAGGCGCCACGGTTATGGCCTGCTCGCCGCGATGATCACGCTCGTCGTGGCCGTGTCGGCCGCCATATACGTCGGGGCGACCCTCGACGACGGCACCCGGCACTCGAGGTCCGTCAACCAGGCCCGCGGCGACTCGGGCAACGACGTCTCCCCCGCGTCCACCGGCGCCTGGGTCGGCAGCTGGTCCGCGTCCCCCGTCGAGGGCGAGCCCGGCACCGAGACCCAGGGCCTCGCCGGCCGCTCCCTGCGCAACGTCGTGCACACGGCGGCCGGCGGTACGAGTGCCCGCGTCACGCTCTCCAACCTGTACGGCGAGCAGCCCCTGACCATCGACCACGCCTCCATCGCCGTCGCCGCCGCCGAGAACAGCGCCGCCGCCGACGCCGCCACCATGCGCCGGCTCACCTTCGGCGGCAGCCCCTCGGTGACCGTCGCGCCCGGGCGCCAGATCGTCAGCGACGCGGTACGGATCACCGTCCCGCGCGACAGCGACGTCCTGGTGACGACGTACGCCGCCCTCCCGTCCGGCCCGGTCACCTACCATCCGCGCGCCCGGCAGATCTCGTACTCCGCCCTCGGCGACCGCACCGAGGACACCCACGCCACGGCGTACACCGAACGGACCGAGGCGTGGCGGTACGTCACCGCCCTGGACGTTCTCAGCAAGCAGGCCAACGGCACGATCGTCGCCCTCGGTGACTCGCTCACCGCCGGCAGCACGTCGACCGTGGGCGCCAACAGCCGCTGGCCCGACGTCCTGGCCGACCGGCTGCACGCGGCTGCGGAGGCCGGCGCGGACGTGCCCCGCTACAGCGTCGTCAACCAGGGAATCGGCGGCAACCGCGTCCTGCGGCCCGGCGGCACGGGCACGCCGGCGCCCAACGCGAGTGGACTGACCCGGTTCGGACGGGACGCCCTCGGCCGTACGAACGTCAAGGCCGTCGTCATCGACCTGGGCGTCAACGACATCCTGCGCGCCCGCGACCCCCGCGTCCTGAAGGCGTCCTCGATCGTCGCCGGGCTGCGTGAGCTGGTGGCCGAGGCGCACGGGCGGGGCCTGACGGTGGTGGGGGCGACGCTGATGCCGTTCGGGGGGTTCCACGGGTACTCGGCGAGCACGGAGGCGTTGCGGCAGGCGGTGAACTCGGAGATCCGGGGTGGGCGGGTGTTCGACGCGTACGTGGACTTCGACAAGGCGTTGCGGGATCCGTACGATCCCCGGCGGTTCCGGGCCGAGTATGACTCGGGGGATCATCTGCATCCGAGTGATGCGGGGTATGCGCGGATGGCTGCGGTGTTCGACTTGGCGGAATTGAAGGGGGTTGCGCCGGCGCAGCTTTAGGGGGTGCGGGCGGGGTTGGGGTGCGCTTCGGGGTGCGCTTGGGGGTGCGTTGTCGGGTGCGGGCCCGTGGGGGCTGGTCGCGCAGTTCCCCGCGCCCCTAAAAGCACTCGGTCACCTTCCCGCGTCGCCAAAAGACTCAGCCACCTTCCCCGCGCCCCCAAAAGCGCTCGGTCACCTTCCCGCGTCGCCAAAAGACTCAGCCACCTTCCCCGCGCCCCCAAAAGCGCTCGCTCACCTTTCCGCGTCGCTAAAGGCCCAGCCACCTTCCCCGCGCCCCCAAAGGCGCTCAGTCGCCGTCTCTGCGCCTCTCCAGTTTCTCCTGGCGGCGTTCCTCCTTCAGGCGTTGGCGTTCTGCCTTGGGGAGTTTGCGGGTCACGCCCACTCCGCCCCAGAAGGCGAAGCCCTGGATGATCACTCGGGGGGCGCCGGGGTCGCCCGGTACGCCCTCCTGGGTGTGGTCGAAGCCGCCCATGATGCCGATGCCACGCACGACGACCTCGACGCCGGGCGGTACGACGACGTTCATGCCGCCCATGATCGCGACGCAGTTGACGACCACCTCACGGTCGGCGAAGTACGCCTCACGCAGGTCCAGTTCACCGCCGCCCCAGAACGTGACCGCGTTGAACTGCCGCGGCACCGTCCAGCGTCCCCCGCGCTGGAACCCGCCCATGATGGCGACGGCCCACCGCGAGGAACCCTCGCCCCCGACGATCCGGTCCGGCCAACTCCCGGTCCCCGCAGGCTGCTTGACCATGCTCACGGCGGGCGCGCTCACTCCGGCCCCGGGCAGGTCACGGGTGATCGGCGTCAACTCACCGTACGTACGCGCTGGTAGGTCGCGTCGAGCCGTTCCTCGAACTCCGTCATGTCCAGCCGCCCCTCCGCGAGGGCGTCCCGCAGGATCTCGGCGACTCGTTCACGATCGGCGTCGGAAGCGCGCAGCTCCGGAAGGTCGTCCGTCATGCACGCAGCCTACGAGTTCACCGCGAGCGAGGCTACGAGAGCGCGCGCCCCGACTTCCCGGCCTGCTCGGCGTACATTTTCGCGATCACTGCCTCGATGTCCGGCTCCCGCACCGACAGGTCCACCAGCGGATACTCCGCCGCGATCCGGGCGACCAGCGGAGCCGCCGACTCCGCCGCCGGGAACGCCAGCCACTGACGCGGACCTTCCACCCGTACGACCCTCGCCGACGGCACCTCGATCGGCGGCAGCTCGCGCTCCAGGTCCACGACGAGGGTCCGCTCGCTGTCGCCCACCTCGTGCAGCCCGGTCAGCGGACCGTCGTACATCAGCCGCCCGTGGTCGATGACCATCACGCGCGAGCACAGCTGCTCGATGTCCTGGAGGTCGTGCGTGGTGAGCAGGACCGTCGTGCCGCGCTCGGCGTTCAGGTCGCGCAGGAACTCGCGCACCCGGGCCTTCGAGATGACGTCCAGGCCGATCGTCGGCTCGTCGAGATACAGCACCTCGGGATCGTGCAGCAGAGCCGCCGCGATGTCACCGCGCATCCGCTGTCCCAGGGACAGTTGACGGACCGGGACGTCCAACAGGTCGCCCAGTTCGAGGAGTTCGATGCAACGATCGAGGTTCTCCCGGTAACGGGCGTCCGGGATGCGGTACATGCGGTGCATCAGGCTGTACGAGTCGATCAGCGGGAGGTCCCACCACAGGGTCGTACGCTGCCCGAACACCACGCCGATGCGCCGCGCCAGCCGGGTGCGCTCACGGGACGGATCGATACCGGCGACGCGCAGCCGGCCGCCGCTGGGCGTGAGGATGCCCGTCAGCATCTTGATGGTCGTCGACTTCCCGGCGCCGTTCGGGCCGATGTAGCCGACCATCTCCCCGCGCGCCACCCGGAAGGAGATCGAGTCGACCGCCCGCACCTCGCGCCGCTCACTGCGCATGAACCCGGTCTTCTTGCGCACGTCGAAGACCTTCTCGACACCGTCGAGTTGGATGAACGACTCGTTGAACGACTCGTTGAACGAGCCACTGAAGGAACCGTCTGTGAGATGACCGCTGTCCACGCGCCCTAACTCCCCGTGCTCCGGTACGAAAGAAGTCCCGCCCGCCAGGCCAGCCCGGCGAGCGCGCAGCAGCCCAGCGCCACCAGCGGCGACAGGAACGCCACCCACTCCGGCAGGCCGAGCGGGTAGGGGCGGCCCAGCACGTACAGCGCGGGCAGCCAGTTGACGAAGGCCAGCGGGACGACGAACGTCACCCCGCGCACCAGGTCCTGCGCGAACAGACCCGGCGGATACTGCAACAGCGTGGCGCCCCCGTACGTGAACGCGTTCTGCACCTCGGAGGCGTCCCGGGCCACGAACTGGAAGGCCCCGCCCGCGACGAACACCGCGCAGAAGATCGCCCCGCCGCTGATCAGCATCACCGGCAGCAGCAGCACCTTGAGCGCCGTCCAGTGGACGTCGTCGAGGGCCGTGAGGGAGTAGCCGAACACCAGCAGACCCTGGGTGATCCGGCCGAGGCGGCGCAGTGCGAACCGGTCCGCGGCGACCTGCGCGAGCACCGGCACCGGCCGTACGAGCAGCGTGTCCAGGGTGCCGTCGCGGACCCGGCTCCCCAGCCGGTCCATCGACCCGACGACCAGGTCGGCGATCCCGAACGCGATCGACGACAGCCCGTACAGAAACGCGATCTCGGGCAGCGAGTAGCCGCCGAGCCGGTCGATCTGGGAGAACATCAGCACGATCGCCAGGAAGTCGAGGCCGGTCGCGACGAAGTTCCCGAGCGTGGTCATCGCGAAGGACACCCGGTAGGCCATCGTCGACCGGATCCACATCGCGGTGATCATCCGATAGGCCCGCACACCGTCGAGCACCCGGCTGGTACGGCTCAGCGGCCCGTCGTCCCAGCCGCGCGCCCTGCCTGCCTCGGCGATCCCGTCGGCGTCCGCCCACCGCTCGCCGCGCACACCGGTCTCCACCGCCCCGGCGACACCGGCGCCGCCACCCACACCCGCGTCATCCACCCTGAACCACCACCCGCCGAGTCGCGGCCGCCTGGACCAGACGCCCCACCGCCAGCAGCGCCACCGCCCACCCGGCCTGGAAGGCGTACGTCCCCAACGGATCCGCCTCGCCCAGCAGGATGTCCGCCGGCGCCTGGATCAGCGCCGCCCACGGCAGGGCCCGTACGATCTCGCCGAGCAGCCCCGGGAAGACGTTCAGCGGCAGCACCATGCCCGAGCAGAAGACACCCGCGAGCCACGCCATCTGGGTGATGCCCGCGCCGTCGAGGAGCCAGAACGCGGCCAGCGCCACCAGGAAGCGGAACGAGTAGCTGACCAGAATCCCCAGCGTGACCGCGACCAGGAAGGCCAGCCAGGTCATTGGCGAGGCCGGCAGCGACAGGTCGAAGATCCACGCGCCGATCGCGACCGGGACCAGCCCCCTGCCCAGCAGGTGGAACAGGGCCCGCCCCATGTCCTGGGCCAGCCACCACAGCTGGAGGTCGGCCGGCCGGTAAAGGTCGATCGCGATGTCACCCGTACGGATACGCTCGATCAGCTCCCCCTCGAAGCCCGTACCCATCACGCACATGGTCATCAGCAGCGCCTGGCCCAGCCACACATAGGTGAGAGCCTGGGACTGGTCGTACCCGCCCAGGTGCGGTCTCTCGTCCCACAGGGCGATGTAGGTGTAGGCCAGAATCACGCCGAAGACGGTGTTGGTCAGCACCCCGGCCAGCGTGGCCACCCGATAGGTGGCATACCGTCGGAAACCCCCCGCCGCGACGGCCGCGTACAACCGCCCAGAACCCACGACACCAGCCTTCCCCAACGCGTCCGGACCGAAGCGCAGGAGCCTAGTCCGCCCTCCGGCCCGTCCGCCACGCGTTTTCGGGCAGGAAGCGTGCCTGGCTCAGGGAACTGATCGCCCGGTGCGACAGTCTTCAAGAGGGGGCGCAGAAAACGTTTGAAGTGGTGAATGAGGTCGTACGGCGACGTGCGACGCGAAACAGGAGTCCGTGCACGACATGAGCGACCAGCCAGAGCCGCAGCAGCCGAAGCAGGGCTCGGCACCCAAAGAACCCGCCGTGCAGCCCGACGCGAAACCCGAACCAACCGTCGCGGAGCCCGTCACCGAGCCCGTCACGAGGCCCGACGTGAAGCCTGACGTGAAGCCCGTCACAGGGCCGGTCGCGGAGGCCGCCGTGGACCGCGACGTGGAGCGTGACACGGACCGCGAGCGAACCGTCGCGCAGCCCGTCGTGCCGCCCGTCACGAGACCCGCCACAAAACCCGTCGCGGAACCCGTCGCGCGACACGAGCAGACCGTCGTGCAGCCCGCCGTACGAGCCGACACGCGATCCGCCACACGGCCCGCCACACGGCCCGAAGTGGCGGCCGGCGGGGTGCCCGAGGCGGCCGCGCAAGCCACGGAGTCCGCGAAAGCCGCGAAGGGCAAGAAGCCCAAGCGGCCCCGGCGCACCGGATGGCGGCGGCTGATCCCGACCTGGCGGTTCGTGCTCGGCACGTTCGTGCTCGGGATCATGCTGGTCATCGGCCTGTTCGCGCTCGGCTACTACATGGTGCACATCCCGGCGGCGAACGCCGCGGCCATGAAGCAGAGCAACGTCTACCTCTACGCCGACGGCAGCCAGCTCGCCCGCGACGGCGAGGTCAACCGGGAGAACGTGACCCTGTCGCAGATCTCCAAGGACGCCCAGCACGCCGTACTGGCCGCCGAGGACCGCGACTTCTACACCGAGTCCGCGATCGACCCGAAGGCCATGATCCGCGCCGCCTGGAACACGGTGACCGGCAAGGGCAAGCAGTCCGGCTCCACGATCACCCAGCAGTACGTGAAGAACTACTACCTCGCGCAGGAGCAGACCGTCACCCGAAAGGTGAAGGAGTTCTTCATCTCGATCAAGCTGGACCGGGTGAAAACCAAGGACCAGATCCTTGAGGGCTACCTCAACACCAGCTACGCCGGCCGCAACTCGTACGGCCTCCAGGCCGCCGCCCAGGCCTACTACGGCGTCGACGCCGTCGACCTCACCGCCGGCCAGGGCGCCTACCTCGCCGCGCTGCTCAACGCGCCCAGCGAGTACGACGTGATCGCCCACCCCGAGAACAGGCCGGCCGCACTCGCCCGCTGGAACTACGTCCTCGACGGCATGGTCAAGAAGGGCTGGCTGACCCAGTCCGCGCGGAACGCCATCACCTTCCCCGAGCCGAAGCAGTCGATCGTCTCGACGGGCATGTCCGGCCAGCGCGGCTACCTGGTCAAGGCCGTCAACGACTACCTCTTCGACAACAAGATCCTCACCGAGGACGAGCTCCAGGCCGGCGGCTACCGCATCACCACCACCCTGCAGAAGCCGAAGCAGGACGCCTTCGTGAAGGCCGTCAACGACAAGGTGATGAAGAAGCTCGACAAGAAGAACAACAAGGTCGACAACTACGTCCGCGCGGGCGGCGTCGCCATCGACCCGGCCACCGGCAAGGTCCTCGCGATGTACGGCGGCATCGACTACACCAAGCAGTACGTCAACAACGCGACCCGCCGTGACTACCAGGACGGCTCCACCTTCAAGCCGTTCGTGTTCACCTCGGCCGTCCAGAACGGCTCGGTGACCCAGGACGGGCAGACGATCACCCCGAACACGTACTACGACGGCACCAACAAGCGTCCGGTCGAGGGCTGGAGCGGCAGCGAGTACGGCCCCGAGAACGAGGACCAGTACTCGTACGGCAACATCACCGTCCGCACGGCGACGAACAAGTCCGTCAACGCGGTGTACGCGCAGATGGCGGTGGACGTCGGCCCCGCGAAGGTCAAGCAGACCGCGATCGACCTCGGCCTGCCCTCCGACACCCCCGACCTCAACCCGTACCCGTCCATCGCGCTCGGCACCTCGACGGCCAGCGTCCTCGACATGACGGAGGCGTACGCCACGCTCGCCAACCACGGCAAGCACGGCACGTACACGATCATCGAGAAGATCACGAAGGACGGCGAGACGGGGTCGGTGACCCTGCCCAAGCAGGCGACCAAGCAGGTCGTCTCACGTGAGGCCGCCGACACGACCACGGCGGTCCTGCAGAGCGTGGTCGAAGAGGGCACGGCGACCGCGGCCCAGGAGGCCGACCGCCCGGTGGCCGGCAAGACCGGCACGGCCGAGGAGGACACGGCAGCCTGGTTCGCGGGCTACACCCCCGACCTCGCGACGGTCGTCTCCGTCATGGGCCAGGACCCCGTCACCGGCAAGCACAAGTCGCTGTACGGCGCGATGGGCCTCCAGCGCGTCAACGGTGGCGGTGCCCCCGCCGAGATCTGGGCCCAGTTCACGAAGGACGCCCTGAAGGGCAAGGAGGCGAAGGACTTCGACCTCCAGCTCCAGGAGGGCGCCGACGAGGAGCAACTCCCGCCCGCCGACCCGAACCCCGACCCCGGCACCGACGCCGGCCAGGACAACGGCGGCACCACGGACGGCGGCCAGGAAACCCCGGGCGCGACGACCGGCACGACTGCCACCCCGACGGACACCGCCGGCACCACCACAGGCGGGACCACGGCCACGGGCGGCACGACGACGACCGGCGGTACGACGAACACCGGCGGCACCACCACCGGCGGCACGACGGACACGGGCGGTACGACGACGGGCGGCGGTACGACCGACACCGGGGGCACGACGGACACGGGCGGCACCACCGACAACGGCGGTACGACGGACGGCGGCGGCACCACGGGCGGAACGACACCCGGGGTGACGACCGGGGCGCTGACCTCGGCCCGACGGGACTGACCCAGCCACGGAGCCCGCGG
>NZ_AEJB01000611.1 GCF_000331005.1 Streptomyces turgidiscabies Car8
GGGATGGGACGGGTAGGGGCGGCGGGGGCGAAAACCCCCTGCCCCAAATGACCGCAGGGTAAGGCACCGCTAAAGCGGGTCCGCTCGTTCACCGGTCATGACAGCTATGACACCCGGCTCGAACATCCCTCTCCCCGTCACCCGAGTGACGGTGGACGTCGCTGCCCCGGTGCGGCTCGACGTATCGAGCCTGCTGCTCACCGCCGACGGCAAGGTGCGCTCCGACGACGACTTCATCTTCTACAACCAGCCGACCGGCCCGGGCGTGACCTACCGCTCGGGCGGCGGCACCAGCCCCGACTCGATCACCGTCGACACCACCGCCGTCCCCCCGGGCATCGAGAAGATCGTCGTCACAGCGAGCCCGGACGCCGCGGGCCAGACCTTCCAGGGCATCGAACCGACGGCCACCATCCGCAACGCGGCCGACAACAGCGTCCTGGCCTCGTTCACACCCCCGCAGCTCGGGACGGAAACCGCCCTGGTGATCGTCGAGGTCTACCTCCGCAACGGCGCCTGGAAGGCCCGCGCCGTGGGGCAGGGCTATGCGAACGGCCTGGCCGGCATCGCCACGGACTTCGGCGTGAGTGTGGAGGAACCGGCACCGGCCCCGACACCGGCCGCCCAGCCGACCCCGGTCCAGCCGCCGGCGCCCTCGATGGCCCCGCCCGCCCCCGCCACGTCGGTCAGCGCTCCGCCCCCGCCCGCCGCCGCACCCCCGGCTCCCCCCGCCCCGCCCCTCGGCGCCGGAAAGATCAACCTCGACAAGGGCCGCGTAAGCCTCCAGAAGAACCAGACCGTCTCCCTGGTCAAGGGCGGCCGGCCCCTCCTCTCCCAGGTCAAGATGGGCCTCGGCTGGGAGCCCGCGTTCCGGGGCAAGGACATCGACCTGGACGCGTCGGTCATCGCGTACGGCCCGCAGCGCAACCACATCGACAGCTGCTACTTCGGCAAGCTCTCCATCGTGAACGGCGCGATCAAGCACTCCGGCGACAACCTCACGGGCGAGGGCGGGGGCGACGACGAGGTCATCGTGGTCGACCTGGGCCGCCTGCCCCAGGAGGTCACCGGGCTGGTCTTCACGGTGAACTCGTTCTCCGGTCAGAAGTTCACCGAGGTGGCGAAGGCGTACTGCCGTCTCCTGGACGCGGCGACGGGCGAGGAACTGGTCCGTTTCGACCTGACCAGCGCCGAACCGCAGACGGGCGTGATGATGGCCAAGATGATCAAGCAGTTCTCCGGCGAGTGGGAGATGACGGCGATCGGCGACTTCGTGAAGTCCCGCACGGTCAGGGGCATGGTGAAGCCGGCCGCGCAGTCGCTGTAACCAAGCCCAACCACACCACCGCACAACCGCACCACCCGCCGAAGCGGGCCGTGGGGGCAGACATCACGCCGCCGCCGTCATTCCGCCGTCACCTTGCCGACGAACGCGGCGACGTTCCCCACGGTCCGCCGGATCTTCTCCTCCAGCGTGATCGTCTCGTGCAGCCGCGCCCCCGCGCCCGCGTCCTTCCTGCCCCGCACATACAGCGAGCAGCTGAGGTCGCCGCATATGTACGCCCCCACCGAGTTGCCCTGCTTCCCTGCCTTCCCCGCCCTCCGAGCGACCATCAGGGACACGCCTCCGGTGTGCGAGGTCAGGCACATCGAGCACATGCTGCGCCGCGTCTGCCCGAAGGCGGGCGCGGAAGCGCGCAGGGCGACGGCAGCCGGTCGGCCGTCCAGCTCGGTGACCAGGTAGGCCCGGTCAGGCGCCTGCGGATCCCGCCACCCCAGGAAGTCCAGGTCCTCCCAGGGTCGGTCGGCCAGGTCACGCGGCACGGCCAGACGCTGCGCCTCACCCTTCGTACAGTTCACGAACGCGGCACGGATCTCTTGCTCGGTCAACGGTTCCATAACAGCAGGCTAATTTGCCTAAACCCTTTAGGCAAACCTATATTCACCTTAGCCAAAAGCCTCAACTGAACAGTCGCACAGCCGAACAGCGGAACAAAAGGAGGGCCATGCCACGCGTCGGACTGACCGCGGAACGCCTGACCAGAGCCGGAGCGGAACTCGCCGACGAGGTCGGCTTCGACCAGGTGACCGCCTCCGAGCTCGCCCGGCGGTTCGACGTCAAGGTCGCGAGTCTGTACTCGCACGTCAGGAACACCCAGGATCTCAAGACCAGGATCGCCCTGTTCTGCCTGGAGGAACTCGCCGATCAGGCAGCCGACGCCGTGGCCGGACGGGCCGGCAAGGACGCTCTGACCGCGTTCGCCGACGTCTACCGCGACTACGGCCGGGACCACCCCGGCCGCGCCGCCGCCACCCGCATGAGACTCGACCCCGAGACGGCCGCCGCCAGTGCGGGCGTCCGGCACGCCCAACTGACGCGGGCGATCCTGCGCGGCTACGACCTGGCGGAGCCGGACCAGACGCACGCGGTCCGGCTGCTGGGCAGCGTCTTCCACGGTTACACGAGCCTGGAGACGGCGGGCGGCTTCAGCCACAGCGCCCCCGACCCACAGGAGACCTGGACCCGGATCCTCGATGCCCTCGACACTCTGCTGCGCAACTGGCCGACCGCTTCACCCCTTTGACCGACAGATCGAGGGCAGCAGAAACAGCGGAACAGCGGGAACAGGAAGCGGACAGAAACAGCGGGAACAGAGAGGACGAAGAAGACAGATATGCCCCCCGAGCGCGAGTGGACGACCACACCCATCACCGCGGACCTGATACGCGGCGCCCTGGACCTGGAGCACACCTCCCACGGCGTATTCCCCCACCGTCTGCCCGCCCGCGCCCGCGCCCAGTGCACGGACCCCCAACTCGCCGCGGCGGAAGCCCAGCCCTCCGGCGTACGGCTGGTCTTCCGTACCCGGGCGACCTCCGTCGAACTGGACGCGCTGCCCACCAAGCGGGTCTACGCGGGCGCCCCGCCTCGCCCCGACGGTATGTACGACCTCCTGGTCGACGGCCGGCTGGCCGCCCAGTCCACCGTGACCGGCGGGGGCAACACCCTGACCATCGACCTGACCGCCGGGACCACGACACACGAACCGGGCCCGCCCGGCACCCTCCGCTTCACCGGCCTGCCGGACCACCTGAAGACCGTCGAGATCTGGCTGCCCCACAACGAGACCACCGAACTGGTCGCCCTGCGCACCGACGCCCCCGCCGAACCCGTGCCCGCGACAGACGCGGCTCGCAAGGTATGGCTGCACCACGGCAGTTCGATCAGCCACGGCTCCGACGCCGCGAGCCCCACGGCCATCTGGCCCGCGCTCGCCGCGTCCCTCGGCGGGGTGGAACTGATCAACCTGGGGCTGGCGGGCAGCGCGCTGCTCGACCCGTTCACCGCCCGCGCGATGCGCGACACCCCCGCCGACCTGATCAGCGTCAAGATCGGCATCAATCTGGTCAACACCGATCTGATGCGCCTGCGTGCCTTCGGCCCAGCGGTCCACGGCTTCCTCGACACCATCCGCGAGGGCCACCCGACCGCGCCGCTCCTGCTCGTCTCACCCCTCTACTGCCCGATGCACGAGGACACCCCCGGTCCCACCGCCCTGGACTTCAGCACGATGGGCGCCGGTCAGGTGCGCTTCCAGCCCATGGGTGACCCCGCCGAGCGCGCCGCCGGAAAACTGACGCTCAACGTCATCCGGGAGGAGCTGGCCCGCATCGTGGAGCAGCGGTCGGCGGACGACCCGAACCTCCGCCACCTCGACGGACTCGTCCTGTACGGCGAGGAGGACTTCGCCGAGCTCCCGCTGCCCGACCAGCTCCACCCGGACGCGGCCACCCACCGCCGTATCGGGGAGCGCTTCGCCGAACTCGCCTTCACCGGACCGGAACCACTCCTGCCATCCGTGGAGCCGGCCATCCGGAAGGACTAGAAAAGCGCGCTGTACGCGTTCAGCGCCGGCTGACCGCCCAGGTGCGCGTACAGCACGGTGGAGTCCCGCCCGATCTCCCCCCGCGCCACGAGATCGACCATCCCGGCCATCGACTTGCCCTCGTACACGGGATCGGTGACCATCCCCTCGGTACGGGCGGCGAGCCGCATCGCGTCCAGGGTCGTTTCGTCGGGGATCCCGTACGTACCCGCGTGATAGCGCTCGTCCAGCTCGACGTCCGTATGAGTCAACTCCCGCTTGACACCTATGAGTTGACCGGTGTTGTGGGCGATCCGAGCGATCTGCTCCTTCGTCCGGGCCGGCGCCGCCGAGGCGTCGATGCCGAGCACGCGCCGGGGCCGGCCGCCTGCCTCCTCCAGCGCCGCGAACCCGGCGACCATTCCGGCCTGGGTCGACCCGGTCACCGAGCACACCACCACGGTGTCGAAGAAGACCCCCAACTCGCTTTCCTGCTCGGCGACTTCGTACGCCCAACCGGCGAACCCGAGTCCGCCCAGGGGATGGTCGGAGGCGCCCGCCGGAATCGCGTACGGCTTGCCGCCCCCTTCCTCCACCTCCCGGAGCGCCAGCTCCCAGCTCTCCTTGAACCCGATACCGAACCCGGCGCGCACCAGCCGCACATCGGCACCGGCGAGCCGGCTGATCAGGATGTTGCCGACCTTGTCGTAGACGGAGTCGGGCCACTCGACCCAACTCTCCTGCACGAGAACGCACTTGAGCCCGGCGCGAGCGGCACAGGCGGCGACCTGACGGGTGTGGTTGGACTGCACTCCGCCGATCGAGACGAGCGTGTCGCAGCCCTGGGCGAGAGCGTCGGCGACCAGGTACTCCAGCTTGCGGGTCTTGTTGCCGCCGTACGCGACACCGGAGTTGCAGTCCTCACGCTTGGCCCAGAGGGCGGCCCCGCCGAGATGCGCGGTGAGCCGCTCCAGCGGGTGCACGGGTGAGGGCCCGAAGAGGAGGGGGTAACGCGCGTACGAGTCAAGGGACATGGGGTTCCTCCCGGGATCAGTCGCTGTCGGCGAGCTCGGCGAGCCCGCGCCAGATCTCCGCGGTGACACGGACCGCCTCGTCCACGTCCCCGGCGGCGCAGGCATCGAGGAGCCGGTCGTGCAGGCCGGCCGAACGGCAGTTGCCGCCCTCACTGAAGCGCCGTCGCTCCAGACGGCGGATGAGCGGTGTGTAGCGGGCGGCGGTGGCAGCGGCGGCGCGATTGCCGCTGACCCGGACGAGAACGTCGTGCAACTGGTCGTCGGCGCGCAGAGCGGACTCCACGTCACCGGCACGGACCGCCTCGGCGAACCGCTCGTTGGCCCCGCGCATCGTCTCGACGTCCGCGGCGAACAGCCGGGGCACGGCGGCCCGCGTGACCAGCTCGTGCATGGCCCCGACCACGGCCGCGGCGTCCCGTACGTCGGCGGCCACGACCGGCGTCACCTTCGTGTAGCTCTGGGGCTTGCTCTCCAGCAGCCCTTCGTCGACCAGCCGGGCGAACGCCTCGCGCACCGGCGCCCGGGACAGCCCGAGCCGCTCGGCGAGCTCGGCGTCCCGCACCACCGCACCGGGTTCGATCTCCCCGGCGACGATGGCGTCCCGAATCGCTTCGTACGCACGGTCCCTGAGCAGGGTCCGGGGAACAGGTCGCATCGCATCCACAACTGAAATGTTAGATGTCAGTGACCCGGGCACACAAGGGCAAGGGTGCGCCGGACACGCACACGAGAATGTGGCCCGCACCGAAGCACGGGCCACACCCACCACACCCCACCCGGGAACGCCCGACCCCGGCACGGTCCGGCTCAGCCGACCCACGGCCAGTCGGAGTCGCCCGCGCTCTCCAGCAGCGGAACCATCCGGAAGGCCGCGTCCGAGAGCCCTCCGAAGGTGTGCCGGTTCCCCGTCCCCGACGGGCCGTGGCCCGCCCGGTACCCGGCGAGGTTCCAGGTGTAGACCGGTACGACGGCCGGCACCTGCTCGGTCGGGTCTCCGTGCACGCTGTGGGTGTACTGCTCGTCGGTGACGATCAGCACCCGGTCGTGCTTCTTGTAGTGGCGCCGGACCGCCTCGGTCGTGTCGGTGCCGCCCAGGTCGCCGAAGCGGCCGAGGACCTTCAGCACCGACTCGCCCTTGCGGTACGCCACGGCATTGCTCGACGTACCGAACTCGACCAGATCCGCGTCGGCCGCCCGCAGCGCCAGCGCCGAGCCGAAGATCGCCGCCGCGTCGGCCCGGTTGAGCTCCGAGCGGTCGGACAGCCGGGAGTAGAACATCGAACCCGAGCGGTCGACGAGGACGAGCGTCCGGCCGGGCAGCGCGGGCACGTTGGCCAGCGAGTGCCCGAGCGCCTGCTCCAGCGGGTACGACCAGCGCAGCGAGGGCGCGTGCCGGTACGCGGAGAGGTAGCGGAAGGGGAACTGCCGCGAGCGCGCGACCTCGGCCGGGTCGCTGATGCGCGCCGCGACTGCCGCCGCCACCTCGTCCGAGACACCGGCCTCGTCGAAGTTGCGCAGGTTCCGGACGATCGCCATCGCACCCATGGACGGTATGACGGCCTCCCAGGCCGCCGCGTCCATCGGGCCCTGCAGCCAACCGGCCAGCGCCTCCCAGGTCATTCCGGCAGCCGCGAGCCGCTCGGCGCCACCCTCCGACGTCACCACCGCCCGTCGCTCCTCGACCGGCAGCGCCATCAGCTCTCGATGCGCGCCGAGGAGACGGTTCGAGGCGGGCGGCACGGCGGTGTCGGGGTTGTGGCGGCGGTCGAGCGCGTGCTGGAACAGCTCGCCCTGCCACGGCTTGCCGGGGTCGGGCGCGGCATGCACGAGGTTGAGGATGTCACCGAAGCGGTAGCCCTTGGACGCGGTGTCGTACTTCAGCAGCGACTTGCCGCTGTAGAGCCGCCGCACGGCGTCGGCGATGCCGCGCTTGACGGGCTTGGGCACGTTGCGGCCGTACCGGGAGGTCCAGTAGGCGAGCAGCTCGCCGGGCTCGTCCGGGCGTCGCAGTACGGAGTCGATGACCTGGCGGTTGGAGGGGCCGTCGGTGGCGTCCGCGTCGAGCCGCGCCTTCACGTACTCGACGGCGCCCACGATGGAGGCCGTACGGAGGTTGCCCTCGCCGCGCAGCCAGCCGAGCAGGCCCGCCGTCCAGTCGGGGTCGCTCACCGCCAGCTCGCGCACGAGCGCGGCGAACCGGTCGTCACGGTCGGCGCCGGCCTCGTAGAAGGTCTGCTGGGAGACGAAGTTGGCTACTGCGAGAAGAAAGAGTTCGGAGCGGGCGTCCCGTTCACGGCCTCGGCCGCCCTGGTAGGTACGGAGTACGCGCCCGGTCGACGTCACCCGCGAAGTGGGCTGCGTCCTGGCCGCGCGGGCCGCCTTGGAGTTGAATCGCGTCATGATGAATTCCCCCGAATTCCCTGGAGTTCCGGAGGAAGGCACAGCAGAAAAGAGGTGGGCGCCCGAGATCAGAAGCGGCGACGGACTTAGCCAGATGCTCTACCGAATTGAGCTACATCGACCCGAGGTCGATGACGGGATTCGAACCCGCAACCGTCCGATCCAATGAAGTAACCGTTGCCTGCGCACCGGGCACCCACCACATGCTGCGCCTCCCGAGATCAAGTCGGCGGCGGCCTGGATTCTTTAGGAGAGAAGTAGCCGCAGCCTTCGCACCGGGAGGTGCGTGACGTTGTGATCTCACTGTAGGAGGCGCAGCACACGCCCGGCGAACGAATTAATCAGCCTCCGAAGAACCCTCCGGAGCAGCCACCGAAGAACCTCCGAAAGAGCCTCCGGATCACCCGCGCCGCTGCCGCTTCCAGGGACCGGTAATGGCCAGCATGATCCCCGGCGTCTGGATGTTGGCGTAGAGCGTCTTGCCGTCGGGCGAGAAGGTCACGCCGGTGAACTCGCTGTATTCGGGCGCCTCTTCGGTGCCGGCGTTGAGTTCGTTGCGGGCGATCGGGTACGTACGCCCGCTGTCCGTCGCACCGAACAGGTGCTGGACGCCCTCGCCGTCCTCGGCGATGACCAGGCCGCCGTACGGGGACACGGTGATGTTGTCAGGGCCGTCGAAGGCGCCGTCGGCCGACGGGTCGGGGTTCACACCCAGCAGCACCTTGAGGGTGAGTGTGCGGCGCCTGGGGTCGTAGAACCAGACCTGGCCGTCGTGCTGGACGGGGCTCTCGGCGCGGGCGTACGAGGAGACGACGTAGGTGCCGCCGTCGGCCCACCACATGCCTTCGAGCTTGCGGGCCCGGGTGATCTCCCCGTCGGCGAACTGCTTGCGCACGGCGACGGTCCGGCCGTCGCGGTCGGGTACGTCGACCCAGTCGACGCCGTACACCGTGCCGATCTTCGTGGCGCGGGAGAGGTCGTCGACGAACTTGCCCGCGGAGTCGAAGCACTTGGGCGCCTGGAGGGTGCCCGCGGTGTCGGAGAGGGTGCGGAAGGCCCCGTGGCCGTAGTGGAAATGCTGCGGCGGGGTCCAGCGGTAGAGAAGGCCGTTGGGTGTGGCGGCGTCCTCGGTGAGGTAGGCGTGGCCGCGCTTCGGGTCGATGACGACGGCCTCGTGGTCGTAACGCCCGAAGAACTTGAGGGGCTTGGGGTTCCGGTTGGCGCGCTTGTCGCAGGGGTCGACCTCGAAGACGTACCCGTGGTCCTTGGTCATGCCGTTGACGCCGGCACGGTCGGAGTTCTCCTCGCAGGTGAGCCAGGTGCCCCAAGGGGTGCTGCCGCCCGCGCAGTTGGTGGAGGTGCCGGCGATGCCCACCCACTCGGCGACATGGCCGCCGGGACGCACCTCGACGACCGTGCAGCCGCCGGCCGCGGCGGGGTCGTAGACGAGGCCCTCGGTGAGCGGCACCGGGTACTTCCAGTTGGCCCGCGGGCCCTTCAGCTCGTGGTTGTTGACGAGGAGGGTGGTGCCGCGCGGGCCCGCGAATGCGGCGGTGCCGTCATGGTTGGACGGCGTGGTCTCACCGGAGTCCAGGGTGGTCTTCCCGCTGTGGGTGATCACGCGGTACGAGAATCCGGCGGGCAGCGCCAGCAGGCCCTTGGGGTCGGGCAGGAGCGGGCCGTAGCCGACTCCGTGGTGCCCGTGCCGGTCCGCCGCCGACTCCCCGGCCGCACTCTCCGTGGCCGCGAGGGCGCCCGGTGCGGTGGCGAGGGCGCCGACACTGCCGGCCAGTGCGACCCCGGCCGAGGTGATCGCGGACTGTCTGGCGAAGTCCCTGCGGGTGAGCGACATGGCGTCTCCTGTGACGGTGGGCGTGCCGTAGCCGCCACCGTCCCGCCCACGCCTGAACAGGAGTTGAACGGCGAGCAACACAAGCCGAGCGAATTGAACCCCGGTTCGGGAGCGCCCTACAGGGGCGCGGGGAACTGCGCGACCAGCCACGACGCCCCACAGCCGACAACGCCCCCGCACGACCCATCACCACACAGCGGACGGCGCCTCCAACGAACCCCCCGCTCAACCCCCTTGCTGCGACCGCGCCTTGAACGCCGCCTTCCGCGCCTCCTTGGCCACCCGCTTGTCCGGATGCAGCCGCCCCATCGCCTCCAGCACATCCGGCGTGGCCGGATGATCCACACGCCAGGCCGCCTCGAAGAAGCCACCGTGCTGCTGTGCCAGCCCCTCCACCAGTCCCACCAGCTCCGCCGAGTTGCCCTCGGCCGCGAGCTGCGCGGCCACCGTGTCGATGGTCAGCCAGAAGACCATCGCCTCGGACGGTGCCGGCACGTCCGCCGCGCCCTGCTCGCTGAGCCAGACCCGGGCGAGGCCGCCCAGTTCGGCGTCGCCGAGGACCTCGCGCAGGGCGGGTTCGGCCTCGGTGCCGACGAGGGACAGGGCCTGCTGACAGCGCAGCCGCCGCAGCGGCGCACCGGCGTCGCCGCCCCGGGCCGCCGCGAGCAACTCCCGTGCCGCGGCGAGGGGTTCGCGACGGGTCAGCCACTGTTCGGTCTCGGCCCGCGCGGCCGTCGCGGGGAAGGTGGCCGTGCCGTCGAGCAGCGCGTCCGCGCCCTTGTCGGCGAGGTCGCCGACGGCGGGTGCCTCGAAGCCGGCCTCCAGCAGCCGGGCCCGTACGCCGTACAGGCCGAGCGGGGTCAGCCGCACCATGCCGTAGCGGGAGACGTCGGTGTCGTCGCCGGCCGGCGCGCCCTCGGCGGGGTCGTCGATGTCCGCCATGAGCGCCTCGTCGACGGGCTGGTAGGCGACGAGCCCGATGGGTTCGAGCAGCCTGAACTGGTCGTCGAGGCGCATCATCATGTCCGAGACCTGCTCAAGGACGTCGTTGGTGGGCTCGCCCATGTCGCTCGGTACGACCATCGACGCGGCCAGCGCGGGCAGCGGCACCGGGCTGTCGGCGGGGCCGGTCTCGCTGACGCTCAGCAGGTACAGGTTGGCGAGCACGCCGTCGAGGAAGTCGGCCTCCGCCTCGGGGTCCCAGTCCAGCTGGGAGAAGTCGATCTCGGCGCTCTCGTCCATGGCGTCGACGAGATCGTCGAGGTCGGGCACGCTCGCGTCGGCGAGGACGGTCTCCAGCGCCCCGAGCCACACCGCGAGCACCTCGTGCGGTGACCCGGAGGTGAGCAGCGCCAGGTCCTCGCCCACGGTGACGGTGCCCTCGCCCTCGTCGACGACCTCGACGAGCCCGGCGTCCACGGCGACCCGCCATGCCTCACCGGCGTCCGCGAGGGCGTCCTCGACGCCGGCCCCACCCGCGGCTTCGCCCTCGATCAGGCCCAGGGCCCTGGCCGCCGCGGCCAGTTGCTCCTGGACCAGTTCGCCGCCGGCCCCGACCCTGGTGTCCGGTCCGGCCCAGCGGGCGAGCCGGGCGGCGCGGGACACCAGCGGGGCGGCGAGCGCGTCCCGCGCCAGTTCCGCTTCGGAGTGCAGTCGCACCGGCGGCAGGGGGGAGCTGTCTGACATCGGCTGTTTTCTCCTCAGGCGCCCGAAAGGCCGTACGGCGGCATCCGGATGCGCCCGGAGTCCGACGACGGCGTCTGACGACCGTACGACGTTGTGTTGAAGGCCGTACGACTCAGCCGCTCAGCCTAGACGGATTTGGCACCATGCCGCCCGGTTCATGAACCTGTCAGAGCTGCCGGATGGCTGAAACCTTGACAAGTGGCGTGACCAGGCAGGAGATTGACGCGCGTAGAAGTCGAGGGGACGCCGATCCACCGCATCGCCTTGTCTTCCGCCAGGTTCTATCGTGTTCACTGTTCTCCCAAGCCGGGCGTTCACTGCCGATCGCCCGGTGCCGAGCCTTCGGTGCGAAGCCTTTCGCACCGAGAGTTCACCCGATGTCTACGCGCGTCGCCAGCCGCCCTGCAGCTCGCGTTCCCCCCACGGCACCACCCTTACCACCTTCGTCCCGGCACCCATGTTTGTCCCCGGAGGGATCCCGTTGCCGAGCAAGTCTTCCGCGCGCCTCGGCGCGCTCACTGTCGCCGCTGTCTGCTCCACGCTCGCCACCCTGGTGGTGCTGCCGTCGGCCGCTCACGCCGACACAGTGCGTATTCATGACATCCAGGGCACCACGCGCCTGTCCCCGCTCTCGGGCGAGAAGGTCACGGACGTGGCGGGAATCGTCACCGGTGTCCGTACCTACGGTTCGTCGCGCGGGTTCTGGATCCAGGACACGGCCCCGGACGCCGACCCGGCCACCAGCGAGGGCGTCTTCGTCTTCACCAGTTCCAAGCCGACCGTCGCGGTCGGCGACTCGGTCACCGTGACCGGCACGGTCTCGGAGTTCGTGCCCGGCGGCACGTCGACCGGCAACCAGACGGTGACGGAGATCGTCAAGCCGACGGTCACCGTCGTCTCCAGCGGCAACGCGGTCCCGGCCCCGGTCGTCGTCGACGCCCGGTCCGTACCGGCCGCCTACACCCCGGCCGGGGACACCGCCGCGAGCGGCTCGGTGAACGCGCTGACACTGCGCCCCAAGAAGTACGCCCTGGACTACTACGAGTCCCTCGAGGGCATGAACGTCCAGGTCAAGAACGCCCGTGTGGTCACCGCCACCGACCCCTACACCGAGCTGTGGGTCACGGTGAAGCCGGACGAGAACGACAACCGGCGGGGCGGCTCGGTGTACGGCTCGTACACGTCGCAGAACACCGGCCGGATCCAGATCCAGTCGCTGGGCGCGGTCGCCGACTTCCCGACCGCGAACGTCGGCGACAGCCTCAAGGGCGCCACGACCGGCCCGCTGGACTACAACCAGTTCGGTGGCTACACGCTCGTCGCCAACGAGCTCGGCACCCTGAAGCAGGGCGGCCTGAAGCGCGAGACGACCCGCAAGCAGTCGCGAAGCGAGCTGGCGGTGGCGACGTACAACGTCGAGAACCTCGACCCGTCGGACACCACCTTCGCCGCGCACGCCGCCGCGATCGTGAACAACCTGCAGTCGCCCGACATCCTGTCCCTGGAGGAGATCCAGGACAACAACGGCGCGACGAAGGACGGTACGGTCGCCGCCGACCGTACGGTCAAGAAGCTGATCGACGCGATCGTGGCGGCGGGCGGCCCGGCGTACGACTGGCGCTCCATCGACCCGGTCGACCTCGCGGACGGTGGCGAGCCCGGCGGCAACATCCGCCAGGTGTTCCTGTTCAACCCGGCGCGGGTCTCCTTCACCGACCGCCCGGGCGGCGACGCCACGACCGCCGTCGGTGTCACCAAGGACCACGGCAAGGCGGCCCTGACCCTCTCGCCGGGCCGAATAGACCCGTCGAACGCGGCCTGGACGAACAGCCGCAAGCCGCTCGCGGGCGAGTTCGTCTTCCGCGGCAAGACCGTCATCCTGATCGCCAACCACTTCGCCTCGAAGGGCGGCGACCAGGGACTCACCTCGCAGTTCCAGCCGCCGGCGCGCAGCTCGGAGACCCAGCGTCACCTCCAGGCGACCGCGGTGAACACGTTCGTCAAGGACATCCTGAAGGTCCAGAAGAACGCGGACGTGATCACGCTCGGCGACATCAACGACTTCGAGTTCTCCGACACGGCGAAGCTGCTGGAGGACGACGGCGCGCTGTGGTCGGCGATCAAGTCGCTGCCGAAGAGCGAGCGTTACACCTACGACTACCAGGGCAACAGCCAGGTCCTGGACCAGATCCTGGTCAGCCCGTCGATCAGCCGCGGCTGCGACTTCGACTACGACTCCGTGCACATCAACTCGGAGTTCAACGACCAGATCAGCGACCACGACCCGCAGGTGCTGCGCTTCAAGCCGTAGTCGCGTAACTCCCTCTGGATCAGGTCTGGCTGAACACTCCGTTCAGCCAGTCCTGCCAGGCGGCCTCACATTCCTTGATGTCGGCGCCCGGCGTGAAGTCGTGCAGGGAGATGCCGACGGGATGGCCCCAGTGGTTGCGCCCGAAGACACGGGTCAGACCCCTGTCCGTGCGCAGCCCGATGAAGTACGGGTCGCGGAAGTCGACCACGGCCTCGAACACGTCGGGCCCCTGGACCGTCACCCGCGAACCGACCGGCACGTCCTCCCCGACCCCGAGGGCCCGTCCGACGACGGCGAGGGCGTCGGCGGCCTTCGACCCCTCGGGTCCGTCGAAGGTGGCGAACGCGGCAGGCCTGGGCGCGAAGTGGGTCAGGTACTCGCGCAGGGTGTGCAGATAGAAGTCGGTGTGCCGGGCGGCGCCGTCGTACTGGTTGTCCCAGTCGTCGACGAAGATGCCACTGTGCACGTACCGCACCCAGGCCCGGCGGCCCTCGTCACGCGGCTCGACCGTGTAGTCGAGCTGGTTGAGGGTCTGCTCGGAGATGCCGTCGACGTTCTCGACACGGTTGGTGTAGCGGTGCGGCGGGTCCCAGGCGATGACCGTGGACCCGAAGGGCCCTCTGCCGCCGACCCGAGGCTCCGGCGGCTCCATCGGCCACAGATACCCGCCGGTCCCCGTGGTGACCGCCTCCCACACCTCCTCCGGACTGACGTCGACCTCGAACTCCCGAGCGATCTCGAATTCCCTGGCAGTTTCCTCGGACATGGCGCTCACTCCTGAATCTCCGCGGTGCCTGTGCTGTCCACGGTTTCGTTGATGTCCACGGTGTCGGTGATCTCTGCGGTTCCGGTGACGTCCGCGGCGTCCGTCGCGCCGGAAGGCGGTTCGCCGACGCTCTCGGGCTTGACCGTCGGATGCACGGCCACGACGATCCGGTGATCGCGCCCGCCCTCGACGCCGGGTGAGTCGTACTTGCGCACCAGCGCGCTGACGCCGGCCGTCAACTCCTCGATGAACGCGGCCCGGTCGGCGGCGGAGGCGAACCGCACCTCGCCGTCGAGCGCGTAGGTGGCGAGCCGCTTACGGGCCCGGGCGGCCCCGGTGACCAGTGTGCCGACGTCCCGCACCAGCCGCGCCCCGACCGCCAGCAGCCAGCGCGCGGAGAGCTGGTCCCGGAACCGGTCGGGATCGGGCTGTACGGCGGCCAGGGCGAGCGGCGAGATGACGTACGACGCGGCGGTCGCCCGCATCAGCCGCTCGGTGACATTGCCCTTGCGGCGCTCCCCGGCCAGCTCGACCAGCCCGTGCCGCTCCAGCGCCTTGAGGTGGTAGTTCACCTTCTGCCGGGGCAGCCCGACCTTGCCGGCCAGCATGGCGGCCGACGCGGGCCCGGCGGCCAGCTCGGCGAGCAGCCGGCCCCGTATGGGGTCCAGCGAGACGGCGGCGGCCGCCGGGTCCTCGATCACGGTGACGTCCAGCATGGCTCCACCGTCCCACCGAAAACTTTTTTTGTCCAGGGGAGAAAAGTCTTCGGCGAGTGTGCACTATGAAGCCGCACCGAAGGAGGACATTGAAGTATCGCTTACACGTACCAGGTACAAGATTTAAGTGGAGCTACACGAAGGCTGCGCCGAGACTACTGACATGACGACACCACCCACGCCACCACCCACACCGCTATCTCCCCCCTTCGGCCGTGCCCTGTGCGCGATGGTCACCCCCTTCACCGCCGAGGGGGCCCTGGACCTCGACGGTGCGCAGCGGCTCGCCGACCGGCTGGTGGCCGGGGGCTGCGACGGCCTCGTCCTCTCCGGGACGACGGGTGAGTCCCCGACCACGACGGACGCGGAGAAGTCGGCGCTGGTACGGGCGGTGCGGGAGGCGGTCGACGGGCGGGCGTCGATCGTGGCGGGCGTCGGCACCGCGGACACCCTGCACTCCGTCGAACTGGCGCGGGCGGCCGAAAAGGCCGGCGCGGACGGCCTGTTGACGGTCGCGCCCTACTACAGCAGACCCCCGCAGGACGCGATCGAGGCCCACTTCCAGGAACTGGCGGACGCCACCGCCCTACCCCTGATGCTGTACGACATCCCGGGCCGCACCGGTGTCCGGATCGAGCCGGAGACGGTGATCCGCCTCGCCGCCCACCCGAGGATCGTCGCCGTCAAGGACTGCGCGTACGACCTGATGGGCACTCAGAAACTGTTGGCGCGGACCGACTTGGCGATCTACACAGGCTGCGACGAATACGTACTGGCGCTGTACGCGCTGGGTGGCGCCGGATACGTCAGCACTGTGGCAAATGTGATCCCCCGTCACTTCCGCTCGATCATCGACGCGTTCGACGCGGGCCGAACCGCCGAGGCCGCGAGCCTCCAGCAACAGGCGTTGCCGCTCACCGAGTTGATGATGGCGTCGGGCCTGCCGGGCGCGGTCACGGCCAAGGCCCTGCTGGGCGGCCTGGGTCTGCCCTCGGGTCCGGTGAGGGCACCGCTGCGATCGGCCGGCCGCGAGGCGACGAGCCGCCTGCGGGCGGCGTACGCGGATGTGCGGGACTTGACATAGAGCCAACAGCGACGAACGGGAAAGGCCCGCACCGCGCGCACGAAGGCGGCGGCACGGGCCCGGCCCATGAAGGCCGACAGTCACTCGCCGACGGTCATTCCCAGCGGTATCCGTCACCGAACAGGAGGAAGTGCTCCAACACGTCCTCCATCGGATCGTCGACCTGGCCGACGTTGACCAGACCGATCCGGGGACCGTTGTGCGAACCGGTGTTGGTCTCGTCCGCGTACGCCGTCCCCGCGGGGACCCCGCAGACCACGGCCGCGGTGACCGCGCCCGTCAGCCAGCGCGCCGCGGTCCTGTTCCTGATCCCTGTCCCCTTGATCGTCATTGCTCCGCCCTTCGCCGCACGGTTCGGCATCTGATCGGACCCTGTGTCCACCCGTTCATCTGCCTGAAGCCGGACGAGGTCACGCGGAGTAACCCGTACGTGATCTTGGACGTCGCCGCCTGTACCCGTACGGGTACAGGGGTACGTCAGCCGGGGCTAGTTGTGGCTGTGCAGGACGTCGTTCAGACCGCCCCAGACCGCGTTGTTCGGGCGGGCCTCGACCTTGCCCGTGACGGAGTTGCGGCGGAAGAGGATGTTGGAGGCACCGGAGAGTTCGCGGGCCTTGACGATCTGTCCGTCGGGCATGGTGACGAGGGTGCCGGCGGTGACGTACAGCCCGGCCTCGACCACGCACTCGTCGCCGAGGGCGATCCCGACGCCGGCCTCGGCGCCGACCAGGCAGCGCTCGCCGATGGTGATACGGACCTGGCCACCACCGGACAGCGTGCCCATCGTCGAGGCACCGCCGCCGATGTCGGAACCGTCGCCGACCACGACACCGGCGGAGATACGGCCCTCGACCATCGACGTGCCGAGTGTGCCGGCGTTGAAGTTGACGAAGCCCTCGTGCATGACGGTCGTGCCCTCGGCGAGGTGCGCACCGAGGCGCACCCGGTCGGCGTCGGCGATGCGGACGCCCTTGGGGGCGACGTAGTCGGTCATGCGGGGGAACTTGTCGATGGACGTGACCTGGAGGTACAGGCCCTCGGCGCGGGCGTTGAGCCGCACCTTCTCGACGTCGTCCACGGCGACCGGGCCGAGCGAGGTCCAGGCGACGTTGGCGAGGTGGGCGAACATGCCGTCCAGGCTCTGCCCGTGGGGCTGTACGAGCCGGTGCGAGAGCAGGTGGAGGCGGAGGTAGACGTCGTGCGCGTCGAGCGGCTTGTCGTCGAGGGAGGCGATGACCGTACGGACCGCGACCACCTCGACGCCCCGGCGCGCGTCCGGCCCGACCGCTTTCGCCGCGCCTTCACCGAGCGCCTCGACGGCACCCTCGACGGACAGCCGCTCGGTACCGGCGGGGCCGGGCTCTGCGGACAGCTCGGGGGCGGGGAACCAGGTGTCGAGAACGGTGCCGTCGGCAGCGAGGGTGGCGAGCCCGGCGGCCACGGCGCCGGTGGTACGGGAAGCAGTCGTGTCGGTCATGGACAAAACCTAACGTGAGCCGCCCCACCCGGGCGAACCACTACGACCACATCTCAAGGACCGAGCGCCGAGAGACCTAAGGCTGCCCGGTAATCGAGGCGAGACGGGCCGGCGGGTGGGAAAAAGCAGTTCAAGGGCACCCAGCGAACGAACCGAGTCGGGCGGGTGGGAAACAAAACAAACCCCCTCACCCCCGCAACACCCTCCCGAACACCTCCCGAGCGAACCCCTCCTCATAAACACCCCCGGTGAGCAGCACCTGCAGACACATCCCGTCCAGCACCGCCACCAACGCCCGAGCGGTCACCGCATCCGTCCGCTCACCCAACAGCTCCGCAACCCCCTCCGCCCACTCCGCGGCGACAGGCCGCAACGCCGGCCGCCGAACCGCCGCCAGATACAACTCGCACTCCAGCTCGACCCCTGCCCGGTCCCCCGACAGCCACTCCCCCAGCAACCCGGCGAGTTCCTCCGCCAGATCGACCCGGTCGTCCCGCAGCCCACCCCGCGCGGCCACCACCTTCGCGAACCCCTCGTTCGCCTGCCGCAGCGCGGCGACGAGAAGTTCGTCGAGGGTGCTGAAGTGATACGTCGTGGACCCCAGCGGCACGTCCGCCTCCGCCGCCACCGACCGGTGGCTCAGCCCGGCGATCCCCTTCTCCCCCACCACCCGGATCGCCGCGTCGATGATCCGCTGGCGCCGCTCGGGGTCATAGCGCCGCCCCATCAGTGCGCACCACCCAGGTTGAGCACGATGACCCCGGCGATGATGAGCACGATTCCTGCGACCTTCGCCACACTCATGCCCTCCCCGAGGAAGACCGCACCGATCGTCGCGACGGCCGCGGTCCCGACGCCCGCCCAGATGGCGTACGCCGTACCGACGGACACGGTCTTCAGGGTCTGGGCGAGCAGCACGAACGCGACGACATACCCCAGTCCGGTCAGCACAGACGGCCACAACCTGCTGAAACCGTCGCTGTACTTCATGGCGGTCGTGGCGCCCACCTCCGCGGCGATGGCTCCTGCCAGCAACACATATCCCATGTGTACAAGTGTACGCATCGATGCGTACGGCCGTACACAGCAGCTGTATACAGCACCCGCCCAAATCCACCCGCACTCCGCACCACGTCATCAACTCCCCCACCCCCCGGTCTCATTGAGGAAACAACCCTTCTCACGGCACTGGACGTCACCTAGCCTCGCGTCCATTACTGTTTCAACCACTCATTCACACGTTCGCCACAGGCGACGCCGGAGGAACAGCGCATGACAGAAGAAAAGCCCCGGCTCATCCCAACTCAACCCTGGGAGAACGGCTGGGCCCCGGACACCACGCGTGTGCCCGGGACGCGGCGGCTCTGGATGGCGGGCACCCTGGCCCTGTCGGTCGTGGCCGCCTGTGTGACCGCGATCGTCATCACGGACCGGCAGCCCGAGGAGACGGAGCCCGTGGCGAAGGCCCCCGCGGCGTCGCCCGGTTCGACGTACCCCGGTCTCCTCACCTTCGCCTCTCCGTCCGCGACCGGAACGGAGCCTCCGGGCGGAAAGAGCGGCCTGTCGTCGTCGCAGCCGACGGCGTCGGCCGCCACGACCCCCGATTCCGCCCCGGACGTCAAGGGTTCCGCCTCCGCTCCCGTGCCGGAAGCCCCCAGGACGCCCGCCGCGTCCCCGTCCCCCAGCAAGTCCTCGGCCGCTCCTTCGACTCCTGACCGCTCCCTCCTGCGGTCCGTCGAGGCGGTCAACTATCCCGACCGCTACTGGCACGTGTCAGACGGCCTGGTGAAGCTCGATCAGGTCCGCGGTTCGGAGTCCCGCCAGGACTCCAGCTTCAGCGTGGTGAAGGGGCTGGCCAACAACTCCTGCTACTCGTTCAAGACGCACGACGGCAAGTACCTGCGCCACCGCAACTTCATCCTGCGCGCCGAAGGCAACGACGGCTCCTCGCTGTTCAAGCAGGACGCCACCTTCTGCGGCGGGTACTCGGGGTACACGGGCGCGGCGGTACTCACGTCGGTGAACTACCCCAACTACGCGCTGCGCCACAAGAACTTCCAGCTGCGCCTGGACCCGTACGGCTACAACACGACCAACCGGCAGGACTTCTACTTCCGCGTGGTCGCCCCACTGGGCTGAGGCACATACGAAAGCGGACGGACGCGCACGGGTACGGGAACTCCTGGACGCCGTCGGTCTCCCGGCCGACTCCGGCCGCCGGTACCCGAGGGAGTTC
>NZ_AEJB01000612.1 GCF_000331005.1 Streptomyces turgidiscabies Car8
GGCTCAACAGGGCGTGTCATCGGGCGCAGGCGCCGTCCTGGGCCGGGTGGCCGTGCCCGCCGGGGTGCTCGCGGCCGTCGTCGGGGCCTTCGCGTACGTCGGGACGGTCGACCCCAACGAACCCGGCCACTACCCGGTCTGCCCGCTCCTGCGACTGACCGGTGTGTACTGCCCGGGCTGTGGCGGTCTGCGCAGCGCCTACGCCTTCGTCCACGGAGACTGGGTGACGGCTCTCGGGGCCAACGCGCTGGCCGTGGCGGGGTACCTGGCCTTCGCCGTCCTGTGGACCGTCTGGGTGGTCCGGGCGGCGCGCGGACGGCCGATGCGGATCGATCTCGGGCCGGCCCAGCTGTGGAGTCTTGGAGCATTGCTGCTGGTCTTCACGGTTGTCCGGAACCTGCCGTTCGGCAGCTGGCTCCACCCTTGATCAAACGATGGATGTCCAGGTAGTGGGACCGGTGTCAACCGGATGTGAGGGCCACGCCCTCCTCCGGATACCATCGGAGTGACCGGCTTTGACAGTTTGTGCAGCTTCAATGGTGTGAATGGCTTGAACAGCCAATCGCCTACCGTCTGAAAGGGGGCCGCTCGCGTGAGTGTGCTCGACGAGATCATCGACGGAGTCCGTGCCGACCTCGCGGAGCGGCAGGCGCGCGTCAGCCTCGACGAGCTCAAGGAGCGCGCGGCGAAGGCTCCCGCGGCCAAGGACGGGGTCGCCGCACTGCGCGGCGAGGGCGTCAAGGTCATCTGCGAGGTCAAGCGGTCCAGCCCCTCCAAGGGCGCGCTGGCGGCCATCGCCGACCCGGCCGGCCTCGCGTCGGACTACGAGGCGGGTGGCGCTGCCGTCATCTCCGTCCTCACCGAACAGCGCCGCTTCGGCGGTTCGCTGGCGGACCTGGAGGCGGTGCGCGCCCAGGTGGACATCCCGGTGCTGCGCAAGGACTTCATCGTCACGTCCTACCAGCTGTGGGAGGCGCGGGCGTACGGGGCCGATCTGGCCCTGCTGATCGTCTCCGCCCTCGATCAGTCCGCCCTGGAGTCCCTCATCGAGCGCGCCGAGTCCATCGGGCTCACCCCGCTCGTCGAGGTGCACGACGAGGACGAGGTCGAGCGGGCGGTGGACGCGGGGGCCCGGATCATCGGTGTCAACGCGCGCAACCTGAAGACCCTGGAGGTCGACCGCACCACGTTCGAGCGGGTCGCCCCCGAGATCCCCGACAGCATCGTCAAGATCGCCGAGTCCGGTGTCCGCGGCCCGCACGATCTGATCGCGTACGCCAACGCGGGCGCCGACGCGGTGCTGGTCGGCGAGTCGCTCGTCACCGGGCGCGACCCCAAGTCGGCGGTGTCCGACCTGGTGGCGGCGGGGGAGCATCCCGCGTTGCGGCACGGGCGCGGCTGATCCCGGCTAGAGTTGGCCCGATGACACTCACCCTCACCCCCATGGACCGGTACGCCCGCCTCGCGCGTGGCTGCCGGCCCCGTGGCTGTCGCGCTCCTGCGCGGAGGGTGCACGGGCGGCGGGTTCGGTATGTCATCGGGGACGAACCTGGACAGGTCAACGGGATGCGATGGCCCGGCGGGGCTTTGCAGTAAGGGTGCGTGGTCGGCTGCGGGTTCGTCGTGGCTGGTCGCGCAGTTCCCCGCGCCCCCCATGGGGCGCGTCCTCGGTGCCGGAGTTTTCCTGAGGCACCGTTCTGCTCAGCCCTCTCACGCCTCCCCCTGTCCAGACGACCCCGGGGCGCCGCGCCCCTGCGAGGTAGAGCCGTATGTCCAGTGAGTTCTTCATTCCTGATCCGGTGGGTCAAGTGCCCAACGTCGACGGGTACTTCGGTGCCTTTGGTGGCAAGTTCATTCCGGAGGCGCTTGTCGCCGCCGTGGACGAGGTCGCCGTCGAGTACGACAAGGCGAAGTCCGACCCGGAGTTCGCCCGTGAGCTCGACGATCTGCTCGTCCACTACACCGGCCGGCCCAGTTCCCTCACCGAGGTGCCCCGGTTCGCCGAGCACGCCGGTGGCGCCCGGGTCTTCCTCAAGCGGGAGGACCTGAACCACACCGGGTCCCACAAGATCAACAACGTGCTCGGGCAGGCCCTCCTCACCAGAAGGATGGGCAAGACCCGGGTCATCGCCGAGACCGGGGCCGGTCAGCACGGGGTCGCCACCGCGACCGCCTGTGCGCTGTTCGGGCTCGAGTGCACCATCTACATGGGCGAGATCGACACCCAGCGCCAGGCACTCAACGTCGCCCGGATGCGCATCCTCGGCGCCGAGGTCATCGCCGTGAAGTCCGGGTCGCGCACCCTCAAGGACGCCATCAACGAGGCGTTCCGCGACTGGGTCGCCAACGTGGACCGCACGCACTACCTGTTCGGGACCGTGGCAGGACCGCACCCCTTCCCTGCCATGGTGCGCGACTTCCACCGGGTGATCGGTGTCGAGGCCAGGCGGCAGCTCCTGGAGCAGGCCGGGCGGCTTCCCGACGCGGCCATCGCCTGTGTGGGCGGCGGTTCCAACGCCATCGGGCTCTTCCACGCCTTCATCCCCGACGCCGACGTCCGGCTCATCGGGTGCGAGCCCGCCGGACACGGTGTCGAGACCGGCGAGCACGCCGCGACCCTCACCGCCGGTGAGCCCGGCATCCTGCACGGCTCGCGGTCGTACGTCCTGCAGGACGAGGAGGGGCAGATCACCGAGCCCTACTCGATCTCCGCCGGGCTCGACTACCCGGGCATCGGGCCCGAGCACTCCTACCTCAAGGACAGCGGTCGCGCCGAGTACCGGGCGGTCACCGACGACGCCGCCATGCAGGCGCTGCGACTGCTGTCCCGTACCGAGGGCATCATCCCGGCCATCGAGAGCGCGCACGCGCTGGCCGGCGCCCTGGAGGTCGGCAAGGAGCTGGGCAAGGACGGGCTGATCGTCATCAACCTCTCCGGGCGCGGCGACAAGGACATGGACACCGCCGCCCGGTACTTCGACCTGTACGACACCGACGCCGAGGTCGCCGCGAACGCGGCCGACACCGCCGAGATCGAGGGGGACGCCAAGTGAGCGGGAACATCCAGCTGCTGTCGGACACCCTCGCGGGTGCCAGGGCCGAGGGGCGCTCCGCCCTCATCGCGTACCTCCCCGCCGGGTTCCCGACCGTCGACGGCGGGATCGACGCCATCAAGGCCGTGTTCGACGGCGGCGCCGACATCGTCGAGGTCGGGCTGCCGCACAGCGACCCGGTGCTCGACGGTCCTGTCATCCAGACCGCCGACGACATCGCCCTGCGCGGCGGCGTCAGGATCGCGGACGTGATGCGCACGGTCCGGGAGGCGTTCGAGGCCACCGGGAAGCCGGTGCTCGTCATGACGTACTGGAACCCGATCGACCGCTACGGCGTCGAGCGCTTCACCGCAGAGCTCGCGGAGGCGGGCGGCGCCGGGTGCATCCTGCCCGACCTGCCCGTGCAGGAGTCGGCGCTGTGGAGGGAGCACGCCGAGAAGCACGGCCTCGCCACCGTGTTCGTCGTCGCGCCCAGCAGCAGGGACGCGCGGCTCGCCGAGATCACGGCGGCCGGCAGCGGGTTCGTGTACGCCGCCTCGCTCATGGGCGTCACGGGGACCCGGGTGTCGGTCGGCGCCCAGGCCCAGGACCTGGTCCGGCGCACCCGGGGCACCGGCACCGACCTGCCGGTCTGTGTCGGGCTCGGTGTCTCCGACGCGGCGCAGGCCGCCGAGGTCGCCGGCTTCGCCGACGGGGTGATCGTCGGGTCGGCCTTCGTGAAGCGGATGCTCGACGCGCCGGACCACGCGGCCGGTGTCGAGGCCGTGCGGGAACTCGCCGCCAGCCTCGCGAAGGGCGTACGCGGCAAGGCGTAGAGCGACATCGCGTAAACAGGCGGGACATTTCGCACAGGTCGCCCGAACGGGTGGACCTGGGGCCGGG
>NZ_AEJB01000613.1 GCF_000331005.1 Streptomyces turgidiscabies Car8
CGACGGCTGCCACGACGACCGGGAGGGGCGTCGCTAGCGGGCCGGCAGCGGCAGGGGCGCCACCGCGGCCGGGAGCGGCGGCACCACCGCGGGCAGCTTCGGCAGCGGCGGCAGACCCGCCAGTTCCGGCGCCGGCAGACCGCCGCCGAGCAGGGTGGCGGCGACGAAGCCGACGAGGCTCGTCAACACCCCGGTGACGGCCGGGACGACGTTCGCGACATCGCCGGACGTGACCGCCGTGAGCAGCGTGTCGACCGACTTCTGCAGCGCGGCGAGCGCGTCTCCCTTGATGTCGAGCGGGCCCTTGGCCCCCTTGCCGTCCTTGTGGCTCAACGGAAGGGCGGGCGCGGGCGGCAGCGCGGGCGTCGTCGGGAGGGCCGGGGTCGTGGGGAGGGCGGGCGTCGTGGGCAGGGCGGGCGTGGTCGGCAGCGCCGGGGTCGCCGGAACCTCCGGGGTCGCCGGCAGCGCCACCGGCGGAGTGGCCGGGACCGGGGCCGGTGCCGCCGCCGTGGCCGCGGTGATGGCCGCCTTCACGGCGTCGCCCAGTTTCGTCGCCTCGTCCAGCGGCAGCTGGCCGTTGTCCGCCTTGAGCGTGGCGGTCAGCAGATCGGTGACGGGATTCAGTACGCCGCCCAGGTCGCCCAGCGACTTGACCTGCGCGAGGAGCGCGTCCGCGTTGGGGACGGGCGCCTGGGAGGCCGCGTGGCCGCGCTCGCGGGCCGCGTCACCGTCCGCCGCCAGGGCGGCCGGTGCGCCTATGCCGAGCAGGAGGGTGGCGCAGAGTGCGGTGGACGCGAGACGCCGTGCGGGCAGAGCACGCATGGAAGTTCCTTTCGGTGGTGCGGGGGCGTGTGTCGGACGGTGTGTGCCGGACGATGTGTCCGCCGTCGGATCCACCGTCAGATCCCCCGTTGCCACCTGCAACCGGTCATCCGCACAAAGTGACGGTCCGTCGACCCGGTCCCGTACGTCGTCGCTGGTGAGGCCCTGTTTCAGGGCCCGCTCGGCGAGTTGGCCACCCGGCCCGCCATTCGGGGCACACCGGAAACGCGAACCGGCCGCCCTCCCCGAAGGGAGAGCGGCCGGCAGAAGGGTCCGCGCCGACTTACGTCAGTCGTTGACGCAGGTGTTGCCGAACGCCGGGTTCAGCAGACCGATGACGTTGACGGTGTTGCCGCAGACGTTGACCGGAACGTGGACCGGGACCTGGAGGACGTTGCCCGACAGGACGCCCGGGGAGTGGGCAGCGGCGCCGTGCGCGTCGCTGTCGGCGGCGGCGACACCGGCGGTACCCGCCACGGCGGCGACGGCAACGGTGGAAAGGGCGAGGCCCTTCGCGATACGCGACATGGAGAAGTGCTCCTTGGGAGTTGTCACAAACATCCGGGCGGAAATGCCCAGCGCTGTGTCAACGCGTGGCGCGCGCCCGGGTTGTGCCGCCAATGGAGTGATCCTTCGGTCGCTCGACTGCACGATTCCGACACAGATGCCATGTATCACCAATAAATACGCATAGCGGCTAGAGTTACCCACCTTCCGCCAGCCGCCCCAGACCCACCCAAAAGGTCGACCGTCCTCCGTCCGGCGGTCCCCGACCTCTTTCCCGAAAGGGCAACGCCGGTCATGCGTATTTCCCCGGGTCTTCCGCTGCGCCGTGCGATGGTGGGCGTTTTTGCCGTCGCCGCGATCTGGACTCCGGGGGGTACGTCGACGGCCGCGCCGCCGGTCGGCGGGGATGCCGAGGAGCCCGCCAAGGAGTCGGTGCGCCTGGCGTTCGCGCAGCGCTACAGCGCGCTCCAGCACGGCGGGATCGTCCGCGCGGCCAACGCGTCCATCAGCTGCCGCGCCACCCTCGGGACGTGCGCGGCCATCCGCAGGGGCGAGAACCTCCCCACGGGAACGGGCGGCAGCCGGGCGGTGGTCAACGGTGACCTCGACATGTTCTACGTCGATGTCGACAGCGACCCGAACACGTACAACTCCAGCCGGGCCGAGGTCCGGGTGCCGAAGGGCGGCCGGGCCACCTACGCGCGGCTGTACTGGGGCGGCAATCTCAAGGTCGGTGAGCAGAAGCCGCCGAAGGACAACGGGCGCGTGCTGATCGCCGAGCCCGGCGGCCAGTACAAGGAACTGCTCGCGGACACGGTCGTCGGGCACCGGGTGGCGCACGGCGCCGACGCCTATCAGGCCTCCGCAGATGTCACGAAGCTGGTCCGGGAGAGCGGTTCGGGGCTGTACACCGTCGCGCAGATCAATGTGGCGATGGGGAAGTCGGCGGCCGGGGCGTGGGGCGGCTGGACGCTGGTCGTGGCGTACGAGAAGGCGACGGAGCCGCTGCGGCACCTCGCCGTGTGGGACGGGTTCGACGCGCTGCGGGACCGGACGGGTGACCTCCCGTTGGTCCGGTTGGCCGAACTGCCGTTCCCGGCGGGCGCGAACGGACGCGCGGGTCTGGTCGCCTACGACGGGGACCGCGGCAGCGTCGGCGACTCCCTGACGGTGTCGGTCGCAGGGCGTACGACGGCGCTGGGGGACGCGGCCGACCCCCTCGACGACGTGCTGAATTCGACCGTCGGCGGGCCCGCCTCGGAGCGCGTTCCGGCGTACGCGAACACCCTCGGCTACGACTCGGACGTGTTCGAACTGGATACGGCGCTGCGGCGCGGTGGTGACCAGCTGGCCTTCCGGCTCGTTTCCCAGCGGGACGCGGCGTGGGCCGGCGCACTTTTCGTGGCCGTCGACGCCCGGCAGTAGCCGAGGTGCGTCCGGCACCGCCATCCGTGAGCGAGGAAACCGCGCATGCAACTGATCGCACCGGACCCCCGGCCACGGGTCCTGCACGTCACCCAGCCGGTGGACGGCGGGGCGGCCCGGGTCGTGACGGACCTGGCGCGGGCCCAGCTCGCCGCCGGTCTGCACGTCACGGTCGCCTGCCCGGACGGCGGTGACCTCGCCGCGCGACTGAGGGCGCTCGGCGCCGACGTACACCCCTGGCACGCGACGCGCGCGCCGGGGCCCTCGCTCGTCGGGGAGGTGCGGCGGCTTCGGCGGGTGGTCGGGGCGGTGCGGCCGGATGTCGTGCACGCGCACAGCGCGAAGGCCGGGCTCGCCGCCCGGCTGGCGGTACGGGGGCGGGTGGCGACGGTGTTCCAGCCACACGCCTGGTCGTTCGAGGCGGTCGGCGGGCCCACCGCGGCGCTGGCTCTCAAGTGGGAGCGGTGGGGGGCGCGTTGGGCCTCCCGGGTG
>NZ_AEJB01000614.1 GCF_000331005.1 Streptomyces turgidiscabies Car8
CCCCCCCTACGGCCCTGAACGGGCCTCGTCCTCAATCGCCGGACGGGCTGAAAACGCGGACCTGCGCTGAAACGTACGGCCGGTCTGCGGGGGGTGCTACGGGCCGCCACCTGACAGCACCGCCCGCACGACGGGAAGGCACAGACAGGCACCAGAAGAGCACCGCCCGGAACAGGGGTGCGGGCCTCCACCTGACAGCACTACCCGCGCGACAGAGAGCCAGGCTGGGCACCGGAAGAGCACAGCCCGAGCCCGGGAGATACCAGCCAACGCCACAACAGCACCGCCCGGAACAGGGCTACGGGCCCCCGCCCGAAGAGCACCGCCCGAGGCAGGGGTGCGGGCCGCCACCTGACAGCACTACCCGCGCGACAGAGAGCCAGGCTGGGCACCGGAAAAGCACAGCCCGAGCCCGGGAGATACCAGCCAACGCCACAACAGCACCGCCCAGGACAGGGGTGCGGGCCGCCGCCCGAAGAGCACCGCCCGAGGCAGAGGTAAAGGCCGCGCCACAACAGCACCGCCCGAGGCAGGGGTGCGGACCGGCGCCGGAGGTGCATCGGCCTCGCCGGAGGCACCGGTCGGCGCCCTCGGCGGCGGTCGGCGGCTGAAGCGGGCGCGCAGCGCCTGAGCTGCCGCCCGGCCTGGCTTGAGGCGCCGCCCGGCCGGAGAGGTTCGAGCTCGCCCGGTAATCGTGCCGAGACGGGTGGGCGGGTGGGAAGAAAAAACCCTCAACCCCCGACCCGCACCCGCAACTCCCCACCCTCCGCCCGCTCGACCCGCACCCCCACCAGATCCGGCACCACCACATCCGGCCGATGACGGTGGGCCCGCGGCCCGACCCCCACCACCCGCATCCCCGCGGAGCGCCCCGCCGAGATCCCCGCCCCCGAGTCCTCGAAGACCACACAGTCGGCGGGGTCGACCCCAAGTTCGGCCGCGCCCTTCAGAAACCCTTCCGGGTCCGGCTTGCTCGCACCCACCGACTCCGCGGTGATGCGAACATCCGGCAGCCCCAACCCCGCCGCACCCATCCGCGCGGTCGACAGCCCGACATTCGCCGAGGTCACCAGCGCGTGCGGAAGCCCCTTCAGTGAGGCCAGGAACTCGGACGCGCCCGGTATCTCCACCACGCCGTCCAGATCGGCGGTCTCCTCGGCGAGCAGACGCGCGTTGTCCGCGTAGTTCTGCTCCATGGGCCGGCCGGGCAGCAGTACCGCCATGGAGGCGTACCCCTGCCGCCCGTGCACGACCTTCATCACCTCGTCGCCGTCCAGCCCGTGCAGGTCCGCCCAGCGCCGCCAGACGCGCTCGACGACGGCGTCCGAGTTGACGAGGGTGCCGTCCATGTCGAGAAGGAGGGCGCGGGCGGTGAGCACGGTGGTGGCCGTCATCGGCAGGGCTCCAGACACAGGTACGGGACCAAGGCGGCCCCGCCCGCCGGTCAGGGAAAACGGGCGGGAGCCACTTTGTTCCTACACGGTACAAAAGAAACCGCGCCTCCCGCTACCGCCTGGGGCAATCGTTCACCGACCCGCCACCTTCCAGGCACCCCGGACCGGCCGCCCCCAGCGCCTCCCGCCGAGCCACCCCTACCCACTCACCGCCTCCCAAAGACTCCACACCCCGAGCCCCAGCATCAGCACCGCCGCGACCTTGGTGATCAGCTCCAGCGGCACCCGCTTCATCAGCGCCCGCCCGCCCACGATCCCGAGCCCCGCCACCGCCCACAGCGCGAGCACCGCGCCGAGGCCGACCGAGAGCGGGTCGTCGTAACGGGCGGCGAGGTTGGCGGTCATGATCTGCGTGAGATCGCCGAACTCGGCGACGAGGATGAGCATGAAGCCGGCCCCTGACACCTTCCAGAAGGACTGGTCCTCGGGCCGTCGCACCTCCTCCTCGTCCCCGCCCTTCTTCAGCAGCAGGACAGCGGCTCCGCCCAGGAAGAGCACGCCGGTCAGCGCGTGGACGAGCTGCTGGGGCAGGAGCGTGAGGACGCTGCCCGCCGCGACGGCCAGCGCGACATGGACGGCGAAGGCGGCGGCGACGCCCGCGAAGACGTACGAGGCGCGGTAGCGGGTGCCGAGGACGAGCCCGGCGAGGGCGGTCTTGTCCGGGAGTTCGGCCAGGAAGACGACGCCGAAGACGAGCGCCGTGACACTGATGCTGATCAAGGTTCCTCAATCGGTCGGGGCTGCCCCACCGAGAGTGCGATGACCTCACGCTGTCCGCGCTGCGACACCTCGGCACGGCAGCACACGTAAGACGGTGTGCTGCTCTGCCGAAGGTCTCGCTGGCCGGTCCGCGTGTGCGGCACCTGCCTCCGGGCGCCGGCTCAGACGAGCTGAGCAGTATGTCGACGGTCCGGCGAAGAGCTACTCCCCTTCTGCACCGGCAAGGATAACCGACCCCAGAGGGTTGTTATGTCATGCGCACGTCACTAACTTCTTACCAATCGCACATCTCGCGGCAATCAAGCGACGCAAGCATTCACTCGCTCGCGCCCAACACCCCCATCCCCCGAGGGAGTTCGCATGCCGAAGTTCTACGCGCGTCGACGGCTCAGCATACTCGCCGCGCTCACCGGTCTCATAGCCTCGGTCGGACTTCTCAACGGTCCGACCGCCTCCGCCGCTCTCCCCACCCCGGTCAGCGCCGCCACCGCCCGCACCTACCTCGCCTCGCTCACCGTGAAGGCCGAGAACCGCACCGGCTACGACCGCGACCTCTTCCCCACCTGGATCACGATCAGCGGCACGTGCAACACGCGTGAGTACATCCTCAAGCGGGACGGCTCGAACGTCGTCACCAACTCCGCCTGCACCGCCACCAGCGGCAGTTGGTACTCCCCTTACGACGGCGCCACCTGGACCGCCGCCTCCGACCTCGACATCGACCACCTGGTCCCGCTCGCCGAGGCCTGGGACTCGGGGGCCAGCGCCTGGACCACCGCCCAGCGCCAGGGCTTCGCCAACGACGTCACCCGCCCGCAGCTGATCGCCGTCACGGACAACGTGAACCAGTCCAAGAGCGACCAGGACCCGGCCGAGTGGATGCCGTCCCTCACGTCGTACCGCTGCACCTACGTCCGCGCCTGGGTCCAGGTGAAGTACTACTACGACCTCTCGGTCGACTCGGCCGAGAAGAGCGCGCTGACCAGCTACCTCGCCAGCTGCTGACCGGACACCCGCCCGTCCCCCGTTCGGCCGTCGATCGACGGTGAAACGTCTGCATCATGCACGGAACCTCCCCGCCCTTCTCCGTCGTCCGTACCGTACGGTGCGACGGAGGAGGGTGATCACGTGGCGACACTTCGCCTGGGACCGCTGCTGAGGTACGCCGACAGTTCGTCCGCGACCGTCTGGGTCGAGGCGAGCCGTCCCTGCACCGCGGAGGCCCGCTGCGCGGACGGCGCGGGCGGTGAGTCCCGCACCTTCCAGGTCGCGGGCCACCACTACGCGCTGATCCCGGTGACCGGCCTCACGCCGGGCACATCGACTCCCTACGAGGTGCTGCTGGACGGCGTCCGCGTGTGGCCGCTTCCCGACTCGCCCTTCCCGCCCTCCGTCATCCGCACCGCCGAGGACGCAGAGGCCGGGGAGGACGCAGAGGCCGGGGAGGGCGGAGAGGGCGGCGAGCGCGTGGAGGTCGGAGAAGCAGGCGACGCGTTCCGGATCGCCTTCGGTTCCTGCCGCTGGGCGGCGCCGGCCGCCGGCGACAAGGACCCGGTGGGCGCGGACGCCCTGGACACCCTGGCGGCACGTATCGCAGCCGATCCGACGGCCGAACGCCCGGACGTCCTCCTCCTGTTGGGCGACCAGGTGTACGCCGACGAGGTGTCCGACGCCACCCGCGACTGGCTGGCCGCCCGCCGCGACCTGTCCGAACCGCCGGGCGCCGAGGTCGCGGACTACGAGGAGTACACCCACCTCTACTACGAGTCCTGGCTCGACCCCGAGGTGCGCTGGCTTCTCTCCACCGTCCCCAGCTGCATGATCTTCGACGACCACGACGTCATCGACGACTGGAACACCAGCGCCGCCTGGCTGGCCGACATGCGGGAGACCCCGTGGTGGCGCGAGCGGCTGCTGAGCGGCCTGATGTCGTACTGGGTGCACCAGCACCTGGGCAACCTCGCCCCGGCCGAACTCGCCACCGACCCGCTGTACGCGGCCGTACGCGAGATTCCCGACGGTACGGACGCGGTGCGCGCCTTCGCCGCGCGGGCGGACGCCGACCCCGACTCGGTCCGCTGGAGCTACCGGCGCGACTTCGGCCGGGTACGGCTGCTGATGGTGGACAGCAGGGCGGCCCGGGTCCTCGACGAGGACAAGCGCTCGATGCTGGACCCGGGCGAGGCGGCCTGGGTGCGCGAACAGGCGCTGGCGGATCCCGGCTCCTGCGACCACCTCCTCATCGGCACCTCGCTCCCCTGGCTGCTGCCGCACCTCGTGCACGACGCCGAGGCCTGGGACTCGGCCCTGTGCGCGGGCGAACGGGGCGCGCGCTGGGCCCGGTTCGGGGAGAAACTGCGCCGCGGGGCCGACCTCGAACACTGGGCGGCGTTCCCCACCTCGTTCAACACCCTGGCCGACGTGATCGCGGAGGCCGGCTCGGGTCCCGGGGCGCCGGCGACGGTGCTCGTCCTGTCGGGTGACGTCCACCACGCGTACGCCGCCGAGCCGACCTGGCCCGAGGCCGCCGGCCCGGACGCCCGGGTCCTCCAGCTCACCTGCTCCCCGGTCCACAACGCCATCCCCCTCTACATCAAGGTCGGCTTCCGGCTGGGCTGGAGCGGCCTGGGCCGTGGCCTGGGCCGCCGCCTCGCCCGGCACGGCCGGGTCGCGCCGCCGCCGGTCGTCTGGCGCCGGACGGGCGGCCCCTGGTTCGGCAACATGCTGATGACCCTGACCGTGCGCGGCCGTTCGGCCCGGCTGCGGCTCGACCGGGTCCGGGGCGAGAAGGACAGCGGCGCACAGCTGGAGACGGTCATGGAGTCGCAGCTGAGCGGGTGAGGCATCCCACACCGGCGGCGAGCCCCGTCCCCGGTGCCGGGTTCGTGCGGACGCCGACGGCATGATGAGGCGGACCGTCGGCTTCCGGTTGGCGGTTCGCTGCCAACGCGCCCCACACGCCCGGGAGTTCCCCCATGTCTCCAGCGCCCGTAGAGCCGTCCAGGACCGTCTCCGGGAGCCCGCCCGGGCGTCTCTCCGTGTCCGTCGCCCTGGTCGGCGCCGGTCCGCGCGGCACGAGCGTGCTGGAGCGCCTCTGCGCCTCCGTGCCTGAACTCCTGGCGCCCGGTGCCCTGTTGACCGTGCACGTCGTCGACCCCGCGCCGCCGGGCGCCGGGCAGGTCTGGCGCACCTCGCAGTCACCCCGGTTGCTGATGAACACCGTGGCCTCGCAGGTGACCCTCTTCACCGACGACAGCGTGGACTGCTCGGGCCCCGTCCGACCGGGCCCGAGCCTGTACGAATGGGCGGCGCGCAACTCGCCCGAGGACGAGAGCGAGTTGGGGCCGGACGACTACCCGACCCGCGCCCATTACGGGCGTTACCTGGAGTGGGTGTTCGCGAAGGTCGTGCGCGAGGCGCCGCCCACCGTACGCGTCGAGACGCACCGGGCCCGCGCGATCCGCCTCGCCGACGCCCCCGACGGCAGCCAGACTCTCACCCTCGCGGACGGCCGCACCCTGACCGCCCTGTCCGCCGTCGTCCTCGCCCAGGGCCACCTCCCCCTCTTCCCGGACGACGAGCAGCGAGGCCTCAGCTCGTACGCCGACCGACGCGGCCTGTGCCACATCGCGCCCGCCAACCCGGCCGACGTCGACCTCTCGCGGCTCGCCCCCGGTGAACCGGTCCTGCTGCGCGGGCTCGGCCTCAACTTCTTCGACCATCTGACCCTCCTGACGACGGGCCGTGGCGGCCGTTTCGTGCGCGACGCGTCCAACTCCGGTGCGGGTGGTCTGCGTTATCTGCCGTCCGGGCGTGAACCGCGCCTCCACGCCGGTTCGCGGCGCGGCATCCCGTACCAGGCGCGCGGCGACAACGCGAAGGGCCCGTACGGCAGACACAGGCCGCTCGTACTCACCGACGAGGTGATCGCCTGCTTCCGCAAGCGCGCCGACTCCGGCGAGGCGCCCGACTTCCGCACGGAGATATGGCCGCTGGTGGCGAAGGAGGTCGAGACGGTCTACTACGAAACCCTGCTGCGGACACGGGAGCTGACGACCCGCCCGCTCAGCGGCTTCCGGGACCGCTTCCTCGCCGCACCGCACCGCGACCCCCAGGAGGCGTCCGTACTCGACGAGTTCGGCGTACCGGAGGCCGACCGCTGGTCCTGGGCGCGGATGTCACGGCCGTACGCCGGACAGGTCTTCCCCGATACCGCCGCCTGGCGGAGCTGGGTGCTCGCACACCTCCACGAGGACGCCGCCCAGGCCGAACTGGGCAATGTCGACGGGCCCGTGAAGGCGGCCCAGGACGTACTGCGCGACCTGCGCAACGAGTTGCGGCTGATCGTCGACCACGCCGGGCTGCCGGGCGGTTCGCGCCGGGATCATCTGGACCGTTGGTACACCCCGCTCAACGCGTTCCTGTCGATCGGGCCGCCCCGGCGACGCGTCGAGGAGCTGGCGGCGCTGGTGACGGCGGGCGTGGTGGAGGTACTCGGCCCCCGGCTCGACGTACGGGCCGGGGACGGGGCCTGGGTGGCGCACTCCCCCGACGTCCCGGGCTCGGCCGTACGCGTGACCTCGCTCATAGAGGCGCGGCTGCCGGAGCCCGATCTCCGCCGGACGGCCGACCCCCTCCTCGCCGGCCTGCTGCGGACGGGCGGGGCGAGGCCCCATGTGATCGACGGCCACGAAACCGGTGGACTGGACGTCACACCGCGCCCCTATCACCTGATAGACCGTCAAGGCAGTTCACACGCAAGGAGGTTGGCGTTCGGAGTGCCCACGGAGGGCGTGCACTGGGTGACGGCGGCCGGGGCTCGACCTGGCGTGGATTCGGTCACACTTTCGGACGCGGATGCGGTGGCGCGGGCCGTGCTGCGCTTGACCTCAAGTGCGGCCCCACGTGCGGAAACTGTGAAGCCGGAAGGGCAAACAGAGGGCCATTTGGAGACCAGGCAGTGGCCAAATGTTGAACTTGTAAGCATCGATTAGGCCCCCCTACGGTGGATTACCCGCTCGGTTCCGCCCCCAGGACCGATCCGTCCCCCGACGGAACGATCCCGACCGAAGGAGACATCCCCCACATGTCCGCTCGCCTCAACAAGGCACAGCCCTACGCCATCGGCCTCTTCCGGATCGTGGTCGGCCTGCTCTTCGCCTGCCACGGCGCCCGTTCGCTCTTCGGCGTCCTCGGCGGCGGGGAGACGGTAGCGGCCGGCACCTGGCCCGGCTGGTACGCGGCCGTGATCGAGCTGGTCGGCGGCACCCTGGTCCTGCTGGGCCTCGGCACCCGCGCCGCCTCGTTCATCGCCTCGGGCGCGATGGCGTACGCGTACTTCGACGTGCACCAGCCGAGTGCCCTCATGCCGATCCAGAACCAGGGCGAACTGGCCGCCGCCTTCTGCTGGGCGTTCTTCCTGCTCGTCTTCACCGGCTCCGGCGCCTTCGGCGTGGACCGGTTCCTCGCGAAGCGCTCGTCCGGCGCCTCGAAGTCGAAGGAGTCGCGGGAGAAGACCCCGGTAGCGGTCTGATCCGTCACCACCGGCCGGTGCCCGTCCCCGTGCCCGGGGGCGGGGCGGCGCGCTCCGGGGTGAACCGCGCGTCAGGGTGAACATCGTGTGCCGAACACATGAGCCCCCCGTGGATCTCCTGTCAGACCCCCCGCGTACGCTGTATGGCTGTCACACGCCGCCCGCCGCTCCCCCGCGAGGTAGCGGCACGGATCGGGCCGACGGGGGAGTTTCGGGGAGTCTGCGGTGCTTGAGAGTGTGGGGTCACTGACCGGGACCCCGTGGATCTACGCCCTGGTGGCCGTGTCCGTCCTGCTCGACGTCCTGTTGCCGGTACTGCCGAGCGGTGTCCTGGTCATCACGGCCGCCACGGCGGCCGCCGCCGGTTCGGGCGCGGCCACCGGGCAGGTGCCGCAAGAGGTCCCCGACATTCTCGCGCTCACCCTGTGCGCGGCCACGGCGTCGGTCCTCGGCGACCTGGTGGCGTACCGCCTCGCCTGGCACGGCGGGGCCCGGCTGGACCGCGCGATCGCCCGCTCCCGCCGCCTGACCAGCGCGCAGGAACGTCTCGGCCAGGCCCTCGCGCACAGCGGCGGCATCCTGGTCGTCGTCGCCCGCTTCGCCCCGGCCGGCCGCTCGGTCGTCTCCCTCGGCGCGGGCGCCGCCCACCGCAGGGTCGGCGAGTTCCTCCCCTGGTCCATCGTGGCCGGCCTGGCGTGGGCCGTGTACAGCGTCGCCCTCGGCTACTTCGGCGGCCAGTGGCTCGGCGCCACCTGGCTGGCAACAGGCGTCTCCGTAGCAGCCCTCTTCGCAGCAGGCGCAGGAGCAGCCTTCCTGATGCGCCGCCCCCGGGTAACCCGCGCACACGGGTAGCCGGCCCACGAACAAGGGGCGCATACCCAACGGACGCTGAGGAAACGCGCCCTTCAGGGGCGCGAGGAACCGCGCGACAAGCCACAACGCACCCGCAACCTCCACCGCCCCCCTCTGGCGCGCCCGGGCGCGCCCTTCAGGGGCGCGGGGAACTGCGCGACAAGCCACGACGCACCGGCACCCGCAACCCCACGGAACCCCCACCCCCCTCAGGCGCTCCTACCCACCCCAACCCCTCAATTCCGCCCCGCAATCCCCCCGGCGGAAAACCAACCTCTGCCACACCCGTTGACTTCAACCCCCTGCCGCTCTACTTTCAGCGCGCCCCCTCGTTCGGTTCGCCGATCGTAGTTCGACATATCGACCAAAGACCCCGGGAATCGCAACGCCGCGCCCCCGGCAAGGAGCCGCATGTATCCCCCGCCGCGCTCATCCCTCCTCGGCCGCACCGCCATCCGCACCCTCGCTCTCGCGACCGCGGCGACCGCCGCCCTCCTCTTCGCCCAGCCGCAGGCCGAAGAAGCGACCCCGCTCGACAACACCGCCCCGGTCGCCGCCTCCACCCGCCAGATACCGGTCCCCGCCGCCCCCATGGGCTGGGCCTCCTGGAACAGCTTCGCCGCGAAGATCGACTACAGCGTGATCAAGGGCCAGGTCGACGCGTTCGTCGCCTCCGGGCTGCCCGCGGCCGGGTACAAGTACGTCAACATCGACGAGGGCTGGTGGCAGGGCACCCGGGACAGCGCCGGGAACATCACGATCGACGAGTCCGAGTGGCCCGGCGGCATGAAGGCCATCGCCGACTACATCCACAGCAAGGGCCTCAAGGCCGGCATCTACACCGACGCGGGCAAGGACGGCTGCGGCTACTACTACCCGACCGGCCGCCCCGCCGCCCCCGGCTCCGGCAGCGAGGGCCACTACGACCAGGACATGCTCCAGTTCTCGCAGTGGGGCTTCGACTTCGTGAAGGTCGACTGGTGCGGCGGTGACGCCGAGGGCCTCGACCCGGCGACCACCTACCAGTCCATCAGCGACGCGATCACCAAGGCCACCGCCACCACCGGCCGCCCGATGACCCTGTCGCTGTGCAACTGGGGCCGGCAGAACCCGTGGAACTGGGCCCCCGGCCAGGGCGCGATGTGGCGGACCAACGACGACATCATCATCTACGGCAACAAGCCGTCCATGAGCAACCTGTTGACGAACTACGACAGGAACGTCCACCCCACCGCCCAGCACACCGGCTACTACAACGACCCGGACATGCTGATGGTCGGCATGGACGGCTTCACCGCCGCCCAGAACCGCACCCACATGGACCTGTGGGCCATCTCCGGAGCCCCGCTCCTGGCCGGCAACAACCTGGCCACCATGACCACCGAGACGGCGAACATCCTCAAGAACCCCGAGATCGTCGCCGTCGACCAGGACGCCCGCGGCCTGCAGGGCGTCAAGGTCGCCGAGGACACCACCGGACTCCAGGTCTACGGCAAGGTCCTGTCCGGCACCGGCAACCGTGCCGTCGTTCTCCTCAACCGCACATCCTCCGCCCAGAACATGACCGTCCGCTGGTCCGACCTCGGCCTGACCAACGCCGACGCGACCGTCCGTGACCCGTGGGCACGCGCCAACGTCGGCTCGTACGGCACGAGTTACACGGTCAGCGTCCCGGCCGGCGGCTCGGTCATGCGTACGGTCACCGGCGCCACGGAGGCGGCGAGCAGCGCGTACGAGCCCTCCGCCGCCGGTTACACCGCCGTGAGCGCGGCGAACACCGGTGTCGCGGTCGCCGACTTCACGTACACGAACGACACGAGCACGGCCCGTACGGCGACCCTCAAGGTCAACGGCCAGACGGCCACCAAGGTGTCCTTCCCGCCGACCGGCTCGACCCCTGGCACGATCTCCGTCCAGGTCGCCCTGTCCAAGGGTGCCGCCAACACGCTCGCCGTCACGGGCGGCCCGACCCTGGGCACGCTGACCGTCCGGCCGGTTCCCGGCACGAACGGCAACCTGGTCGTCGGCAAGCAGTCCGGGCGCTGCCTGGATCTCTTCACAGCACGATCACCAACGGCACCCAGGCCGAGCTGTGGGACTGCAACGGCGGCTCCAACCAGGCGTGGACGTACACCTCCCGCAAGGAACTCGTGGTGTACGGCAACAAGTGCCTGGACGCCTACGACAGCGGCAAGACCAACGGCACGAAGGTCGTCATCTGGGACTGCCACGGCGGCAACAACCAGAAGTGGAACGTCAACACCGACGGCACGATCACGAACGTCAACGCGGGCCTCTGCCTGGACGCGTACGGCGCGGCCACGGCCAACGGCACCCAGATGGTGCTGTGGGCCTGCGGCACGGGCGACAACCAGAAGTGGACGGTCAGCTAGTGGCGTAGCGGCTCAGGGCCCCGGCCGCTCGGCGGCCCGGTGTCCGAGCCGATGACCTCGCGGCCCGGTGCGTGTCCTAGGACGCGTGCCGGGCTGCCGCCGTACCACCTCCGCCGCGCACCTCGATGCCGGCCAGCAGTTCGGCCGTGGCCGCCGCGATGACATCGACGGCGTGTTCGAAAACCTCGCGGTTGTGGGCGGCCGGCGCCCGGAAGCCGGAGACCTTCCGGACGTACTGGAGGGCGGCGGCCCGCATCTCCTCCTCTGTGGCCTCTTCGGGGAGTACGGGTGGACGAAGGGTCTTGATGCTGCGGCACATGCCTCCAGTCTCGCGCGTACGAGGCGATCCGCGCCGCCCGCATGCTGAAAGGGGAGTGCCGTACGGCCGTACCGGCTGCGATCATGCTCCGCGAAGCGGCTACCTGTCAGGAGCCGACCGAGGAGAGGTTCGATCAGCCATGCCCACGGACACACCCGCACCCGTCCACGTACACGCACAGCAGGCCCCGCTCACCTTTGCCGTACTCGGCCCGGGCGGCGTCGGCGGCCTGCTCGCCGCCCTGCTCTCCCGTGCCGGTCACCGCGTGATCTGCCTGGCCGGGGACGACACCGCTCGCACGCTCCGCGAAGGCGGAATCCGCGTCCGCAGCGGCCTCTTCGGGGAGTTCACGGCGACCGTGGACGCGACGGCCGGGTTGCCGGAGGCGTCCGGCCCTCTCGGCGGGGTCGACGCCGTCCTCGTCGCCGTCAAGCACACGACCCTCGACGCGGCCCTGACACGCGTCCCGGCGCAGGCGCTGGGCGACGCCCTGGTCGTACCGTTCCTGAACGGCGTCGAACACCCGGCCGCACTGCGGGCCCGCTACGGCGCCGAGCGCGTCGCCCCGGCCGTGATCCGCGTCGAGTCGACCCGTACGGCACCCGGCGTGATCGAACACGCGAGCCCCTTCGTGGAGATCGACCTGGCCGGTGACCCGGTACCGCGCGAGCGACTCGACGCGCTGTCCGCCGCCTTCACGGCCGCCGGACCGGCCACCCGCGTCCTGCCCGACGAGGCGGCGGCGCTGTGGGCGAAGATGTCGTTCCTCGCCCCCTTCGCCCTGCTGACCACCCTGCACGGGCTCCCGCTGGGCGAGGTCCGCACCCGCCACCGCGACGAGCTGACCGCCCTGGTCGAGGAGACGGCGGCGGTGAGCCTGGCCTGCGGCGGCCCGTCGGACCCCACCCAGGCCATGGCCCGGTACGACACCTTCCCCCCGGCCACCAGGTCGTCGATGCAGCGCGACGCCGAGGCGGGCCGCCCGCTGGAGCTGGACGCCGTCGGCGGAGCCCTGCTGCGCGCCGCCGAACGGCACGGGGTTGACGTACCGGTGGCGACCCGGGTCGTGCGGGAGCTGGCGACCGGGACCGCCTGACCTGGCGCGCCCCGGCCCGCGCCACTCGTTCGTGTGAAGTGGAGGAGGAAGTACCGGAAGGAACTCGCATCACAAAATCGAACAGGCGTACCATTAGCGCGTGGCGACGACCTATGACTTCCCGAGTGACCTCCTGGCCGGTCAGGAGGAGCTGCATCAGGTCCGCGCCGAGCTGTCGGCACTGCTGAAGCGGCTCCCCTGGTCGGTCGAGCCGCTGGAGGGTTTCAGTGACACCGGCGGCTGGCGCAAGGTGGAGCGCCCCGCGTCGCCGGGCTGGACGGCCGACGAACAGGCCGAGGTGGAGAAACTGCGGCGCCGCGAGCACGAGCTCGCGGTGTTCGTGAGCGGCCACCGTTACTGGGCCGAGGTCACGGGACCGGACCGGGTGGACGCGCGCACACGGCTCAAGCACGCGCACGAGGGCGCGGAGGACGCCTGAAGCCGGGGTCCGGTCGGTGGTCCGACCTCAGGAGGTGGTGCGGAAACCTTCCCGCACGCGGTCGAAGACCGGCCGGTAGCTGTCCCACTGCTTCTCGGGCGCCGAGACGTAGATGTCGTACTCCCGGCCGCCCTCCTGCCCGAAGCCGAGGTTGATGCCGTGGAAGACGCGCTCCCGGCCCTCGATGGTGAACTCCCAGATGGCGGCCTTCTGACCCCGGTAGGCCGTGCGCTGCATATAGAGCTTGCGGTACTTGTCCCCGGGATAGTTGATCTTCGTGTTCGCCTCGATGTCCTTGAAGTGCGCCAAGGGATCGCCGGCGGGATCGATCATGCCGATGGTGATGCTGGCCAGGCGGGTCTCGTCGATGTAGACGATCCCGTCGGACGTCCGCTTGTTCAGCGTCCAGCCGTCCGGCACCGGGAAGGCGACGCCGAGGGTCTTCTCCGTGACGAGGTGGTAGCCGTCGGGAACGGGCGAGGGCGTGTACGTCGGGGTGGGGCTCTCCTCCGAACCCGCGCCCTGCGTGTGTGTTTCCTTGCCGGCCGAGTTCAGGTAGTGGACGCCGCCCGCCGTGCCTCCGGCGACGAGGATCACCGCGACCGCGCTCCAGAGGACGGTACGGCGCCCGCGCCCGCCTCGGGGCCGCACGGGTGCCGCGTTCTGGGTGCCGGTCCTCCTCCGTGTGCCGCCCGTACGGTCGGGATCCTGGCCCGGAGCCGGTGTCGACACCGGGACGGACGCCGTCCACGCGCGCGGCTCCGTGTCCTCGGTCACCGACCGCAGCGCCAGTTCCGTCTCCTGGGCCGAGGGCCGCTCGGCCGGATCCTTGGCCAGCAGGGCGCTGATCAGCGGTTCCAGCGGGCCCGCCTGCTTCATCGGCTCCAGGGGGGCGGTGACGATGGAGTACGCCGTCTCGACCGGCGTGAGCCTGCGGAACGGCGGCTGTCCCTCCACCGCCTGGTAGAGGGTCGCGCCGAGCGCCCAGAGGTCGGAGGCGGGGCCGGGGGTGTCGCCCTGGATGCGCTCCGGTGCCATGAAGTCGATGGAGCCGACGATCTCGCCGGTCCGGGTGAGGGTGCTGGTACCGGTCGCCGTGGCGATGCCGAAGTCGGTGAGGACGACCCGGCCGTTCTCGGTGAGCAGCACGTTGCCCGGCTTGACGTCACGGTGCAGTACACCGGCCTCGTGGGCGGCCCGCAGCGCGCCGACCATGCCCCGGCCGATACGGGCGGCCTCCTCGGGCGAAACGGTTCCGCCGCTCTTGAGCAGGGCGCTCAGCGTGGTGGAGGGCACGTACTCCATGACGATGCACGGCAGCCCGTCGTCCTCGACGACGTCATGGACGACGACCACGTTGGGGTGCGCGATCCGCGCCGCGCTCTGCGCCTCACGGCGGGTGCGCTCGTACATCAGGGCCAGCTCGTCGTCGGCGAACCGTGAGTCCTCGTGCAGACGCTTGAGCGCGACCCGGCGGTTGAGCATCTCGTCGGCGGCCAGCCAGACCGTGCCCATGCCGCCCCGGCCGATCTGCTCGGTCAGCCGATACCGCCCGGCGATGAGCCGTCCCTCGTCCGACACCTGCGACACGGCAGCCTCTCTGATCTCGCCGTCACTGGCGCTCACGATATCCGGCAGGTGTAAAAGGGTGATCAGAAGGTCACGTACACCACACCTCGCGCACGAAGAGGCCCCCCGGCGAAACCGCCGGAGGGCCCATCGTCTGCGTTGATCCTGGTGGGCGCGGACGGTTTCGAACCGCCGACATCCGCCTTGTAAGGGCGGCGCTCTACCACTGAGCTACGCGCCCAGGACGAGTCGTCAGCCTACATTGCCCGAGGCCCTGCCCCGCAAACCCGTATCCGCCCCGGAGATCTCCGTGCCCGGATCCGGGGGTTTTCCCCACTACGGATCGGGGAGCGTCCCGGATGCCCCGGCGGGCACCGGATCCGTACGGTCGAAGAGTGTCGCAGGGCCGGCTCCAACGATCATCGATCACCGGTCCACGTTCACCTCAGGGGGAGAAGGACCATGGCCCGATCAGCATTTCCGCGCAGCCGCACCGGAACACGCACCGGCACCCGCACCCGTGTCGTCGCCGTCACCGGCGTCGTGGCCGCGCTCGTCGCCACCGCCTCCGCCTGCTCCTCCGCCGGGGACGACAAGGATCCGAAACACCGTTCCTTCGCCCTGCAGGGACGGACGCTCACCGTCGACTCGAACGACTCGGCGCTGGACATCGTCGCCGCGGACTCGAACAAGTCGGGCCGGATAGAGGTCACTCGCTGGTTCTCGGGCTCCGTCACCTTCGGCAAGGATCCCAAGGTGACCTGGTCGATGGAGGACGACCGGCTGAAGCTGCGGGTGAAGTGCTCGGGCGTGGTCGCCGACTGCTCCGCCAAGCACCGGATCGAGGTCCCGCGCGGTGTCTCCGTCGTCGTGCGGAACGGGGACGGGAGCGTCACCGCCCACGGCTTCGACCAGGCCCTCGACATCCGTTCCGGGGACGGCTCGGTCACCGTCAGGGACTCCACCGGGGCGCTGAAGCTGTCCACCGACGACGGTTCGATCCGTGCCCTCGGTGTGCGTTCCCGGCAGGTGCGGGCGCACTCGGAGGACGGCTCGGTGCGGCTCGAACTCGCCTCCGTGCCGGACCTCGTCGAGTCGAGCAGCGACGACGGCTCGCTCACCATCGAGCTGCCCCGCGAGACCTATCGCGTGACGGCGGACTCCGACGACGGCTCGGTGAAGGTGTCGGTACCGCGCGACAAGCACAGCTCGCACCTGGTGTCGGCGAAGACGAAGGACGGGAGCATACGGGTGCGGTCCGCCGGGGAGTGAGCCCCGCGGCGGCCCGGTGAGCGGCCGGCGCTCGACCTGATTCGCGAGTCGGTACGCGCAGCGCGAACCGACCGGCCCGTGTGTTCGTCCATAACCGGTGGGAGAATGAACCGGGCAGGGCAGTTCACAGCACGGGAGAGGGAAGTGACGGCGATTAATTCTGAGCCGTACACGCCGATTGCGCCGGGCGCGCACCAGTCGCCTCACCGTTCGCCGCACCGCCCACCCGAGCGCTCTCGTACCGGTCCGCGCACCGGCCTGCGCGCCGCCGCCCTGGACGCCCTGACGCTCGTACTGCTCCCGCTGCCGCTGCTCTTCGCCCTGCCCGCCGCCTTCGCCGGTGGCGGTACGCGGCGGTGGTTCGGTGGGCGGGCCGAGAGCCAGCGCGCCGAGGCGCAGGCCGCGAAGGACGCCGCAGCCGCCGCTTTCTACGAACTGGACACCGCCCAGCGGGATCTGCGGATCTCGATAGAGACGATCAAGGCCGTCGACGACACCCCCGCCGCCCGGCGCGCCGTCGCCGACTTCGAGGGGCTCGGGCTCCGGATCGACGAGGCCAGCGGGCAGTACATCACCGCCATCGACGCCCATGATCTCGACCGCGACGACCTGGATGCCTCGGCCGCCACCCGCGCCCGGTCCGAGCTGACCCGGGCCAAGGAGGAGCTGGGGCGGGTCAAGCAGGACCTGGACCGCTTCGCGGACGGGCTCGGACCGCTGCTCGGCAAGGCCGAGACGCAGTTGGCCCGGCTCGCGCCCTCCGTGGAGCGCGCCCGCCAGTCGCTGCTGGCCGCCTCGAACGCCCTGGACGCGGTCCGGGGGTCGGGGCTGCGGGCGGACGATCTGGCCGCCCGGCTCGCCGCTCTGGGGCCCGAGCTGACCCGGCTCAACCAGGGCGCCGGGCAGCACGGGGTGCCGGAGACGCTGGAGCGGGCCGACCGGGTCGCACGCGAGGCGGAGGCGGTCCGGGCGGAGGCGGCGCGGCTGCCCGAGCGGGCGGCGGAGATCGACCACCGGCTGGTGTCCCTGCGTACCCGCGCCGAGGCGCTGACCACCCGGTCCGGGCAGGTGCAGCCGCTGCTGAGCGAGCTGCGCAGACGGTTCTCGGCGGAGTGCTGGCAGGACCTCCAGCACGTACCGGAGCAGGCCACGGACCACGTACGGCAGGCCGAGGCCAGGCTCAAGGAGGCGCAGACCGCCCGGGACGCCCAGCGCTGGCCGGACGCGACGGCGCTGCTGTCGACGGTGCGGGCGCTGCTGAACACCACCGACGAGGCGGTGTCGGCGGCCGGAGACCGGCTGCGGCGGCTGAACACCGTGCAGAAGGACCCGCAGGGCGAGATCGACCGCACACGCTTCGCGATCCGTGACGCGCAGCGGCTGGCCATGTCGGGGCGCAACACCCCGGAGCCACGGCACGCCCGCCCGCTGGACGAGTCGGTGGCCCGCCTGGACCGCGCGATCGCCTCGCTGGAGGGCCGCCACCCCGACTACTGGCACTTCCTGACGGAGGCGGAGGCCGTGCGGCACACGGTGGCCGACGTGGTGGCCCGTATCCGCGAGGAGCGCGGGATGACGGCCCACTGAGCGCACCCCTCGAAGGGGCCGGGCAAAGGGGCCGGGGGTCTACGGCGGCAAGGTGCTGCGGCGCCCGCCGCTCCGGCCCGGGAAGGGACCGGGGCGGCGGGACCGGGTTGATCAGGTGCGGTAGGCGTAGTAGTAGGCGTTCGGTTCCGACGCGATGATGCTCGCCACCGACCTGCGGTAGGTGTTGGCGGAGTGGTAGGTCAGGTACGGCACGCCCTGGGCGCTGCGGTACGTGACGATCATCGTGTGGTCCTTCGACCCGTCCTTCTCGAAGTCCATCTGCAGGACGTCGCCGACGTCCAGCTGGTAGACGTACGCGAGGCTGGTGGTGCGCTTCGAGTTCTGGGCGAACCAGGACCACTCGTTGACGCCGACGAAGGAGTCCGACTGGATGTCGGCGTTGCCGAACCACTTGGTGTAGTCGTACACGTAGCCGGGCGCGTGCTTCCAGCCGCCTGCCTTCAGGGACTGGCTGACGAAGTTGGTGCAGTCGCCGCCGGCGCCGTGCCCGTTGAAGTTCGGGTAGTCCGGGTTGTAGGTGCTCCAGTACTTCTCCGCGTACGTGGCCATGGCCTTGTAGTCGAAGGCGCCGGTGGTGAGGTTCTTGACGGCCACCGGTGTCGTGCGGGTGGTGGCCGCGCGGGGGGCGTTGGGCATGGTGTCGGCGGCCACCGTGCCGACCTTGGCCTTCGCGGACGGCTTGGCCGCGACGGACGGCTCGGCCGGCTGGTTCACGGCGACGTCGGCCGCCGCGTCGGTGTTCCGGATGCCCGTCAGCTGCCAGTGGCCGCGCGCGTCGGCGGTGAACGTCAGCGCGTGGTGGGCCTGGAAGCCGGTGGTACCCGGCTCGTCGCCGCGGACCTTCTGGTAGGTCAGGGTCGTGGTCTCGGTGACCTCGACCTCGGCCTTGGCGCCCTTGAGGCGGGTGCTGTTCAGGGTGACGACGGTGTTGGCCCTGCTGTACTTCTCGCCGAGCGCCGCGAGGCGGTCCTTGCGCCCGTCCAGCGAGGACAGGGCGGCGTTCTCGCTGCGGGCCAGCGCGGCGGACAGCTTGACGTCGCCGGAGAAGGCGCCCGTCAGGGGCTTCTGCCGGTTGCCCTGCGGACCGTCGACCAGCGCGTCCGTACGGTCGGTGAGGACCGCGTCGGCGAGGCGCTGGAAGGTGGCCCTGGTCTGCTGGTCCACGATCGGGGCGGCGGAGCGCGCGGTCGCCGCGCTCGCGCTTCCGGCCGGCAGCAGCGCCGCTCCCGCGGCGACCGAGGCAGCGGCCGCGACGACTATGGCGGTGCGGCTGCGCGTACGGCCCATGTTCCTTGACTTCACGTATGTTTCCCCTCTTGCCCCGGCGATGGGGGATGCCGGGTTGTGGAATTTTCGCATGCCATGTGGAGCCCCTGTGAACGGGGATACCCTTTACCAGCAAGGAAGTTGACGAATCGTCAGATAACGACAGCTACGTCACGCGATCACTTGACGGCGATCACTTCACGACCGTCGACCAGTCCGGGGACTGCGCCGGGTCCAGGCCGCGCAGCCGCTCCAGGGTCGCCGGGGTCTGCACGTCGAGCCAGTCGGCGAGTTCCTTGAAGGAGACGCACTCGACGTCCTTCTTCGAGCACACGTTCGCCATGACCTCGTCGACGGCCTTCATGTAGATGCCGCCGTTCCACTCCTCGAAGTGGTTGCCGATGAACAGCGGGGCACGGCTGCCGTAGTACACCCGGTTGAAGCCGGCCTCGTAGGCGTCGACGGTCTCCTGCTGCCAGCGTGGGTAGTTGGCCGGAGCACCGTCGGTCTCGCCCTCGGACTGGTTGTAGAGGAAGTTGAAGTCCATGGACAGGCCCTGGTAGTCGCCGCCCTCGTACGGGAGCATCTGCAGCGGGAAGTCCCAGATGCCGTCCTTCTTCTTCGGCCAGATCTGGAAGTCGCCGGCGGAACTCGCGTCGTAACGCCAGCCGTAGCTCTTCGCGGCCTTCAGCAGGTTCGCCTGGCCCTCCAGACAGGGGGCGCGCCCGCCGGTGACCTCCTTCTTGAAGTCGAACGGCAGCGGAGCGAGGTCGGTGTAGCCGGTGTTGGTCTTCCACTTCTCCACGAAGGCGTAGAACTGGTCGATCTCGCTCTTCCACTCCGCGACGCTCCAGTCGGCGCCGCCCTTCTCGCCGCAGAAGTGGCCGTTGAAGTGGGTGCCGATCTCGTTGCCCTCCTGCCACGCCTTGCCGAGCTGTTCCAGGGTGGTGCGGATGTGGTCGTCGGTGGCGTAGCTGATCGCCGCCGACCCCTTGGCGTGCTGCGGGGGCTGGTAGAGGTCCGCCTTGCTCTTGGGCAGCAGGTAGATGCCGGTGAGGAAGTACGTCATGTGGGCGCCGTACTTCGCGGACATCTCCCGGTAGTGCTCGAAGAGTTCGTCGTCGCCCGCCAGTGCGCCGTCCCAGGAGAAGACGACGAACTGGGGTGGTATCTCACCGGGCTTGAGCGGAACCGGCTTCAACCGGCCCTGCTGCGGGCCGGTGTACGAGGTGGAACCGTCCCCGAGGACCCTGGTCCTGCCGTCCCACTTCGGTTCACCGCTCGCCTGCGCGGGGGCTTTCACGGTCTCCCCCGCTCCCACGGAGGCTGTCGGCGCGGTGCGGTCGGGGCGGCCCAGCGTCAGATAGCCGGCGGTGAGGGACGCGAGGGTCAGGGAGGCCACGACGAGGTACGCCGCGATCCGCGGGCGGTTGTTGACGGGGGGAGGCGCTGCCGGGGCCTTGCGACGGCGGCCCGACGCTTGTCTCATGTGCTGCTCATTTCGAGGGGGGTGAGTTGTCGCCCCGTCCGGTGGTCAGCCGAGCGGGCTCATGGCACCCGACCAGATGCCGTACGGAACGCTGTCGTCGGCGGTGCCGGCGAGGCCCTTCAACGGCAGCGGTTCGAGGCTCTTGGTCAGGTCGATGCGGTAGACGACGACGGCCGTGGACACGAACTTGTGGGTGCCGACGTACCAGGAGGCGGTGTCGTCCGGGGTGGTCCCCGCCTTCCCGGCCACCGTCCCGTCGGCGGACGCGGCGGCGGCGGGGTGTGCGGTGCGGAAGGCGTCGGTGAGCGCCGAGGTGACCTCTTCGGCCACGTCGGCGCCGACCGCGCGGGTCAGCGTGGGGGTGTCCAGGGCGAGGCCGGCGCCGTTGCGGGTCACCTTGCGCACCGAGTACGGCTCGGTGCGTCTGCCACCGGCGATGAACGTGGTGTAGCCGCCGGCCATCCGGATCGCGCTGGGGGTGGAGGTGCCCGTCGACAGTGCGGGCACCTGCGGCCCGATGCTGGCGGGCAACAGGCCGGCGGCCTCGGCGGTCGCGCGGACGTTGTCGAGGCCGGTGTCCATGCCGAGCTGCATGAACGGCGTGTTCACCGACAGTTCCAGGGCCCGGCGCAGGGAGATCTGCCCGTAGGACCGGTCGCCGTCGTTGCTGGCGGCGACCTTCTTGCCGCTGCGGTCCCAGTAGGGCCCCTCGGGCGTGGTCACCGGCACATCGTCGTTGCCGTCGTACAGGGAGTCCCCCGTGACACGTGTCGCCTCGTCGTAGCGGCTCTTGTGGACACCGTGTTCCAGTCCGGCGGCGTAGACGAACGGCAGGAAGGCCGAACCGGCGGGCACGGTGGTGGAGTTGGACTCGTTGTAGCCCTGCGTTCGGTGGTCGGGGCCGCCGTACACGGCGAGGATCCGGCCGTCGGCGGTCACCGAGGCGGCGCCGTAGTGGGCGGTCTTCGCGGCGGTCGGATCGTCCTTCAGCGCCTGCTTGCGGGCCTTGGTCACGGAGTCGGCGAGCTTGCGCTCCCGCGCTCGGTCGAACGTCGTGTAGACCTGGTAGCCGCCGAGGTCGAAGTCCTTGTCGGAGATCCCCCCGGCCTTCTTGGCGTACTGCGAGGCCACTTCCACCAGGTAGTCGGTCTGCTCACCGGTGTCGTACAGCGGGTTGCTCTTCAGCGGCTCGGGGAACTTCGTGTACGTGGCCCGCTCGGCCTTCGTCAGCCTGCCGATGTCGACCATCCGGTCCAGGGTCCAGGACCAGCGCTCGACGGCGCGGGCCCGGTTGGCGCTGCTCAGCGTCGGGTCGTACAGGCCGGCGCCCTTGAGGAGGGAGGCGAGGAACGCGCCCTCACCGGCGTCGAGTTCGCTGACGTCCTTGCCGTAGTACGCCTGGGCGGCGCGCTGGATGCCGTAGCAGCCGCGGCCGAACCAGCTGGTGTTGAGGTAGCCCTCAAGGATGTCGTCCTTGCTCATCCGGTTGTCGAGCTTGAGAGCGATCATCGCCTCGGTGAACTTGCGGCTGATCGTCTGGTTCTGGCTGAGATAGACGTTTTTGACGTATTGCTGGGTGATGGTGGATCCACCCTGCGTGTCACCCTGGCCGACGGTACGAAAAAGGGCGCGACTAATGCCCTTGACGGAAATGCCGGAATCGCTGTAAAAACTCGCGTTCTCGGCGGCGAGCACCGCCCAGCGGACATCCTCCGGAATGTCCTTCAGCGGCATCGCCTGCCGCTGCACCCAGCCGGTACGGGCCATGGGCGTCCCGTCGGCCCAGAAGTACACGTTGTCCTGCTGGGTGGCGTACGTGTTGAGGTTGTCGGGAATGTCGGTGGCCGCGTAGGCGACACCGAGAAGCAGGGCGCTCAGCCCCACGGTCGCCGACACACCCCCCAGCCACTGGCGCCAGGAGGGTATCCAGCGCCGCCAGCCGGTGCGGCCGGGGCGCGGGTACGCCGGCGCGTGGGCGGCGACGAGGTGCCGGACCCGGGCGAGGAGCAGGGGAAGGGATATTCGGCGGGCTTTACGATCTAATCGGGCTTTACGCCTGTTTCCCGGTGCGGCGATTCCCGGTGCGGTGTTTTCCGGTACGGGCGATCCCTGCCCGGCGCCGGGAATGTCCAGATCTACTGTCCGGAATTGCAGAGTGGCGTCCGGTTCATCCGACTTCTGGGTCACGACACACCCCTCCGCACTCCGTGCAAGACCTGAATTCCCCGACCTCACGGCTCATCGCGGCGTACACAAATTACCAGCGACCTTCGCAGCTTCTCCACATGGGGAATGAACGGCAGGGATCGGCCCCGGAACCATCGGGCTCCGCACGGCGAGCAATTGGGGACTAACCTGTCCGCATGCCTCGCTACGAGTACCGCTGCCGCACCTGCGGCGACACGTTCGAACTGAGCCGCCCGATGGCCGAGTCGGCCGCCCCCGCGGACTGCCCCGCCGGTCATGACGACACCGTGAAGCTCCTGTCGACGGTCGCCGTCGGCGGCTCGGCGTCCGCGCAGGCGTCGGCCCCGCGTGCGAGCGGCGGTGGCGGTGGTGGAGGCGGTTGCTGTGGCGGGGGCTGCTGCGGCTGAGGGGCTGCCCGTAGGGAAGGGCCGGAGGTCCAGTGCCGTAGGGGACGGTTCAGGGTCTCTTCAGGTTGGGTCTCCTAGCCTGGCCGCATGACAGCCACGACGGCCGCACCCCAGTGGGTCACCGACCTCATGGACACGCTGGGCGCCCCCGGCGCCGGCCTCGCCATCGCGCTGGAGAACCTCTTCCCGCCGCTGCCGAGCGAGGTGATCCTGCCGCTCGCCGGTTTCGCGGCGAGCACCGGACAGATGAGCCTGATCGCCGCGCTGCTCTGGACCACCGCGGGCTCGGTCGTCGGCGCGCTCGCCCTGTACGGGGTCGGCGCGCTGCTCGGCCGTGACCGCACCGTCGCCCTCGCCGGCCGGCTGCCGCTGGTCAAGGTGGCGGACATCGAGAAGACCGAGGCGTGGTTCCTGCGGCACGGCACGAAGGCGGTGTTCTTCGGGCGCATGATCCCCGTCTTCCGCAGCCTGATCTCCGTACCGGCCGGCGTCGAACGCATGCCCCTGCCCGTCTTCCTCGGCCTCACCACCCTCGGCAGCGCCCTGTGGAACACCGCCTTCGTGTGCGCGGGCTACGCGCTGGGCGACAACTGGTCCGAGGTCACCAGCATCGTCTCCACGTACTCGAAGGTGGTACTGGCCGGGGCGGCGGTGGCCCTGGTCGCCTTCATCACGGTACGAATCGTCCGACCCGCACGACAGCGCCCCTTAGGGGCGCGGGGAACTGCGCGACCAGCCACAACGGCGCCGCAGCACCCCGACAACCCCTCGGGTCACCTCAAACAGGGCGCCGTACTTCCCGCAGAAGCTCCCGCAGAATCCGCTCCCCCGCAGCGACCCCCCGCTCGGGAAGCGCGGTGACCGTATCGGCCACCCACTCCGTCTCCGCCAGCTCACCGTGCCCCGGGCGCCAGCCCCGGTCAGCGGCGAGGAGCAGATCGGCGTCGAGCAGCGAGTCACCGGCGGCAAGCGTGAGCGTCGCCCCGGAACGCCGCGCGACCTCGCGCATCGCCGCGCTCTTGGTGAGCGGCTTCGGCACGGCGTAGATCTTGCGGCCCTGAAGGGAGACCGTCCAGCCGCGGTCCTCCGCCCAGACCGCCAGTTCCTTCACCCATGCCTCGGGCAGCAGTTCACGCTCGACGACGAGGTAGGCGAAGAAGTCCTCGGCGATCCGGTGCTTGCGCACCCAGAGCGGGTCGGCGGTGGCGGCGAGATGGTCCCGGACCTCGTCCAGGGAGGCGCACTCGTCCGCGAGCCGCGCCTGCACCCGCGCGTGCCAGTCCTGGTCGGCGACACCGTCGACGAGGATGTGGCCGCCGTTCGCACAGATCGCGTACTTCGGTGCCGGGCCCGGCAGGTTGATGCGCTGGTACTGCTTGCGGGTCCGGGTCGTCGTCGGTACGAAAACAGCCGCGTCACCGAGTTCGGTGAGCAGCCCGGCGGCCGTCTCCGTCATGTACGACAGCGGCCGGGCCTCGTGCACCTCGACGCAGAGCAGCCGGGGCGCGCGGGCGTCCGGCATGGTCAGCGCGAGGGCCGCGGCGGAGTAGATGAGCGTGCGGTCGAGATCGCTGGCGACCAGGACGGGACTGACGGGACTCATACCGACACCGCCTTGCCGTCGGCGCCGGTCGCACCCCGCGTGTACTGGGGGTGGATCAACCCCACGCAGGTGTACGGGAGTTCCGCCACCTCCTCGACGGACACGCCCCGCTGCTCGGCGAGCAGGCGTACGTGGTCGAGGTCGGCGCCCGCTCCGGCGCGGGCCAGGATCTTCCAGGGGACGCGGCGCAGCAGCACCCGGGTGGTCTCGCCGACGCCGGGCTTGACGAGGTTCACGTCGTGGATCCCGTACTCCTCGCTGATCCGCTCGACGGCCGCCCAGCCCTCCCAGGTCGGTGCGCGGTCGGCGGCGAGCAGTTCCTTCACCGTGCTGTCGACGTCGTCCGTGACGTCGGGGAAACGGGCGGCGACGGCGTCGAGGAAGTCGACCGAGACGTCGGCTTCGGCGAGTTCGCGGTAGAACTTGGCGCCGTGGAAGTCGTTCGGGCCGACCAGGTCCGCGCGCAGGACGGTCCGTGAAATCAGCCCGGACACCGTGGAGTTGAGGCACGCGGACGGGATGAGGAAGTCCTCGCGGGTGCCGAACGTCCGGACGCAGGAGCCCGGGTCGGCCAGGACCGCGATCTCCGGGTCGAAGCCGGTGATGCCGTCGGAGGCCTCGAACTCCTTGATGGCGTCGGCGAGTTCGCGGGTGATCGCGCCCTTGCCGGTCCAGCCGTCGACGAACACGACGTCGGCGGGGTCGTGGTGGGCGGCCAGCCAGCGCAGCGCGTTGGCGTCGATACCCCGGCCCCGGACGATCGACACGGCGTAGTGGGGCAGTTCGAGCCCGTGCCGGTGCTGGGCCCAGCGGCGCATCAGCACACCGACGGGCGTTCCGGCCCGCGCCAGCGAGACGAGCACCGGGCGCGGCGACCGCTCGGCGAGCACCAACTCCGTGACGGCGCCCACCGCTTGGGCGATGCGGGCTGCGGAGGTGTCGAGGGCGGCGCGGAACAGCTCCTGGTACTGGTCACTGGGCTGGTACTCGACCGGCAGCGACTCGGCGTAGTGGGCGCCGCCCGCCTGGATCGCCTCCTCGCGCTCCTCGGTGGGCGCCTCAAGGCTTACGTCCGAGAGGTCCCGCAGCAGCCAGCCGACCTCGTCCGGTGGATACGAGGAGAACGCGGGTCCGCGAAGGGGCTCGGGCAGCATGCGGGGCCTTTCGGGTACGTGCGGGGGTGCGGGTACGTAACTGGGGACGACGGCGAGTACGACATTCGGCGTGTGAGCGGCGAGCACGGCCAACAGGCCGTCGGGGGCGTGCAGTTCGGGTGTGTCGGCGGTGGAGTCCACGACCATGACGACGGCGTCGAAGCCTGCCCCGGCCACGTTGTAGGTGTAGCGCTCGCCGGGGCCGTCGGCCGGGTCGTCGTGGGCCGGGAAGGCGAGGCGGCTGCGGATCGCGTACCCCGGGTCGTCCACGGCGAGGACGGGTGAGCGGGTGGTCGTCGAGTAGCGGACCTCGGCGCTCTCCAGCGCCTTCTCCAGCTCGGCGGCGAGGCGCAGCGGGGCGTACATCAGCTCTTCGAAGCCGAGGACGAGGACGCGGTGAGCGTCCTCGGGGAGGGTTCCGGCGAGCCTTGCCGCCATCGCCGGGAGTGCGGTCTCCATACGTATTCGGTGGCCGGGCGTGAAGCCGTGGCGGGCGCCGTCCGGCAGTTTGGCGGGCCAGCGCAGGTCGACTCGGGTGTGGGGGTTGTGGGGCGGGTGCGGACTCGTCGTGGCTTGTCGCGCCCGCCCGGCGGAGCCGCAAATGTCACTGCCCCGCGCCCCTGAGGCCGGTTCCTCGTACTCGGCGACAAGCGCTTGGCCCTTTTCCAGCACGCCCTCCGGCAGGTGCACTGTGCCCTTCGCCGCTGCCACCAGGTCGACCTGCGCGCCGATCTCGTCGGCGAACTCGTCCAGGCGGGCCACGTCCGCCGGGGCGCGCATGTCGACGAGGGCGACTATGACGTACCGCTCGCGCGGGTAGCGCTCGTGCAGGGCGCGGATGGTGTTGAGGACGGTGTTGCCGGTGGAGAACTCGTCGTCGACGAGGACCAGCGGGCCGGGGCCGGCCAGCAGCGCGGGGTTCTCCGGGAGGAGGAGGTGGGAGGTGGCGTGCGAGTGGGCCTCTTCGAAGCCGCCCGCCGGGGCCACGCCGGCGACCGGGCGCCGGGTGGAGTGGAGGTAGGGCGCGAGGCCCACTCCGTCGGCGACGCAGTGACCGAGCCCGGTGGCCGTCTCGGCGTACCCGAGGACGACGGCGCGCCGGGACTCGTCGGCGCCGAGCAGCTCGCGCACCCGCCTGCCGAGGGCGAAGCCGTGGCCGTAGACGACGGCGGGCGACCGCGGGACGTGTTTGCCGAGCACGTTCGACACCAGCAGGTGCGCCCGCTTGGGGTTGCGCCGCAGGGCGAGGCCTAGCAGCTCGCGCAGCTCGTCGCCGCCGACCAGCTCGACCCCGAGCCGCTCGGCGACCCAGGTGCCGGACCAGACCCCGTTGTGCACAGCGTTGTTCATGAGTCCCTATGTGTGTTCGTCGGGGGTGCCAGGTCGTACAGGTAATCGAATGCGGAGATGGGGACGGGTATGGGGATGAAGACGGAAGGTCAGTCGGGGATACCGGCGGTGAGCAGCTCCACGAAGCCGATGTCCTCGTTGGCGACGCCGAAGACCTCGGCCCGCAGCAGGGTCCGCTCGGCCCAGGCGCGGTGCGGCTTCACCTCGTTCATCTTGTTCGTGTACGCCGACCGCAGGACGCCTCCCCCGCAGCGCTCGGGTCGCAGGATGTCCTGCGCGTCGCTGAACTCCTCGTGGCTGACCACGGACAGGGTGTGCACGGGCAGGACGTGCGAGGGGTGGATGCAGGTCTTGCCGAGCAGCCCGTTGGCCTGGTCGAGGCTGATCTCGCGGAGCAGCCCGTCCATGGCGTGCTCGATCAGCGTCTCACGCAGTTCCTCGGCCTGGCCCTCCAGGAAGGGGCTGCGGCGCAGCTGTGGCTTGAACATGCGCTCCTGCACCCGGAAGTACTCCCAGACGGGCCCGGTGACCGTGTACCCGGTGCCGTCGGCCCGCCCCAGCATGTTGACGACGTCGGCGATGACGGAGGCGACGACATGGACGTCGTACGCGGTCATGTCCGGGGCTCTGCGCAGCCCGTACGAGGAGCAGAAGTCGGTGACGCCGAGGCGCAGGGCGAGGACGCGGTCGCGGTACTTGTCGACGGCGCGGGAGATGCCCTCCAGGGTCTCTACGCGCGTTTCCCGGTACATCAGCTCGGGGGACTCGAGCACCGGCATGCCGAACAGCCGGTGGCCGCTCGCGGCCTCGGCGTCGGCGAGGGCCTCCAGGAACGGCATGCCGCGTTCCTCGGTGAACTTCGGCATCACGAACCCGGAGAGCAGCCAGGCGGTGGGCCCGAGGCGCCGTACGAGGTCGGGGATCTGTTCGGGCGTACGGACCCGGATGAACAGCAGCGGCAGCCCGGTGGAGGCGTCGGGGCGCTCGGCGAGCACGCCGAACTCCCGCACCAGGTTCTCCTCGGCGTCCGCGACCTCCGAGTCGTCGATCGAGTCCTCCAGGCACAGGACCATGGACACGACACCGCGAGCGACCTGCTTGACGATGGCGTCGGCGAGGCGCGGGCGTGTGGCCGGGCTGTACAGGGTGGCGCCCAGGGCTGTGGCGAGCAGCCGGGCCGAGGAGTCGGCGGTGAACTCGCACGGCTCCTGGTGGAACAGGCGCTGCCGTACCTCAGGGGCGATGTGCCCGAAATGACGCATGAAACTCCCCCGTGGTGGGTGGACGGCTGGTCGAGTGGTGATCGAGAGTCGGTCGGGTGTTGATGGGTGGCCGGTAATAGTACGTAGGGATCCATGTCGAGGGTTCCCACCGAGAATGAAGTTCAGGTAACGCGGACACGCGGAACCGATGCCCCCGCGTTGTCGTGACCAGGACCGAGAAGGCAGGATGACCGCATGACGCACGCGATGCTGAAGGGGTCGAACGTCCCGGTCGAGGCCACGACGGTGCGCGCCGTGCTGCGCTGGACGCCCGGCCAGGGGGTTCCGGATGTCGATGCCTCGGCGCTGCTCCTCGGCCCCGACGGTCGTGTGCGCTCCGACGAGGACTTCGTCTTCTACAACCAGCCCCGCCACCCCTCGGGCAAGGTCTGGCGGCTCGGCAAGAAACGAGTGGCCGAGGGCCTGACCGACACGATCCAGACGGATCTGACCGGTGTCGAGTCCGGAGTCGGTCAGATTCTGCTGGTCGCCTCGGCGGACGGCGTCGCCTTCGCCCGCGTACGGTCCCTGCGCATCGTGCTGTACGACGGTGCCGTCGCGGACGGCGAACCGCTGGCGTACTTCGACGTGAAGCCGGAGACGGGCGAGGAAACGGCTCTGATCTGCGGGGAGCTGTACCGACGCGGAGACGGCTGGAAGTTCCGCGCCCTGGGCGAGGGCTACTCGAACGGCCTGGAGGGCCTGGCGACGGACTTCGGCATCTCAGTGGAGGACCAGCCGGCCGAGGAACCGTTCCCGGACACCACGAACTCCCCGCCCACGGACCCCTCGGCGGCCACTACAGTCCAGCATCCGCCGACCCTCCCTCCGCAGCCGGCCTACGGCTACCCCCAGCCCGCAAGCCCGAACACGACCCAACCGGCATACGGCTACCCCCAACCGGTGGGAACATCCCCGTCCCCGGACTTCCACCTACCCCCACAGGGCCCACAGTTCATCGGACGCTGAGCACAGGCGCCCTGAAGGGGCGCGGGGCTGTGACCTCTTGCGGCTCCGCCGCGGGGCGCGACAAGCCACGACGAGCCCGCACCCGCCACCGAACAGAGCTCCCGAGCTCATAGGCGCCCCCGCCCAGACCGAGCGTCAGCGCTCCGCCTTCGTCTTGTAACCCCTGCCCCACTGCAACCCCCACCCGTACAACCGATCAAGCTCCGCCTGGAACCCGTAGACGAACTTGACCTCCCGCTGGACGATCAACTCGTTCTTCACGTTCTCGATCAACACCACCGCACACGAGCGAGCCTGCGAGTGCCGCTCGTCGAGGCCTATCTCGATCCGCGGCCCGTTGCTCGGGTAGAGCGTCACGATCGCGTGGGTCCGGTCGAACGCCGGCGTCTGGTCGTAGATGTACACGAACACCAGCAGCCGCTTGATCTCGTCCCGGTGATCAAGGTTGACGTACGCCGTCTCGCCTGACGCCGACCCGAACCGGTCGTCGCCGCTCAGTTTGACGTAGGGCGGCGCGTTCGTCTCGCCCAGGAACCCGCCCAGGGGCTGTACGACGCCCTTGGTGCCGTCGGTCAGTTCGTAGAGGATGCCCAGGTCGAGGTCGACGTTCACCATGCTCTGGGTGTGGCCCTTGACCTCCTCCGGCCGCAGGGCCTGGAAGGGGTGTCGCCACAGGCTCTGCCGCTTCGGGCCGCCGATGTCCGACGTACGCATCCGCCAGGACAGGTTGATGCGCAGATGGCCGGTCGCCGCGCCCTGCCTGGTGAGCGAGACCCGCTGGTGCCGCTTGGTCAGCTCGATGGAGTTGCTCGCTGCGCTGCCGGCGTCGAAGTCCGTCGTACGGCCGCGCCACAGGTCGTCCCAGAAACTCATCCCGTCCCCACCCGTCCAGCCCCCGCACACTTGTCTGCGCCGTCGGTCCCGTGCCCGCAGAGCCGCGGGGCGGCCGACGAGGACGATTCCTCGTAGCCGCCCCGCTCAGAGCGTTCCTCACACCGGAGGTTGTCACACCCCGGACGGGACCTCAGTCTTCTCGTCCGAGCCCGTCGCTTTTCCCTCTGCCGCTGCCAGTTTGGTGTTGCGGCGCACGGAGGACCAGAAGGACCAGGCGATCAGGACGACGCCCACCAGGCCGGTGATGACCTCGTGGATCTCGTACTGGATGGTGACGAGCAGGATGCCGGCGAGGGCGCCGATCGCGTAGTGCGCGCCGTGCTCCAGGTAGACGTAGTCGTCGAGGGTGCCCTGACGGACGAGGTAGACCGTCAGCGAACGGACGTACATCGCGCCGATACCGAGACCCAGGGCCATCAGCACGATGTCGTTGGTGACGGCGAAGGCGCCGATGACACCGTCGAAGGAGAAGGACGCGTCGAGCACTTCGAGGTAGAGGAACATGAAGAACGCGGCCTGGCCGGCGAGGACGACGGCCGGCTTCTTCTTGCCGGTGCGTTCGGCCTCTTCCTCCTCCTCGTGCTCGCGCTCCTCCTCTTCCTCGAGTTTGTCCTCGAAGTAGCCGGAGAGCCCGCCGACGATCATGTACGTGATCAGGCCGGCGATGCCGGAGATGAGGACCGTCTGCGCCTTGTCGACGTGGGCGCCACCGTGCTGGTGGGCGTTGGTCGCGAAGGTCATGGCGGAGATCATGAGCACGATCAGGGCGATGCAGACCGACAGCATGTCGACCTTGCCGAGCTTGGCGAGCGGGCGTTCCAGCCAGCCGAGCCACTTGATGTCACGGTCCTCGAAGATGAAGTCGAGGAAGATCATCAACAGGAACATGCCACCGAAGGCGGCGATCGCCGGGTGGGCGTCGGTGACCAGTTGCTGGTACTGGTCCTTGTTGTTGAGCGCGAGGTCGACGGCGTCGATCGGACCGATCTTGGCGCTGATGGCCACGATGACGACGGGGAAGACGAGCCGCATACCGAAGACGGCGATGAGGACACCGACGGTGAGGAAGATCTTCTGCCAGAAGGCACTCATCTTCTTCAGGATTCCGGCGTTGACCACAGCGTTGTCGAAGGACAGCGAGATCTCGAGGATGGAGAGGATCGCCACGATGCCGAAGCCGGTCCACCCCCCGTAGAAGACCGCCGCGACCAGGCCGAGCGCGGTGACCGCGAACGACCAGCCGAAGGTTTTCAGAATCACTGGCTACCCAATCGTGTGTTTACGGGTCTCCCCCGCTGCCGTACTCGGCTTTACGAAACGTTGACTCCGAAGTCTAGAGCGATGCCCCGGAGACCCGACGCGTACCCCTGACCAACTGCACGGAACTTCCACTCGCCCTGGTAGCGGTACAGCTCTCCGAAGATCATGGCGGTCTCCGTCGACGCGTCCTCGCTCAGGTCGTAGCGCGCGAGTTCCTGGCCGTCGGCCTGGTTGACGACCCGGATGAAGGCGTTGCTGACCTGGCCGAACGTCTGGCCGCGGTTGTCCGCGTCGTGGATCGAGACCGGAAAGATGATTTTGTCGCAGGCGGCCGAGACGGCGGGGAGGTCGACGATCAGCGACTCGTCGTCGCCTTCACCCTCACCGGTGAGGTTGTCGCCAGTGTGTTCGACGGACCCGTCGGGGCTCCTGAGCTGGTTGTAGAAGACGAACCACTCGTCGCCCAGTACCCGCCCACCCCCGCACAGCAGCGCGCTGGCGTCGAGGTCGAAGGGTGCGCCGGTGGTGGAACGCGCGTCCCAGCCGAGCCCGATCAACACCTGGGTGAGGTTCGGTGCGGCTTTGGAGAGGGAGACATTGCCCCCCTTGGCAAGCGTGACGCCCATGCTGCTGGTCCTCCCCGAGGTCATGCGGAACAGATGTGCCGAGCACGTCCGGCGCCGCACCAGAAGTGCGACGCCGGACGACGGAACCGGAAGGAGACCGGCTCAGACGTTCACGCCGAAGTCCTGCGCGATGCCGCGCAGGCCGGACGCGTAACCCTGGCCGATGGCGCGGAACTTCCACTCCGCGCCGTGCCGGTAGAGCTCACCGAAGACCATGGCGGTCTCCGTCGAGGCGTCCTCGGAGAGGTCGTAGCGCGCGATCTCGGCCTCGCCCGCCTGGTTCACGACGCGGATGAACGCGTTGCGCACCTGGCCGAAGGACTGCTGACGGTTCTCGGCGTCGTAGATCGAGACCGGGAACACGATCTTGTCGACGTCGGCCGGGACCGCCGCGAGGTTGACCTTGATCTGCTCGTCGTCGCCCTCGCCCTCACCGGTGATGTTGTCGCCGGTGTGCTCGACCGAGCCGTCCGGGCTCTTGAGGTTGTTGAAGAACACGAAGTTGGCGTCGGAACTGACCTTGCCCTCCGTGTTCGTCAGGATGGCGCTGGCGTCGAGGTCGAAGTCGGTGCCCGTCGTGGAACGGGCGTCCCACCCCAGACCGACGATGACCGCGGTGAGGCCGGGGGCCTCCTTGGTCAGCGATACGTTGCCGCCCTTGCTGAGGCTGACTCCCACGAGTCCTCCATTGGTGTCTCGTCTGCCGTCCAGGGGCGGTGTGCCCCGTCGTGCGCCTGTATCGGATCAACGTGTCGATCCTAGTGACGGGTTCCCGCCCCTCGCAGGGCTTGGAACCGAAGAATCACAGGGTGTCGAGGGCCTTCACGTACTCGTTCAGGTCACGCGCGTCCGGCAGGCCGTTGACCACGGTCCACCGCACGACGCCCTCCTTGTCGATGATGAAGGTCCCGCGCACCGCGCATCCCTTGTCCTCGTCGAAGACGCCGTACGCGCGCGAAATGTTGCCGTGCGGCCAGAAGTCGGACAGGAGGGGGTACTCGAAGCCCTCCTGCTCGCCGAAGACGCGCAGGGTGTGGATGGAGTCGTTGGAGACGGCGAGCACCTGGGTGTCCCGGTCGGAGAACCTCGGCAGGTTGTCCCGCAGGTCGCACAGCTCGCCGGTGCACACACCGGTGAAGGCGAAGGGGTAGAAGAGCAGCACCACGTTCTTCGCGCCGCGGAAGTCCGAGAGCCGCACGGTGGCGCCGTGGTTGTCCTTGAGCTCGAAGTCCGGGGCCTTGTCGCCGACCTCGATCGCCATGTTCCTGCATCCCTTCGGTGGGCTGTTCGGGTGAGAACACCCTAGTGACCACCCACCGAGGGTCGTGTCAGCCGGTCCGGGGTCCCCGCCGGAGGGGACGGCGGACAAGGCCGTTCGGGCCGAAGCG
>NZ_AEJB01000615.1 GCF_000331005.1 Streptomyces turgidiscabies Car8
CCCTCGACGGGCTCTCGCGGCAGTGCTACGCGTCGACCTTCTCCATGACCTCGTCGCTGACATCGAAGTTGGCGAAGACGTTCTGCACGTCGTCGCTGTCCTCCAGGGCGTCGATCAGCTTGAAGATCTTCCTGGCGCCGTCCTCGTCCAGCTCGACCTGCATGGTCGGGACGAAGTTGGCGTCGGCGGAGTCGTAGTCGATGCCGCCTTCCTGGAGCGCGGTGCGCACCGCGACCAGGTCGGTGGCCTCGGAGATGACCTCGAAGGACTCACCGAGGTCGTTGACCTCCTCGGCGCCGGCTTCCAGGACGGCACCCAGGACGTCGTCCTCGGTCAGCTCACCCTTGGGGACGACGATGACGCCCTTGCGGTTGAAGAGGTACGAGACGGAGCCGGGGTCGGCCATGTTGCCGCCGTTGCGGGTCATGGCGACGCGGACGTCCGAGGCGGCGCGGTTGCGGTTGTCGGTGAGGCACTCGATGAGCACCGCGACACCGTTGGGGCCGTAACCCTCGTACATGATCGTCTCGTAGTCGGCGCCACCGGCTTCGAGGCCGGCGCCGCGCTTGACAGCGGAGTCGATGTTCTTGTTCGGGACCGAGCTCTTCTTGGCCTTCTGGATGGCGTCGAACAGCGTCGGGTTGCCGGACACATCAGCGCCGCCCGTGCGTGCCGCGACCTCGATGTTTTTGATCATCTTCGCGAAGAGCTTGCCGCGCTTGGCGTCGATCACGGCCTTCTTGTGCTTCGTCGTAGCCCATTTAGAGTGGCCGGACATCTGCCTGTCTCCTTCGCGTAACCCAACTCTGTACGAACCCCAGAGATCCTACAAGGACTCCGCCGTACGGTCCGCTCCCACCGCGCGTCCCATGTGGGCCCGCACCATGTCGACGAAGAGTGAGTGCACGCGGTGGTCGCCGGTCAGTTCCGGGTGGAACGACGTGGCGAGGGCGTTGCCCTGGCGTACGGCGACGATGTGACCGGCGTGCTCGGCGAGCACCTCCGCCTCGGCGCCCACGGACTCGACCCAGGGGGCACGGATGAAAACGCCCTCCACAGGATCGCCCTCGACGCCCGTCACGTCGACGGCCGCTTCGAAGGACTCGTTCTGGCGTCCGAAAGCGTTGCGGCGCACGATCATGTCGATACCGCCGACGGTCTCCTGGCCCGAGCGCGGGTCGAGGATCTTGTCGGCGAGCATGATCATGCCGGCGCAGGTGCCGTAGACGGGCATTCCGGCGCGCACGCGCGCGCGGAGGGGCTCCATCACGCCGAAGAGGACGGCCAGCTTGGAGATGGTGGTGGACTCACCGCCGGGGATGATCAGGCCGTCCACCTCGGCGAGTTCCTCGGGGCGCCGCACCGGCCTGGCCAGGGCGTCGGCCTCGGCCAGGGCGATGAGGTGCTCCTGTACATCGCCCTGGAGGGCCAGGACACCGATGACGGGGGTGTCGTACATGGGGGACATGAGGGCTACCAGCCCCGGTTCGCGTAGCGCTCGGCCTCGGGTAGCGTGTCGCAGTTGATGCCGACCATGGCCTCGCCGAGGTTGCGGGACGCGTCCGCGATGATCTTCGGGTCGTCGTAGAAGGTGGTCGCCTTCACGATGGCGGCGGCGCGCTTGGCGGGGTCGCCGGACTTGAAGATGCCGGAGCCGACGAAGACGCCCTCGGCGCCCAGCTGACGCATGAGCGCGGCGTCCGCGGGGGTCGCCACACCGCCGGCGGAGAACAGCACGACCGGCAGCTTGCCGAGGTCGGCGACCTCCTGGACGAGCTCGTACGGGGCACGCAGGTCCTTGGCGGCGGCGTACAGCTCGTTGTTGTCGTAGCCGCGCAGGCGGGCGATCTCGTTCTTGATCTGCCGCAGGTGGCGGACGGCCTCGACGACGTTGCCGGTGCCGGCCTCGCCCTTGGAACGGATCATCGCCGCGCCCTCGGCGATACGGCGCAGGGCCTCTCCGAGGTTGGTGGCGCCGCAGACGAAGGGGGTGGTGAAGGCCCACTTGTCGGAGTGGTTGACCTCGTCGGCCGGGGTCAGCACCTCGGACTCGTCGATGTAGTCGACGCCGAGGGACTGCAGGACCTGGGCCTCGACGAAGTGGCCGATGCGGGACTTCGCCATGACCGGGATGGACACGGCCTCGATGATGCCCTCGATCATGTCCGGGTCGGACATACGGGCCACGCCGCCGTCCTTGCGGATGTCCGCCGGAACACGCTCCAGGGCCATGACGGCGACGGCGCCGGCGTCCTCGGCGATCTTGGCCTGCTCGGCGTTGACCACGTCCATGATCACACCGCCCTTGAGCTGCTCGGCCATGCCGCGCTTCACGCGGGCGGTGCCGGTCTCGGGCGTCTGGGCGGAGTTGGAGAGCGTGCTGGACACGGTTTGACCTCACTCGGTGAAAGAGGGCTGCTGCGGTATTGAGGAAACGCGAGAGCAGCAGGCCACTGCAAGGGCCAATGGGGAGCCGGTGGATCGTTTTCGCCCCCGCCGCCCCGCTTACAGCCCGTCCGGCGCTTGCGGACGAGGCCCCTTCAGGGCCGGAGCGGGGGTCTGGGGGCGCAGCCCCCGGGGAGAGGATGGGACGGGTTGGGGCGGCGGGGGGCGAGGACTCAGCCTTATGCCGGCGCGCGTTCCGCCAGTGCCGTCGGTGGCTCGTCGTCCATTTCGAACGCCAGGGGGAACGGAGCGTGCCCCGCCAGCCGGAACCACCGCACCTTCCGGTGCCTGCGCAGCGCCCGCGCCGCCCGCACCGCGTCGTTGTGGAACCGCCGCGCCATCGGCACCCGGATCACCGACTCGGTCAGCTCACCCGCCGCGGCCTCCCCACCGGGGACCTCGCGTACCGCCTCGACCTGCCCCGCCTCCGCGAAGACGGCCCGCAGCGCCTGGCTCAGCTCGCTCTCGGCGACCTCCCGCTGCTCCTCCTCGGCCTGCCGCGCGGCGTGCGCCGCCTCGTAGAGCACGATCGACGCGGCGGGATCGAGGACGCCCGACGTCGCCAGCTCCTGGGCGACGGAAGCCCGGCGCAGCAGCTGCGCGTCGAGGCCGGCGCGGGTGGCGTCGATGCGTGCGTGCAGGCGGTCGAGCCGCCCGGCGGTCCAGCTCAGGTAGAGGCCGATCACGGCGAGCCCGACAAGGATCCAGATGAGGGTTGCGGTCACGGGCGGCAAGGCTACCGTTCACCGACGCCGCTCCCGCGTACCCCTGTCGGCTGCCCCGGTCAGTCCCTGGCCAGCCCCAGCCGCGCCCGCAGCCCCGTCGCCGTCCGCTCGTCCGCCGCGACCGCTGTCGTACCGTCCGTCACCGTCTCGTAGACCGACAGGATGTCCGCCCCGACCGTCGCCCAGTCGAACCGCCGCACATGGGCACTGCCCCGCTCCCGCAGCTCGTCCCGGCGGCCGGGGTCGCCCAGGAGCCGGACGGCCGCGTCGGCCAGGGCGTCCGCGTCCCCGTTCGTGAACAGTTCGCCCGCCGCTCCGTGGTCCAGGACCTGGGCGAAGGCGTCGAGGTCCGAGGCCAGGACCGGTGCACCCGCCGACAGCGCCTCGACCAGGATGATCCCGAAGCTCTCCCCGCCGGTGTTGGGGGCGATGTACACGTCCACGCTGCGCAGCAGCCGCGCCTTGTCCTCGTCGCTGACCATGCCCAGGAACTCGACCCGCGAGCGCATCTCCGGGGGCAGGCCCTCCAGCGCCTCCTCCTCGTCGCCCTTGCCCGCGACCAGCAGCCTGGTCGTCGGACGTGCGTCGAGGATCTTCGGGAGCGCCTTCATCAGGACCGGCAGGCCCTTGCGGGGTTCGTTGATACGGCCGATGAAGCCGATCGTGCCGCCCTGCCACTCGGGCTTCGGCTTGGCACCGGCGAAGGAGTCGACGTCGACTCCGTTCGGGATGACGACCGCGTCGCCGCCCAGGTGTTCGACCAGGGTGCGCCGGGCGTACTCGCTCACCGCGATCCGGGCGCTGATCTTCTCCAGGGCGGCCTGGAGGATCGAGTACGCGGCGATCATGGCCCGGGAGCGCGGGTTCGAGGTGTGGAAGGTGGCCACGATCGGGCCCTGGGCCGCCCAGCAGGCCAGCAGGCCCAGCGAGGGCGAGGCCGGCTCATGGATGTGGATCACGTCGAACTCGCCGTCGTGAAGCCACCGCCGCACCCTTGCCGCCGACAGGAAGCCGAAGTTCAGCCGGGCCACCGAGCCGTTGTACGGCACCGGGACAGCGCGGCCGGCCGACACGACGTACGGCGGGAGGGGGGTGTCGTCGTCGGCGGGGGCGAGGACGGACACGTCGTGGCCCAGGCGGATGAAGTACTCGGCCAGGTCTCGGATGTGGAACTGGACGCCGCCCGGTACGTCCCAGGAGTACGGGCAGACGATGCCGATCTTCACGGGGTGCCCTCCCCCGGGCTCTTCCCCGGGCTGTTCTCCGGGTCCTTCGCGGGGTCGAGATCCGCGAGCCACAGCCGCTGCAGCATGTGCCAGTCCTCCGGGTGATCGGCGATTCCCGTGGCGAAGGCATCGGCCAGCGCCTGTGTCATGACAGACGTCTTCTCCGCCTTCGTACCTGTCTCGGGTACCTCGATCGGGGGATGGACACGGCCGCGCATGATCGGCGAGTCGTCGTACCACAGGGTCACGGGGAGCAGGAGTGCGCCGGTCTGCTGGGCCAGCAGGGCCGGACCGGCCGGCATCCGGGCCGCGTCGCCGAAGAACTTCACCTCGACGCCCGAGGCGGACAGGTCCCGGTCGGCGACCAGGCAGACCAGGCCGCCGTCCCGCAGCCGCCGTGCCAGGGTGCCGAACGCGGTGCCGCCGCTGTGCGGCAGCACCTCCATGCCCAGGCCCTCGCGATAGGCGACGAACCGGTCGTAGAGCGTCTCCGGCTTCAGGCGTTCGGCGACCGTCGTGAACCGCGTCTGCAGCTTGGTGGTGACCCAGGCACCGGCCAGGTCCCAGTTGCCCAGGTGCGGAAGCGCGAGGATCACGCCCCGGCCCGAGGCCAGACCGTCGGTCAGGTGGTGCAGGTCCTTCGCGTCGAAGCCCGTACTCACCCGCTCAGGGCTCCACGTCGGCAGGCGGAAGGACTCCATCCAGTAGCGCAGGTACGAACGCATGCCCGCGCGCGACAGTTCGGCCAGGCGCTGCGGGCTCGCGTCGGGCACCACGCGCGCGTAGTTCGATTCCAGCCGTCGTACGCGCTCTCCGCGCCGTTTCCAGGCGAGGTCGGCGATGGTCCGGCCGAGCCGGTCGGCGACGGGCTCCGGGAGCTTCTTGACCGCGCTCCAGCCCGCCGCGTAAGCACCGTCCGTGAGCCGCCCCCGCAGGTCGCTCACGACGCCGTCCCGCTGCTCTGGGCGGGGTTCTCGCTCGCGGCCGCGGCGTCCGCCTCCGCGGCCTCCCGGCGGACCGTGACGACGCGCTGGATCAGCGTGACCAGGCTGCCGACGGCGACGATCCACAGGGCGACCGGCAGCAGGTACTGGATGCCGGGCACCCCGAACTTGTGCATGCCCGCGAGACCGGCCGCGACCAGCGAGACCACCAGGCGTTCGGCGCGCTCCACCAGGCCGTTGACGGCGACCGGCAGACCGATCGACTCGCCGCGCGCCTTGGTGTACGAGACCACCTGGCCGCTGGTCAGACAGAAGATCGAGACCGCGCACAGGACGTTGTCGTCACCACCGCCCGCGTACCAGAGGGCGAAACCGCCGAAGATCGCGCCGTCGGCCACCCGGTCGAGGGTGGAGTCCAGGAAGGCGCCCCAGCGGCTGGAACGGCCCAGCTGGCGTGCCATGTTGCCGTCGACGAGGTCCGAGAACACGAAGAGCGTGATGACGATCGTGCCCCAGAAGAGCTCTCCCCTGGGATAGAAGACCAGCGCGCCCGCGATCACTCCGGCGGTGCCGAGGAGCGTGACCGTGTCGGGACTGACGCCCCGGCGGATGAGAAACGCGGCGAACGGTGTGAGGACACGCGTGAAGAATGCACGCGCGTACTTGTTCAGCATGGCCTTCCCGAGGGTCGGTGTCGCCGTGCGGCCCCTACTGGCCACCGGCTGGCCCATCGTAGCCACGCGCGCGCATGTGCGACGGTCGGGCACCCGCGCCCCCGTGTCACGGCCTGACGGCATCCGGGTCACGGCGGGATGTCGGCAGGCCGGATCTCCCGCCGCGCGCGGGACCCGTCCGCGCGATCGCGTCCGTCGTATGGACGCGTCGTGACACGAGTGCAAAGCTCGAAAGCACCGCGGGCGCCATCGGAGCCGCCGCAAACGCGGATTCGGCACGTCCGCGCCCACAGTGACCTCACCGTGCACGGGAGGCAGGACCATGGGCGACAAGGCGAACGCACACCCCGGAGCCGCCGGCAGGGCTACGGCGGCCGACCACCCCGCGTCCGTACGGAATGTGGTGCTGGTCGGCCACTCCGGATCGGGCAAGACGACTCTGGTGGAGGCTCTCGCGCTGACCGCGGGGGCGGTCAACCGGGCGGGCCGCGTGGAGGACGGCGGCACCGTCTCCGACTACGACGAGATCGAGCACCGGCAGCACCGCTCGGTACAGCTCTCGCTGGTACCCGTCGAATGGGGCGGATACAAGATCAATATTCTGGACACTCCCGGATACGCCGACTTTGTCGGGGAGCTCAGGGCCGGTCTGCGCGCGGCGGACGCGGCCCTTTTCGTCGTCTCGGCCTCGGACGGGGTGGACGGCTCGACTCGGATGGTGTGGGAGGAGTGCGCGGCTGTCGGTATGCCGCGGGCCATCGTCGTCACGCATCTGGAGTCCGCGCGCGCGGACTTCGACGCCATGACGCGGACCTGCGCGGAGGCCTTCGGCGCGGACGACCCCGACGCCGTACTGCCGCTCTATCTGCCGCTGCACGGCGCGCCGGGGCCGGACGGGCACGCGCCCGTGACCGGACTGACCGGGCTGCTGTCGCAGAAGCTGTTCGACTACTCCTCCGGGGAGCGCGAGGAGTCCGAACCGGGCCCCGACCAGCTCCCTGGCCTTGAGGAGGCCCGCAACCGGCTCATCGAGGGGATCATCGCGGAGAGCGAGGACGAGACCCTCATGGACCGCTATCTGGGCGGCGAGGAGATCGACGTCAAGACCCTGGTCGACGACCTGGAACGCGCCGTCGCGCGCGGGACCTTCTTTCCCGTTCTCGCCGCCGCCCCCGCCGCCGAGGGCGCCCGGCAGGGCCTGGGCACGGTGGAGCTGCTGGAGCTGGTCACCGGGGGCTTCCCGACCCCCCTGGAGCGCGCGGCGCCCGGGGTCACCACGGTGGACGGCCGCCCGCGCGAGCTGAAGCCCTGCGATCCGGACGGCCCGCTGGTCGCGGAGGTCGTGAAGACGGCCAGCGACCCCTACGTGGGCCGGGTGTCACTCGTCCGCGTCTTCTCCGGCACCCTGCGGCCCGACGAGACGGTCCACGTCTCCGGGCACGGCCTCGCCGACCGAGGGCACGAAGACCACGACGTGGACGAACGCGTCGGCGCCCTGTCCGCGCCCTTCGGCAAACAGCAGCGCACGCTCACGCACTGCATCGCGGGCGACCTGGCCTGTGTGGCGAAGCTGAACCGGGCGGAGACCGGCGACACCCTCTCCGCGAAGGACGACCCGCTGCTGATGGAACCGTGGGTGATGCCCGACCCGCTGCTGCCGCTCGCCATCCAGGCACACAGCAAGGCGGACGAGGACAAGCTCTCGCAGGGCCTCGGCCGGCTCGTCGCCGAGGATCCCACCATGCGGCTCGAACACAACCAGGACACCCATCAGGTGGTCCTGTGGTGCCTGGGCGAGGCCCACGCGGACGTCGCTCTGGAGCGGCTGCGCAACCGGTACGGCGTCCAGGTCGACGTCGTACCGCACAGGGTCTCCCTGCGGGAGACGTTCGGCGGGCGGTCGGCGGGGCGCGGACGGCACGTCAAGCAGTCCGGCGGACACGGGCAGTTCGCGATCTGCGCGATCGAGGTGGAGCCGCTGCCGGGCGGCTCGGGCATCGAGTTCGTCGACAAGGTCGTCGGAGGCGCCGTGCCCAGGCAGTTCATCCCGTCCGTGGAGAAGGGCGTACGGGCCCAGGCCGTCAAGGGGGTCGCCGCCGGCTATCCGCTCATCGACGTACGGATCACCCTGCTCGACGGCAAGGCGCACTCGGTGGACTCCTCCGACGCCGCGTTCCAGACCGCCGGCGCGCTCGCACTGCGCGAGGCCGCCGCCGACGTGAAGATCCATCTCCTCGAACCCGTGGCCGAGGTGACGGTGCTCGTCGGCGACGACTACGTGGGCTCCGTGATGAGCGACCTGTCCGGGCGGCGCGGCCGGGTCGTCGGCACCGAGCAGGCGGGCGGCGGCCGGACCCTCGTACGCGCCGAGGTGCCCGAGATCGAGATCGACCGGTACGCCGTCGATCTGCGCTCCCTGTCGCACGGCACCGCCCGCTTCGACCGCAGGTACGCGCGGCACGAACCGATGCCGCCGCAGATCGCCGAGAAGGTCCGTGAACAGGCGGAGGGCGCCGCTTAGTTGGCGGCCGGTACCCGGCAATTGGCCTTCGCGGAACGCTTTCCTCCGCATCGGCGGACGGCTTGTGCCGTCCGCCGCCCAATTGTCGGTGGCTGCGGATACGCTGATCACCTGATCAAGTTGTGACTCGATCAACGTGATGACCTGTTCAACAGGTGTGCGGAGCACGGAAGTCGGGAAAGGCCGCAGAAGCGGGTACGGCGGCGAGGGGGCGGCACAGTGGCGGACGACGGTTTCGATTTCAGTCCCGGGGCGCAGGTGCCCCTGTCGGGCTCCGCGGGCCAGACGGCGGCGACCTTCGCGCTGGCCTCGGCGGCCTACCGGGAGGACGACGAGGTCACCAAGATCCTGGAAGCCGACAACGAGTGGCACCAGTCGACGGTCAAGCCGCCCCGGGGCGCCCTGGGGAAGATCTTCCGGCCCAAGCTCGGTGAGGCCTTCTCCCGCGCGGTGATCGACCGCATGCTGGGCGCCGGCCGCAAGCCGCTCATCCAGTCCTTCGGCACCGAACCCCAGGTCGTCGTCGAGCACGCCCTCGCGGCCCACCGCATCCGGCGCGACCGCGACAACTGGCTCTCCGCGGTGATGGTGCTGTGCGGGGTGCTCTTCCTCCCCGGACTCCTGCTGTGGCTGCTGGTCTTCGTCGGCCGCGCGAACGTCGCCAAGCGCGCGGACAAGCGGGCCTCCGCGCTCGCCACCACCCTGCTGGTCGCCGTGGGCGCCTTCGCCGTGATCTTCCTGGTCAAGATGCCGTTCACCGGCTTCTGGGCCTGGTACGCCCGCGCGTGCGTCGTGCTGCCGGTCGTCGGCTGGCTGTGGGCCAAGCAGATCTGCGAGCGCACCGCGCAGGACCTCCGCGACCGCTGGGCCGCCCTGCTGGCCGGTGGTGGCGTCGGCGCGAAGATCCCCGAGGCGGTCCCCGGCAGCCCCGGCGAGACCGCCGCCGAACACCTGCGCAAGGAACTGGCCCGGCTCAGCGCCGAGCAGCAGTCCAACTCCGTCTTCTACGCCGGACCCAAGGGCATACTCGGCATGGGCACCCGGTGGGGCAGCTGGCAGCTCGCCGAGGAACTGGTCCCCCGGGACGCGGGCAAGGAGATCCACCCCTTCCGCAGCTGGGACGTCATACGTTCGATCCACGACAAGCTGCGCATGCTGGAGCGCGGGCCCCTCAACACCGGCGGGTTCACCAAGCCGACCCTGAAGCACTGGATCGTCACCCCCGTCGGCGAGGGCGCCAAGGAGGTCTCCCGGCCCAGCGGCACGGACGTGGACGCGTACCAGATCAAGAACCACGCGATACAGGACATCTGCAACAAGCAGCAGTTCGGCAGCGGTCAGCGGCACTACCTCGGGGTCCAGTGGACCCTCTGGGACGGCCAGTTGATCATCACGATGCTCATCACGGTGACCGTGCTGCACGAGACCCTGCGCATCGAGGTGACCGGGCACGCGCTCGGTCCGGTGCACTCCCTCTTCACCAGCAAGCCCGCGGCCAAGGAGAAGGAGGTCCAGAAGTCGGTCAGGTTCTGGGAGACCCGTAAGGTCAAGCTGCCCCTGGTCGACGCGGACGAGGTCGTACGGCTCGCCGCGCGGGCTCCCCTCACCTGGTACCCCCCGCTGCTGAACTGGCTGGGCGGCTCACTGGCTCTGCCGGAACCGTTCGGACTGCGCCACTCGTGGGCGGACCAGCCGTGGCGCCACCGCTTCATGGCCGACGACGCGCTGCGGGCGGCCACCCCGGTGCTGCGGGTCGTGCACGCGGCGGCGATCAAGGTCCTGGAGGAGAACGGCGCGGACACCGAGAAGTTCGGCAACCGGTCGTCGTTCCTCAGTACGGCGGTGCAGGACCCGATGCCGCGCAAGGCGGACGTCTACGACGCGTAGGCCTCCGGCGGTTGGGCGGTGGCGGGTCGGTCGGGGTGGGCGTCACTGGGGGCTGCCGCCCCCAGGCCCCCGCTTCGGCCTGATCGGCCTCGTCCTCAAACGCCGGACGGGCTATTGGGAGGCCATGCTTCCGACAACATCTTCCTCGTGTCGCCCAGCAACTGGGGCAGCACCTTCGTGTGGCCCACCACCGGCATGAAGTTGGTGTCGCCGCCCCAGCGCGGGACGATGTGCTGGTGCAGGTGGGCCGCGATGCCCGCGCCCGCCACCGTGCCCTGGTTCATCCCGATGTTGAACCCGTGCGCCCCGGACGCCCTGCGCAGGGCCGTCATCGCCTGCTTGGTCAGCTCGGCCAGCTCGGCGGTCTCGGATTCCGTCAGGTCCGTGTAGTCGGCGACATGCCGGTACGGCACGACCATCAGATGGCCGCCCGTGTACGGGTACAGGTTCAGCACCGCGTAGACCTGCTCGCCGCGCCGGAGGATGAGGCCGTCCTCGTCCGACTTCGCCGGGATCGAGCAGAAGGGACAGCCGTCGTCGGCCCCCGGACCGGTCGGCTTGTTCTCGCCCTGGATGTACGCCATCCGGTGAGGCGTCCACAGGCGCTGAAACGCGTCCTGCGTCCCGACTCCGATCTGCTGCTCCGGCTCACTCGTCATGCCATGCAGCATATTGCTTCGCCCATATGGAGCGTGTCGCCGGGGCACGCACCGAGGCACCCGCCGAGATCCCGCTCGGGGCGGCGTCACCGCTGCCGTGCTGCTGGCCGCCTGGGCGGTTTTCGCGCTCGACTACGTGGCGCGCTGGCGGCTCGGCGGGGAGGGCGCCCGGTTCGTACACACACTGGCTGGACACCCTCGTCCTGCTGCTGCACCCGCCGCGTGTCGTCCGGGTGTACGAGGCCGTACCGCACCGGCGTGGTAGGCCCCGGTTCGCGTTGCACGCCCGTGTGATCGTGTACGCCGGTCTGTCGGTG
>NZ_AEJB01000616.1 GCF_000331005.1 Streptomyces turgidiscabies Car8
CTCTCAAGGCAAATAAGGAGCTTCGCACGTTCCCTCTCGGGCCGTTGGCCCGGTAGTTAAAGGACGGGCGCTGAAGCGCCCGGCTGTTCTTCTCTCCACCCGCGCACCCTCCGCGATGCTCCGGGTGCCCTGAGCGGGTGGAGCTGGGGAACCCCCCCTAGTGAAACGACAGAGGTCCCCATGGGGTTCTGCCGTCTCACTAGGAGGGGATCTCTGAATGTCTGTTGGTACGTACTCCGGTACGCCCGTCGAGGCATCGCAGTCAGATCGGGCGACGGGGATTACTCGCGCCCTGGGACCGGGATGTGCAGGTAGCTCTGGGGGTCGCTGTCCGGGGGATCTGCTCCCCCACCGGCTCGGGTCCACCTTGTTCGCCGCAGGGATCACTCCCCGGGCAAGGCCGGCCTCGGCTCCTGCTCGATTCACCATTTAGCGTCTACAGCGTTCTCCCTCCCATCAGGGGACGGGGTGAACTACCTCTGCCTTACTCTCCCGGTGGTTCTGGCCGGGGTCGGTCTTGGTGTCGCGGACCGTTCTCTACCGCGGGCTGGTTCCGGACTCCCTGCGCTCGCCACGCGCTGGGCCTCGGGCCGGTTTCCTGGGACCGGTCTCCCATGGGTGCTGTCACGATCCCGCGCCACCTGTGGCGGGCCGCGTCCTGCTGCGACTGGATGAAGCAGGACGGGCGGGGCTCGTGCCGGGGTGTCGGCTTGCGCCTGGCCGGAATCGACATGTCGGCTCGGTGAGACGAACCCGACACGTCGAGGACCGATTGCGGCGCAGCGGCTGTCCGCTACGATGAGCGGTACCTCCTCAAGGGGTCACAAGACAACGAAGAGCCGGACCCTCCACCCAGGAGGGCCTGCTACGGAAAAGGGCCGACGCCAAACGGCGGGCCTGGTCTTGGGTCTTCTTCTCGGGGGTGCACCTCCTGTTCTCTGCTGGTCGCAGGGCTGGTAACCCGGCGGTTGGTCGGATGGGGCGGTGGTCTGTCAGACGGCTTGGTCGGTCGCCTGACGGTTTTTGCGAAGGACGTACAGAGCGGGTTTGGTAGCCGGTGCTCTGATGTCCGCCGAGCACGCCAGCCCTTGGTGAAAGCCAGGGGCTTCTTGGCGTGTCCGGAGTCGTGCGGGTCTAACTCGCTTCGGTCTCGATCACTGGTAACTCCGCCTGGGCGGGCCCCGGTTCCCGGACCTCCGACGCCCACAGCGGGACGCCGTTCTCGTCGACCTGGTCCCGGGCGATCAGCTCGGCCACGTACTTCCCCATCGTCATGCCGAGCGCCTTGGCGTTCTGGAACGCCGCTGCGTGGATCTCCGGCGGAACGAGGGGAGACAGCCGAACCAGCTTCTCCTTGGACTTCGAATCAGGCAGGGGCGGGATGTACTCCCGCTCGCGCGTGCTTCGACTTCCGTAGGGCCTGGCCATGATCACATCCAACCATGCCACGGGTTCATGTACGTAGTCTGGGACGCGTGTTGCGGGAGATTTCTCGATCGGCTGATGACTAATCAGGGCGTTCCGGGGCATCCCCCGTCCAGCTCACGGGGTGCCAGTCACATGGTGGGCAGGCGGTTTAGCCGCTCCACCTTCTTCTGGATGGCGTCGAGGGCGGCGCGTTGACGTCCGGGAACTCGGCGGCGCAGGGCAACGAGCTGCGGGGCCAGGTGCCGGGCGTGGGCGGCGTCTCGGATGCGGTCCCACTGGTAGTGGGCCCGGTCGACGGCGCTCTCGACGTCGTTCGAGTCGGGCGCCTGCTGCAGCGTGTCGAGGCGGGTCTGGGCGGCCTGGAGCCATAACGCGCCGGACTGGCCCGGGTCGTTGGCGACCGAGGCGAGATGGGCGCGTACCTCGATCCAGTGGACGGCGGCGAACGTGTCGGCGCCGAAGGTGCGGACGGCGTGCTGCTCGGCGGCGACCGCCAGGGCGGTGGCCTCCTGATGGCGGCCAGCCTGGGCCAGGGCGGCGATCCGCTCATGCGGGTCGGCCTGTACGGGCACGTCCGGGCTGGGCACGTAGACCGGTGAGACCTCGCGCTGGGCGCGCGGTGGCGGCGGGACCTGCGCGGGTGCCGAGCTGGTAGGCCGCACCTGGGCAGGGAGCGCCGGGGCGTGGGTGTGAGCGAACGTGGGAGGGGGCGGGAGCTGGAACGCGCCGGGTCCGGCGGGCGGCGCGGGCGTCATCTGCGCGGCTGGCGCCTGCGGTTGGGCCGGTGCCGGGACGGCGGGGGCCGAACTCGCAGGCGGGAGCTGGGTGTTCACGGTGCCCGTGGGCTGCTCGGGGCCGAGGACGAGCGTGCCCTCGACGGCGACGGTGCGGCGGAGGATCTCGTGGTGCAGCCGGTCGGCGTCGGGGCGCTGGCCGGTGCGCAGGATCTGGGCCAGGGCGTGGGTGTAGGCAGGGTGGGCGATCCGCCGGCGGCCTGGCGGCGGGGCGACGACGCCGTACGTCCGGGCTCCGCCGGGCAGCGAGAGCGGCTCCTCGTCGAGCAGCTGCCAGACCTCGGCGTCGGCGACCAGGTCCACGAAGAGGACGGTCGTGTCCGGACGGCGCTGCTGGAGCTCCTGGACAAGCCAGGCCCACGGGAGGGCGGTGTACCGGATCGTCGAGGGCGTAGTGCGGGCGAGCGCCAGGTGCACGACGCGCTGGCGCCGGTCGAGCTGCAGCTGGCCGACGAGCACGACGGTAAGCGGGCCCTCGGTGGTGGCGGCTCCCCGTACTCGAGTAAGGACGGCCTGCGGGTCGGTCGGGTCCGCCAGTTCGATGAGCGTGGCGGCCACGGTGCCCGCGAGCGCGGCCGGCGGTACGGCGGCGAGCACGGGAATCACGCTGCTCGCCTCGGTCAACTTGCCCTTGCCCGTGGGCGCGGCTGCAATGAGCAGCGCGGTCCCCGGTCGAACTTGCGCCCCGTTCGTCTGCACCTACGCACCGTATCCGCTGGCCCGTTGACGGCTGGTCAACTTCGGCGGCGGTCCGCCGTACGTCGGCCGGAGTGAGGTGGTTCCCTCCTCGGGCGGGCGGCGTCAGCCATGCTCCCCTTGCGGTCCCGGTCGAGGA
>NZ_AEJB01000617.1 GCF_000331005.1 Streptomyces turgidiscabies Car8
CTACGCCGCCCCGCGTTGCAGTGCCTCGCACACGGCCGTCGATTCACGGGCTCCGAGTTCGACCGCCCGGCCGCAGTGGGCGATCCACCGTGCCATGCCTTCCGGGGTGCCGGAGACATAGCCGTCCAGCGCCGCCAGATAGGCCGCGCGGCCCGGTTCGGCGTGGCCGACCTCTGCCGGGCACACGGACTTCGGGTCGAGGCCGCTGCCGATCAGGACGATCCGCTCCGCCGCACGCGCGACAAGGCCGTTGTGAGAGCCGAAGGGGCGCAGCGCGACGAGTTCGCCGTGCACGACCGCCGCCGTGACCAGGGCGGGGGCCGAGCCTCCCGCGATGATCAGCTCCGCGAGCCCCTCCAGCCGTGCGGACACCTCGGCCGCGCTCGGCAGCGGAAGTTCGACCAATGGCTCGTCGACCGGCTCACCGTCCTGCCGCGGGCGCCCCACCTCGTCGGCCGTACCCGCGGCGGCGACCAGATGCAGCCGGGCCAGGACGCGCAGCGGCGACTGGCGCCAGATGGACAGGAGTTGGCCGGCCTCCGCGGTCAGCCGGAGAGCCGCGCCGACGACCCGGGCCTCGTCGTCACCGCTGAAGTCGGTGCGCCGACGCACCTCTTCGAGGGCCCAGTCGGCACCAGAAAGGGCCGCGGAGCCGCGCGCACCGCGCAGTGCCGCCTCGCCGGTGATCTCGTTGCTGCGCCGCCGCATGATGCGATGCCCGTAGACCCGGTCCACGGCCTTACGTACGGACTCCACGGAGTCGGCCACCCCGGGGAGTGATCCCAGGGCCGCGAGCGGGTCGGCGGTCGCGCCTGTCGTACTCATGAGTACGACCCTACGCACTCCGGGGAGCGGGCCGACCCACGAAGGAGTGGACTTCCTCACGCCCATGGACACGCTGGGCATTCGTTCCACTACCGTTAGTGAACATGAAAATTGCTTTCGTCGGGAAGGGCGGCAGCGGCAAGACGACGCTGTCCTCGCTGTTCGTCCGCCACCTCGCGGCCTCCGGGGCGCCGGTCCTCGCCATCGACGCCGACATCAACCAGCACCTGGGCGCCGCACTCGGCCTCCACGACGCGGAAGCCGCCGCGATCCCCGCGATGGGTGAGCGGATGGAGCTGATCAAGGAATACCTCCGCGGCAGGAACCCGCGGATCTCCTGCGCCGACTCGATGATCAAGACGACGCCGCCCGGCGAGGGCTCGCGGCTGCTGCGGATCCAGGAGACCAATCCGGTGTACGACGCCTGCGCGCGGCCGGTGGAACTCGACGGCGGTGCCGTCCGTTTGATGGTCACCGGCCCGTTCACCGAAGCCGATCTCGGAGTGGCCTGCTACCACTCCAAGACGGGCGCGGTGGAACTGTGCCTGAACCACCTGGTCGACGGCCCGCGTGAGTACGTCGTCGTCGATATGACCGCGGGCTCCGACTCCTTCGCGTCCGGCCTGTTCACCCGGTTCGACATCACGTTCCTCGTCGCCGAACCGACCCGGAAGGGGGTCTCCGTCTACCGCCAGTACAAGGATTACGCACAGGACTTCGGGGTCGCCCTGAAGGTCGTCGGCAACAAGGTGCAGGGCCAGGACGACGTCGACTTCCTCCGTGCCGAGGTCGGGGACGACCTCCTGGGGACGGTCGGGCACTCCGACTGGGTACGCGCCCTGGAGAAGGGCCGGCCCAGCCGGTTCGAGCTTCTGGAGGACACCAACCGGCGTTCCCTGCGCCTCCTGCACACGGCCGTCGACGCCACGTACGAGCTGCGGGACTGGGAGCGCTACACGCACCAGATGGTCCACTTCCACCTGAAGAACGCCCACTCCTGGGCCAACGCGCGTACCGGGGTCGACCTCGCGGCCCAGGTCGACCCCGGTTTCGTACTGACCGAACAGATGGCGGCGACCACCGTCTGAGAACCGCGACCGCCAGGCCTGCCTACTACCGTTTGGCCGCCGGGGCCCCCGGGACTCCCTTGGGCGCCGGCGCGGGGCCTGCCGCCAGGAAGGTCTTCCAGCCCTGCTTCGGGGCTTCGCCCACCGGGAGCGTGCGCAGTTTCTCCAGGGTTCGCGGATCCTGCGCGTCCAGCCAGTCGGCGAGCTGCCGGAAGGAGACGCAGCGGACGTCCGCCTTCGTGCAGACGCGTTCGATGACCTCCTCGACGGCACGCATGTAGACGCCGCCGTTCCAGGACTCGAAGTGGTTGCCGATGAGCAGCGGGGCGCGATTGCCGTCGTGGGCGCGCTCGAAGCCCTTGAGGAGGCCGTCGCGGTACTGGTCGCCCCAGTACTCGTGCCGGCCCTCCCCGCCCGTGCGCGCACCGGACTGGTTCATGTAGAAGTTGTAGTCCATGGTCAGCGTCTCGAAGCGGCGGCCGGGGACCGGGACGAGCTGCATGGACAGGTCCCACAGGCCCTTCTTCTTCGCGGGCCAGAGCTGTTCGTTGACACCGCTCGTGTCGTAGCGGAAGCCCAGTTCACGGGCCGCGCTCATGAAGTTCTTCTGCCCTTCCAGGCAGGGCGTGCGGGCGCCGACGAGTTCCTTCTCGTAGTCGAAGGGCAGCGGGGACGCCTTCTTCATACCCGTGGTGGTCTTCCAGGACTTAACGAAACGTTTCGCCTGGGTGATCTCATCCTTCCAGTCCTCCACCGACCAGTCGCCGACACCTCCGCCGCTGCCGCAGAAGTGGCCGTTGAAGTGGGTGCCGATCTCGCTGCCCTCCAGCCAGGCGAGCCGCAGCTGCTTCACGGTGTCGGCGATGCCCTGCTGGTCGTTGAAACCGATGTCGGAGCGGCCCGGCGAGTGCTGGGGCGGCCGGTAGAGGTCTCGCTTGTCCTCCGGGAGCATGTACACACCGCTCAGGAAGTACGTCATCGCCGCCTTGTTGGCCTTGGCCACCTTGCGGAAGCGGGAGAACAGCCGCTGGCTGTCCTCACCCGCGCCGTCCCAGGAGAAGACGACGAACTGCGGCGGCTTCTGGCCGGGCTTGAGGCGCTCGGGCCTGGGCTGGTAGGGCTGGGCTCCGGTGTACGCGGTGGAGCCGTCCCCGATCAGCCGGACCGCGCTCCTGGGTGCGGGGGCCGGCGCCGCCTTCTTCGCGCCGTGCGTGTCCTCCTTTGCACCGGAGGAGCCGGGGTTTCCCGCGCCGCAGCCGGCGAGTGACACGGCACAGGCCGCGACGGCCATGACGCCTGCGGCGATCCTTTTGGTGACGGCCATCTCCGCCCACCTCTTCCTTCGTTCGGGCCGGCGCTTTCGGGCGCGGCGCCGTCAAGGTCGCACGGGACCAAGAAGGAATTAGTACGACAAGCCGATGAAAAGTTCAGTTCACTCATCGGAGTGATTGATTAACCCATTTGCCCCGAAAATATATACACGCCCTTTACTGTGCATTACGATCCGTTTACTGAGCGTTGAAATATCCCGCCGTTTGCACGCCGTGACCCACGGCCGCGACCCGACCTCCCGCCATCGGCGGGGGGACCACCTGTTCCGCGACCGCGCTGCCCCGGAGGAGACGGGAAACATGTCTGCCTGCGTCCCCACTCGCGCCCCCGACCCGACTCGGACAAAGCGCATGCACCAGCCCCACAGCCCCCCACCGCCGCCGACTCCGCCCCGTCGCTTCCGCGTCGCGGGCGCCGATGTGTCGGCCTCCATCGCGGTCTTCCTGATCGCCCTGCCCCTCTCTCTGGGCATCGCCCTGGCCACCGGCGCCCCGCTCCAGGCCGGCCTCGTCGCCGCCGCCGTCGGCGGGCTCGTCGCCGGACGGCTGGGCGGCTCCCCGCTCCAGGTGAGCGGCCCCGCCGCCGGACTCACCGTCGTCACCGCCGAACTCATCCAGCGGTACGGATGGCGTACGACCTGTGCCATCACCGTCCTCGCGGGGTTCGCTCAACTCGGCCTCGGCTGCCTGCGCGTGGCCCGCACGGCGCTCGCCGTCAGCCCCGCCGTCGTCCACGGCATGCTCGCCGGAATCGGCGTGACCATCGCCGTCGCCCAACTGCACATCGTCCTCGGGGGTACGCCGACGAGCTCGGTCCTCGACAACGTCAGGGCGCTGCCCGCACAACTGGTCGGCCTGCGGCCCGCCGCCGTGTCGATGAGCCTGCTGACCCTGGCCCTGCTGCTGGCCTGGCCACGGATTCCCGGCCGTACGGGGAGCGTTCTGCGCAAGGTGCCGGCCGCGCTCGTCGCCGTCAGCGGCGCCACCCTCACCGCCGCGCTCGCCGGACTGAGCCTGCCCAAGGTCGACCTGCCGTCCTGGCGCAGCCACGCGCTGGCCGGCCTGCCCGAGGGTCCCGTCCTCGGCGTCGCCGCCGCCGTACTCACCGTCACGCTGGTGTGCAGCGTGCAGTCGCTGCTCGGCGCGGTCGCCGTGGACAAGATGGCGGCCTCCCGGCCCGAGCTGCTCACCTCCGGGCGGTCCGGATCCTCGGCCCGCGTCGGCCGCTCCGACCTGAACCGTGAACTGCTCGGCCAGGGCGCCGCCAACGTCGTGTCCGGAGTGCTCGGCGGGCTGCCGGTCGCGGGTGTGGCCGTGCGGAGTTCGGCGAATGTGCAGGCCGGTGCCGTGAGCCGGAACTCCACGATGCTGCACGGCGTTTTCGTAGTAGTCGCCGCGCTGCTGATGGTTCCGATCCTGGAGCTGATCCCGCTCGCCTCACTCGCCGCCCTGGTGATGGCCGTCGGCATCCAGATGGTGTCCCTGCACCACATTCGCACGGTGACCCGCCACCGCGAGGTGCTGGTCTACGCGGTGACAACCCTGGGCGTCGTCGTCTTCGGCGTCCTCGAAGGAGTGATTCTGGGTGTCGCGGTCGCCGTCGCCGTCGCCCTGAACCGCCTCGCCCGCACCCGGATCACCTACGAAGAGAGAGACACGGAGAAGGGAGAAATCCATTACGTACACGTCCGAGGACAGTTGACGTTCCTCGCGGTGCCCCGGCTCAGCCGGACCCTGCACCTCGTCCCCCAAGGGGCCGACGCCGTCGTGGAGTTGGACGGGTCGTTCATGGACCACGCGGCGTACGAATCGCTGCAGCACTGGCAGAGCACGCACACCGCGCAGGGCGGCACCGTCGAGGTGACCGGCCGGGCGGGGACACGTATCGCGGAGCCCGCGGACGACGCCGGCTGCCGCTGCCGGCCCTGGACGCCCTGGCGCAACCATCAGTGCGAGGGCCCGGAGTCCGGCCAGGGGCCCGGGGAGACGGCCATGGGGTTCGGTGGGGCGAGCGGATTCCCCGGCTCGGCCGAGTCGGCGGGCCACGCGGGGTCGGTCGGTGCCGTCGAGCCGAGCGGGCACCAACTGGCGCGCGGTATCAGCGCGTTCCAGCGGAACACCGCACCGCTGGTGCGCGGTGAGCTGGCCAGACTGGCACGTGAGGGGCAGCAGCCCTCGCAGCTGTTCCTGACCTGCGCCGACTCGCGTCTCGTCACGTCGATGATCACCTCCAGTGGTCCCGGCGACCTGTTCGTCGTACGGAACGTCGGCAACCTGGTGCCGCTGCCCGGCGACGAGAGCGGGGACGACTCGGTGTCGGCCGCGATCGAGTACGCGGTGGACGTACTGAAGGTGCGTTCCATCACGGTGTGCGGGCACTCCGGGTGCGGGGCCATGCAGGCGCTGCTGGCCATGGAGCCGGACGGTGCGCAGACGCCGCTCAGGCGGTGGCTGCGCCACGGGCTGCCGAGCCTGGAGCGGATGGCCGCGACGGACCGGCCCTGGGGCCGGCTCGCCGGGCGGGCGCCCGCCGACACCGTCGAGCAGCTCAGCCTGACCAACGTGGTCCAGCAGCTGGAGCACCTCCGGGCGCAGGAGTCGGTGGCGCGGGCGATGCGGGAAGGCGCGCTGGAACTGCACGGAATGTACTTCCACGTGGGTGAGGCGCAGGCGTATCTGCTCACCGGGGAGGCGGACGAGGACAAGGTGTTCGATCATGTGCGGGCGGGCGGGCTCTCCGCTTGAGGGAGCCTGAGAGAAGGGGAAGGGGACGGACGGGTGAACCGGGCGACCATCACGTACGTGACCTTGGTTGTCCCCACTCACCGAGAGGTGTGCCGACGGAATCGGTCGACCTGAAGGGCTGAAAGCCTGAACACCTAAAGGTCTAAACCAATTTTCCGTCGGCCCTTGTCAGCGGGCCCCCCGGTCTGATGAGCTGTGGCCTGGGACACAACGGCCGCCTGGCAAAGGACGGTAAGGGAGATGTCGTGAGCAACGAAAGCCTGGCCAACCTGCTCAAGGAAGAGCGCAGGTTCGCGCCACCCGCCGAGCTGGCCGCAGCTGCCAACGTCACGGCGGAGGCGTACGAACAGGCCAAGGCTGACCGGCTCGGCTTCTGGGCCGCGCAGGCCCGCCGGCTGACCTGGGCCACCGAGCCGACCGAGACGCTGGACTGGTCGAACCCGCCGTTCGCCAAGTGGTTCAAGGACGGCAGCCTCAACGTCGCGTACAACTGCGTCGACCGGCATGTCGAGGCAGGGAACGGCGACCGGGTCGCCATCCACTTCGAGGGGGAGCCCGGTGACAGCCGGGCGATCACCTACGCCGAGCTCAGGGACGAGGTCTCCAAGGCCGCCAACGCCCTGCTGGAGCTGGGAGTCGAGAAGGGCGACCGGGTCGCCGTCTACATGCCGATGATCCCGGAGACGGCGATCGCGATGCTCGCCTGCGCCCGTATCGGCGCCGCGCACAGTGTCGTCTTCGGCGGGTTCTCCGCGGACGCGCTCGCCACCCGTATCCAGGACGCGGACGCCAAGGTCGTCATCACCACCGACGGCGGCTACCGGCGCGGCAAGCCCTCCGCGCTCAAGCCGGCCGTCGACGCCGCCGTCGAGCGCGTCGACAACGTGGAGCATGTGCTCGTCGTCCGCCGTACCGGGCAGGACGTGGAGTGGCACGACGGCCGGGACGTGTGGTGGCACGAGATCGTCGAGCGGCAGAGCAGCGAGCACACGCCCGAGGCGTTCGAGGCCGAGCAGCCGCTGTTCATCCTCTACACCTCGGGTACGACGGGTAAGCCCAAGGGCATCCTGCACACCTCCGGCGGCTACCTCACCCAGGCCGCCTACACCCACCACGCCGTCTTCGACCTCAAGCCGGAGACCGACGTCTACTGGTGCACGGCCGACGTCGGCTGGGTCACCGGGCACTCGTACATCGTGTACGGGCCGCTGGCCAACGGCGCGACCCAGGTCATGTACGAGGGGACGCCGGACACCCCGCACCAGGGGCGCTTCTGGGAGATCATCCAGAAGTACGGGGTGACGATCCTCTACACGGCGCCGACCGCGATCCGTACGTTCATGAAGTGGGGCGACGACATCCCCGCCAAGTTCGACCTCTCCTCCCTGCGGGTGCTGGGGTCGGTGGGCGAGCCGATCAACCCCGAGGCGTGGATCTGGTACCGCAAGCACATCGGCGGCGACGTGACGCCGATCGTCGACACCTGGTGGCAGACCGAGACCGGCGCCATGATGATCTCCCCGCTGCCCGGCGTGACCGAGACCAAGCCGGGGTCCGCGCAGCGTGCGCTGCCGGGGATCTCCGCGACCGTCGTCGACGACGAGGCACGCGAGGTGCCCGACGGAGGTGGCGGCTACCTCGTCCTCACCGAGCCGTGGCCGTCCATGCTGCGCACCATCTGGGGCGACGACCAGCGGTTCCTCGACACCTACTGGTCCCGTTTCGAGGGCAAGTACTTCGCGGGTGACGGCGCGAAGAAGGACGACGACGGCGACATCTGGCTGCTCGGGCGCGTGGACGACGTCATGCTCGTCTCCGGGCACAACATCTCGACGACGGAGGTCGAGTCGGCGCTGGTGTCCCACCCCTCCGTCGCCGAGGCAGCCGTGGTGGGCGCCGCCGACGAGACGACCGGGCAGGCCATCGTCGCCTTCGTCATCCTGCGCGGCACGGCCTCCGAGACCGAAGGCCTCGTCGCCGAACTGCGCAACCACGTCGGTGACGTCCTCGGCCCGATCGCCAAGCCCAAGCGCATCCTGCCGGTCGCGGAACTCCCCAAGACCCGCTCCGGCAAGATCATGCGCCGCCTGCTGCGTGATGTCGCCGAGAACCGGGAACTGGGTGACGTGACCACCCTGACCGACTCCACCGTCATGGACCTCATCCAGACGAAGCTGCCCGCGGCGGGCAGCGAAGACTGAGCGAGGACTGAGCAGGGAGCAGAAGAGCACAGGAGGGTTTCCTCCGGGCGGTGTATTCCCCGCACCTTGGGTAGGCTGATGATCGCGTCAACAACGCGACAAGATCCGCGAGGATCGCCAAGGTGCGCCGGGAAGTCTGGTCGGCATGTGTTCCGTGCTGCCCACCGACCGGAGGTCTCCCCGTGGCCACCCCCCGCACCGCCACCCGCAAGCTCCTCGGACGGCTCTCGCTGCCCGAGCGGACGTTCGTCGCGGAGGCCCTGCGGACCGAGACCGTCGGTGGGGTGCTGCTGCTCGTCGCCGCGGTCGCCGCGCTGATCTGGGCGAACAGCCCGATCAAGGACACCTACGAGGCAGTCCTCGACCTGCATGTGGGGCCCGCCGCCCTCGGGCTCGACCTCTCCCTCCAGCACTGGGCCGCCGACGGACTGCTCGCGATCTTCTTCTTCGTCGCCGGTATCGAACTCAAGCGCGAACTCGTCGCCGGGGATCTGCGCGACCCGAGGGCCGCCGCGCTGCCCGTCGTCGCCGCCCTGTGCGGAATGGCCGTACCCGCGCTCGTCTACGCCCTCACCAACGTCACCGGCGGCGGTTCGCTCGCCGGCTGGGCCGTGCCGACGGCCACCGACATCGCCTTCGCGCTCGCCGTGCTCGCCGTCATCGGTACGTCCCTGCCGAGTGCCCTGCGCGCGTTCCTGCTCACGCTCGCCGTCGTCGACGACCTCTTCGCCATCCTGATCATCGCGGTCTTCTTCACCGACGGGCTGAACTTCGCCGCGCTCGGCGGCGCGCTCGTCGGCCTCGCCGTCTTCTGGGTGCTGCTGCGCAAGGGCGTACGCGGCTGGTACGTGTACGTCCCGCTCGCGCTCGTCATCTGGGGGCTGATGTACAACAGCGGCATCCACGCCACCATCGCCGGTGTCTCGATGGGCCTGATGCTGCGGTGCACGACCCGCACCGAGGACGGGGAGGAGTGTTCGCCCGGCGAGCAGGTCGAACATCTGGTGCGGCCCCTGTCGGCCGGTCTCGCCGTGCCGTTGTTCGCCCTGTTCAGCGCGGGTGTCTCGGTGTCCGGCGGAGTGCTGGGGGACGTGTTCACGCAGCCCGAGACGCTCGGGGTCGTGCTCGGGCTCGTCGTCGGGAAGACGGTCGGGATCTTCGGCGGGACCTGGCTGACGGCACGTTTCACCCGAGCCTCGCTCAGCGACGACCTCGCCTGGGCCGACGTCTTCGCCGTCGCCTCGCTCGCCGGCATCGGGTTCACCGTCTCACTGCTGATCGGCGAACTCGCGTTCGACGGCGATCCCGCGCTCACCGACGGGGTCAAGGCCGCCGTCCTGACCGGCTCACTCATCGCCACGCTCGCCGCGACCGTACTGCTGAAGGTACGGAACGCCAGGTACCGCAGGCTGTGCGAGGCGGAGGAGCGTGACGACGACCTCGACGGCATCCCCGACATCTACGAGGAGCACGATCCGGCGTACCACCTGCGCATGGCCGACATCTACGAGGGGAAGGCGGCAGAACACCGGCGTATCGCCGGGCTCAGGGCCGCCGAACTGGAGGCCGCCGAACGGGACCGGCTTGCCGAAGTGGTGGGCGGGGCGGGCGACGAGGGTGACGGTCCGGCATGATCTGACACGTAGACGTCGGACACGCGGACGTCAGACACGTTGTCAGGTGCGTACGCCAGGCGCGTACGTTCGGACAGTTGAGTAAAAGACCAAGATGACCAAAACAACAGGGAGATCTCGATGAGCGCACCCGACGGCAGCCCGGTCGGCGCCGAACGCAGCATCGGCCAGTTGTTCGCCTCGGCGACGACCGAGATGTCCGCGCTGGTGCACGACGAGATCGCACTGGCGAAAGCCCAGCTCAAGCAGGATGTGAAGCGCGGCGCGACAAGCGGCGGTGCGTTCACGGTGGCCGGCACCGTACTGCTGTTCTCCCTGCCGATGCTCAACTTCGCGCTGGCGTACGCCATTCGGACCTGGAGCGACTGGAATCTCGCGGTCTGCTTCCTGCTGTCGTTCGCCGCGAACGTCCTGATCGCCCTTCTCCTGGTGCTGGTCGGCGTCGTCTTCGCGAAGAAGGCCAAGAAGAGCAAGGGCCCGCAGAAGGTCGCCGCGTCCATGAAGGAGACGGCGGGCGTCCTCCAGAAGGCCAAGCCGCACCCCCGGCCCGCCCCGGTGAGTGACGCGGTCGAGGTTGTGGCACGCTCGTCCTCATGACGGACCCCGCCACACCCCCGGCGCAACCCGCATCACCCCAGCCCGCCTCGGCCGTACGGCTCGACCTTCCCGGCGGGCGCGAGGTGATCCACCGGGACGTCGCCGCGAACGGCGCCCGGTTCCACATCGCCGAGCTGGGTGACGGGCCGCTGGTCATGCTCGTGCACGGGTTCCCGCAGTTCTGGTGGACATGGCGGCACCAGCTGGCGGCCCTCGCCGACGCCGGTTTCCGGGCCGTCGCCATGGACCTGCGGGGTGTGGGCGGCAGCGACCGTACGCCCCGGGGTTACGACCCCGCGAACCTCGCCCTCGACATCACCGGCGTCGTACGGTCCCTGGGCGAGCCCGATGCCGCGCTGGTCGGGCACGACCTGGGCGGATACCTGGCGTGGACGGCCGCGGTGATGCGCCCCAAGCTGGTCCGCCGGCTCGTGGTGTCCTCGATGCCCCACCCCCGGCGCTGGCGCTCGGCGATGCTCTCCGACGTCAGGCAGACGGCCGCCGGCTCCTACATCTGGGGGTTCCAGCGGCCCTGGCTCCCGGAGCGGCAGCTCGTCGCGGACGACGGGGCGCTCGTCGGGCGGCTGATCCGGGACTGGTCGGGGCCGAGACTGCCGGACGACGAGGCGGTGGAGGCGTACCGCGCGGCCATGTGCATCCCGTCCACCGCGCACTGCGCGATCGAGCCGTACCGCTGGATGGTCCGCTCGATGGCCCGTCCGGACGGCATCCAGTTCAACCGGCGCATGAAGCGGCCGGTGCGGGTGCCGACACTGCATCTGCACGGTTCACTCGATCCGGTGCTGCGCACACGCAGCGCGGCCGGCTCCGGAGAGTACGTCGAAGCGCCGTACCGCTGGCGCCTGTTCGACGGCCTGGGACACTTCCCGCACGAGGAGGATCCGGTCGCCTTCTCTACGGAACTGGTGAACTGGTTGAAGGACCCCGAACCGGACCGGTGAGCAGGTCGATGGCCGGACCGGTGATCGGCGTCAGGACCCGACCCGTGACCGTGTCGGTACGGCCGGTATCCGGGGACGGGAACAGCTGTACTACGAACGGCCAATTGCCCGGCGCATAGGCCAATTCGGGGCCCGTGGGGCGGTTATCGACCTTGGGGCAGGGGCAGACGTCGAGGTATGGGCTGGACGCACGACTACAGTGACGCACCACGCAATCGCCGCTCGGGTCATGGCCTGAGCTTCCACCAAGGAGGTTCCCCGCACCTCGCGGGGACCGACCTGAGGGTGGGAATCCCGCGCATCCTGCGCCGCCGGGCCCGTTGGGTCTCGGTGCGCCTGCGCCACCCCCGTCCCTGAACCCCGTACCCCCGTACCGGGCTCAGAGCGCGCAGCTGTCGCTGTCCACCTGCTGGTTGGCGGTGCGCCCCTGGGCGATGTCCTTCTGGATCTCGTCCGCCGTGAGCGCGTAACCGGTGTCCGGGTCGTCGAGGGACTTCGCGAAGACCACGCCGTACACCTTGCCGTCAGGCGTGAGCAGCGGGCCGCCGGAGTTGCCCTGGCGGACGGTCGCGTACAGGGAGTAGACATCGCGGCGGACCGTGCCGCGGTGGTAGATGTCCGGGCCGCTGGCCGTGATGCGACCACGCACGCGCGCGGGACGGACGTCGTACGCCCCGTTCTCCGGGAAACCGGCGACGATCGCGCTCTTTCCGCTGTTCGCGTCCTCGGTCGAGAACTGCAGCGCGGGCGCTCGCAGATCGGGTACGTCGAGGACGGCGATGTCGCGCTCCCAGTCGTAGAGGACGACCGTCGCGTCGTACTTCCTGCCCTCGCCGCCTATCTGGACGGTGGGCTCGTCGACGCCGCCGACCACGTGCGCGTTGGTCATCACGCGCCGCCGGCCGAAGACGAAGCCGGTGCCTTCCAGGACCTTGCCGCAGCTCTGGGCGGTGCCCATGACCTTGACGATGGAACGCTGGGCGTTGACGGCGACCGCGCTGTTGGCGAGCGCGGGGTCGGGCGGGTCGACGTCCTTGATGGGCTCGTCGGAGAACGGGCTGAAGACCTGCGGGAAGCCGTTCTGCGCGAGGACCGAGGTGAAGTCCTTGAACCAGGTGTCGGCATCGGAGGGCAGCACCTCCTGCACCCCGGCCAGCACCTTGGAGCCGCGGACCTCCTTGCCCACCGTGGGCATGGTGGTCTGCGCGAGGGCGGCGCCGATCAGCCAGGCGACCAGAAGCATGGCGACGACGTTGACGAGGGCCCCGCCGGTCGCGTCGAGGGCGCGGGCGGGCGACCAGGTGATGAACCGGCGCAGTTTGTTGCCGAGGTGAGTGGTCAGGGCCTGGCCGACGGAGGCGCAGACGATCACGATGACGACCGCGACGACGGCGGCGGTCGTGTTCACCTCGGCCTCGTCGGTCACGCCGTCCCAGACGACGGGCAGCAGATAGACGGCGACGAGACCGCCGCCGAGGAAGCCGATCACCGACAGGATGCCGACGACGAAGCCCTGGCGGTAGCCCACGATCGCGAACCACACAGCGGCGACCAGCAACAAGATGTCCAGCACGTTCACGAGGGCCACCCTGTCACGCGCGCCAGTCGAGCGGGACCTGCTTGTTCCTGTCCCAGGGGCGCTCCCAGCCCGAGTAGTGCAGCAGCCGGTCGATGATCCCGGCCGTGAAGCCCCACACGAGGGCCGATTCGACCAGAAATGCCGGACCCTTGTGGCCACTTGGGTGTACGGCGGTCGCACGGTTGGCCGGATCCGTGAGATCCGCCACGGGGACCGTGAAGACCCGGGCCGTCTCGTTCGGGTCGACGACCCCCACCGGCGTCGGCTCGCGCCACCAGCCCAGCACGGGCGTGACGACGAAGCCGCTCACCGGGATGTAGAGCTTGGGCAGTACGCCGAAGAGCTGAACGCCGGCCGGGTCGAGCCCGGTCTCCTCCTCGGCCTCGCGCAACGCGGCCCGCAACGGCCCGTCGCCCTGCGGATCGCCGTCCTCGGGATCGAGGGCGCCGCCGGGGAAGGACGGCTGACCGGCGTGGGAGCGCAGCGAACTGGCCCGCTCCATGAGCAGCAGTTCGGGGGCTACTTCGCCCTCCCCTCCGACGCCACTACCGATGACGCCGTCACCGCCGTCTCCGGTCTTTCTGTCGCCCTCCCCGAAGAGGATCAGTACGGCGGACTGGCGGCCCGCGCCGTCCTCGGGCGGCAGGAAGCGGCTCAGCTGGAGCGGCTCGACCGTCTCGACGGCGTGCACCACCGGATCGAGCCAGCCGGGCAGGCCCACCTTGCTGAGCGTCGCCTCGCCGCCTTGTGTGTTGCTCGCGCGCGTCACCGCCACCCCCGTTCTGCTGCTTTCAACGCCTGCGGCCGCCCCGTTGGTTCCGTCGATGGCACCCGGCTCCCAGGCGTCACCGCGGGCCTCATCCGGCCCCCAGCGGCGGTGCCGGGATGCCGCCCGCGTCGAGGTACGCCTGCGGCGGGTTCAGCCGCTGGCCGGGGAAGCCGCCCTTCTCGTACTTCAGGAGCTTCTGGGCCTTCTCCGGGTCCGTCTCGCCCTCCCCGTACGCCGGGCAGAGCGGGGCGAGCGGGCAGGCGCCGCAGGCGGGCTTGCGGGCGTGACAGATACGGCGGCCGTGGAAGATCACGTGATGCGACAGCATCGTCCAGTCGCTCTTGGGGAAGAGCGCGCCGACAGCGGCCTCGATCTTGTCCGGGTCCTTCTCCGCCGTCCACCTCCAGCGGTGCACGAGCCGCTGGAAGTGCGTGTCCACGGTGATACCGGGGCGCCCGAAGGCGTTGCCGAGCACGACGAAGGCGGTCTTACGGCCCACACCGGGGAGTTTGACGAGGTCTTCGAGCCGGCCGGGGACCTCGCCGCCGAACTCCTCCGCCAGGGCCTTCGACAGCCCTATGACGGACCTGGTCTTGGCCCGGAAGAACCCGGTCGGGCGCAGGATCTCCTCGACCTCCTCGGGGTTGGCGACGGCCAGGTCCTCGGGGGTGGGGTACTTGGCGAAGAGGGCCGGGGTCGTCTGGTTGACCCGCAGGTCGGTGGTCTGGGCCGACAGGACCGTGGCGACGAGGAGTTGGAAGGAGTTCTCGAAGTCCAGCTCGGGGTGGGCGTACGGATAGACCTCGGCGAGCTCACGGTCGATCCGGCGAGCACGCCGGACGAGAGCGGTGCGTGACTCGTCGCGGGGCGGCTTCACGGAGGAGGCCTTCTTCGCAGCGGCGGACGCGGCCCTCTTGGCCGGCGCGGCCTTCTTCGCAGCCGCCGTCGCGGCTCTTTTCGTCGGCTCGGCCTTCTTAGCCGGCGCGGCCTTCCGCACCGATCCCGCGGACCCCTCTTCCAGGGCCCCCTCGGGTGCCGTTCCAGCCACCTCGGTCGCCCCGGTCACCTTCTTGGCGGCTTTCTCCACCGACATCACCTCTGCCGCTTTCTACGCATTCCGGCCCCCACCCGTACCCTGTTCGCCCACAGCGGAATCGCACTCTGCGGCCACCCGCTCAGCCCCCTCGGCCTGTGCTCCCACCGGCGATTTGGACACCCGGCCAGCCTAGAGCCCGGCACTGACATCCGCCCCGGACCCTGAAGATCGGCGCCCAATTGGCCCCCTGCCACACTGGTGGGGACACCCGTACGGCATCCTTGTGACAGATCACACTGTTTGGACCGCCCGGCAAGATGGGGAACACGGTCCCCGTTAACCGGGGAGCAAGATCCCCTGAGCAGGTCGACAAGGAGAGAACTCGTGGACGACGTTCTGCGGCGCGCCCCGCTCTTCGCGGCGCTCGATGACGAGCAGGCCGCGGAGCTCCGCGCCTCCATGAGTGAGGTGACCCTCGCGCGCGGTGACGCCCTTTTTCACGAGGGCGACCCGGGTGACCGGCTTTACGTGGTCACCGAGGGCAAGGTCAAGCTTCACCGCACGTCCCCGGACGGGCGCGAGAACATGCTGGCCGTCCTCGGCCCCGGTGAGCTGATCGGCGAGCTGTCGCTGTTCGACCCGGGCCCCCGCACCGCCACGGCCACCGCACTGACCGAGGTCAAACTGCTCGGCCTCGGCCACGGCGACCTCCAGCCCTGGCTGAACGCCCGCCCCGAGGTGGCCGCCGCGCTTCTGCGCGCAGTCGCCCGGCGCCTGCGCAAGACCAACGACCAGATGTCCGACCTGGTCTTCTCCGACGTGCCGGGCCGTGTCGCGCGCGCCCTGCTCGACCTCTCGCGCCGCTTCGGCGTGCAGTCGGAGGAGGGCATCCACGTGGTGCACGACCTGACGCAGGAGGAGCTGGCACAGCTCGTCGGCGCCTCCCGCGAGACGGTCAACAAGGCGCTCGCCGACTTCGCGGGCCGCGGCTGGCTGCGCCTGGAGGCGCGGGCCGTGATCCTGCTGGACGTGGAGCGGCTGGCGAAGCGTTCGCGCTAGCCGGGAGCCGTCCGTACGTACGAGAGGGGCCCTGCCGCATGGCGGGGTCCCTCTCGCATTCGACGGGTTCAACGGGTTCACCGGGGCGGGGGCCACGCGGTGACGAGACGTGTCGCACGGAAGCACGGAACCAAGGGGTGAGTGGGATGCACCAGGACAGAGCGCCCGAGTCGGTCTGGGAGGCCGCACCGGAGCCCGCGAAACGCAGACTGCGCCTCTTCCGCCGGGACCCGGAGGCGCAGACACTGTGGCAGTCCGAGTTCGAACAGCAGGACCTGGGCGAGCCGCTGGGCCTGTGGGCGACGGACCAGGCAGTGGCCCTGGCCCGCTTCGACCACGTCACCGCGTACGCACCGGCGACCGGTGAGCCTCTCTGGAGCTGGCAGCCGCCCGGCCAGGACGTGATCGTCCGGGTGACCGAGGACGCCGAGGACGGTCTGGGCGTCGTACTGCACCACGACGACGGCGACGCTCACGCCCAGCACGTCCGCCTCACCGCCCTCGACCTCGGCTCCGGAGCCGTGGCCTGGTCACGCGAGCAGCCGAAGGACCGGCTGGGGTACGTCGGCGCCGACCACGCGCGCGACGTGGCGATCGGCGGCGGCCGGATAGCAACGGTCCGTGGCGGGAAGGCGGGCGCGCCTCCGTTCGTGCGCTGTCTCGACGCGCGCACAGGCGCCGTCCAGTGGGAACGGTCGCTCCCGGACCACTGGGGCGGCTCCTTCTCCGTCCTGGCGACCGACCCGCCCGTCCTGTCCGTCCGTAACCGCGGCAAGCGGTCCCGCCCCCGGCTGTACGTGGTGCGCGAGGACGGGGAGTGGTACGTCGAACTTCCGGCCGGATACAAGGACTTCGGGCCCGTCGTCGCCGTCGTCGGAGACACGCTCGCCGTCGGACTCGAACCGGACGACCCCGCCGACGACGAGAAGAGCGCCGACACGGTCCTGCGCGCCTACTCCGTCCCGACCGGCGAGCAGCTCTGGGAATGGCGCACCGATCACGGCCGTACGCTCCATCCGCTGGCCCACCGCGGGTACCTCATGGTGGGCAACGGCTACGGCAGCCGGGTGACCGTCCTCGACCCCACCGACGGCCGGGTCGTCGCGGAGCGCAGACTGCCCGGCTTCAGCTACCGGGCCCGGTACGCCGCCTGGGACGACCGTCTCGCCGTGGTGTGCCACGCGGTGAGCGAGACCCGGCGCGTGCGCGTGTTCCGCTGGAAGTGACGAAAGCGACGGACGTCGACGGGCGTGACGGAAGAGACGGACGCGTACGGGGCGGCACCGCGTCCGGGGCTGGACCGGGAGGGGTTCATCCTCCGTGAGGGCTCCCTCGCGCGCGTGCCGCCCGCCTTCCGGCCCGTCGTCGATGCGGCCCGCGACCGGGTCGTCGACGTCTTCGGGACACGGCTGCACAGCGCGTACGTCTACGGGTCGATCCCACGCGGCACCGCGCGCGTGGGCCACAGCGACCTGGACCTGCTGCTCGCACTGCGCGAGGAGCCCACGGAGACGGACCGGGCGGCCGCCCGTGCACTGGACTCGGCGCTCGACAACGAGTTCGGGCAGATCGACGGCTCCGGCACCCTGCTGGTCTCCCGGGCCCAAGTGCTGAGCGACCTGGAGAGACACGACCTGGGCTGGTTCGTGGCCTGCCTCTGCACACCCCTCCACGGCGAGGACCTCGCCCGGCACCTGCCCCGCTACCGCCCCGACTCGCTCCTCGCCCGCGAGACCAACGGCGACCTGGCCCCGTGTCTCCCCCGCTGGCGGCGCCTGATCGCCGAGGCGACCGCCTCGGGAGCTCCTCCGGGGGCGGTACGCGCACGCGTGCGCGTCATTTCCCGCCGCCTGGTGCGTACCGGCTTCACGCTCGTGATGCCTCGCTGGGAGGGCTGGACGAGCGACCTGCACGAGATGGCCGAGGCGTTCGCCGCGTACTACCCGGAGTGGGGCCCGCGCATGAGGGAGGCGGCGGCGCTGGGACTCCGGCCGACGGACGATCCGGCTGTCCTGCGGTCGTTCCTCTGTTCGCACGTCGAAGAGCTGGGTGTGTGGCTGAGTGCGGAGTACGCGCGCGTGCACGGCGTCAAGGCGCCCAGGCCCGGCTGACAGCGGCCGTCGACTGAGTGACCGAGGGGCTGAGTGACTAGATGAGGCCGTGCTCGCGCAGGTACTCCAGCTGGGCCCGTACGGACAGTTCGGCGGCCGGCCACAGGGAGCGGTCCACGTCCGCGTACACGTGGGCGACGACCTCCGCGGAGCCGGTGTAGCCGTTCTCGACCGCCGTCTCGACCTGGGCGAGCCGGCTGGCTCGGTGGGCGAGGTAGAACTCGACGGCCCCCTGCGCGTCGTCCAGGACGGGACCGTGGCCCGGCAGGACGATGTGCACGCCGTCGTCCACCGTCAGGGACCTGAGCCGCCGCAGGGAGTCCAGATAGTCCCCCAGGCGGCCGTCAGGATGGGCCACCAAGGTCGTTCCGCGCCCCAGGACGGTGTCACCCGTCAGGACGGCCCGATCGGCCGGGAGATGGAAGCACAGCGAGTCCGATGTGTGCCCCGGCGTCGGTACGACCCTCAGCTCCAGCCCGCCAACGGTCACGACGTCCCCGTGGCCGAGTCCCTCGTCCCCCAGCCGCAGCGCCGGATCGAGCGCCCGCACACGCGTCCCCGTCAGTTCGGCGAAGCGCCCGGCGCCCTCCGCGTGGTCCGGATGCCCGTGCGTGAGCAGGGTCAGCGCGACCCGCTTGCCGGCCTTCCGCGCGGTGTCGACGACATGCCTGAGGTGTACGTCGTCCAGGGGCCCCGGGTCGACGACGACGGCCAGTTCGGAATCGGGCTCCGAGACGATCCAGGTGTTCGTCCCGTCGAGCGTCATCGCGGAGGCGTTGGGCGCGAGGACGTTGACCGCGCGCGCGGTCGCGGGGCCCGAGAGAACCCCGCCGCGCGGCTGGCCGGGGAGAGCGGCGGCTTCGGTCATGCGGGGGCACCTGCCAGGGGGTGGGTGGGGTGTGTGTGCGTGTTCGCGGCTGGGGGTGAGGGTGGGGTTGGTGGTAGCGCGGTCATGCGGAGGGTCCCGCGAGCGGGATGTGCTTGGTGAACTCCTCGTGGCCCGGCCAGGCGAGCACGATCTCACCGTCCTCCAGGCTGGCCCTGGCCAGGACAGGTTCCAGGTCGCACTCCAGGGCCCCGGCGAGGGCCCCGGACACGCTGCCGTACGGTGCCAGCGCTCGCAGGGTCGCGATCGTGGGCGGCAGCATCAGCAGCTCACCCTTGTCGTACGAGGCCGCCGCGGTGGCCGGTTCGATCCACACCGTGCGGTCCGCCTCCGTGGAGGCGTTGCGGGTGCGCTGGCCCTGCGGGAGCGCGGCGACGAAGAACCACGTGTCGTAGCGGCGGGACTCGAACTCCGGGGTGATCCAGCGGGCCCACGCCCCGAGGAGGTCCGAGCGGAGCACCAGTCCACGGCGGTCCAGGAACTCGGCGAAGGACAGTTCCCGGGCGACCAGGGCCGCGCGGTCCGCCTCCCAGTCGTCGCCCGTGGTGTCGCCGACCACGGAATCGGCCGCCGGGCCCGCGAGCAGGACGCCCGCCTCCTCGTACGTCTCCCGTACGGCGGCGCATACGACCGCCTGCGCGGACGTCTCGTCGGTGCCCAGGCCCAGCCGGGACGCCCACCACGCGCGCGTGGGGCCCGCCCAGCGGATCAGGTGGTCGTCGTCGCGCGGGTCGACCCCGCCGCCCGGATACGCGTACGCGCCCCCGGCGAAGGCCATGGAGGCGCGTCTGCGCAGCATGTGGACGACGGGGCCGGTGTCGGTGTCCTTCAGGAGCATGACGGTGGCCGCGCGCTTGGGGGTGACCGGGGTGAGGGTGCCTTCGGCGAGCCCGCGGATGAGGTCCGGCCACTCCGGTGGGTACCACTGCCCGTTTGCCATGGGCGGAGGCTATCCGGTGGTGGGCGCATGTTCGAGGTCGCGAGGGTGCTTTCGCCCCCGCCGCCCCTACCCGTCCCATCCTCTGGCGGCTACGGCGAGGAGCGCCAGGAGGCGATCCTCAAGGCCGTCCGGGAGGTAGCGGGCGCGGTCACGTCCTCGACGCTCACGACGGTCGCCGTCTTCCTGCCGATCGGCCTGGTCGGCGGTATGGTCGGCCAGCTGTTCGGCGCGTTCAGCCTGACGGTCACGGCGGCCCTGCTGGCGTCGCTCCTGGTCTCCCTCACGGTCGTCCCGGTCCTGTCCTACTGGTTCCTGCGCGCCCC